>NZ_JAPDKN010000016.1 GCF_026163565.1 Chryseobacterium sp. YIM B08800
TTTAAAATTTTAACCTAAAGAATTTGCATATTAACATAGAACATCCGGGCTAAGAAATGAGGTTTCAAAACCAGAATTTAAAAATTAAAACAAATTGTCACAACTTAGAAAACTGTAGCGCAAAAAAAAATAAAAGATTAATCCATTAAATAAAATTCCCATTGCTTGGAAGCGTTTAAAACTAATAACCAATTACAATAAATAATCCGCACGGGTTTTGGGAATTTTAGGATTGATTATTCATGTTAGCAAAAGATTCCACCTTTGAACTTTTATTGAACATTCATACACTTCATTATATTGTCGAAATGCATTTACCAAACTGTATTTCAAACAAAAATCCAGATTCATTGATCTGGATTTTGTTTTGAAAATTTTTTTAATAGTAAGTTTTTGTGTTTGGGCTAATTTTAGAAAATAAAATATTGTATTATTTTAATTTTCAAATTTTATCGGTTCGCTCCAAAGAATTTCATATTCTTTATTTTCGACTTTGTCAAAGAAAGATCCAAAAGAATAATATTTATTTGGAAAAATAATTTTTTTGAATCCAATTTTGAAATAATTACTTTTTGACTTAGGATTTTTTGTCACCAATAATTTATATTTCTCAGAAATATTGTTTTCAAAATGTACATATACAGGAAAGTTGGAATCACATCTAAATGTTTCAAACGAAAAATCCTTATTGTCAAGTATGAAGTTACTATTGTAGGAACAACTCATAATTCCATATAATTTATTATTATTTTTATTTTTTACAAATTGAATTTCGACTTCTTGACCAATTTTTTCAGGATGATATTCTTTTAAATATCGGTTATTATTTAGATTTAAATTTGTTTTCACGGTTTTAATATCCATTTTTAATTCTGGTTTTTCTTCACAAGAAAATATTAAAAATAATATCAATAAAAATAATGGGTATCTCATTTGGAGTACGAATTCGTGATACTGCAGATAACATTTAAAGTTACGCATTACGTTAATATAAGACATATACATTTGCGTTTTTTATTATATCGATAAACGCAACATAATGATAAATGAAAAACCGATACATCAATTAGCAATTTATCATCATACTATCGATGTCAGTTATACAGATAAGAAAAGATAAGAATTTGTTAAAAACAAAAAAAGCGTTGAAAATCAACGCTTTTGCAGAGAGGAAGGGATTCGAACCCTCGATACAGTTACCCGCATACTACCTTTCCAGGGTAGTAAAATAAACTTGTAACAGACTGATATTGTTTTGTATGCGAAATTAAATATATATTTGTTCGGAAAATGTTTGTAAAAAATTTTTAATTAATCATCCGTATAAATACTGATTGCAGTAAAAATTAATTTACTATTTTTATCATCATGTATTGAAATACTACTTGTCTTTTGAGTTTTACACAAAGTAACGTTACTTTACAACTCAATTATTAACAATTAAAATTTCAAAACATGAAAAAACTGATGTTCGCTATAGCAGCGATTTTAATGATGTCAATGTCTTCTTGCAGAAACAATGATGTTGAGAACGTAAATGAAGAAATTGCATTTGAAAAACTAAAAACCAATGAAGAACCACCCAAAACAGCAGCAAGAGATTCCCTTCCGCAAAACCCAGACACCGGACTCGGACCGATCGTCATCACCCCACCGAGATAATAAAAAAATAAGTAGAGGCAAACAGATTGCCTCTACTGTTTTACTTATTTTTTCCGGACTACTGCTCTATGCAGATAACTTTTTAGATTTTGCTTTTGACCTTAATCAGCCTGTTCCCAACTTTATTATTCTTAAAAACTTCATTTATGCTTTGGAGATCTCCATCGCACCTATTATAATTATTTTTACGTCCAGGATGAAACCTTTTACATTAGCGTACTTGGTGCCTTTATATGCATATATGAATATGATTATCGGAAACATTATTCTTGTATACGGATATCAGATTTTCGATTTCTGGTGGTACAGATTACTTATTGCAGGAACGGTAATTCCGGTTTACTACATATTAGTTCTTACTATAAGATATTACGATGCGAAAGATCGCGAGGAAAAAGCCAAAGACAGACTATTAAAAAACTACCAATCACAGTATGACGAAGAATAAAACATTACATCAGCAGTTTTTAGAAGAAATCGACAAATTGATGATGATTGCTGATAAACAGCTGGAATCAAAAATTATTACTCACAAAGAGTATAGGAAAATTATGTATTTGCTAATTGATAAGACAGAAGAATACATGAACAAAATTGAGAAAACGGAATTACCAAAACTTGATATTTTGAATTATAAGAACATTGATTTATTCGACTTGACCAATGTCTTGTTTTGTACCGGTTGATTTCTCTCTTTCCAGTAATTCGATATCTAAATCTTTTAGAACATTAATGGCCAACTGCAGTTGTTTTCGCAGTAGGTCATTTTTCTTTTTCTCATCTACGCCATCTTTCTGCATCTGAGTAATTGTTTCATTCAATTGCTCATTTTCTTTTCTAATCACTTGGATTTCTTTAAAGATTAAATCAAGTTTCGAATCTAAATCTGTTTTACTATTAAATATTTTATATTCTGCGTTTTCTTCTTTAACCGAATTTTTTAATTCCACCTCGAAAGATTCGTCGATAAATTTCTGAAGCATTTCAAACTTCGTAGTAGGTATTTTCCCATCCCTTTCATAACTACTGTATGTTGGATATGATATACCTAGCTTAACTGAAGCATCTGTTTGACTTAAACCTAATCTGGCACGTGCTTCACGAAGATCTTTTGCATTCATATTGGAATTCAGTTTTTAATTTTTATAAAATATTTTATATTTTTATTTTTAAGTATAAAATATTTTATATAGATTTGTAAAGTATTTAATATCTAATTGTTTACAAATATAAAGAAAATGTATATAAAAGACGAAATTCTAGACTCGATTTTGACCACTCCGGAGCATTTCGCAGCTATTTTCTTATTGGTTAATAATAAAGGAGTTGTCGAAACAACGGCTTTCGCACTACAAATGCAATTAGAGCGTAAGTATAAAGTAGCAAAACAAAGTATTGTTATTGCAGATTACTTCCGATCTAAAGGATATAAAGATTCAGAAATTTTTGAAAACTAAAATCAAAATGTATGACTATTCCTGAAGGTTACATGCTTGTTCCGGTAGATGTTTACAACCGATTTTTTAAGAATATGGATTGGGTAGACACCGAAGAACCAACAATGAGTGATGTAGAAAAATACCTGGAAATATCAAGCAGCAAAATAAGAAGCGATATGCGAAATATAGATTGCCCGCTCAAACAAACCTACAAAGGTGCAAAAGGTAAAGGCAATCAAAAAAGATTTACAAAAGAATCGGTAGAAGCTTACAAAAAGTGGCTAATGAAAATTAATTAAAAATCTATAATAACTATGGAAGACATTAAAAATGAAAAATTTGAAATTGATAATTATTTTGATTTCACAATTATGGATGAATATGCCAACAGATGGGATGGAGATTTTGAGCCAAGTGAAGTAACGATTGCAATAGGTTCAAATAGCAATTCTTGTAGCATCGCAGAAGTTAATGTGAAAGAATTTGAAAACTTAGAAAAATGGAAAATTATTCAAGTTGCCGATAACTGTACCGAAATTGAAGTAAAAGGTTTTATAGAGGAGAAGCATGATGAATTAAAATTATTACTCTCCGAAAAGCTTGATGACCCCGACAGCAATGGTCAATGTTAAAAATTAAAAGCACTTCACGAAAGGGTTCACATCATATAAATTAACCTATTTATTCTTTTCAAAGCACGAACCCGATCAGCGCAGAAGTTTGAAGTGCTTTTTTTAAGGCTTTAGTTTCCTATGATATAGTAGTGATTGGATCGGTAGTTCTCTGTTGTGAAACCCAGAACTACATTTTTTGGAAAAGTGGCGGAATTGGTAGACGCCCCTCTTGGATGAGAGGTAATAAGTTTCAGGTTCGAATCCTGACTTTTCCACAGGGTTATGTTTAGCCGTTCTTAACGAGCCCTTTAATTCGTAGTGTAACGGAGGGTTTAGGCGATAACCTTTTAAAAAGCTCCGGACAGCGGGAAAGACTGCATTCATGGTTATTAGTTTTTACCCGACTGGCTATTGTCGGTCGGGTTTTTTAATCGAATTCAATTTAAAATTAAATATTATGTCAAACAAACCCCTCAATTTTTACGGACAAATTAACTATACCGATTTAAAGGCGGCGATGATGTCCGGTAAAGTAAAAGCGCAGAAAGTTCAAACTAAAGAAGGTGAGAAAATTTTTGTCGATGTAAATGTCTGGGTTCACTATGAAGCTGACCAATACAACAATAATGCATCTGTGCAGTGTGCCTTAAAAAAGGAAGCTTACGAAGCTGGCGAGAAAAACACCTACTATGTAGGAAATCTTAGATATCAAAGCCCGAAAACTACCGAAGCAACTGCTCAGGATGTTGCGAACGCAGTTGGGGGGGCAGTTAAAGATGATAATTTTTCATTTTAGTATAAATTATGACTCCAGAAGTTCGTGCTTTTGTAGAGAACTACTCTAAAAAGCCAAAACCTAAAATGAGTATTGCACAATTTTTCAAAACTCATAATCATGAAATTTGGAAAACGTGTTTTGATTGCGGTGATCATTTCGACATTAGAAAAGAACTTCACCATGATCAATGTCCAAGTTGTAAATCTAAAAACATTAAATAATCATGAAAAAACAATTCACAGAAATGACATTTGCAATTTGCTGGTGGATATTAACAGCAATTTTCGTTTTTTATTTAATCCTAAAATACATTCCTAATGTCTCAACAAATTAAAAATTTAAAAGAACAGATTTATAAAGCCTTCTCAGACGTAGAATCCGCTGAGTTTCTGAAAAATCAAATCGAAAAATCAAAAATAACTTTTTCCGAAAGCTTTATTGTATACATGAAAAAATATCCGCAAAGTAACTTTCGAGAATGGTCAGAAAGGTTTATTGAAAAATTCAACATCAATTCCACCGTTCCAAGCGAAATTCAGGTAATTGGAATTTCACTTTTGGCTTTGGATGAATTAGAGCACGATATTACTAACGCCTACTTATTTACAAGAAATATTTAAGCATTCCATGAAACGCGTCAACTCTCGTCAATACAAAATACTAGTCGGTTTCTGCAAAAAAGTATTTAAAGACCGTAAATATATTTCACAGAAAAATTTCGGTTTGCTGATGCAGCAAGAATTAACGCAGATGACTTGTCGGTATAGACGGAACATGCTTTCGCTTCAATTGATTAAAGAGAAAAATCAACTTATCACTCCGGGAATAATGTTGACGCATTTTAAATTACAGGATTACCAAGCGATTACCCGACTGCAGAAAACCGGAAAGCTCTGGATCATCGATAAAAAAATAAAATATCAACCCAACAACCCCAAAACCGAGTTACAGTTACCTGATCACTGGATTATTGAAAGTAAATACAGAGGGATTTTAATCTTTAATGTAAAAAGCAATGAAAAATATGAAGAAACGAAAGTATAACGCTTTGTACCGATTGCGTAAAAAAGGTTTAAATATTAAAACATCAGCTAAAACTATATTTACCCCCCCAATTTTATTGAGTATTCGGAAATGAAAATCTTAATGTCAGAATTTCATTTTATCATACAAACAGAACTTTTTTAAAATAGTAATAAAAAAATAATTCATAATGGAAACAATTACAATCGAAATCCCAGAGGGATATGAAATCGAAAACTTTGATAAAACTACCGGAAGGGTGTCATTCAAAGAAAAGCCCAAAGACATTAAAAAAATGATCAAAAATTTTTCTGATGTTCTTAAATATCACGGAATAGATGATAATGATTTTCACCATGCCAATGAAGGTTTAGAAGGTGATGAAATTGCTTACAGGAAAATAAAATTAATTGTATCAGCTTATAATCTCAAAGAGGTTCCGGATTATAATAATTCCAACCAAAGAAAATATGAGCCAAGATTTTATATTCCTTCTTCTTCGGGTGCCGGTTTTTCGTACGACGACTACGATGACTGGGTTACGTATTCGGGTGTCGGCTCTCGCCTTTGCTTCCTTGATTATGATAATATGATAGATGCAACAATCAAGTTTTTAGATGTATATGAGGAATTTATAACGACAAAATCAAACTAATAAATATGGAAAATTTAACTATCACAAAAGAAGCCGCAATTAAAGCGCACGTAGAAGCTTCTAAAAACGGAAAAATACTTCTTGAAAACCTATTAGGAAAGAAAGTATTTCTAACGAAAATAGAAGAAAGGATTAAATCTGTCGATGATGCTATTAAAGAATTGGGAGATAATGATATTGAAGTGCAAGAATACAAAAAACTTATTTCCGCAGAAATAGAATCTCACTTACTTCAATATCAATCTGCCATAGTTATTTGTAAGGCATTAAATGAGGGTTGGGCTCCAGATTGGTCAAATTCAGCCGAATACAAATATTACCCATGGTTTGATATGGAAGGTTCTTCTTCGGGTGCCTGTTTTTCGTACCTCGACTACGCTTACTGGTTTACGTATTCGCTTGTCGGCTCTCGACTTTGCTTCAAAAGCCGTGAATTAGCTGAGTACGCCGGAAAGCAGTTCACAGAAATTTATAAAAAATTTATGACTATTTAATTTATTTATTATGAAAATTACAGAAAAAGTTAAAAGTTTTGAAGATGCTTGTCAGGTTTTAAAAATCGAAGCTAATCTTCCACAGGTTGAAAAGTTACCTGAAAATAATCAAAAAGCAATTATAGCACATTACAAACTTGTAATTATTGCAGAAGCATTAAATGAAGGTTGGGAGCCCAACTGGTCAAATTCAGCCGAATACAAATATTACCCATGGTTTGATATGGAAGGTTCTTCTTCGGGTGCCGGTTTTTCGTACGACGACTTCGATTACTGGATTACGTATTCGTATTTCGGCTCTCGCCTTTGCTTCAAAAGCCGTGAACTAGCTAAATACATCGGGGAAAACTTCACCGATTTATACAAAGATTATTTCGTGCTGTAAAAATATAGGTTGTGTGATGTTGTGGTTGTAGTTCTTCTTCAGGTGCCAGTTTTTCGTACAACGACTACGATAACTGGAATACGAATTCGAATGTCAGCTCTCGATTTTGTGAAAATACTTACATCACAGACCATACCTCTTGGTAAAAAACAAAAAAAATTCAAAGTCGTTGGTAACTACAGTGAAAACGACTTTTAATAAGCAAAGGATATGAAAAGAATTGGAGATTTATATCAGAAAATTATAAGTATCGAAAACTTAAATATAGCTGATAGAAAGGCCCAAAAAGGGAAATCTAAACAGTATGGGATTTTAAGACATAATAAAAATCCAGATCATAATATATGGGAACTTCATAAGATTTTAATCGATAAAACTTACAAAACTTCTGATTATGATGTTTTTAAAGTTTACGAGCCGAAGGAAAGAGACGTTTTTAGATTGCCATACTTTCCAGATAGAATTACACATCATGCGATAATGAACATTTTAGAACCAATTTTCTTGAAGGTTTTTACATCTGATTCGTACAGTTGCATTAAAGGAAAAGGTATTCATTCAGCATCGTTTGCCGTTCGAAAAGCTTTAAAAAATGTAGAAGAAACAAAATACTGTTTAAAGTTGGATATCCGAAAATTTTACCCGAGTATAGATCATGATATTCTAAAATTACTATTGAAAAGAAAATTTAAAGATAAAGATCTTCTTTGGTTGCTTGATGAAATTATTGATTCCGCTCCCGGATTACCGATAGGAAACTATTTAAGTCAATATTTTGCAAATTTCTATCTAACCTATTTTGATCATTGGATTAAGGAGGTTCTGCGTGTTAAATTCTATTTCCGTTACGCTGATGATATTGTTATTCTACACAGTGACAAAAGCAGACTTCATCAGATTTTAAATTTAATCAAACTTTATTTAGAACAGAATTTAAAACTTGAAGTGAAAGATAATTGGCAGATTTTTCCAGTTGAAAAAAGGGGGATTGATTTTGTTGGATATGTACATTTTCACACTCATGTCTTGCTTAGAAAATCCATAAAAAAACGATTTGCTCAGATGCTTAAAAGAAATCCAAAACGAGAATCAATAGCTTCTTATAAAGGTTGGTCTAAGCACTGCAATTCTAAAAACTTAATCAAAAAATTATTACCAAATGAACAGCTTCAAAGATTTTAATATAAAAGTTTCATCAACCTCGTTTGTTGGCGATAAAGTTAAGATGATGAAAGTTTTGAATTCAGAAATTATCGTTCATGATTTCGTTATTAAAGATTCAGAGAGAAAGCCGGGAAAGATAAATTTCCTTTTACAACGACAATCACTCAGGAAGATCAAATGTTTCAATTCACTTAAACCATGAGCTACATCAAAAAAGAATTTATCGACCGCCTGATTTCTGATGCTGATATCGTGCAGGTTTTTTCTGCTTACGAAGAATCGATGAAGAAAAAAGGCATTACATATCAATGCTTATCGCCTTATGCAACTGAGAAAACGGCTTCGTGTGTGGTTTTCCCTAAAACACAGACTTTTAAGGATTTCTCAAGCGGAAATTCAGGAAATGTCATTACATATTTGATGCACAAAAAAAGCCTCACCTATGCTCAGGCGGTGGAAGAACTGGCAAAAATTCAGGGCAAAGCAGTAGAATACGAAAAACCCGAAATCGCCGAAAAGAAAAAAGAGAAACAGGCTGCAGAAAAAGATCTCAGAAAATACCTTGAAGCTTTATCAAAGAAATTTCAGGAAGTATTGTTTAAGCTTCCGAAAGATCATCCGGCATGGCTGGAAATTGCCAAAAGAAAATATTCCGACGATGAAGTAAAATTCTGGGAGCTCGGTTATGCGCCAGGTAATAATTTTATGTACAATCTCTTTTCGCAGTTTGGTTCCGTTGAAGTTGGGAAGAAGTTGGGTTTAATCAACGATAAAAATCAAGATAAACTTTGGGATAAATTGATTTATCCTATTTATGATGATCGTGGGAAAATCACGGGATTTGCTTCACGTCAGCTCAACCAAGATCCTAATTTTGCGAAATGGATGAATCCTTCGGAAAATGATTTGTATCATAAATCTAACCAACTTTTCGGGCTTCATCTAGCAAAAACAGCGATCATTAAACAAAACAGGGTTTTCGTTACCGAAGGCTACAACGATGTTATTGCGTGGCATAAATACGGCTTGGAGAATACCGTTGGAATTTGCGGAACCGCTTTCACAATTAAGCAGATGGAAATATTGAAAAAGCTGACTACCAAAGTCACGCTTTGTCTTGACGGCGACAAAGCCGGACAGAAGAAAATCGCTGAATATACACAGCATCTACTTCGTTTAGGTTTTGGCGTAGAAGTCTGCATTCTTCCCGGTTCGCTCGATCCGGACGATTACAGCCGAAAGTTCAGATATTTCCCGCCTGTATATTTTGCGGACGGCAAGACTGAGAAAATGATATCTCTGGAAGAAACCCTCCAATGTTATACACAGAACGGTTTTGAATGTCTAATGGCTGAAAAAATTCAGGGTGACGAGCTCGACCGGAATAATGGCATCAAGCAAATCGTAAAAACAATATCTAATATCAGCGATTCAGGTTTAAAAAATATTTACACTGAAAAACTCGCAAAAGAAGCTAAATTAAAACCTGCGATTGTAAAACAGCTTTTTAAGGAGCAGGAAGCGGAAAATGTAAAGTTCATCAATGCCGGAAACGAAAAATATCAGCTTCCGAAAGGGATTACAATGACCGTGGAAGAAATTGATGCGATTGTCACAAAATACGAATTGTTGATCGATAATAATCAGATTTACATGGTCGATGATATGTCAGAGCCGATTCATTTCCGTTCAGTTTCAAACTTCAGCATTCAGATTCTGCAGCACATGAACGATGATAAATTCCCAAAGAAGCTACTCAGCATCTGTAATTTTAAAGGAGATGAAAGAATCTTCGATGTTCCTGCAAATACTTTAAATGCACCACAACGTTTTAAAGACGCACTTTCGGACCAGGGAAATTATCGTTTCGAAGGAAATCAGAAAGACCTGGATAAATTGGCGGCTTATCTTTTTGATCAGATGGGAGTCGGTCGTAAAGTTGACGTACTCGGTTGGAATCCTGAAGGTTTTTTTTGTTGGAATAATTCAGCGACGATTCCGGGTAAACAATCTATTCCTATAACGAAAGACGGAATTTTCCATTATGACGGACATACGTATTACGTTCCTTCAGCGAATGAAATCTATCGCAATAATCCATATCGATTTGCCAAACAGAAGAAACTGATGCTGAAATCAGCGAGCTTTCCAATAGAAGACTATCTTTCTCAGGTCTACAAAGTTCACCGTGAATTTGCCATACCTGGAATTTTATTTGCGTTTGCAACGGCGCATCAAGATCTGATTTTTGAAATTGCCAAAGGCTTTCCTGAATTCTTTCTCTATGGTCCTGCTTCTTCAGGGAAAGACCAGTTGTTTTCTTGCATCAAAAGGATGTTTGGTTTAACGGAAACAGATTCTATTTCCCTGCAGAATGCGCAATCTACCGGAAAGGGAAAGATTAGGGTTTTTGCGGAAACATCCAACATGGTCGTGCATCTCTCCGAGTTTACCAATAGCATTAAAGACGATACGGGAATGCTGAAGGGATTGTGGGAAAAAACAGGTTACACCATGGGAACGATTGATTCTAAAGTTTCTACTGACACCGTGCCGATTTTGTCTTCAGCCCTGGTTACCGGTAACGAATATCCAACGGACACGGCTTTGCTTTCCCGATTGGTTTTCGGGGAAATGACGAGAAATACGTTTAATGAAGAAGAAAAGGAAGATTATAAAAAACTGGCAAAAATGCTGACGGAACCGGTAACGAGTTTTATGGACAAAGTAGTTTGGGAAAGGCAGGCGTTTGAAGATAATTTCAGGGATAAATTCAATCTGTGGAAAAAAACACTGTCGGCGAGAAAACCGTTTGAAGGAGCGATCGACCGTATCATCACCAATTACGCAATTCTCGGCGCAACCTACGACGTTCTGCGTGAAGTGAATGCTTTTGTCTTCCCGTTCAGCATGGATGAAATGCTGAAGACCTTTGATGCGTTCGTGACTAATCTCAGAAGCAAGATTTCCAGCGCAAGTATTTTCATCAAATTCTGGGATCTGTTCCTGCTCGGTCTTCGTGGCAATTCTACATCGCATCTGCGGGAAGGAAGAGATTTCCGCATCGAAGGCAATATCTTGAGCATCCAGTTCACCAATGTCTATCTGAATATACAGAAAGAATGGTTCCCGAGATTCTCAGAGAGCTGCCCAGGTAAAAAGACGTTTGAGGACGAAATCAAAAAGGAAAGCTACTTCATCGAGCCAGGAAAAATGAAGATGGTGAAAGACGATATTGTCGACGGTAAGCTGGTTGAGAAATCGACATCCTGTTCTGTCTATAAACTAGATCTGAGCAAAATGCCGGAAGATACAAGAGAAAATATTGAGTCGACTGTGTATTGGCAGAGACAAAGCAGAGATTCTAACGGCAACTTATTTCCCGAATCCCCTGCAACCCCAGAGGATTCCCATTGGGAAGGAAATAATATAGCGAAAAATGGAGAGCTTAGTTTCAAGTTTTAACCTCTTTTTTTTAAAAAAAATAAAATAAAATCCAATAAAGGCACTTTTTCAGATTCAACCGATTCAACTTTTCAAATAGTAATGATTATCAGAGTTTTAAAGTAAAAACAAGCTTAAAAAAGTTGAAAATAAAGTTGAAAGTGGTTGAAAGTGGTTGAAAATAGGTTTTGCATTTTCAACCATTTTCAACCGATAAAAAACCTAAATAACTGATAATCAATTTGGTTGAACGGTTGAAAGTTGAAAGAGCGATTTTAGTGTATCAGAACAAAAAATAAAAAAATTAATATTAAAAATGTAGAAAATGAAAGCACTTATAGCATGTGAATATTCCGGAATAGTTAGGGAAGCTTTCAAAAAGAAATGATGGGATGCAATTTCTTGTGACCTTTTACCTACAGAAATTCCAGGAAAACATTATCAAGGCGATGTATTTGATATAGTTAATAATGGATTTGATATCATGATAGCATTTCCTCCTTGTACTTTTTTAACAGTAACAGCAAATCGTTCTTTTTTAAATAATCCGGAAAGATGGGAAAAACGATTGGAAGCTGTAAAATTTGTTTATAATTTAATGAATATTAATATTGATTTCATAGCTATTGAGAATCCAAAGGGAGTTTTATCAACACATATTAGAACTCCAGATCAATATATTCAGCCTTATGAATTTGGTCATCACGATTCAAAAACTACAGGTCTTTGGTTAAAAAATCTGCTTCTTTTAGAACCTACAAAAATAGTAGAACCTAAATGGGTTTATCCAAAGTCAGGTTCTGGTAAGAGAATGTCAATAACTCATGCAAATAATCCAAGTACTAACAATCCCAAAAACGCACTAATGAGAAGTAAAACCTATAATGGAATTGCTGATGCTATGGCTGAACAATGGACGGAATATTATCTAAATAAAAATAAATAACAAAATGTTCCCAAAACACAACACCCTCCGTCCCGACAATACGCACCCGCTGTTTGAAGAAATGAGCTGTAAAAAGATTGGTTTTTCGCCTTTCGTATTCTGTGAGTTCTTTCAGGGGATGGAGGTGCTGCAGGTAAAAGGAGAGGAAACCAATGAGTATGTTTTCGGCATCTATGCTGGTGGTCGTTTGGTCGGGACCGTCTATTTCGGAGATTTGTACACTGAAGACCAGCTCCTGAAGATCAAACAGAATTTTTTCCCTCCAACATGGGATGAAATACAGATTTATGTAAATAATATCAGCGGAGTGTGGTATTATAAAATGCACCCAAGCCAGTATGCTTTTGTTTTAGAAAACCCTAATATTTTAAAAAAAATTACTGAAAAAAAATGAAAATAACAATCCACCTTCCAGTAACACCCTACATCAAAAAATTTCTCACCGTTCGTTTGGGAAAAGAATATCATCTGAGTCTTGACGATTGGTTCGGTAGCATAATCATAAATATGCTGGAGAATAAAACGAACAAAAACTACAGCATCAGCGAAAGCAAAAAGGAAAAGAAAACCGAACATTTTTGTTTCACGGCTTCTCTTTCACTTTCTTCCAAAAGTGGTTTCTTCATTGAAGAAAGGCACGAACATCTTATTAATAAGATTATGGATTCGCTGTTCAGGGAAGATCTGTACATCAATGCGATCATCAATAAGCGTGAATACGATATTGATTACAACACGAGCATCAATAATATTCTGGATGCCTACGACATCACTGAAGAAGATTTAAGTGTCGATGCTTTGAAGCGTGACTTGAACCGGAAGCGTGAAAAATTTGAGAGTATGCTATTTCTTTCTTAAAGACGACAAATAAAACTTTTTCAAAATTATTACCGAAAAATGCAAAACTTTACAAACATACCCGAAAACTTCATACGCGAACTGCGGGGAATTTTGGTTTTCGACAAATCAAAAGTAAGCTATCTTAATCAGTTGGCCGGCAAATTTCCCAATCCGGAAGATGCGCTGTATAAATATTGCGTGCTTCCGGGTGATGCATCCCGAAGTATTCCGACCGAATTCATTGCGGGAAATCCTTATTACTCGCCTGATATCTCCATGAGTTTAGTTGATCTTACCGTTGCCAACCGTGAACAATGGTATGAAGAACTGAACCGATTCAATCATTTTGCGGTAATTCTCGTTTCCAATACCGAAATGATGATGCTTGGAAATGACCGATTTCCGTTAAGTATTACCGTTTCAGATTCGATCAGTGACGATGGTTCCGGAAGCGATTCTTTTACGCTGAGAGTTTTCGGTGAAACGATCATCGCACCGGTAGTTTATAAAATAGTTCCCAAATTTAAAGTCCTTTTCTTCATTCCACCAATCTTATAGTTTTGTCCGTGAAATCAATACGATGCACGGAATTAACCAATATTTTAACCAGCCCATGATGATAGAACAGAATTATTTAATTTCTGTTCTATCGGCGTTGTTGCCAGGTTATAAAAACAACACTTTTTCTTCGCAGGAAAAAATTGACGAGAAATTCAAGGCTAAACTCAGCAATCAAATGTCAACTTTTTCGGAGCAGAGTATTTCAAAGTTTCCGGTAATGATTGATATTATTGGACCGATCATTAAATACAGCGATTGGTGGTATACTGGAACACAGACCATTCTACAAATTCTCAAATCTTTGGAAATGGACGAAAGGGTTTCCGGAGTTTTGCTGAATATCGATTCCGGTGGCGGTATGGGTGACGGAACCCGCGAACTTGCCGATTTTATTTTCAATATGGAAACTCCGACCATCGGTTATTCGAACGGTTTGGTTTGTTCGGCTGCAGAATACATTTATGCAGCTTGTGATTTAAAAACTTTGAATCCGCATGCAAGTTGGATAGGTTCAGTTGGAACCTACATTCCTTTCGCTAATTATGACGGGATTTACGAAAAATTGGGAGCTGTCTTTCAGGATATCTATGCTCCGGATTCTTCTCTTAAAAATCTTGCGTGGCGAGAAATGATCGATAATAATAATGATGCGCTGTTTGAACAGATGGCTAAGTCTTTTAACGACGAATTTTTGTACGATATCAAAAGATTTTACGGAGACAATTTAAAAGATGACGGCAAAGTGTTCAAAGGCGACTTATACAGACCTTCTGAAGCTTTGGCGATTGGTCTTGTCGATGAACTCTGCAGTATTGAAGAAGCAATAAATAAATTTTAAATAATGAAATATCCCAAATTATCTGCCTTTTTTGGCCTTGCGGTGTTAAACATTCAGTCCGGTTTTTTCGGTCAGAAAGCACATGCGAGATTAGATGAAGAGCAGCTTCAGAAACTGGAAGATCACATGGCTCAGGAAAGCGGTGAGAATCTTCAGACGCAGCTTACTGCATTGCAGGAAAAGTATGATGCTTTAGTCACCAGCAATACCAATTTGCAAACCGAGAAAGAAGGTTTACAAAACGCCGTTACTGCTGCTATTGAACTGAACGGCTTAACAACCGAAGTGACCGCCGATACTACACCTTCACAGGCTGTGGAACTGCTTGGTACAAAATGTAAGGAATACGGAGCGTCTAATAACAGACATTCGTTTACTAAAAACGACGGCAAGGAAAAAGAGGAAAAAGAAGATCCTTCTGCATCGTACGAACACAATCAAGTGATGACCGACAAATCAAAATTCAAAACAATTTTATAAATGGCTCTTAATACTACAGAAATCAGATCCGATATTGTTGCTTATATCAATAAATATCCAGATGCTTTTCAGGCTGCGTTGCATGCAGATGGCATTTTCTTAAGTAAGTATGCAAAAAGACTTACCAAAATAAATGGTGAATATCCGAGTGTAGTCGCTTTGATGGGCCATGTTGTTCAGGCTTACTATTCTAAAAAGTTTTCGCCGTTTACAGATGTGACTTTCAAGAAAAAAGACTTGAAGACTTTCAGACAGAAAGTAGATTTTCAACTTGATCCTGCGGAGATTTTAGGAACAATCTATGCCGATAAATTTGACGAAGGTAAAAAACCTCAGGATAAGCAGATCACAAAAGATATCATGGCTATGGTTCTTAAAAAAATCATTGATGATGTAAATTATCTTTCTATCAATGGAGTCTATGATTCAACTAAAACAGGGCTTGATACTCCTGAGTTTGGTTTCTCAATGGATGGCTTGAACAAAATCATTACAAATCTTGAAGCCGATACTACAAATCCTGCTTACATTATTCCTGGTGATGCAATTACGGCTAATAATATCTTAGCTCAGGTTACTTCTTTTGAAAAGAGCTTACCTGCAATGGCAAAACCTAAGGTAAAATATATCTTCACTTCTCAGGAAGATGCTGAAGAATATCAGGAAGCTAAAGATGACGCTTTTGGATTAAGACCATCTTTCAACGAATCTGAAAACCTTAAAACAAGATTCGGAAAACGTGAATTGATCGGAATTCCTGGTTTAGCAAAAGGAACTCTTTTCGCAACGATCAATGATAATCTTTTAGAATTGGTTGATGTTGTTGAAAATCCGGCTCAAATTACGGACGTACAAGTTGACAAAAGAATTGTAAACATGTTGGGTGAATTCTCATTAGGTTACGATTTCGCGATTAATCAGTATGTCTATTTGCATAGTGCTGATGCTGATCTTAATTTAGGTTTGAACAACAGTACGCAAAACAAACTGTTTTATCCTAACGAAAGTAAAATCGCTTAATTTTAAATAAAATGGCAGAAAATAAAATCCAAGCTACTCCTCTCACTGAGGAGCAGCTTAAAAAAAGAGAAGAGGCTTTGGTTGCCGGTGAGGCAAAACTAAAAGAAGCACAGGAAGCTTTGAAGCAGGAGAAAAAAGATTTTGCAGAAAGCAAGAAAGGAGCAAAAGCTGAAAAGGTTGTTCCTGGTGAAAAATTTGAATTTCAAGGTATGAATAAGAAATTCAGAGACACGGCACCGAAATCCATCAGATATGATGGAAAAGCGTGGACACAAGCTGAACTTATCAAAGATCAAGACGCAATGAACGATCTTGTTTCTTCAAATTCTAACCTATTTGAAAATTTATAATCATGCCAGATTGCTTCGACGATATAAACTTAGAAAATATCAACCATTGTCCGAATGATGAGACAGTGGCTGGTTTGTCAACTGCGCTGTACTATATTCCTGCGCCTCACATCACGACCTTTACTAAGCCTGCAAAAACAGGATCTTATTCAGAGTCTGCAACAATTGTTTCAGCCGGATTGGTTGCCGATACTGGGAAAGGATGGAAAAAAATTGATGTGCAGATTGACAAGAATCAATTAACCAATTTGCCGATTGGATCTAAAGGAAACTTAAAACTGAGAGGTCAGCTTGATGTTTTTATTCCTGGATTCAAAAAAGCTTTGGTAGGTTTCCAGCGTGCGCATCTGAACACGCCAATGATTTTCGGAATTCCGGATTCTGAAGGTCAGATGTGGATCGTAGGAACTCCGGACAGCCCGTCTTATTTCGCTTCACTTTCATTGGCTTCCGGTGATACTGGAGAAGTAGATTCAGGACTTACAGGACAGATCATCGCCAACTCTACGATTTATGCGTATGACGGTGATTTAACGGTTTTACCAGATACTCCATAAGATGAAAGAACATATCATTTTATCAGTACCGAAGGGTTCAGTTGTCCGTTCAGGGAAAGGTTCTATTTTTACGATTAAAGAAGTTCCGGAAAATGCTTTAGAGTTAATCGAAAACGGCGCAACGTGGCTGATGTTCAAAGAATCTGCAAAAGAACCGTTGAAAAAGCTATCGGAGGAAAGACTAGTTAAAATCATTGATATGCTGAAATCACAGAAAAGAACCCGTGATGTCGGTATTGTGGAAATGGCTTTGGCTGAGAAAAAATCAGGAAAAACAAAAGATCTTGAACCTAACGAAAAACCTGCAAAATAGTATATAGTTTTAAATTGAATCGAAACCTTTCTCTTCCGGAGAGAGGTTTTTTTATTATGAATCGAGACACGCACAGAGAACTTTATCAGCAATACATTTCCAACGGTGGTGATGCAAAAAAAGTACAGCTTTACAAATCATTCAGTCCGGCTAATTATGCCAAACTGAAGTATTTTGTGAAGCAGTTGAATATCGATGTACCCTTTCCAGATGCTGGATCGGCAAAAAAAATAACTCAAACAGTAACCAAGGTAAACACACCGGAAAAACCGCGTAAAAGCATTTTCTCAGATTTTATTTCCCAATATCCAAAAGAACTGCATTCTGCCTTTAAACAGCGTTACGATCACTGGCTCGAAGCCTGTGCTTTGAAAGTTGAACTCAACGATGTTCACCAAACGGATGAGGAAACGGCATACGATATTCAGTTTAAATTATTGGATCATCTGGAAAAAATGGACCGCTGTCAGAAAGCACTTGATCATTACAACAAAAACAAACGCATTATGCTCACGGAGACATTAGCCGATTTTTCAAAACTTTCGCCGATGGAGCTTTTGAAGAAACGTAATGCAACCCGCTCCAACATCACCAAGAGAAAAGCCACCATAAAAAAAATGGAAGACGCTCTTCCGAAAAATACAGATCCGGATTACCGACGAAAATTACATCAGGTAAACTGTAAAATTGAGCAGTTGATAGTGATTGAAAATGAGCTGGAAAAGTTGGAGGAAACAATTAAAAACCAATAATTTACACCAAAACCGACCAGCAATAATTTTGATTACCTTTGTAAAAATAATAGTTTTATGAAAGGAAAAGTTGATATTAGAAAAGATTATGAAGATGCATTTGGAGAGGACAAATCTCAAATGATCTTTAAAGGTTTTAAAGCATTTGAAATAAAGAATTATATGGAATCTATCTCTGATGGTTGTTTCATGTCTTTACAACTGTATCGAATTCCCAATGATGAAAAATTAGATTTTGAGTTTGTTGAAAAAAGAACTGATAAATTCAAAGATTACATTCAAAAATTAAGAGACAGCAAATACAAAGAAGTATTTATTCATTTAGAACACGATCAGATACCTGACAAAGATTAATAATATATATATGTCCTTTAAATAGCCTCTTGCGAAGGCTATTTTCGTGATATGGAACTCGCAAAGTTTACCAAAAACAACCTTTTACAGCGTCTTAAAAACAATTATATAGACGATGAAAATAATAAGTTAGAACCCGCAGATCTCGAAAAGAAAAATCTTTTGGAGAAAATATGGGGTTTGCGTGTGGGTAACAAATATCATCAGCAGGATATTATTGCGATTTTAATGCGTCCTAAACATCGCGGCGGTGAAGACTTATCCAGAACTACAGCTTATCGATATTATAATCTTTCACAGCAACTGTTCGGCGAATTAGATGTTGTCGAAATTGCTGCAGAAAAAGCAATTGCGAGAGCCGTTTTCCATGATATCTATCTGAAAGCTTTAAAGAATGGCGACCTGAAAAACGCTAATAAAGCCTACGAAAACTACATGAAGCACATTCCGGAGGACATGAGTGATAGAATCGATCCTGAAATGTTGAAAGCTTCTGTTTTCCGCCAGGTTCTTCCGAAAGAAGTGAAAAACATGTTCAAAAAAGCCGCAGAACGTGGTGTAGTCGATTTGATGTTTATTGATGCAGAGGATGTGGAGTGGAAAGAGTCAAACGGAGAAGATGAAGACGATGAGTAGTTTTGCGAAATATCAGATGCCGTTAAGGGAAATTTCTCACAATTTAATGCAGGCAGCCGTTACCGAGGCGATTATCGATGGTATTAAAGAAATTGATGTCGAAGCAGCCAGGGGTTCTGGAAAATCCACTGTTTTAGGTAAAAAAATACATACCAACGTCAAAGAAATGCCGAAATCTACTGGTGTGATCGTTGGTGAAACTTTCGTTCAGATAAAAACCCGAACACTCGCTTCGACAAAGGAAGGTTTGAAAATGTACGGCTTGATTGAAGATGTTCATTACGTTGTCGGGAACTGTGGAAAGAAGAAAGGATTTGAAATGCCCTTTCAATCGCCCAACAGTTGGCATAATGTTATACACTTTTTCAACGGTACCATTGCTGTTTTTGTTTCCCTGGATGACCCAAACTCAGGACGTGGTTTGAATGCTTCCTGGGTCGTTGGCGATGAAGCTGCTCTATTGGATTATACAAGATTGTTTAATAACGTTTTGACGACTAACAGGACGATTAAGTCTGATTTTAAATATTCGAAATCGGTCAACTCGGTAATGTTTGTTTCTTCCGTTGCGATGACGCAGAAAGGTGATTGGTTTACGCATAGAGAAGCGAAGAGTATTAAAAGTCCAAAGAAGTACCGATTCATTAAAGCAAATGCATTTGTCAATGCTCATAATCTTGCACCCGGATGGATTGGTCAGATGAAGGAGGAAGCGTTATCGCAAATTCTTTTTGAGGCTGAAATATTGAATATACGTCCGCGTGGCGTACAGGATGGTTTCTACCCACAGTTAAAAACCAGACATTACTACAATTCTAAGGATGATGTAGCGTTACTCGGCGGCGTTACCGAAAACTACACTCCGAGTTGTAAGTATGATCAGGATCTTGTAAGGAATGTACCACTCGATTTTAATCTGGATTTTGGAGGGAAGATTAATTGCGGTACAGTTTCACAACATCTTAAGCTCACAAACGAACTTAACTTTATTAAAGAGTTTTACGCTAAGTCTGTAGACGGTGAGAAGCTCAGCGATTTAGTGCAGAAGTTTATTGAGTATTACGAGCCACACAAAGCATCGTGTAATATTGTTAACCTTTACCATGACCGTTCTGGATTCAAGGAAGAAGCCAACTCAAAGACTACACTCGCAGAAGATGTAGAGAATAAGTTGCGAAAAGCTGGGTGGAAAGTAATCAACCGAACACCGAATACCAATAACCCTGGTCACATCGTGAAATATCGTCTTATTGAAACTATATTGAGCGAGACCGATCACGAACTTCCGACCGTTCGCATTAACCAAGACCGATGCCCGAACTTGATTATATCTTTAGAGAATGCAGCTGTTACCCATAAGAAGGATGGTTATGAAAAGGATAAGAGCAGTGAGAAATCTAAAACTATTCCTCAGGAGCATGCTACACACCTATCAGATACATTTGATTACCGACTATGGTGGGGCTTTGCCTACATCATCGATAATACTTACTCGTCATCGATGATTATCACCAACCTTTAGCACAAAATGTACAAAAGCCCCTTTTTGGGGCTTTTTCAGTGATTTACCCATATTTCGCTTTTTTCACAAACGGAAATTGTAGATCGGACTAAGGCGACCGTGGGGTTAATCATTATATTTTGGGATTTAATTTAAAAATCATGTGATTAACTAATTGAAAATCAATTAACCGTGATTTTTATCGTGGGATTAGGATATTAATCTTCATTGAAAAACACTGTCCTTTTGCCGATGTTTAGCTGAAAATATCTTTGAGCTGTGGAAAAAACAATGTTTTTGAGTGAAGTTTTGGAAAAAATGAAAGAAGGAAATTTCACTTTGGAAATGCGCACATTCAACCGGTATAACAAAACAGGTGGGAAAACGGTGATATTTAGAAATGCCGAACTTTTGAGACCGCCAAAAAAGAAAGGTTTGGTAAGGCTTGCAGATCCTACTCCTTTTAAAAACCCGAACCACTTTGAAAATAGAACCCGAAATATAAAATTAGAAGACGGAACGATCAAGACGATTCATATTGTTTTTATCATCCGGTTTAATGGAATCAAAGTAATATTTTAATGAGTACAAAAATATCAGATAATATCTACGCAGTTGGAAATAATCGTGTGGCAATGGTTTTTAGCAAATCTTCGGGATCTGCGCATGCACAAATCAAAATTTCCAAAAGTAATGGTGATTCGGAGATTTGCAACTGGGGTGATGATAATCTTTATCCTCTAAATTTTGAAAACAAATTAAAACGCTCAGGAACTGCTATCGGAGGATTGGAGGTTTTGACAACATCTCATTTCGGAACTGGTTTTTCTTTGTACAGAGAAACTGAAGAAGGTACGACAGATGATTATATTTCTGTACCTTTTTTTAAATATCCTGCGATCGGTCAGTTTTTTAGAAAAGTAAAAATAGATCTTTTTTATAAATCTATTATTGAAGATTATGAAAAGTACAGATGGTCTGTCACGGAATATTTACTTTCACCGAACGGTCAGGAAATTATTTCCATTAAAAGACAGCCGACCGCATGGTGTCGATTTGAAGTTCCCAACGAAAAAACTGGTTTGATTGAAAACGTGATCATCAACAGTGATTGGGAAAGCCGAAAAAAAGAAAATGATGTGAAGCTTCCGCTTTTCAGTCAGATGTTTTCTGTGGAGGAAATCAAAGAATATTGCAAGCGAAAAAGGATTACAAACTTCTGTATCGCTTCCATTGATACTTTAAGCATCGAGAAAGTTTATCCAGATGTTGGTTGGCATTCTTCTTTCAAAAACGGCTGGATGGATGTCGTTCTTGCAATTCCAGAATTCAAAAAATTCATGTTTGAAAATCAGCTCAATTTTAAATATCTCATTCATATTGCAGATGATTATTTTACCCACCGATATGGTGCAGATGTTTGGAAAGAAATGGAACCAACTGAACAAGAAAACAAACGTGCTGAATTGGTTGAAAGCATTGATAAAAAATTAAGTGGAAATGAATCTGCAGGAAGATCTTTAATTTCTCCTTTCTTCCGTGATAGAAATTCTAACAGTAATGAGCCTATAAAAGGAGTCCAGATCGAAACAATCAAACAAGATCAATCCAACGGCGACTTCCTTCTCGACGCCTCCGCAGGAAACTCAGAAATCCTTTTCCCAATGGGTGTAGATCCTTGTTTACTCGGTGCGGGTATTCCGGGAGGAAAAAATCTTTCCGGTTCCGGATCTGATAAGCGAGAAGCATACACTATTCTTTGCTCCCGTCTTCCGGCTAAGCATGCAGTGACTTTGGAAATATTCTTAACTATCCGTGACTGGAATGGTTGGGATCAGAATTTAATCGGAAAATTCCCGAATGTACAACTCACAACCTTAGATAAAAACCCAACCGGACAGAGCAATGTTGTGATGTAAAAAGACAAAATAAAAGTTTTCAAAATTTTGTTGTAAAAATGCAAAACCTGACAAAATCGTTTGAAAAAATATTTTCACAAAAAAGTATAGAAAATGCAAAAGTTAACAGCTGAAGATTATAAAAAATATATCGGACTTCATAAAGATTTCGCTTTCGAAAAATTGGAAGCTCACGAAGAAACCGCATTTCGTAAAAATATCTTTCCTTACATATCAGAAGATATTATTATCGAACTGAAAGGATCCGAAGATGAAGTCAAAAAACAGATTGCCGATTTGATTTTAAAAGCCGGAGCCTGTTATTCAGTCGTGAAAGCACTTCCTTTCATCAAAGTAAAGATTACGAGTTTTGGAATGGAAAAATACCAGCAGGAAAAAATGAAAAACGCTGATTGGTGGGATGTTCGTGATATTGGTTTATCTTTAGTGAAAACTGCAGACGAAGCTTTGTCGGATGCGCTCACCGAAATTGCAAAAGATTCTGCTTTAAAATCCCGATGCAATTTCTTTACAAAACATTCTTTTGCGCCGATTCCTACACCGGAAGAATTCAATTCGGTCTACACAATCAACAAATCGATGGATGTGTATCTTAATTTGGTGCCGTTGATGAAAAGGGTGTGGCTCGCATTGGCTGATCAGTTAAAAGATTGCGTCGTTGCAGAACTTTCCACCGATGAAGATCTTATTTTTTTGTTAAAAGATGCGATTGTGTATTCATCACTCGGAAAAGCTCTGAAGCTTTCACAGTTTACTTTCATTACTTCCGGAGTGGTTATTCAATACGAAGAAATGCCGTGGCAGAAATCTCTTATTTTATCTGATGTTCAAAAAAACAATCTCGCTGAAGAATTCAGGGAAACTGCTTCTGAAGCTATTGGCGGAATTATAAAATATCTGAAAAACAATCCCGAAAAATTCCCATGCTACAAACATGTAACCGTTGAAAATGTGCCGAAAATAATAGAGAAAAAATCAGGGCTTTACCTTTAGAAATGTCCTTTTGTAGCAGGTTTTAGCCTGCTATTTTTGTTTAAAATAAATACATAATGTCGCATATTTTCGAAACAGTTACCGGAACTTCAGAAGCGTTAGCATTTAAATTTAATGGGCAATTTGCCCTAAAAAATTACAATGTAGAAATTGTCAATGGTAATAAATTAAAAGTTGTTTCAACAACAAATGAAATGTTTTCTCTTTTGGAAGCAGATGTGAGAGAGGTAGAAATTAATGGAATGATTTATTCAGATCCTGCAGCGGCGCAAATAGCTCTCACATCATTGGTTTATAGTGAAAATGAACCTGTTGTTTTAACAAAAGAACAATATATGCAACTGTCATCGGCTGTTCAGATGGCAGATAGAGGAAAAATTTTGCCTGATACTCCTATTCCTTCTGGAGGTTGGCAACCTGGTTGGTATACTCCAGGGCTATTTGAAAATGAAGATCCGGGAACAAACTATCCAAACCAGAATAATTTAAAAGCAAAAAAAGGATTTATTACTAAGTTTTTGTATTCTGGCGGTATATGGGATGCTGTTGTTTACTCTATACCTCAAGCAACACAGTTTATTCCAGCTTTTACAAATTCTACTTTTCCTCTAATATCATCTACATCAAATCCAGTGCAAAAAACACATCAAGGATCTATTTGGGAATTAACACCAGGTGCAACAGCTACAAGTACTGATATTCCAGGGTCAAGTAGCAAATGGACAAGGCTTGGTAAATTTAATTTCAACGTGAAAAAAGTCATAGAAGAACCATCGGCTCCTGCGTCTAATATTAGTAGTTCTCTAACCCAAATATTTCCAATATTTCAAGAAACAATACAAAATCAATATATAGATTCTATTTCTGTTAACGTTGGCACTGCCGGAATATTAACAGTATTAAAAGGTAAAGATATTGGTCTTTCAACTTATGGCAAATCAATAATCACACAAGTTGATGTTAAGGTCGGGGTTAATGTAATTTCAATTAATACTTTCTTAGAAAAAGACGAATTTATTGGGATTAAAGAAAGCGGAGATACAGCAGTAGTAAAGTATTTAAACAGCGCAAATGTTATATCGGGTGGTGCAAATTACTATAATGGTACAGCGTGGGTAAGTTCAGCTATTGATGTTTTTGGTGTTTCAATATTAACAAATGCAAAAGATATTAAAAATCCTTCTATTGCTCCTGCTTCTGTCGAAGCTGTAAGAGATGTAAGAAATAAAATGTTAATAAATAGATTTGATAATAATCTTGTTGTTGATGGTAAATACTTAAGTACCAGCGGAGTTGTAATTGTAGGAACTAAAGGTTTAGATGTATGGTCTAATTTAATTAATGTATCAGACATATTGCAAGTTGGCTATAAAAATAAACCAATCGGTGGCAACACTGGAGGGAGTGATCAGTACGCTAATTTTAAAATGGCATGGCATAAAGAAGATAAATCTTTAATATCTGTCTTTAATATTACTACTTTAAACGGGACATTAACAAAACCAGATGATGCGAAATATTTATCATTTACAGCAAAATTCAGAGGTTTTGGACAGAGCTATGCTGAAACTATGATCTACGATGCTCAGTACACCTTTAATTCTTATGTTGCCTATGGTGTAACGTATTTGTCAAAATTAAAAGAATTATCAAGTTATAGAACTTCTATTTATGGTAAGAAGCTCACATATTTAGGCGATTCAATTACCATAGGCAGATTAGGTGCAGGAACTTTTACAGAAAACGCATACCCGACACTGATAGGTAATAGAAATTCTAATGTAGTTCAAAATTTGGGAGTTTCCGGAACTCATTTATGTTTTTATAGTTCAGCTGCAACAAATACATTTATTCAACGGGCAAAGGATATAGCAAGTGACAGTGATTACATTATAATTTTTGGATGCACTAATGACGTTGGTAATTCTATTAATGCAGGTGTGCCTACTGACTATTGCGATTTCGGTGCTTTCAATTCTCCTACATGGCAAACCGTTCAAAACACTATCTGCGGTAATATAGCGTGGTTAATTAAAAATATTACTGAAAACAGACCGGGTAAAAAATTAATGTTTGTCTTGCCTTATAATCACTCTATGGGTGATGAAACAAGACGTTTTGCTATAAACGATGCGATTGCAAAAACTTGCGAATATTATTCAATTCCTTACTTAGATCTTCAGAAGAAAGCGGGGTTCTCGTATTTAAGAACACCTAATCAATACAGCACTCTTATAGGTGACGGCGGAACTGATACTGTGCATCCGAATTTTACAGGGCAGGCATGGCTATCAAGGATAATTGAACAATTTATTATTGAAAATAATTAAGCGATAAATAATAAATTCCCTTCTTTTCAATTGTTTACAGGGAATAAAAAAATAATATTAGAATGATATTAGAATTTTTAAAAGAAGATTACAGCGCAATAACGATGAAATTAATTGTCATCGGAATTCTTTGGTGCGCAGTTTTGCTGGCGATGATTATTGATTTCTTTTTTGGAATCAGAAAAGCGAAACAAATTGGCGAAGTGAGAAGTTCAGAAGGCTATAAAAGAAGTGTTTCAAAGTTTAATCAATATTTTGGAATGCTTGTATTTGCATTTATTTTCGATGCAATAGTGCCTATTTCCTATTTTTTTGAATTTCCTATTTCTGCAATTCCTGTAGTATCATTATTAGCTGCAGTTGCTTTAGTTTTCACGGAAGCAAAGTCGGTGCATGAAAAAGGAGATGAAAAGCAAAGAAGAAAATTAGATGCTTCTTTGCTTCAAGTTTTAGAGCTACTGGAGAAAAAAGATGATGTGCTTCACGAATTACTATCAAAATATAAAAAAGAGGGAAATGAAAACAATAATAATGATATTGTCACTTCTATCGATGATGGGTTGCAAAACTAAACAGGTCACGAAAAGTTTTGAAACTCAGAAAGAATTTGAAAAAGTTGATTCAAAAAAAGACAGCATTCAGAATGAAGTCAAAAGCCAGGAGAAAGAAGCTATTTCCAAAAAGGAAACAGCTGAGCAAAAAAAAGAATCACAGACAGAAATTGACATTGCTGGTAAGGCTGAAACTGATAGGCCACTTGAAATCTTCCATGTTGAAAATGGTGATACTTTGCAAAGTTTTAAAGTTTCCGGAAATGCAAATATTGTCTTCAGATCAAAAGTTTCGAAATCAACTGAAGAAAAAACTGAGAAAAAATCAGAATCACTTGTTGAAAAATTCAAGCAATTTTCAGAAAACATTGTTGAAGAAAATAATGTTAAAGAGCGATTCAAAGAAGTAAAAAACAAAACAAAGGAGGTAAAAGTTAAAGGCTTTCAAGCCGGAACCTGGATTGTGATTACAATCGTTATCTTTTTTTTAATCTTCATCTTTTTCATCTATAAATATTTTAAAAAATGAAAACATCAAAAAAAGGAATCAATCTGATTTTATCATTTGAAGGATTCAGTTCCAAACCTTATTTTGATTCAGCAGGAATCCCGACAATAGGCTACGGAAATACATATTATCCGGGTGGAAAAAAAGTAACCATGAAAGATCCTTCCATCAGCAAAGAAAAAGGAGCAGAATTATTTTCATCTGTTTTACCAACGTATGAAAAAATAGTTAAGAATAAAATTAAAATCACGCTTACACAAAATCAATTTGATGCTCTAGTATCGCATACTTACAATACCGGAGGTTCTGATACTTTATTTTCTTTAATCAATAAAAAAGCAAATTCAGATACTATTAAAGACTGGTTTACTTCAAGATACATTACCGCCGATGGAAAGACTTTAAACGGCTTAATCCGAAGAAGAAAAGCTGAAGCTGATCTGTTTTTTAGTTAAAAAAAATAAAAATGATACAGTTATTTAACGAAGATAATTTAGAAGTAATGAAAAGGCTTCCTGATGAAAGTATTGATGTGATCTGTATTGATCCGCCGTACTTGTATTTAAAAAACCAGAAGCTAGAACGCCCGTTTGATGAGCTGAAATTCTTTTCCGAATGCAAAAGGCTTTTGACGAAGAATGGATTTATAGTGATGTTTGGTCGTGGTGAAAGCTTTTACCGTTGGAATACTATTTTGTCTGACTTGAAATTTAATTTTAAAGAAGAAATTATTTGGAATAAGAGACGTGGATCATCGCCCGTACTCCCTATTACTAGGGTGCATGAAACGATATCAATTTTCGCAAAAGATTCTGGCAAAATAAATAATGTTAAGGTGTGTTATGGCGAGATTAAGAAATACGATCAAGATAAAGTTTATGAAGATATTAGAAGATTACAATGTCTTTTTGGAAAAGGCAAGATGTATGAAAAAGTGATTGAAAATCTTAAAAAAGTAAAGGATGGGATTGACTATACACACGCTGAAACTTTAGCTACGTTTAAAGCTACAAAACAAACAAATAATAAAATTAAATGCGTTGCTACTTATCAGATTATAGCACTTGAAAAAGGCTTGAAAGAGCAGAGTATAATATCTGACAATTCCCAACATTTTGGGAATATACATCCAACTCAAAAACCCGTACGTCTCATAGAACGACTTTTAGCATTGGTAATCCCAAAAAATAAAACTCCTAAAGAAACCGTTATCGCTGATTTTTTCGCAGGATCAATGTCTTGTATGGAAGCTGTACATAATATGGGTATGCAGGGAATAGCCTGCGAAATAGATAAAGAATATTTCGATGATGGAAAAAATAGAATTGATAATCTTCAACCTAAACAACCAGAATTATTTGATAATTAACCTTGTATTTTGGTATAGAATTTGAATCCAATGCAAAACCATCCAATTTATATATTCAAATTTATAAGAGAGCTTCCACCATCAATCCGGAAGCTCTCTTTTTTTGTTAAAAATCATTGTTAATTTTCTTGAACTCAGCAATGGCAAATTCTTCGACAGCATCAGTAATAACTTTATCGCTTGGGTGGGGAATTCCAAAATAGTCTACAGGCATTATATTTAAAGGTTTTATATTTTCAATTTTATATAAAATAAAGCTATAACCTTTAAAATAGTAGATATAATATTGCTCTTCAGTTGGGGCGTAAAATAGTTTTAGTTTGACTTTCATTTTTCAAAATTACAAATGTCCTTTAAGAAAATGTTGATTTCTTTCAATTTTACAAAAAATTAAAGGATGAATATCACCGTCGCAAAATCTTGGCAGGAACTCAACGAATGGCAGTTGCAGGAAATTGTAGATTTATATCTCAACCAATTCGATAAAACTCCGGAGAAAGCATTTGGAAAAATGATTATTATTCTTTTTCAAAAAAACAAAGGCTTTTGGAGTCGCATAAAACTTTGGAAGATCATCAGGCAAGTTCCGATATCTACACTTTCAGAGTTTGGTGATTTTTTATTACAACCTCCTAAACTTCATTCTTTTCCCGAAATAGAAAATCTGAGAAAGCCTGCAGATCGTCTCGGTGATTTATCAATAAAGCAGTTTTCTTTTATGGATCAGTTTTTCCATTCATGGATGGAAACAAAATCTGATAAGTTTCTACGAGCTTTGTGCGCTTCCATTTATCGCATTGGCGAAAATTTCGACGAACAAAATCTTCCTTCAATAGCAAAAGAAACAGACAAGATTTCAAAAAAGGAAAGACAGGTAATTGGTTTTACATATTTATCCTCTTATCATCATTTGGCAGATCAGTTTCCGGTAGTGTTTCCGAAGCCTAAAGAAAAAACTTCTGAAGAAATTAAGGAAAACAGAAAACCAAAAGCCAAACATCAACCATTCTCTGAGATCATTCTTAATCTCGTAATGAATGAAGAAACTCAACCGCTCGGAAACCTTCATGAGAGCAATTCAACAAGAATTTACGAGTTTATGCATGTCTTCACAAAAATCATCATTAAAAACAAAAAAATAGAACAGGAAAATGCCAAGAGAAAATAATTCTTACCTGAAAATGAAAGATTACTTCGAAGATCTCGTAAGTAAATCTGTTGATGTAAAGTCTTTTGCAGGATATTTTCGTCGTGAATTGCTGAATAATATGGAAAAATCTGACTTTGAAAGCCCTTATCTTGCTTTGTTCGATTATGAACTGACGTTTTCGGGGCCTGAACAGAATACTATTTCGACCAGAAAAATTGGTTTTGCTGTTATGTATAGCAATGTATATGATGATGATTTGGAATTGCAGTATCAAAGGATTGATGATGCCGAACAGATTATTCTGGAATTTATGGCAAGAATGAAAGTGGAGTCTGCAGATGAAAATCATTTTTTACATAAAGCTTTTAAAAAAGAAGGATCCATCATTACACCTGTTGAACTGGAAGACAATAGTTTCGGTTCTGAAGTAACTTTAGAATTTAATAACAATCAAAGCTTAAAAGCGCACGCCGACAAATGGACGGATGATTTCCTAAAATGCTAACATTCTTTTTTTAACATAGTTTAATTTTTCCCAACCCCGTAAGGTTGGGCTTTACTTTTTAGTGTTAAAAAAGTGTTAAAATTTAAAATATTAAATCCGCACTATTGCGGATTTGGAAATTAAATTATATCTTTACATCGTAATAATAAAACAAATACTAACAATTAAAATTTTACAAAATGAAAACTTACACAACAACACAAGGTCAAGAATTTACAATCGATTATGCTTTTGCTATCACTGCAGGTTATGGTCATCAAAAAATCACAGCTTATGTAATTGCTGAAAATGGAGATAAAAAAGAATTCAGTGCTAAAACTAATAATATGCCTGATTTTGATGAAGCTTCTGATTTGGAAGGTCAAGAAAAATATGAAGCATTATTTGATTTGGTAGATTATTCTTTAGATGGCGAAATTTCTGAGTGGTTATATGAAATCACAACCGCTGACTAAAAAAAATAAAAGCCCTCGTGACGGAGGGCTTTCTTTGTAATAATAAAATTCTAATACTAATATCAAAATCTTATGGCAAATTTCGATAATTCAGCCGACATAGGCGAACAAATGATAATAAAATTTATGAAAGAAAGGATGGAAGAAAAATCCATGAAGCAAAACAGACTTTCTGACCTCACAGGAATATCAGAAGACACTTTAACCCGGTATTTTAATCGGCAAACAAAGATATCGCTTCCTAATTTATTGAAGATTTGTGGAGCTTTAGAATTACGGCCATTTTTCATACCTGCAGAAATTGACCATACAGAATTTCAAAGAATGTTTTTTAATTAAAATTTTAATTTATGAAAAATATTTGGTTAGAAAATTATGAAGAATATAAGTCAGGCCTTCTTTAACAATGCTGCAACTACAGTTTAGGAACCTCTCTTTATAGCCTTTTATTATCATTGATATTTTAGTTTTGTAAAAATTACGATGCAGAAATTATATGATATTTATAAAAACATCAAATTTTAATTTGTGTTAAAATACAATTTGCGACGCGTTTTGGCGTTATTCATGTATTCTTTTGCAGACTAATTTGTTTTAGCAAAACAACAAATCAATCAAAATGTATATATTTGCACCATTAAACAAACTAATAATGAAAATTATGAGCATACTAAAAGCGTCACTTTTGGCACTTGGTAACATTAAGTCTGCTTATTCGGGTCAGGTTAGTTCTCAAAACAAAGAGTACAAAAGAATTAAAAATGAAGTTGAAAACTTAAGAGTACCTACCACTAGAGATGATAGAGAAAACTTAAGCAAAGACCGAAATAATGCTGTAAACTCTTATAGAAAAGCCTTCGATAAAGCTGATACTTGCAATGGCTAAACAACAACGTACGCAGCAGGTCGTAAGAAACCAGCAAGGTCAGCAGGGGCACATGGTACAAGAGGTTTTTGATGATAATCTTTTGCCTGATGCGGCCGAAATTGAAAAGCTATACGCTATCGATCCGCACATTCTAGAATGGCTTAAACAATCTGCGGATAAAGAGCAAGCTTTCAGGCATAAAGCCTTTGATACCAAAACTGATTTGGTAAGAAGTAATGAAAAAGGAACCCGAAGAGTAAATATTTTAGGGTTAGTTTTTTCTTTTTTACTCACTTTAGCAGCGATGGCTTTCTCTGCATGGTTGATTTATTGCGATCACGAAGTTTTAGGTTCTATTTTTGGTGGCGGAGTGATTGTTGCAATCATAAGTGCATTTCTATCAAAAGTAATTGTTACCAAACCAAACAACCCCAACAATTAATGTCTAACTTTTAACGATACAAAACCTCCCTCACCGGAGGTTTTTTCTTTTACGGCTTCCCGTATTTTTAATATTTTCTTTTTCTTTATATTTATCAAAAATTTTTACCATGAAAAACTTTATCGAAATTAGAGATGTAGACACACAGGTTTACAAATTGAATATTAATCAGATTTCATATTTCTATAGACCACAAGTTGCTACTGAAAGCATTGAAAGAGAAGAAAAAACAATTTGGACTAGAATTATGAGTAGTAATAATATAGAGTTTACGACAAGAACTTCTATTCAAGATTTAGAAAAAATGATAAAAGAAGCTCAAGAAAAATAATAATTTTACCATGAAAAAACTTTTATTTTTCTGTGTTGCTTTCTTATCGTTTTTAATGAATGCTCAGGAAAGCGAAATGCAGTTTAAGAAAATTATTAAACTAAATGATTTAGCTGTAGAGAATCTAGATAATAGACCTAAATTAGATTCTATTTTAGCTGAAATCACAATAATAAGAGATGTTGCTGCTAATGATGAAGTTTTACAAAAATCAAAAGATGCAATAAAAACTATCATAGAATACAATCAAATAAAAGACGCAATTGTTCCTGCAAATGATTTCAGCATTCTTACATCCCAGGATTTAAAAGAATTTGATTATAGATATGATAAGTTTGATAAAAAGTATATCATAAACCCAATGAGGAAGGGTGAAATTTATCCTTATTTAGTTTTAACAGATTCAGGTGTTTATTTAAGATTTGTAAATATCTATAAGAAAAACAGCTTTATATTTTGGAATAAAGCAAGATTTTTATACGATGGAAAAACGTTTGAATACACGGATGAAAGTACAAGAACTAGTAGTTCATCATCATACAATAGGTATTTAGGAACTACAACTTCGGTTACTGAAGAATCGGATGTTTTTTGTACTAAAGAAATGATTGCTTTTTTAAGGGAAATAACTACAGCAACAACGGTCGAAGGAAGACTTCAGGGAAAAAATAATTATTACGATTACACAATAGGAGAAAAAACAAAACTCCGTATTGCAAAAGTTTTAGAACTTTACGACAAACTCAAAAAATAATTTATAAATAATCTACAATAAATTTTGTGGATTATTTTTTTTACCTACATTTGTAGAGCTAAACTCAATTGACCTGAAGAAGTCTTTAAAAAATCTTCACAACATTTTTACGAAAAAATATTAAGACATAGGTCTTGATGAGTATTGGAAATCTTCTTCGGACGATTGGGTTTAGCGACTGCCAAGAAAATCAAGGCTTTTTTTCTTGGTTTATTTAGAAATAACTTTTAAATAAATATAAAATGCTAAACCCAAATTTAAAGTCTAAAAACCAAAGACAAAGTAAGTTTTTAGGCAACCGAAGAAGAAGATTGTTAAACAGAATTTTCGTTCCGGTACTTCCGGCAAATGCTGATCTCAGTGTAAAACAAAAAACAGATATTTTCTGTAAAACTTTTGCAGGAGTTTTTCATGTGAAATACAAATCTCAGGAAACAGGAAGATTTGCCCAAGGATTTGGTGCGACGCTTGAAATCGCTTTTACCAATATGCATAATCATTTTAACGAAAAATACCAGAGCTATGTCGGAGCATAAACTTACAGAAACCTACGGCTACAAAATATGCATTCTGCTTTCTTTTATGCAGGATAGAGCCGGTGCGAATAAAAATTTTGTCGACAGAATAATGACAATTAAAAGACAGGTAAGAATTGGCGACCCGATTGATGATGACGACCAATTATTTTTCAGTGATATTTTGGATGATGTCATCAGGATTGCAGACTTAGGCGAAAAACATGAAGATTTCGGTAAATTTCTTTACACACATGCCGATATCGATGCGTATCTTCCCACAAAGAATAATAACTAACTAACTAACTTTTTTATATTGACGCCCCGATGTCCTTTTATTAGGATATCGGGGTTTTTATTTTTGTTCTGCAGTTGTCCATCAATGTCCGGCAATTGTCTAACATTATAATGCTATGATTGACTATAAGGAAGAAATGATCACTGTTTTCTGTCGATATTTTGCCCCAATTGGCGAAATGGAGGACAAAAAAAATATGTCAACCACTGAAATAGACTTTCTTTTTCGGGGCATCATCCCCAATCTGCCAACCTCCGAGCATGATGTTTACGAGCTGATGAAAGAACTTGGTTTTGACCAGGAAAAAGTAATTGTTTACGAGACCAAAGTAATTACAGAAGAAAACCTGAGCAAAGGAATTCAGGAAGAAGTTGATATGATTCCCGTTGGTCAAATTTTTAAATGGATCGTTTTTGAAAAAGATTAAATATGGCACGTACATTCAACGATAAGCAAATCGGAATTCAGGCATCCGGAAGATTAACGGCTGCTTTGCGAGGTAAAACCCGTGGCTTTGCCAATCATTATAATGGTACATCAAGAGACAAATCACTTAAGGATGCAAGTGCAGTTCCTCGTTTTAAAAATTATGGTTTGGTGCGAAATGGAAATCGAAGTACTTATCTGCGCGCTATTTCTTTAAAGATGTCAAAACACGGTTACATCCGTCATTATGGTGTTGATATTTCCAGGAGCGCAGGAAGCAGAACCATAAAAGGTACAACCTATCACTTTAGAAATCACATGATGAAACAGCCTGCAAAACCATTTTTGGACGAAGTGCTTAGAAGGTCTGGAGTATTAAATTTCGTTTCTGAAAAAATCGCCGAAGCAAGAGGCGAAGAAATCGCTCAGAACATGGCAGTTTCTATTTCAAATTTCCAACGACAGTAATGTCCTTTTTTGAGCGACTGAACAATTCCATTTTTGGTAAAATTTTTATCAATGGCTGGAAGAAGCGTTCAATCGAATGTCGTTATCAGGATCAATGACCGTGAAATCACAAATTCATACCGAGGCATCGGCGCAGAAGTCAGTAGACTTCAGCGTGAACTTCGAGGAATGACCGTTGGTTCTGAAGAATATATCAGAACATCTCAACAATTGCGTACTGTGCGTGCGAGGTTTCAAGAAGTGAGAGATGAGATCAATGGAACTCGTAGAGATACAGAATCACTTTTTCAAATTTTTGCAGGAAATGTTGCTGCAAACTTCTTTGAAAACGCCACATCCAAAGCAATGGAATGGGGGCAACAGCTGGCAAAAAGAGTTGAAGACTTAGTCAAAATAAAATCTGCATTGTCTACACTCGATTCAGACCTTAAAGGCGCTGATCTTAATAAAGCTACAGCATCAGTTCAGGCAATAGTAGATACTTACGAGAAATCAGCAGAAGAAATTCAAAGTGCTATAAAAGGCATGAACGTCTTAACCGGTGATACCGAAAAATCTCTAAAATTAATTGTTGACGGTTTTGATTCCGGTGCCGATGCTTCCGGAGAAATGCTTGCGCAGATTAAAGAATATGCTCCGATGATGAAGGATGCTAAAGTCTCTGCAGAACAGATGATGGCAATCATTGCACAGACTGAAAAGATGGGCGTTTATGATGATAAAGGTATCGATGTTGTCAAAGAAGGAATGCTTCGAGTGCGTGAAGGTACTAAAGGAACAAAAGATGCTATGCGTGCTTTGGGAATTGATGTTGATGCCACTTACAAAAAAATTGCAGCGGGAACTATTTCCTATTTTGATGTTTTACAAACGGTTTCTGCAAAAATTGCTGATGTTGGAGCGGACAGTCGTATAACCGGAACTGCGATTGCCGATATTTTCGGAGGTCCCGGAGAAGATGCAGGATATCAGTATTTATCACAACTGAAAGATATTAATACCAATCTTGATACATTAGTTGTAAGCACAAATGAAACAGCAATTGCCAAAAAAGCTGAATTTGAAGCAAACGAAAAGCTCAATAATATTTGGGTAAATCTTACAGGAACAGCTTCTGTACTGAGTATAGCCTATTCAAAAGTAAAATCTGCATTGGCAGATATGCTTTCTATAATTTTCGACTTGGAAAACGAGGATCCTTCTGAAGAATATTTAAGAATGGCTCAGAAACTTCGACATCTTAAAGAAACGATACTTGCAGTAATTGCGGTAATGGCAAGTTACCGTGCTGGTTTAGTCCTTACGACTTTACTTACCCGTGGAGCATGGCAACAGACTTTACTTTACAATGCAGTACAAAAAGCAAAAGTAATAGGAGAGACAGTTGCAAGAGCATCTACATTACTATATGCAGCTGCGAAAGCTATACTTACTGGTAATATAGCGAGAGCGACGGCAGCTATGCGTGTTTTCAATACAACAACAAAGCTCAATCCTTTAGGTTTTTTATTATCTCTTTTGACAGCCGCAGTTGCAGCTTTTGTCATTTTCAGAAACAGGGTAAAAGAAGCGCGTGAAGAAATTGCTGTTCTGAGCCGTGAGCAAAGGCTGAATATGGAAATGCAGAAAGGCATGAGTAAGCAGGTTTTGCAGGATGTACAGGAACTTAAAAGAAAAATTGATCCTTTAATTAAAACATTAAATGATCAAAATAAAACCTTACAGCAAAGAAAAGATGCTTATGAACAATTAGTGAAAATTGCACCTGAATTCAGAGGAACTGTTGACAAAGAATACTATGCAACTTTGAAACTTAGTGAAGCGTATGGAACTTTGATTAACAGAATTACCAATCTAGCTAAAAAAAGAGCGCTTGAATCTTTAACATCTGAGAAACAATCAGCTTTAATCCGTGAAGAAGCTAAAATGGATATGTTAGCTTCTGAAAGAGAGGAAAATATCTATAAAATGACAGGTGTTTTTCCTGGTAAAACTTGGATTAAAGATCCTGATTTTAAACAATTGTCAGTAGTTGAAAGTAATGTGTTAGCAAACAGAAATAAAGTTTTGACTCTACAAATATCCGCATCTTCAAAAAAAGCTGAAAGCCTTCAAAAAGACATAGATGATTTGAACAGTACAATCGAAAAAAGATATGCTAATGTTTTTGATGACGATAAAAAGAAGGGAGGTTCTAAAGATTTCGATTTTGATAAGGCAGCTGAAGATGAAAAGAAGAAAAAACAGGCAGAAAAAGACCGATTGAAAGCAGAAAAAGACCGTAAAAAGGAGCTTGAAGAGATTGAGAAAGCAGAAAAGGAATCTCACGAAAGATTAATAAAACTTCAGGAAGAATATCAAACTTCAAAATCAGAAGTTATTGAGGATGAATTTCAGAAAGAAACTCAAAAAGAAGTAGACAGACGAAATCAGGAAGAAGCAAATTTTGAAAAACAAATTGTTGAACTTCAAAATCGAAAAGAGAAATCAAAATCTAAATCTGAGAAAGTTGATATTGATAAATCAATCGATCTTGTCAATAAAATTAACGAGCAGAAAGAGGAAGAGCATAAGCAAAAAATGTTGGCAATCCAGCAAAAATACGATGCGAAATTAATTCAGGATTTTATTGAAAATCAACAAAAAGTCAATAATGAAAAACGTGTAATTCGTGAACAAGAAATCAATGAGATAACCACTTACGAAGATTTTAAACAAAAATTATCGCAAAAAGGATTTCTTAAATTATCTGATGCCGAATTAAATGGTGTTAAAAATCTAGAAGACGCTAAAAAAGCTTTAAGGAGAAAGGCAGATCAGGAACTTTTAAAAGCTCAGTTAATTACTCTTCAGAAAACAAAAGAGATGCTTACATCTCAATTGGAATTTGTTTCTGGAGATTTAAAGAAGCAGATGCTTCAGGATTTAGCCAAAGTCAGTGAAGAAATAGCAAAAATTGTTGGTGATCTTCAGGGGACTTCGGGAGATCTTAAAAATCCTAAAGAAGAAATTGACATCTTAGGTTTTACAGCAAAGCAATGGGATGATGTATTTAACAACTTAGAAAATTTATCTGGTGCAATTGCTGGAATTGGAACTGCTTTTCAAGCCCTAGGAAATGCTGCTACGATGTATGGCGATTTACAAAGAGCTTTGGGGGAAAGAGAGCTTAAAAGTTTTACAAAAATTCAAGATTCTAAAAAGAATGAACTAGACAAAAAATTAGCATTAGGATTAATTTCTCAGGAAAATTACACTAAAGAAACAGAACTTCTAGATGCTCAACTTGCAAACAAACAAGCGGAAATTGAATATAAGCAAGCAAAAGCAGATAAAATGTCTAAACTTTTCTCCGCTGTAGGCGCAACTGCTTTAGGTGTTGCCAATGCCCTCTCAATGGGACTACCTGGTATAGCAATTGCTGCAATTGTAGGTGCGTTAGGAGCAATACAAATTGCAACAATCGCAGCACAACCACTTCCCGAACTACAATCTTACGCTGATGGAGGTTTTTTTGAGGGTTATACAGGTGAAAGCAATCTTCCCATTGACGAAACCGGAGAAAGACCTGTAGGATTAGTAAAATTACACCGCCGAGAATGGACGGCACCTAGATGGATGACTGAACACCCCGTAATTTCTAAAGATATACAACGTCTTGAATTTATGCGAGCCAACAAAATAACAAGTTTGGCAGAAGGTGGTTATCCTGAAAAAAACACGACAGCTTCTTCCACTTCTAGTGCGTCAAGTTCTTCAGAAAATTCTACAGCATTTTATGCAATTGCAACAAAACTTCTCAATATTCTTCAAAAAATAGACGACGATGGCGGTTTAGAAGCTTTCATCGTAGAAAATCCTGCTAATGAGAAGAAAATGCGAAGAATGGTAAAAAACAGAGAAAATTTAGAAAATAAAAACAAAAGATAATATATGATTTTTTCGATAACTCCGACATCGCAGGATGTTTTATATACAGAAGGTTCGGGTCTTGTTCAGGTGCAAAATGTCACAATTAATGCTCAGAATTCTACTCCAATTACAGTAGATGTTCAGTACATTAATACTTCAATTGATTGGATAACCGTATTGGTTTCCGGAATTTCAGGCAATCAGGCAACAGCAGAAATTTTTGTAGATGCAGACCAACTAACAGGAAGTCAATTTATTGCTAAAGTGTATTTTAAAGATGAAAATCAATTTGGACCAGTTCATACTATCAATCTGACAAAAACTACTCCGATTGAAAGACTGAAAACAGATAAAGCCAATTATACACTAATATATAATAGAATTAACAATACACTTTCTGGAGATCTAAATGTCAATATATTACATAATACAAGTTTGGAAAATCTAAACTTTGAAACGACAGGAACTTTATTTTTAGAAAAAAGCACAGTTAATAATTTTACTTTAGAAGATGATCCGGCATTTCCATTTTCAACAAATTCTGAACTCCCAACATCGGGGACAAAGGTTGTCAATTGCAGACTAAAAAAAAGCAATGCTAGTATTGCAACATCTTTTAACATAACTATTAATGTAGTCAATACAAATGATATTACCGCAGACTTACCGCTTGTCAATTTTACACAATATCGTCATTTGTCAGAAACAAAAACTTCTGTTTTAAAATTGACTAATCCTGGAAACGTGGATTTTAATGTGGTTTTTCCTGCTTTTGTAAATGTTTCTCCCACATCAGGAAACACTTCTTTAGATTTAACAATAAACACAGAGAATTCGGCTGTTTTAGCAGCACAAAAATATACAGGAGATATTATTATTTCATTTTCAGGTAAAACCTTAAAAATCCCAGTATCGGTAAATAATATTGATTTTATAGATTTTCCGATCAGCGATTATAATTTTTGCCTTGATGATTTTAAAATGTCGATTCAAAGAATTTCTGATACCGCTACACGGGTAAGAATTAAATTGTCTATAGAGATTGAATCTGCTGAAGGAAATATAATTATAGAACCGACTTATCAGATAGCTTACTTTAACGATCAGGCAACAACAGATATCGGAAGAAAAGTTCATCAACATTTTCCTGTTTTTTCAAAACCTATTTTTGAAAATCCGGGAGTTGAGTTTAATAATGTTTTTATTTATAAGCCCGCAAATGTCGCCGTTACCATTGAGGAACTAGATGCTAATTATGATGTCGTTTTTACAAAGACGATTTCGGATATTAAACTATTTCCAGGTAAAAAGCCGAAAATGTTTCCTGTCTTCAGTAATTTAAAACAGAAACGATTTTATGCTGAAACAGGGCATTTATTTAGCTACCTAACAACGGAAGTGCAGCCATCGGATATTGTTGGCAAAACAGTAACGAACAATCCTTTTTCAGTTGGTGAAATCAATTCTGTTTTTTTTGAAGATCTCCAAAACTTAATAAGTTTTGGAGATTATAAGCAGATTTTAGGTATCGATTTTCTCAGAATTCCAAAAGGTCATGATCAGATTTTTGTACAGTTTATGAATCAAAATTTAGTTCCTGAACTTATCGTTTTTAATGGTTTCTTTCAGTTTAATGAAGATTATACTCATAATTATGAAGACGCAGAAGGCTTCAGTGAAAAATACGATAGTAGTGTGATTAAAAAAGCAGTTTTGCAAACCGGATATCTATTTAAAGAAGAATCAAAAATGATTGAAGAGCTCTGCAAAAGTCCATTAACATTTATTAAAATAGAAAATGATGTTTATGAAAGTTTTCCAATTCCGGGTAAAATGACTTCCCAAAACTCTGAAAGTAATCTTGTGATTTTTGAAATTGAATTTTTAATTGTGATAAAATAACTATGGAAACAAAATTTATATCAGAATTCGGCTCAGAAGATTTAACTAATATTCCGATCAGCGTTGAAGAAAGCAATTCTAAGGTTGCTGATTCAATGTTTACAAAATTCACATTACCATTTGATAGTATTGCAGATTCAGATTTTATAAAAATATACGGCGATTATCTAAGCAATGAAAGCAACAATTTAAAAAATAAAATTGTCGGGAAATTTCAGTTTGAAAATAAATTACACGATGCTGAACGATTTATTCAATCGATCCAGGGAAATAAGTTGACTAATCAAATTGATTTCGGTTTTGAAGAGTTACCCAATTTTGACAAAAAGTTGTCTGAGCTTCCTTTAGAAAGTTTTGATGTTTCGGATATCCACATTTATGCAAAAGAAATTGCAGGAAAAACATGGCCACAAACAAATTTTAATTTTCCTAGAATATATACGAAAAAATATTCACCAGATCAGCAAGTTTGGCGGTCTTTTGATGGCTACTATAACGACCTTAATAATGACGGCTCTGAAATGCGAAGAAATTATGTAGATAATAACGGCGATATCTTTAATTTAAATATAATTCATCCTACTCCACATCCAATTTACGTGTTAATTACAGGTTTTAAGGATGCTGGGTTAGAGTTACAAGGAGATATTCTTACTGATCCTGTTTTACAAAAAAAGTGGATGTTTTCCGGAACCGAATATTTTGGTAAAGTCAATCAGTTTTCAAACGAAGTGAGAATTCTTTCTAATGAATCAATAAAGTCAGAATGGAAAGATCATATAAAATATGGAAATATCCTGATTTTCACTTATGGTAAAGAAGAACAATTAAATTTTCAGGATTTGGTTTTTGTAAATGTAACTTTCAGAGCAAAAGTTCAGGCAGATTGGACTTTAAAATTCAAAGTTAGAATCAATGGAAATGATATTTATTCACATGAAGAATATTACAGTCAGTTTTCTGATGTTACTAAAACTTTTCAAACGAGTATAAACGTCAATTTTGCTACAATTTCTTTTCATGTAGAAGGTGCGGTGGTTGGAATTAACGAAGTTTATGAGGTAATAAAGTATGAATTAAAATCTAACTCTATTATCACTGTAGAATCTGAGGCGCAGGATTTTGATAATTCTTTAGTGAAAAACGCTAACAAAATAGATCTTAAAAAAGCTGTTCCTGATATGACATTCGGTGAATATTTTAATATTTTAAAAAATTGGTTTAATTATGATTTAGACATTGTTGATAATGTTGCCATTATGAATAAAATCAATACTGAAGAAATAACTGATGTAAATGATTTTACGAATTATGAGGCTAAATTTCCAAAAAGAACTTTTTTAAATAAAAAATCATGGCTGTTAAAATTTGATGAACTTGATAATGATGTAAAAAAAGACTCTCTTTTTTTTGATTCTGCAGGAGTAAAAATTAACGGCTCTGAAAATGAAGAAACAAACGTTATTGAAATTAACGGTTATGTAATGCCTGTAAAACTTCCGAAAGAAAATGGATATAACACAGCAATTGTGATGAAAGATTCTTCGAATACTCTTGCTTTAGTAGATTATGATGGTTTTAAGAATGGGCAAAACAATGCTAATTCTGTGTCAGACTGTGATTTCCCAGATCTTTTTTTGACACATTGGAAGAGATGGCTTCAAATACGTTTAAATGGTCAGGAATTTAATTGGACAGCAATAATAAAAATATGGCACATGTCATTATTTAATATCAAAGACTACATCTATGCGTACAACAACATTCACATCATTAAAAACTGGAGTAAAAATAAAATAAGCAGAGATTATTATCAAGTAGAATTTACAACAGAAACAATTTCTTAAGCCAAATCTTTGTATTCGGCATCAGAATGAAATTCTTTTTCTTGAAAAATAACAGCATCAATAATTTTCCTGTGAACTTCATCTTTGATCTTTACAGGAAATTTACCTTCATAGATAGAATGGGTATCATTTTGGGCGTGACCGACTAATTCTTTAATAATATCTCTATTTTGATATAGTTCTTTACTTCCAATATGAATAAAAGAATATCGGGGCGTTTTTGAATCCACATGAGATTCTATGCCTAATTTTTTAAAAAGTTCTTTTGTTCTTACAACATAACTTTTTCGATAGTTATCGTATGAGAATTTATGTAAAGGAGTTAAATATTCGGAATTTTCATCAAAAAAATAATCTAAAATTTCTTTAGCTTCCGGAAAAATATAATTGTTAATAACTTCGTTGGTGTTGCCTTTATTTCTGATAAATTTTATTCTATTATTTCTGATATCAGATTTCTTTATAGAAGCAATATCAATAAAATCTAAGCCACCCAAAAAAAAGCATAGCATAAAATATCTGTAATATTGATGATCTAAAGGATTTTTACATAAAATCTTCATTTCTTCAATCGTTAAATATTTATCTTTTGTTGGAGCGGTTTTTTCCATAATTCCTTTGAAAGGTGATACAGTCGCTTCTGGAATATAAATACCCCTTTTTACGGCTTCATTATATACTGCCCTAATTGATTTGATGTATGTATTTATCCCTCCTGCAGAGCATGTTTTTGATTTTTCAATTTTAAATCTAGTTAAAAAATCATAGTTGATTTCATCATAACTAACTGATTTTTGGAATAATTTCCAAACATGTAAGTTACCTCTGTAAATAGAAGCATTTCCTCCGGTTTTAATTGGTTTATTTTTATTTTCTAATTTTTTTTCTTCTTCAGTAATTCTTTCCTCCCAAAATGTGTAAATACATTCATAATTACCTAACAATAAAGTTTGAATTTGACGAGCCGTTCTTTTTTGTTTAGAGTTTTCAATTTTATTAATTTTGATTTTTAAATCCAAAATTTCACCGATAATTAGATTGTATTGAGGGTGTGATTTTTTGGGTTCCTGCTTTTTAGAGTCCCAATCTTCCGATGAAGAGTAGTATTTTAGAGAAGTATATACTCTGTCGGCTTTTGAAACAAAAATAAATAAAACAATAGGAAAACCTTTTTTTCTAGGTCTGTCAAGGTCAATAAATATGCTTATATTCATCTAAATTATTTGAAAAATGTTAGGAAAATGTTAGGACAAAGATATGATTTTATACATATTTTGTACATATTTAAAAATATTATCAAATAATTTTTTAGCGAAATAATAGGTTTTGAAAATGAAATAAGGTGTTGAAAATCAACACCTTATTGGTAGAGAGGATGGGATTCGAACCCACGATACAGTTACCCGTATACCACCTTTCCAGGGTAGCTCCTTCAACCACTCGGACACCTCTCTATGTTTTGAAGACTGCAAAAATAGGCTATTTTATTGAATCTACAAATTCTTAATTTAAAATTACTCGCTTATTTCTCCACAGATATTTCTTGCAAAATTATCAGCAAAACTTCCGTGATAATTAGGATTGTCAATAAGATGCATTGCCTTAGTAATCGCAGATTCTGCAGTCATATCTCTTCCGCTTATGGCTCCTATTCTTGAGAAAATATTAGAGTTTTCATATTTTCCAAACGAAATTCCGCCTGAAATACATTGACTTACCACAACAATTTCAGTTCCGTTATTTCTGATTTGCTGTAAAGTTTCCAAAGTTTTTTCGCTGCTGAAAATTGTTCCCGAACCGAAAACCTGCAAAATCAACACTTTCATTTTCGGAATTTCTTTAAAATGATTCAGTTTCATTCCCGGGAAAATTCTCCAGAAAAGAACATCTTCAGAAATATGTTCGTCTACATGAAATTCAATTCTGCCGTCACAACGGAAAAGATTATCCTTATCAATTTTCAAATGAACTCCAGATTGTCCCAAAATAGGGTAGTTCGGACTTGCATAGGCATCAAAATACTCCGCAGAATATTTTAAAGTGCGGTTTCCACGCAACAATTTATATTCAAAATAAATCGCAACTTCCTGTATCACGGCTTCGTTTTCTTCATAAAAACTTGCATAATACAAACTCGTCAGAAGATTTTCTTTTGCATCTGTTCTTAAATCTCCAATCGGAAGTTGTGAGCCTGTTAGAATAACTGGTTTTGTTAAACCTTTCAGCATGAAACTCAACGCAGAAGCAGTATAAGACATCGTGTCTGTTCCGTGAAGAATTAGAAAGCCGTCATATTTTTTATAATTGTCGAATATAAGATTGGCAATTACTCTCCATTCTTCCGGTCCCATATCGGATGAGTCGAGTGGTTGTGCAAAAGGATGCACGAAAACTTCGCATTCCATCAATTTCATTTCGGGCATTTTTTCAAAAATATTTCCGAAATCAAATGCACGGAGACTTCCGGTTTCGTAATCTTTTTCCATACCAATCGTTCCGCCGGTATAAATCAGAAGGACTTTTCGCTTCATTTTTTTATTTAAATTAAAGATTTTAAGTTCCTTTTCAGGTTCAGAATTTCAAAATTACGTTAATTTGCAAAGATTTGAAAGAAGATGAAAGATTTAGAGAAAACTTACGAATATTTACAGCAATTTTTAACGGAAGAAAGATTAAGAAAAATTGAGCATTTTGCTCCTGAAAGTTCAGATTTTATACTTCCGGTGATTGAGGATATTTATCAGTTTAGAAATGCAGCAGCAATTGTGCGTTCTGTTGAAGCTTGTGGTTTTCATAAGGTGGTGGCTTTGCAGGAAGAGCATAGCTTTGAGCCTAATTTAAGAGTGACAAAAGGTGCAGATACCTGGGTTGAAGTTGAAAGACTTCCAAGAAATATGGAGTCTTTTCAGAATATTAAAGACAGAGGTTATAAAATGGTGGCAGTTTCTTTAGAAAAAAATGCAAAATTTTTACCCGAATACGAAATTACCGAACCGATTGCTTTGGTTTTCGGAACTGAAATGGAAGGTGTTTCAGAAGAAATTTTAGACTTTGCGGATGAAACTTTGGCGATTCCGATGTATGGTTTTACAAGAAGTTTTAATGTTTCTGTTGCTGCCTCAATTTGTATGTATGAATTAAAACAAAAGCTAATAAGATCTAATATTGATTATAAGTTGAATGAAGAAAAGCTTCTGAGAATGAAAATCCGTTGGGCGGTCAATTCGATGAGAAGCGGGAACCAGATTTTTGAAAAGTATTTAAAAGACAATAATTTTAGCTTTTAAGAGTTATTATTAAGATTTTAAATCATCATGGTGAGATTATTTCCTGTTTTATTTTTGCTTTTATCTGGTAGTGTGTTTTCTCAATTGAAATTTGATACGCTTTCTCATAGAAAATTAAAAACTACGGTTACTCCTGCAATATTAGTTGGTTATCATTATGCAGGTGACGCAAAAGATAATACAGAAACATTCAGAGCGTCGCAAATGCACATCATTGAAGTTGTTTTTGCCAGAATCATCGAGTATGGCGGAAATCACGGTGCTGCAAAAGTATATTATGCAGGAAGTGATTTTATTTTTAATAACCGATATGATTTTTTTATGTCTCCTAAAATTGGGGTAAGTTCTAGCGCAGGAATTGCTTTGGGTACTGAAGTACAGTTCCAGACCAATTTTGAAAAAGTAATTCCGCGAATTATGCCGTATTTTGGATTTGGTGGCGGTGGCGGAAAGCTGACTGTCGGATATAATTTCAGATTAATGAAAGCCGAAAATTTTCCGATCAATACTCTTCAGGTAGGAATTACCTGGCCGATAAAAAGATTTAAAGAGAAAACTATTTAATCATTTTGTTGTAGTTCCACGCAGCTACAAAAACTCCCGCAGTTTCAGTTCTTAGTCTTTGATTTCCAAGAGAAACCGCTTTAATTCCTCTTTCCGCTAAAAATAGAATTTCCTTATCCGAAAAATCTCCTTCAGGACCAATCAGAAAAGTATAGTTTTCTAATTTTGGAATTTCATTTAAAGCAATTCTCTCTAAATTTTCGTTGCAATGAGCTACAAAAGTAGTTTCGGGATTTATATTTTTCAAAAAATCCTGAATTTTAATTAAATCATTAATGACAGGAAAATGAAATCTCAAACTTTGCTTTGAGGCAGCAATCGCCTGTTTCCTTAATTTATCAACGCTGATATTTTTACGTTCTGTTTTTTCGGTCTGAAGAATGGTAATTTCAGAAATTCCCATTTCTACTGCTTTTTCCACGAAAAATTCGATACGGTCAATATTTTTTGTCGGAGCAATCGCGATGTGAAGTTTAGGATTAAAATCTGGAGTTTCCGTTTTGATTTCAGCAACCTCAATTCCGGCTTTTTTTCCTTCAATAATCAATGTTCCGGAAGCAAGATTTCCTTTTCCGTCGGTTACATGAATTTCTTCACCATCTTTCATACGAAGAACTTTTACAATGTGTTGCTGTTCTTCATCATTAATAATTGTTTTTCCGTTATTGATTTCTCCAAAAAAAAGTTTCATAAAAAGGAATTTTTAGAATCTGTCTGAGTTTAATTAAGTTAATATTCTTTAAAAAAATATCTCATTTTCACTTATAAATGCCACTCCGGTTTTTATCGTAGTATAAATGTCCCCTTCACAATCTCTGTAAGAGCACATGTAGATTTCTTCAACCCAAAGATTATTCATAAAAATTAAATTTAAATATTCCTTTTTCCTTAAATTATTTTTGATGGATAAGTAATCTCCTTCTTTTGGTTCAAAATCAAAATTGAAAACATTTTCAGCGTTGATTTTTTCAATGATTTCTTCCTTTACGTTTTGAATAAAACCAGTTTCCGAACTAATCATTTGAAAATCATCTTCATCAAATTCTGCTGAAGTATCATTTTTTCCTGTTATCGTTTCTAAAACCCAATAATATTTTGAGTTCTTTTTAGACTGTGTTCCCAGTACTTTTTCTTCTAATAATATCTTCATTACAAATCGTATTTTGAGGTTGCTGTGGTTCTTAGATCTGTAAATTCTCCTCTTTCAAATTTAAGTTGTGCAACCATTGCAATCATCGCTGCGTTATCGGTGGTATATTCAAATTTAGGAATGTAAATATTCCAGCCTAATTTCTCGTGATTGTCCTGCATTACTCTTCTCAATGCTGAATTGGCAGAAACTCCTCCAGCAATGGCAACTTCTTTTATATTTAAATCTTTTGCAGCTTTCTCTAATTTATTCATTAAAATTTCGATGATGCATTTCTGAACCGAAGCGCAAAGATCATTTATATTTTCTTTAATGAAATCAGGGTTTTTCTTTACTTCTTTCTGAATGAAATAGAGAACCGAAGTTTTAATTCCGCTAAAAGAATAGTCGTAATTGTCTAATTTAGGTTTATTAAATTTAAAAGTATCAGGATTTCCCTCTTTTGCCAATCGGTCAATAATTGGTCCGGCTGGATAATCTAAATCGAAAATTTTCCCGATTTTATCGAAAGCTTCACCGGCTGCATCATCGGTTGTTTTTCCGATAATTTCCATATCAAAATAATCTTTTACCAAGACAATCATCGTATGTCCGCCACTTACGGTAAGACACAAAAACGGAAACTTAGGCGGCACAGGATTTGCATCGTCAATGAAATGCGCTAAAATATGCGCCTGAAGGTGATTTACTTCTATTAAAGGAACATCTAAACTCATAGCGAGCGACTTAGCAAAAGAAGTACCTACAAGCAAAGAACCCAAAAGCCCAGGACCTCTGGTAAAGCCTATGGCTGAAATTGCATTTTGTTGTATATTTGCTTTGAGTATAGATTTTTCAACAACAGGAATAATATTCTGCTGATGGGCACGAGAAGCCAGCTCTGGAACAACACCACCATATTCTTTATGGATTTCCTGATTGGCTGCAATGTTTGAAAGAATAGAATTTCCTTTGATAATAGCTGCTGAAGTGTCATCGCAAGATGACTCGATACCTAAAATTATAGAGTCGCTCATAATAATGGCAAAGTTAGAGAATAATAACGAAAATGAGAACAAAAAATCGGTAGCTGAAAACCTGGGAGATCAGGTACAAAAAACCGTAGAAAATGTTCAGGAGACTGTGAAAGAGGCTTCTGAACTGGCTTCAGACGCTATAAATCATCCGATAGATACTGCACAAGAATTTGGTAAACAAGCTGCTAAAGATGTTGTAAGCTATTCTTGGTGGGCAAAACTTTTATTGATTCTTTTCTGGACGCTTCTTTCAATTATCGTTCTTGTTTTTATTGCCATTAATTTACCTGTTACCAAAAGATGGGCTGCAGATCAGGCTTTACAGATTGTCAACAGAGATTTTAAAGCTAAAATGTCTACCGAAAGTGTAGAGGTTGATTTCTTTGGAGATGTTACCATTAAAGGTTTGAGGATAAAAGATTATAAAGGTTTAGACTTTATTAAAGCAAGAGAGTTTAAAGCTAATTCCGATTGGTTTTCTTTAGCGACCAATATCGGGAAAAATAATTCTTTAAGTTTTAACGGATTGACGCTTAACAATGCAGACATTAAAGTAATTACGTATAAAGGCGACAGTATTTCAAACTTCATCCGTTTTACCCAACTTTTTGACAGCGGTAAAAAAAGAGATCCTAAAAAACCACCTTTCCAACTGAACGCACGTTTAGAAATTTTAAATTCAAAAGTTTCTATTGTTAATCAAAACTCTCCGGGAGAGCCAGGGAAATGGTTGACAGCAACCAATGTAAATCTGATTGCTCCAAAAGTTAAAGTCAATGGAGCGGATATTAACGCCCGAATTGACAATTTTACTTTCATCACCAAAAGATGGGGAAAATCTCATTTTGTAGAAACTTTTTCTACTGATTTTTCAATGACTCAGGATTTTCTGGCTCTTGGAGACCTTACTTTAAATACAGATCATTCGCTTCTTCAGGGAGATATTAAATTTAATTTAAATAAAGGTTCGTGGGCGGATTTTACCAACAAAGTAAAGTGGGACATGAATATGAAGCTGGGAAGCCAGATAAGTGGTTACGATATCTCTTATTTTGTGACCAACTGGGATAATTTTATTCCGTTTAATGCAAGCGGGAAAATGACGGGACCGTTAAATCATTTTACTTTAGAAAACTTTCTGATTAGAAACCCTTCGGTAAATATTGCAACAAAAAAACTGAAAGCCAATCATTTACTAAAAGGTGATTTCACGATAGAAACCGAAAATCTTTCGGCAGATTTTACGTATAAAGATTTGAAAGCAATGATGCCGACTTTCGTTTCCTCAAAGATGAAAAACTTTGCGGATGATTTTGGTAAATTAAAATATAACGGAACAGCGAAAGTCACTCCGAAACAAGTTTATGTTTCTTCAGGAAATTTGATGACGGGAATTGGGCAGGCAAAAATTTCAAATTTCTCTTTAACAGATTACAGCTCACCTTTGCCTAAATATAAAGGATATGCAGAAGTTAATGACTTAAATACTTCCGTCATTACCAAAAGCAAAGCGGTTGGTTTGATTTCCGGTAAATTTAATTTGGATGGACAAAGTTTTGATGTCAACACAATGCGTCTGAGCACAAAATCTCAGATTTCCAGCATTGAAATCATGAATAAAGAAATCAATAATGTGGTTTTGGATGGTCTTTTAGATCATAAAAAATACAACGGATTGATTACTGTAAATGACGAACAGGCAAAAGCAACTGTAAAAGGTTTAATAGATTTCAGTACCTCAAGAATTTCTGCCAATGTAGATGCAGATGTTGCTTATTTAAATATGAATTATTTTACCGGCAAAGCTGGAAGTCAGATTGTAAACGGTAGAGTAAATGGGAAAATGACAATGTCAAATATCAATGATTTGAATTTGGATGTTGAAGCCTCCAATGTGAATTTTGCAACGGCTGACCAAAAATATCATATCCCGAATGCTAAGCTGAAAACTTTTGTGGAAGGTGGAGAACGTTCTATTTTGGTTGATGCTCCAGGCACAGTAAACGGAAAAATTTCTGGGAAATACAATCTTGATGATTTAGCAGGAATGGTTGAAAATGGTTTAGGGAAAATTTTGGTTGGTCCTGAACCAAGAAAATTATATCGTGGACAAACTTTCGCCATGAATTTTGATGTTGAACAAGGTTTGGTTGCTTATTTTATGCCTGATTTAAAGCTTCCTCAAGGTGCAAAAGTGGAGGGAGAATATGACGGTAATTCAAATAATTTAATTCTAAATCTTGATGCAGCTTCTTTGAAGTACATCATGACAAAAAAGGAGGAGATAACTGAAGCAGACAGAGCTTTAGCAGAAGCGAATCCTGATTATAAGCTTGATGATAGAGTAGCGGTTACAAGAGACAGCGCAATGGTTGACAGTGTAATGGTGAGAATTAATACCGCCAATACCGAACAGCAACTTTACGCAAAAATAAGCAGACTCGAATACAATAAAAATATTCTTAAAGATCTTATTCTTACAGGCAAAAATGAAAATAATTCAGTTTTAAGAATTGCTACAAGTTTTAAACACGGAAGCCCTGAAGATGAAATTAATGAAAGTCTGAAAGATTATGCGATTAATTTTAACCAGTCTACAAATCCTGATGGAGATTATGTTTTCAGATTTGAGCCAACTGAAGTTAATTTAAATAATGTAAAATGGTCGATTGATACCAATCCTGAGCTTGATCATTATATAAGTTACCGAAGAAAAACATCTGATTTTGAAGTTCATAATTTGAAAATTTATTCGGATGATAGTTCATTACTAATCAATGAATCTATATTTAAATCTGCGAAAGATTTTTATGTGGATGCAGAGATTCAGAACTTTGCCATAGAAAAACTTTTAGAAATGCAGTCGGGTGGAAATCCGATGGATATTAAAGGTTTAGCCAATGGTAATGTGAAAATCAAGATGGATAAAAACACATTGCAGCCTTTGGTAGATCTTACTGTAGACAATATCATGATGAATGGTAATGATATGGGAGATGTGACAATTTCTGCAGTCAATGGTTTTTCTCTAAATGTATATGACGTTGATGTAAAAGTGGCTTCAGCCGGAGTAATTGGAAATAATAACCTGCACTTAACGGGAACGGTTAATAACAATACTCCAACTCCGACGATTGATTTAACAACAGAATTAAGAGATTTTGATCTTGCCTTTACACAACAGTTTGTACAGAGTATTTTCGGAAATTTAAGAGGAAAAGCAACGGGTGATTTGAAAATTAATGGTACTCTTAAAAACCTAGATTACAGTGGAGATATTGCTTTAAAAGAATTTGGTTTAAAACTATTATTTACAGGAGTAGATTACTCGTTTGATGATACAGTCATTCCGCTTTCTAAAGGATTGGCAATTTTAAACAATATTGGAGTTCACGACGGAAGATCAAATTCTTCAGGATCAATTTCCGGGGCGATACAGTTTGAAACTTTATCTTCAATGGGTGTCAACCTTGTTATGAGAGCCGATAATTTATTAATGTTAAATACTACTCAGAAAGATTATGATCTATTTTGGGGAAGAGTTTACGGACAAGGCGATTTATATGTCGACGGACCTGTTTCTGCTTTAAACCTTTCTACTCCAAATATGAAGGCTTTAAATGGAAGTACATTTACTTTCAACTCAAGTTCTACTTCTAATGTTGAAGAATTTAAAATGCTGAGGTTTTTGAAGGAAGGAAAAGACGGTTTGGTTACTTTAGAAGAAAAGAAAAAGACCGGAGCCAATATGAATATCGATTTCAGTTTGGATGTTGATAAAGGTACCACAGTAAACGTTTTGGTAGGTGATGATGTAGGAAATATTACCGTAAAAGGAATGGCAAATAATCTGAGATTCCAGATGAGTCGACAAGGAAATATCGCCATGAACGGATCTTATATGGTCGACAGTGGAACTTTTGTGTCTAAAGCGATTCTTAACAGAACTTTCCAGATTCAAAAAAACAGCAGCATTAGATGGGATGGTGACGCAATGAAGCCGGCATTGGATATTTCTGCCAATTATGTGAGAATGGTTTCCAATGCAGGAGATTATTTAAATATGGGACAATTACAGCCAATCAGTGTATTGCTACAAGCAAATATTACCAATACTTTGAATGATCCTAAAGTTGCTTTAAATGTTACTGCGCTTGATGTTTCGAGTCAGGTAAAAGAAACTTTAGCCGCAAAAATTAATCAGACAGAAGGTGAAAACGTATTACAGTTTGGTTCTATTTTGTTGTTGAATATGTTTAATGTAACCAATTCAGGAGGTGGATTAAATATTGATGCCGCAGGAATTGCAGAATCTTCTGGTTATAATATGTTACTAAAACAATTAGGTTCTGTTTTAAATACAGTAAGTAGTGAATTTCAAATTGATTTGAATTACGTAAAAGGAAACGATCAGTTTTCTAACAGTGGAGACAGAGCAAATGCCGGAGTAAGTTTTGATCTGTCACCAAGAATTACGGTAAAAACAGGTTTGGGAATCCCACTTTCAAGAACAGAAAGTACAAGCAATAATTATCTCTCTGGTGAAGGGTCTGTAGAATATGATATTTCTAAGAAAAACGACGGTACACTGGTCTTAAGAGGTTATTCTAAACCTACCAACATCGGTATGGGTGTAGGAACGGTAGGTACCAATGGCTCTGCTAATCAGGCTTATGGTGGTGGTATCGTTTGGAGTAAAAGCTTCAATTCTTTATTCAAAAAGAAGAAAAAAGACAAAAAGTCAGCTACTGACAAAGTTGAAATAAAAACAGATTCTGTAAAATCAAGTGGCAAATAGCTGTAAATTTTTAATGATTTTTATCATACATGTTAATTATTGTTAATATTTGATATTATTTTTTTAGTTTAATTATTTTTTTTAATTTTGTAAAAAATTTATTGATTTTTTAGGAAAAATATAATTTCACTAATATGAACTATCAACTGGACGAAATAGACAAGAAAATTCTTGATTTCTTAGTAGAAAACACAAGAATGCCTTTTACAGAAATTGCTAAGCAGATGGATGTTTCTGCGGGTACAATTCACGTAAGAGTGAAGAAAATGGAAGATGCAGGTATTATTTTAGGATCATCTCTTAATCTTGATTATGGTAAATTAGATTACCATTTTACAGCTTTTATCGGAATTCTTTTAACAAAATCAAACCGTACACAAGAGGTTTTGAAAGAGTTAGGAACGATTCCAAACGTTATCGAAGCGAGTGTTATCTCAGGAAAATATAATATTTTCTGCAAGGTAAGAGCTAAAAATACTAACGACGCAAAAAGAATTATCTATCAGATTGACGACATTCAGGACGTAATGAGAACTGAATCTATGATCTCTATGGAAGAATTCTTAAGCGATAAAAACAGATTGATCAACGCAATCTCAATTTAATCGAATTTTAGACGATATAAATACTAAAGAACTTATGAAATCATTCATAAGTTCTTTATTTTTGTACTATGGAAAAGGAATATAAAGAATATAGCTATTTTGATGTAGATCCGAAGAAAGGATGGGGTTTTATTTTGGCTTTGGCTTCTCTGCTCTTGTTTACAATTATGGGTATGGGAATAGATATTGACGAGTATCTTCAACATGAATATCTCAATATACCAAGATGGTATTTCTACGTGATTTTTACGATCGACGCTTTGATGATCATAAGCCTTATTCTGATGTATTTTTACAGAAAAATAGGGATGTTTGCCTTTCCTGTGTTATTGGTTCTTCATTTCCTGATGCATAATTATTATTTATCAACTTTCTTATATACAGATGTCACCAATCTTTTCCTTTTTACAGGATTTGGAATGTTGGCAATTATTCCGAAATGGAAATTTTTCAAATAATCTTTTAAAGATATTTTTATAAATAGAGGTCGGCAATTGTCGGCTTTTTTTGTTGTAATCTTATCTTAAATGCATCCGAAGAGACTAATGAGTGGATTGCTCCGTAGGAGCAAAACCTGTGTAGCAATAGGATATGGACGGTGTACAGGTGCGCTCCGTAGGAGCGCTATCTTCAATAAAATCAAATAAAAAAAGCATCCAAATATTTGGATGCTTTTCTCAATTTCAATTGAAATGATTATGCTAAAATTCTTTTCACCGCTTCTTTTACAGCAGCAGCGTCAATTTTATATTTTTTCATTAATTCAGCTGGTGTAGCAGACTCTCCGAAAGTATCATTTACCGCAACGAATTCCTGTCTTGTAGGTCTTTTTCTAGCTAACATTCCCGCAACTGATTCACCTAAACCACCTAAGTAGTTGTGCTCTTCAGCAGTTACAATTTTACCTGTTTTTTCAACAGATCTCAAGATGATTTCTTCGTCTAGAGGTTTAATTGTATGAATGTTGATTACTTCACAAGAAATCCCTTCTTTCTCTAATTCATCTGCAGCAACCAAAGATTCCCAAACTAAGTGACCTGTTGCAACAATCGTTACATCAGTTCCTTCTTGAAGCATAATTCCTTTTCCGATTTCGAAAGGCATATCTTCCGGAATGAAAACTGGAACAGTTGGTCTACCAAATCTTAAATATACAGGACCTTGGTGGTCTGCAATAGCAAGAGTTGCAGCTTTTGTCTGGTTGTAATCACAAGGATTAATTACCGTCATTCCAGGAAGCATTTTCATCATCCCGATATCTTCCAAAACCTGGTGAGTTGCTCCGTCTTCTCCTAAAGTAAGACCTGCGTGAGAAGCACAGATTTTTACATTTTTATCTGAATATGCGATTGACTGACGAATTTGGTCATATACTCTTGATGTAGAGAAGTTAGCAAAAGTTCCGGTAAAAGGAATTTTTCCCGTGATGCTTAAACCTGCAGCAAGACCCATCATATTTGCTTCTGCGATACCCACTTGGTAAAATCTTTCAGGAGCTTTTTCGATGAATTTTTCCATTTTCAAAGAACCGATAAGGTCTGCACACAATGCAACTACATTTGGGTTTTTATCAGCCAATTCGGCTAAACCAGCCCCAAAACCTGAACGTGTATCTTTTTTTTCTGTATATGTATATTTCATGAGAATTTCTAATTTTTGATATAGAATCATGTAACCTTACGGTTTCATTTTTATTTCTAATTATTAAAGATTACTTATTACCAATTACTTATTACTAATAATTAATAATCAGCTGGAGCTTCTAAGTACAATTGTTTGAAAGCAGTATCCAATTGCTCGTCATTTGGAGCTTTTCCGTGCCAAGCGTGAGTTCCCATCATGAAATCTACACCAGCTCCCATTTCTGTATGAAGGATAATTACCACTGGTTTTCCTTTTCCTGTTTCAGTTTTTGCCAATTCTAAAATTGCAATTACCGCTTCAAGATCGTTACCGTTTTTCTCTTCCAAAACTGTCCATCCGAAAGATTCTAGTTTTGCATGAAGATTTCCTAATGAAAGTACATTTTCTGTGCTTCCGTCAATTTGCTGTCCGTTGTAATCGATGGTAGAAATAATGTTGTCTACTTTGTTTGCTGCAGCATACATCAAAGCTTCCCAGATTTGACCTTCCTGCAATTCTCCGTCTCCGTGAAGAGAGTAAACTAAAGATTTATCACCGTCTAATTTTTTCCCCTGTGCAACACCTAAAGCTACAGAAAGACCTTGTCCTAAAGATCCAGAAGCAATTCTTACTCCTTCCAAACCTTCGTGAGTGGTTGGGTGACCTTGCAATCTTGAATCTAATTTTCTGAAAGTTTTCAATTCATCAACCGGAAAGAAGTCGAATCTAGCCAATGTAGAATAGAAAACCGGCGAAATATGTCCATTTGAAAGATAGAAGTGATCTTCATTTTTACCTTCCATTGTGAAAGGAAGATTGTAGTTCATTACTTTACCATACAATGCTGTGAAGTACTCAGTACAGCCTAAACTTCCACCTGGATGCCCTGAATTTACAGCGTGAACCATTCTTAAAATGTCTCTTCTGATTTGTGTTGTAAGAGATTTCAGCTCTTCAATACTTTTACTCATATATTAGGATTTATTTGCATGCAAATTTACAATTTTTTGTCGGCTTATGGAAATGCAAAAATCCGGACTTTAAATCCGGATTTTATGATGCTTAACTTTGAGGAAATTCAGAACCTCCAACATAGTTTGGAACATGTTTTATAACTTAAAATAGTTTGAAACAAGTTTTAAAGCAAAAGAAAAGAGTAGTTTTAGACTACTCTTTCTATGATTTCATTTATTTTAATAAACACATCCACATCCTGTTTCTCCAGGTTGACACAATCTAATAGGTTCGTGACAACCACCACCAGATGATCCTCCTCCATTGTTTACTCTGTAACAAATACCGTTACTACAATAATAGCTTCCTGCACCACTCGGAAAAGGTGGCGGACATGTCCCGTTTTCATCACAAACTGCATAAGACTGATCTCCTCCACTAATTAGTTGTAAATCTTTTCGAGTTAATTTTTTTAAATTTTTCATAATATTATAAATGTTTTTTAGTACAATTACAATATACGAAATTTTTATTTAAGCACTCTATGTGAAAAAACTAGTATAAGATTACTAAAATAATACTTACACAACCTTCAAATAATTCTTATTTTTCACCAACCATAATCCAATGAAAGTTAGCAATCCATTTAAAATAATTAATTCTACACCAATTTCGTATTTCGTATAAGTTTTAACAATTAAATTGATAATATAAGTTAAAACCGGTGCTAAAAGGGTAACAGTTAAGATAGAATATTTTTTAGAAATTTTAAATTTGGTGAAAATTCCGAAGGCAAAAAGTCCTAAAAGAGGTCCATAAGTGTAACCTGCGATTTCCATGATTAAATAAACGATCGACTTGTCATTCATTGCTTTGAAAACCATAATTAAAATAAAGAAAACAACAGTAAAAATCAAATGAACTTTCATTCTCAGGCGTTTTTTCTCTTTTTCAGTTTTGCTTTTATCTTCATTAAGATTTAAAAGGTCAACGCAATATGAACTTGTAACCGCCGTTAAGGCTCCATCCGCAGATGGGAATAAAGCGGAAATCAATCCGATAATAAAAATGACAGAAATTATCATCGGGAAATGCCCTTGAAGTGATAAAGATGGGAATAGATCATCGCCCATTACATTTTTGATATTTCCTGCAGCATCTTTGAACCCAAAAATATTAGAAACGACTTCTTTTCCATCCACCATATTCGTGATTTGAGAATATTCTGCCCCATTTTGTAAAGCAAAAAGATAAAGCAAACCTCCTAAAAATAGAAATGCAAGATTTACAAAAAGTAATGTTCCTGCGAAGGTCAGCATGTTTTTCTTTGAATTCTGAAGATTATCAACCGAAATATTTTTCTGCATCATTTCCTGATCCAATCCGGTCATTGCAATGGTAATAAAAATTCCGCCTAAAATAGTTTTGAGGAAAAATGTCTTGGAATTGGGATCAAAATTGATGAAATGAGTATAATTTTTCTGTTCTAAGATCGTGTAAGCTTCGCCAAAAGATAAATTTAAATTGGATAAAATATAAACAATACATGCAATTAAACTGATGATCATAAACGAAGTTTGCAATGTATCGGTAATGACAATCGTTTTTACTCCACCTTCAAAAGTGTATAAAAGCACCATTAATAGAAGCACCAAAGCGGTTACCCAAAACGGAACGCCTAAACCTTCCAATAAGAAAATCTGTAAAACATTGACTACCAAATACAATCTCGCCGTTGCACCAATCGCTCTTGAAACAATGAAAAATACAGAACCAATTTTATGCGCTTCTACATTGAATCTTTTTCCTAAATAGGTGTAGATTGACGTTAGATTCATCTTATAATAGAGTGGAAGTAATATTGCTGCCACAATAAAATATCCGATGAAAAAACCGATCACCATCATGTAATATTCAAAACCGCCGAAAATATATTCGCTTCCGGTCATTTTACCGACCGTTCCCGGAACGGAAATAAAGGTAACTCCACTTAAGCTGGTCCCGATCATCCCGAAAGCAACGAGCCACCATTTACTTTTTTTGTTTCCAATGAAAAAAGACTGGTTATCAGAATTTCGGCTCGTAAAATAAGAGATCACCAAAAGACCGATGAAATAAACAAAAACAAATAGCAAAAGTATAGTTCCGGAATTCATGTTTACAATTTAAATTTCAGCAAATATAGTTTTTTTTAAGAAGTGGGAAGATGGAAGCGGGGAGATGGAAGATTTCTAAAGTTGATTTCGGAAGCCAATCATCATATTGGTTAGGTTGTAACAGTCAGAATATAATTTTTGAAAATTTTCTTCTGAGATGTAATTTCGGTTTTTTGCCTTGTACAGACAGGTTACAACCTCGGCACAAGATCGAATTGAATATCCCATAAATTTTTTAAATTCAGGTTTCGATTGAAGAATGGAGCCTTCAGAAATATTGAGAGCAATTGAATCAACTGCTCTCCTTATTTGACTTGTAAGATTGAATTTTTCATCTGCTGGAAAATTTATTGTAGTTTGGAAAATAATTTCTCCTAATTCCATCGATTTTTGCCAAATTGTCAATTTTTCAAATTTAAAACTCATGATAAATTGATTTTTCTGTTTTCCTAAAATGTTAAACTTCCAGCTTCAATCTTCCTACTTCCATCTTCTACAAAACGTCACGCAAGTCTTCGTTTTTCTGGAAAGTCGCTTTTGCAAACGGACAAAGAGGAATGACCTTTTTGCCATTTTCTCTTGCAAATTCTACTGCTTTTATCAGCATTTCTTTTCCTACTCCCTTTCCGTTGTAGGCTTCTTCAACTTCGGTGTGATCGATGATGAATCGGTCTTCACCTGCCCAAGTATAGGTCATTAATCCCGCTCTTCTTCCATCGATCAATGCTTCAAAGCTTCCGTGTTTTTCGTCGTTGTTTTGTTTTACGTCTATCATGTTTAAGAAAATTTGGTTTGTATTTCTATTTCATTATTTAACATTTTGTGTACCGGACAAGCATCTGCAATGGTGTGAAGTCTTTTCAGTTGTTCTTCACTCAAATCATTTCCTTCAAAACTTATGTTTCTTTTAAAAACCGCGAGTTTTGTTAAAGGGAAGTTTTCCAGCTCGACTTCTACGTCAATTTTTTCAACGTCCCATTCTTTTCTGTCGATGTACATTCTCAAAGTGGCTGCAGTACAGCTTGCCAAAGAAGTTGCAAGAATTTCAAAAGGATTAAAACCTTTGTTTTGTCCGCCTTTGTCGATGGGTTCGTCAGTGATCAGACTGTTTTCGCCTGCGACAACTTCCGTGTAATATTTTGTTTTGCCTAAACTTGCTTTTACAGTTACAGCCATATTTTTGTTAGATGTTAGATGTTAGATGTTAGATGTTAGATGTTAGAGGTTAGATGTTAGATGTTAGATGGTAGATGTTAGATGTTAGATGTGAGATGTTAGATGTTAGATGTTCGATGTTAGATGTTAGATGTTAGATGTTAGATGTTAGATGTTAGAAAATCTTTGATTTTAAAAACTTATGTGTTCTTGTCGTTTTGAATATTCTAAGCTTAAAATCTAAAATGATAAAATCTTTTGTGCCTTTTGTGGTTAAAAAGTTCCACAGATTTCACAGATTCTCACAGTTTTTAATTAAGCAATCTGATTTTTAAAACTTTCTATTTTATTATTTAAATCGTTCAGCATTTCAGGATTGATAACTCCACTTTCCAAATCGAAATTTTCGTAAAATTTAGGTAATGAAAAAGTTTCTTTCACCTCTGCAGCAAACTGCGGGAAAAAAGTTTTTGCAGTATTCATTACATTTCCGCCACCATAACCTCCCGGAGAAGTACTCATCAAAAGCATCGGTTTATTTTGGAAAACTTTTACATTGATCCTCGAAGCCCAGTCGAATACATTTTTAAAAGCCGCCGAATAAGAACGGTTATGCTCTGCTAAAGAACAGATAATAACATCACATTCTTCTATTTGCTTTAAAAAGTTATGCGCTTCATCCGGAAAACCTTTCTTTTCAAGATCAACAGAAAATACAGGCATCGTGAAATCATTAAGGTCGATTAAATTAATCTCGTGTTCCTGAAAGTTTTTCAGAACAAATTTTACGAGCTCTCTGTTGATAGATGTGGAAGAAGTACTTCCTGCAAATGCTAATATTTTCATGTTTATTTGTTTTTAAATTTTAAAAAAGAAAATCCTGAATTAATTATTTTTCGCTGAATCTTCTTTTACTTTTTCCAGATAATCTTTTTCCAGATCTTTAAGCCTTTTAAAATAATTTTCTTTATCCATAAACAACTTTGGGTTGTAAGAATCTCCTTCTTTTCGCTTTTTATGAAGATCAAACTGACTTGCATGTGAAGCTACCCAAACATCGAAATTTATTTTTTTCATCGCTTCAAAAGTATATCCATAATCTTTCTGAATAGTAGGATATTTTTTTACATCCGAGAATTTGTGGTCAATGATAATCGAAGGTAAATTGGCAATTAGAACTTTGTAATTTTTATTTCCTTCTTTGGTCTCAAATAAGAAACTGCAAGATCCTTTTGTATGACCGGGATGATGAAGTAAGGTCAATACCATATTTCCCAGTTTGATTTTAGCATTGTTTTTTAAAAGAAAATCAGGCTGTACAGGTTCGAAAGTTACTCCGTATTTTCCCATTTCGTAGTCAGATTTTCCACCACTTTTCAATTCTTCGGCATCTTTTGCATCAACATAAAGCTTTGCACCGGTCTCTTTTTTTATCTGAGCCATAGCTCCCATGTGATCAAAATGAGCCTGCGTTAAGGTAAGAATTTTGATGTCTTTATACTTAAAACCTAGCTTTTCGATATTTTTTTTAATGGTAGAATAAGAATCCGCCAAACCTGTGTTGATCAAAATATTGCCTTTATCGGTCACAATGAGATAAGATGCAAGATCATAAGTTCCTACATAATACAGATTGCCTACAATTTTGAAAGGTTCGTAGTCTTTTGACCATTCTGCCGGATTATTTTTAGGCTCTGTTACGGTTTGCGCAGTTCCAAAAAAAGAGAGACATAGTAAAAATAAAAGTGTCAGGTTTTTCATCTGTAAAATTGAACTGTTTATAAAATATTGCTTCTATTTTCTGTTTAAAATGGCTTTAGGAAGCGGAACATACTCCTGTTCGTCTCCGGGAACCAAAGGAAAAGCATCATGGTTCTGGTCATTCCAGTTTACTTTTGCTTCGTCAATCATTTCTTTGTCTGAATTTACAAAATTCCAGAAAATGAAACGTTCTTCATCAAAAGGTTCACCTCCGAAAAGATAAACTGTTCCGTTTTCGCTCATTTCAAACTCACAAAGTTGCGTGTTTTTGGCAATCAGCAATTGCTTTGAACCGTAAGAATTATCTTCAATATTTACCGTTCCGTCTAAAACATACATCGCTGCTTCACCATAAAGATCTTTTCCAATGCTGATTTTCTGTGCGGTTTTAGTTTTAATTTCAATAAAAAATAATTTACTGTGAACAGGAACGGGAGATTTTTTATCGAAAGCTTCACCAGCAATCAATTTATACTGAATGTCGCCATCTTCCCAAACCGGAAGTTCATCGGCTTCAATATGATGAAAAGTAGGTTCGCTTTGTTCCAAATGTTTTGGAAGACCTACCCAAATTTGAAAACCGTGAAGTTTTTTATCTGTATTCCTTAAATATTCAGGAGTTCTTTCTGAGTGTACCACACCTTTTCCGGCAGTCATCCAGTTCACAGCGCCCGGTTTTATCTCAAGAGCGCTTCCAATGCTGTCTCTGTGAAAAATAGAACCTTCCAAAAGATAAGTTAAAGTAGAAAGACCAATGTGAGGATGTGGCGGAACATCAAGATTCTGATAATCTTTTAATTCTGCAGGTCCCATATGATCGATAAAAACGAAAGGACCAACCGCTCTTTTTTCACGGAAAGGCAATAATCTTCCCACTAAAAAATTTCCGATATCTGCGGATTTTTCTTCTAATATAAGTCCGATATTTGACATAAATATTGTGATTTTAGTTTTTGTGGATAGCTAATTTAATTAAAATTTATTCTATTTAAGGCTACTTTAATAAAAATTAAAGTTTATCGTAGCCTTCAAATTTTTCGTCTACAATGCGTTTCCAATCTGGATTTTTTTTGATGAACGCAAAAACGTAGGGACAAAATGGAAGCAACTTTTTGCCACTTTCTTCAATATAGATCAACGTTTTTTCAACCACTGCAGCAGCAGCTCCGGTTCCTGCTAATTCAGGCTCAGCTTCGGTATGTATCAATGCGATTCGCTGACTTGTTTCTTTATAATCGATAAATGCGAAATGACCGTTTACTTCGATCTCAAATCTTTTTTTGTCTTCGTTTTTTACTAATGGAATGTTTTCAAATTCTGGTTTCATGATGTTTATATTTTTTAAGTTGTGAGTTTATTTTAATTTTTATCCTTCTGACGAAGTAAAGCATAATGAATAATCTTCTTTAAAAGAAATCCTTCCTTCGTCAGAATGACAAATGTGACAATTAATAATTGTAAATTAATCTTCTAAATACCCGAATTTTCCGGTATTGAAATCTTCAAAAGCCTGCATGATCTCTTCCCTGCTGTTCATTACAAAAGGACCGTGAGGGAAAATGGGTTCATTTAAAGGTTCGCCACTTAGAATTAATACTACAGAATCTTCTGTTGCTTCGATGGTGAAATTTTCACCTTCATTTTTAAACAAAACCAAATGGTCAGTTTTTACTTTTTCTTCACCATTCACTAAGATGCTTCCTTCAACCACCAAAGCTGCGGTATTGAAATTTGCAGGAAAATTAAAGTCTGCTTTTCCTCCTGATCTTAATTTGGCATTCATCAAATTGACCGGGCTGAATGTAGATGCAGAACCTTTTATATTTTGATATTCTCCAGCGATAATTTCTACTAATCCGTTTTCACCTAGATCTGCTCTTTTTATTTCTGAGTTTTTAATGGCCTGATATTTTGGAGCACTCATTTTATCTTTTGCAGGAAGGTTTACCCAAAGCTGTACCATTTGGAAAATACCTCCAGTTTTTGACCATTCTTTTTCGTGATATTCTTTGTGTAAAATTCCACTTGCAGCAGTCATCCACTGTATATCTCCTTCACCAATAATTCCACCGCCTCCTGCACTGTCGTGATGCTCTACTTTTCCTTGGTAAGCAATCGTTACTGTTTCAAAACCTCTGTGTGGATGTACCCCAACTCCGCGAGGCGTTTCTGAACCGTTAAAATGAAATTTAGAATTATAATCAAGCATGATAAACGGATCCATTCTTTTCATATCTAAATGATAAGCACCCGGAATAAAATTGTGTACTCTGAAACCATCACCTACAAAATGAGCAGGTTTTGGTGGAACTATGATTTCTATTTTTTTTGTTGTCATAATAGATGTTTTAATTTTAAACAAAATTAGAACAGTCAGAAGAGAATTACATTGATGTGTGGTAAGTAAGTTGGAGGGTTTTAGAGTTGGAGAGTTTTGGGGTTGGAGAATCTGAGAGTTTGGTTTTATCCTTCGGATTTCATGTTTCTGCCGTCGAATGTGTGAAGTCTTCTAAAAACTAAGCTTGATAAAATGGTCAAAATTCCTACGGTAAGGAAAGTGTAGCGAAATGCGTTGTGGGTTTCGTGTTTAATTAATTCGGGGCTGTTTTCGTAAATTTTTAAAACAATTAAACCAAAAGCAATTCCGAATCCGATGGCTAATTGTTGATTTACAGAAATCAAAGAATTTCCACTGCTTGTTTGAAAGTTTCGTAAGTCTGCGATAGAAATGGTATTCATCGATGTAAATTGGATTGAATTGAAAAATCCTAAAATAGCGATCACGGGAACAAACCAGAAAATAGAAGTATGAATATCAGGAATGGCAAGACAGCAAATTAATACTCCGATAATAAATGTATTCACCATCAAAGTTCTTCGGTAGCCAAATTTATTTAAAATTTTAATAACGGAAGATTTTCCAAACATCGCTGTTAAAGCCATTGGCGCAATGATCCAGCCTGAAGTTACGGCTGATTGACCATACGCAATCTGAATCATCAAAGGAAGCAATAACGGAACCGAGCTGATCCCTAATCTCGTTGCTAGATTTCCTACGATCCCAACACGGAATGTACGAACCTGAAATAAACTTAAAGGAAAAATAGGATTGTTGCCTCTTTTCGCGTGTCTGTAATAATAGTAAAGGAACAAAAATCCTAAAATAAAAACGAGTAAAACCGGTGTAATATTCTGCATATCTCCGAAAAGCTCCAATGAAACAGAAAGCAGGAGAGAAGCTGCTGCAAAGATCATAAAACCTTTCAGGTCAAAATCGGTTTCCCGAGAATTGTAATTGGGCATATATTTTAAACCTAAAACAATTCCTAAAATCCCAATCGGAATATTAATGAGGAAAATCCAGTGCCACGAAAGATAATCTACCATGTAACCTCCGACAAGCGGACCGAGAACAGGACCAATTAAAGCCGGAACGATTGCAAAATTCATAGCTTTAAGCAATTCGTTTCGATTGAAAGTTTTTATTAAAGCCAGTTTTCCAACAGGAGTCATCAAACTTCCGCCAACTCCCTGAATTACTCGTGAAATAACTAAATGTGTAAGGTTTTGGGAAAGCGCGCAAAACAAAGAACCTAAACTAAAAAGGACTAATGAAAATATAAAAACCCTCCTCGTTCCGAAACGGTCTGCCAAAAATCCGCTTGCAGGCATGAAAACTGCCAATGTTAAAACATAGCTGATAATTGCATTCTGCATATTCAGCGGAGACTCATTTAGATCTCTTGCAATCGAAGGAAGGGAAGTATTCAGAATTGTAGAATCGAGCATCTGCATAAAAATGGCAGTTGCTAAAATCAACGGGAGAACTTTTTTTACAGTTTGGCGCGGAGAAGTTTGTGTGGGCATTTATCGAAAAATTGATATGATTTGCCATACCAATTTACGAAAAATTACAGGACGAAAGTTTTTAAGCTTAACATAATTAAAGACTCATGTGAATCAGCGGATAATCTTTACCCGAACCATCTTTTTCTGACCTTCCTGTTTTTCTAAATCCCATTTTTTCATAAAATCCTATTGCCTCCGGATTTTGTTCGTTCACATCTACTTTTGTGCAACCTGTTTTATCATGCAAAAATTGATAAAGTTTTTTCCCTAAACCTTTTCCACGAGCGTCATTATGTATAAAAAGCATTTCTAAAGTATCTTCTGAAACTGCACCAAATCCTTTTGGATCATTATTTTCGAAAATAATATAAACTTCAAGATGAGGGAAATGCTGCTCAGGAATTGCTTTTTTGAAATATTCAAAATCACTTTCCGATAAAAAATCATGGGTGGCTTTTACGGCAGATTCCCAAATTTGAACCAGTTTCGGATAGTCGTCTGCAACCGCTATCCTAATTGTATAAGACATTTCTTATTTTTCGGTTAAATTTAAAAAATTAATCAAGAAAACGAAAATCATGTTTTAAGAATGATAAGGGAAAAAATAATTGACTAATTTTAAGTAAAAGAAATTTTATGCTTTTCCCTGAAACCATCAGCAAAATTTTAAAAATAAAATATCCCATCATACAAGCGCCGATGTTTGGAGTTAGCACTCCGGAAATGACTGCAGCTACAGCAAAAGCGGGTTGTTTAGGTTCGTTGGCATTGGCTGACCTTTCTGCCGAAAAATCTGTTGAACTGATTCGTAAAACTAAAAAACTGACCAATCAACCTTTTGCGGCTAATATTTTTGTTCATCAGATTCCTGAAATTACGGATGAATTAAAACAACAGTATTCTAAGACGAAAAAATACCTTGAAAATTTAGCTCAGGAAAATAATATGGAGATTGATCTTCCAGAATTAGAAAGCCTAGAAATCAACTCTTATCACGAACAAATTGATGCTATTATAAATGAAAACTGTAAAATTCTGAGTTTTACTTTTGGAAACCTTGATAATAAAAGTATTCAGAAATTAAAAGAAAACGGAACGGTTTTAATGGGAACCTGTACTTCCGTAGAAGAAGCTTTGGAATTAGAAAGATCAGGTGTCGACATTATTTGCGTTCAGGGAATCGAAGCCGGGGGTCACAGAGGGAGTTTTGTTTCGGAAAATATTCCTCAAATTGGTGGACTTTCTTTGCTTTCTCAGGTTTATGATTCCGTAAAAGTTCCTCTAATTTATGCAGGCGGAATTTATAACGCAAAAACGTTGGCTGCTGCAAAAGAATTGGGCGCTGAAGGTTTTCAGATAGGAAGTCTTTTGCTGGCTTCTCAGGAAAGTACTTTACAGGATTTTGAAAAAGAAAGGTTAAAGAATGTGAATGAAAAAGATATTGTGTTAACGAAAAGTTTTTCGGGGCGTTATGCAAGAGGAATTAAAAATAAATTTATTGAAGCCATTGAAAGTTCAGAATATATTTTGCCATATCCGTATCAAAATAAGCTGACCGGAGAAATGAGAAGAATCGCTAAAACGGCGAAGAATGGTGAGTTTGTCAATCTTTGGGTAGGACAATCAATTGTAGATTACAGCGAGCTCTCAACTCAGAATATTTTAGAAAAACTAATTAGCGATTGTATTTGAAATTTGTTTTAACTTTACATTAATCTAAAAACTAAAACTATGAATCCGAATGAAAATCAACAAATTACAGATGCTGTCACACAGTCTAATGTGAAAGTTGTTGCCGAAGCTCCGGCAATGGCTTTAGGAAATGTTTATCAGTCTGCAGCACATTCTACAGGACTTATGTTTGAAAACGCCGTGGCAGCTCAGCAGCAGCAAAATACTTTGGCACAAGCAGCTGCCAATCAAGGAGTGATGCAGATTTATTCTCTGGATACAGTTTCTGATGCAATTTCGATTGCAAAAATGCTGAATCCCGATAAATAACGGGAAAATATCATAACTAATAATAAACCCTTTCAAAGTTTTGAAAGGGTTCTATGTTTGAAATCATTTTTTATAATGAATTATTTCGTTAAATCTAAACCTCCGAAATTTCCTGAACTCATCATCATGTAGACTCCCTGAGTTTTATCCAGCAAATCCCAATAAGCATGAAGCTCTTCAGCGTTGGTAAAGACTTTCAGGTTTTCATTTTTAAATTTCTCTTTAATTAAATCCGGAGAAATTGGCTCCATTCTTTTTATTTTTAAAGCATCTTCAGAATAGAAAACTATGGCTTCGTCTAATCCGTCCATTGCGTGATCGTATTGTTCAAGAAAAATAGGATTTAAACTTGAATACGTATGAAGTTCAAGAAAACCGTATTTTTTTTCATTTTTAAACTGTTCACAAAATGCTTTTACAGCTGCTTTTACTTTGCTTGGAGCGTGCGCAAAATCTTTATAAAGAATTCCTCTATCTTCTCTTTCTACTTTTTCCAGACGTTTTGAAGCGCCTTTAAAACTCATAATGGCATCATAGAAATCTTCATCCATAATTCCCAAAGTATGGCAAATATGTCTTGCTCCTTCAAGATTTAATAAATTGTGCGCCCCAAAAACAGAAAGCGGAATATCACCCATCTCGGTCTTAAGAAGTACTTTTCCGTTGCTGATCTCGTATTCAGGAGTTTTATATGGGATTTTTCTGAAATAATTTTCAGCATTTTCTACCACTTTTACCACTTCTGCATCTTCTTCATTGTATACCAAAACTCCACCCGGAGTAATGCTTGCTACAAATCTTCTGAACTGCTCGATGTAATCGTCAAATGTTTTGAAAACATTGATATGATCCCATGCAATACCGCTCATTAAAGCGATATTTGGCTGATATAAAAGAAATTTTGAACGCAGATCGATAGGAGAGGAAAGGTATTCGTCACCTTCCAACACCATAAAATCATTGTCTTCGGTCAATTTTACCATACAGTCGAAGCCTTCCAATTGAGCTCCGACCATATAATCTACATCTTTCTGATGGAAATTCAGAACGTGAAGGATCATTGATGTAATTGTGGTTTTTCCGTGGGAACCTGCAATGACAACTCTGGTTTTAGTTTTCGATTGTTCGTAAAGAAACTCAGGATAAGAATATATTTTTAAACCTAATTCTTTTGCTTTTGCCAACTCAGGATTGTCTTGATGAGCGTGCATTCCGAGGATCACCGCCTCAATATCAGACGTGATTTTTTCAGGAAACCAGCCCATTTCTTCGGGAAGAATTCCTTTTTTTTCTAATCTCGATTTGGAAGGTTCAAAAATAGCATCATCTGAACCTGTCACATGATATCCTTTATCTTTAAGTGCAATTGCAAGGTTGTGCATTGCGCTTCCGCCAATAGCAATAAAATGAGTTTTCAACTTATTTTCCTAATTTTTTACGTTGTTGTTTATGAGTTTCTGAAATTCAGCGGTAATGTTTTCCCAATTGGTTTTGTAATTGGGCATAATCATGCTTCCGTCGTTTTTGCTTCCTTCATTTACACCTTTCTTGATGTTGATTGAAGTTGTCACATTATCATAAACTTTTTTATGATCTTCCTGAATTCTTCTGAAATTATTTTTTGAAAGTGTTTCTTCCAGATTTTTCAGATCTTCATTAGATACTTTAAAGCTTTTCTTTATTTTTTTACCCTGTCCTTCAAAAGAATAATGTACATCATTTCCTTTAATTAAAAGGTTCTCGTAAGTAGGAGCATAACCTCCGCTTTTAGAATAACTGATATCAAAATCCTGATAAACTTTCTGACTGTTACAAGAAAGTATGGTGATCATTATTAAAAATACACCTAAAATCTTCTTCATTGTTTTTTAGTTTTGAGAATTAGACTGTTCAGATTTTTTAGCCTTAATTTCTTCATCATAGGTGTGTAGGATATTAAAATCTTCGGTCTGCTCAATGGCAGTCATTATTTTAAGAAGAATCTGCTGTGCATTTTCTTTGTCGTAATCAATGTCCAAAGGTTTTTTAAACTCCATGGTTGGTTTTACTCCGGTTACTTTTACACGAAGTCCTTTTTTATCAAACGCTCTTCTGAACCCATTTATTTTAATAGGAATCACAATTGGGCGCTGGTTTTTTATCAATTTTGCCGTTCCTTTTCTTCCTTGTGCAAAAGCGGCGGTTGTTCCTTGTGGGAAAGTTGCTACCCAACCGTTGTCGAGAGCTTTCATAATATTGTCGATCTCTCCAAGATCTACCATTCGGTTGACGTTTTTACCTTCAGACCTCCATGTTCTTTTTACGGTAACTGCACCTGCAATTTTAAAAATTTTAGGAAGAATTCCTTTATTCATGGTTTCTTCGGCAGCTACGTAATAAAAATCGATTTTGGGATTAAGAAGATAAATAGGATTTTTAATAGTATTTAAATATCCGTTATTTACCGCACAAAATGCATGATACATTGCGGCAACATCTGCAAAATACGTTTGGTGATTTGATACGAAAAGCACATTAGAATCCGGAAGATCTACCAAATTTTCGGTTCCGGTGATTTTAAGCTTGTTGAAACCATTGAATCTTCTGTAAGAAACAATTCCCAGAATAAAAATGATTAATCTTTTTAAAAAATAAGGTGTTCCGAATGAATCGGTAAAAATGTTCTTCTTCGCCATTTTTCAATTAAACATAATAGTTGCAAAGTTACATTTTTTTAATCAACTGGCTGAATTCGCTTAAGATCATCGCTGTGGCGCCCCAAATAATATATCCATTAAAATTGATTACCGGAACTTCATGACCTCCGGCTCCGGGAAGTGCCATGATTTCAGGGCTGTCTGGTAAATTTAAAAATGAGGTGATAGGAAATTCTATCACTTCTACAGCTTCACTTTGCTGCAAAATAAATTCAGGATTTTTTTTGGTGTAAGAAATAAAAGGATACACATAAAAATTACTTGGCGGAATGTAAATAGGAGAGAGCTCCCGTATAATTCTCACATAATGTTTTTCGATACCAATTTCTTCAGACGTTTCACGGATTGCGGTTTGGGCAAAATCTTTATCAAGCTCCTCACGTTTTCCGCCGGGAAGGGAGATTTGTCCGCTGTGTCGGTCTCTTTCGTTTGTACTTCTTACAATCAGAGGGAAATGCCACTCGTTGTCTTTTAGATATAAAACAATATTTACAGCCGCAAATTTCGGATTTTTTTCTAAAACCTGATCATAGGTAAATATAGGGCGTGAAGGCGGAGAGAAAATTCCGTGTGCATTGGCGCCTGCCAACTCAGCATTTTTTATTTTTCGTAGTAAATCTTTTCCAAAACTCATAGTTCAAATTTACTAATATATCTTGTAGAAAGGAAGTGTGAAAATGTTAATTAAAATTAATTTTAAGTTTAAAAACTCGGAAATGATAATTTTGATTATGTTGTGTAACTAATAGCCGTTATAAAGAAAAACTGAAAACAGTTACAATACAAACTGCATTCGGTGATTTTTAAAATTTACACTTTTGCAGTGTTTTTTCCGGTGTTTAGTGCTTCTATCTTTGTCTCATTATTAACCAACAAATTTTACTGAAATGAGAAATTTAATTACTGGTGTTTTAACACTAACAGCTATGGGGTTCACATTCGCTCAAATGAACATGGATGTTAGCACTCAAAATGGAAATTTAAATGCAGCAACTGTTACACAAACAGGAATGCTAAATTCAAACTCATTATTACAGGATGGAAATCGTAACGTTGCAACGATTGATCAAACCGGAATACAAAACTCTAATACAGTTGTGAGCGACGGTAACAGAAATAACGTTGATGTTGATCAAACCGGTTGGCTTAACGTTAATAATACCAATCAGGTAGGAAACAGAAACGATGCTTCAACTTTACAATGGGGAGGCTGGAATAGTGTAGATCAAGATCAATTAGGTAACAGAAACGATGCTTCTGCAACTCAGTACGGAGCAAGTAATTCAATCGTACAGTACCAAGATGGAAATGACAACTCAGCAACCGCTCTTCAAGTAGGTAATTCTAATGCAGCCGGACAATACCAAATGGGATCTGGAAATAGTGCTGTAGCTGCTCAAGCTGGAAACTCAAACCTAATTGTACAATGGCAGGATGGTGACGATAACGTTGCCGTTCATGGTCAATTGGGTAATAACAACCAAGCTTTTGTAGGGCAATTCGGAGATGATAACCAAGCTTATGCTGCTCAAATTGGTAATGGTAATTATTTAGAGCAAGGCCAAACAGGTAATTCTAATACCGCTTTAGATATTCAGTTAGGTAATTCAAACCAAGCTTATATTTATCAAAATGGAACTTCTCATCTTCATGTAGGAACTCAAATAGGAAACAGTAATACGTTATCGGTGACCCAATCTAATTAATTCTTAGGTTATTTTTTATTCAACAAAGAGAGGCTTCGGCTTCTCTTTTTTTGTTTAAAGATAATTCGTAGAAACGTTGATGTGATGTAACGGAAAGTAGTGATTTTAATTTTGTAATGGTAAGGAGTGTTTCGTAAGGCTGTGTAATAGGGTACCTTTAAATAAAAAAAATGAAAGCCTTAACCAAATTAATATCATGTATTATCTTCTTCACATTTCTTTGGGGGAAGTCGCAACAAATTGATTGGAATAAAATCAATAGCAATACAATTATAGATGTGATTTCTCTTCAAAGTATTCCGCAAAATAATTCATCATCTGTTGTTGCACAGGTTGGAAACGGGAATAACGCAGATCTTACTATCAGTTCTAAAACCAACATTATTATTCAGCAGCTTGGTGATCAAAATAGTATTTATTTTAATAATGGTTTTACCGAAAAAGAAACCAAAGCCGCTGTCACTGTACAAGGTTATAATAATATTGTTGATGTTACAGGCAGTAACAGCGTTTCAGACGGAATGCAGATTAATGTAAAAGCAGATAATAAAACCGTATTTGTAAGAAATTATTAGATGAAATGCGATGAAAAGTTTTTATTCATTATTAGTTTTTTTGTTTCTTATGCTCTTGCCCTCATCAACTTTTGGGCAAGAGGATAAGAGAATTATTGCAAAAATTGAAAATGAAACGCTTGAAAAACAGCTTAAAATAAAAGCGATTGTTACTAATAATACTCCAACTTACGTAGAGCTCAATTACCTTTTGATAAGCATTAAAAAAGGAGAAAATGGAAACCTTTCCAACAACAAACAAAGTGGGAAATTCTCTATTAATCCGGGAGAAACAAAATCGTTATCTGAAATCAATGTAGGTTTAGAAAATAAAGATGCACTGAAAGCGTTTCTCTACATCCGAGACGAGCAAACCCAGAAACTCATATCTAAAGACAGTTTAGAAATTAATCAGAATTTTTTTAATAAAAAAATCAGTCAGGTCGAAAAAGAAGACGCTTTTGAACTGAAAGGTCTTACAATTGACGACACCAAAACAAAAGTGGGAAGAGATTTCTATGATATGTTTTACATTCAGTACAGTCAGATTCCCGATAAAAGCACTTCAAGTATAAAAATTTCTGAACTTCCGGCAAGAGGCACAAGCGGACAAATAAACATCGAAATTGATGATAAGGTTATTTACAACTTTATTACAAACCCAAGTGAAGACTATCTGATGGAGCAGCTTGCCTATACTTTAAGATACATCAAAGAATATAATATCAGGAAAAATCTCATAAAAAATGAATTTATATACTAAAATGAATAGTCATGAAAAATTTAACCGTTGTAATGATACTTTTTGCCGGGACATTTCTCGCAAAATCTCAGCAACTGGTATATAAACCTATCAATCCCGCATTTGGTGGCGATACCTTTAATTATCAGTGGCTTTTGAGCTCTGCCAATGCTCAGAATCAGTTTGATGAAAAGTCTAATATAGATAATTTATTAAGTGGTTTAAACTCTCTAGACAGTTTTACACAAAGTCTGAACAGGCAAATCTTGAGTCAGCTTTCTAGCAAATTATTTCAGGAACAGTTTGGTGATGGAGCGCTAAAACCAGGAAATTACATATTTGGTTCACTGTATTTGCAAGTGACTACTACAGCTCAAGGACTATTAATAAATATTTTGGATACCGGTTCGGGAGATCAGTCAGAGATTGTCATTCCAAAATAAAAAAAACTAAAAACGATCATGAAAAGTTATATTAATGTCAAAATGTTATTCTGTATAATGGTTTTGTCTATTGTATTGGGATGCGGTTCTATGATTGGATTGCCTTCTTCAAAAGAAAAATCGATGATTGGCGAAATCACACCTTATACTACAGAACTCAAAAACTTACCAGCTCCTAAAGAAAAAATTGTTATCGGAGTATATAAATTTCGGGATCAAACCGGGCAGTACAAACCTGCAGAAAACGGAAACAACTGGAGTACGGCAGTTCCACAAGGTACCACCACAATTCTAATTAAAGCTTTGGAAGACAGCCATTGGTTTATTCCTATCGAAAGAGAAAATATTGCAAATCTTTTAAACGAAAGACAAATCATCCGTTCCACAAGACAGGAGTATCTGAAAGACGCAGATAAAAATAACAGTCAGGGATTGCCGCCATTATTGTACGCCGGAATTCTTTTGGAAGGTGGTGTCATTTCTTACGACAGCAATATCTTGACCGGTGGAGTAGGCGCAAGATATTTTGGGATCGGTGCTTCTTCACAATACCGACAAGACAGGATTACTATTTATCTGAGAGCGGTCTCTACTTTAAACGGAGAAATTTTAAAAACAGTTTATGTTTCCAAAACAATTCTTTCTACAAGTGTAAACGGAAGCTTCTTCAGATATGTTGATGCTGAAAGACTTTTGGAAGCTGAGGTTGGAATGACTCAAAATGAGCCCGTTCAATTGGCGGTAACAGATGCTATAGAAAAAGCGGTGAAATCTTTAATTGTAGAAGGTGTTCGTGATAAGATTTGGGGAAAAGCAGTTGATTCAAACGGTAAATACCAAAAACTTATTGATGAGTACAATGCCGAGCAAGCCAATAGCAATAAAAGATTAATAGGAAATAAATATCCTAACGACAGCAGACAGAATTTTTCAATTTTTGGAAATGTTGAAACGCAGCAGGTAAAAGATGATTATGTAAATCCTGCAACCAATATTGGTGGGAAAGTTGGAATCAAATATTTCCTCAACAAAAATTTCAATTTAGAAGGAAATGCCAATTATTTCAAGATTCAAAATGATAACATAATGTCTCGCTCATTTTTCGTTACAGAAATTAATCTTGAATACATAATCATTCCACAATACAAACTTTCGCCATACGTCTATGGTGGAGTTGCAACAATGTTTTCGCAGGATAAATCAAGATATAAAGCACAAGTTGGTGGCGGATTGGAATATTTAGTAAAACAAAATATTGGTTTAAGGCTTTCCTCACAGTATGATATGGGATTCAGTGATGATTGGGAAAATCTCACAACAGGAAAAAGAAATGATCAGGCAATACGATTTGGTCTTGGAATCAATTTTTATATTGGAAAAAATTAAAAACTAGGTTATGAAAACTTTTATAAAAATATTCACCATTCTCATTCTGATTTTTTCTTTAGGATCATGCAGTGAAGAATTGGTAGAACAGGCACAAACAGGTACTCTTAAAGGGAAAGTTGTAAAACGTGGCACCAACGAACCGATACAAAATGCAAAAATTTTTACAACTCCAAGTACACAAACTGTGTTTAGCGACAAAGATGGTTTGTTTGAAATAAAAGATTTACCAATCGGAAATTACTCGGTGAAATGTGAGCTTTCGGGTTATGTAACCAATTTTCAGGCGGTCAATATTCAAAATCAAGGGCAATTGGTTACGATTGTTTTTGAGATGAATGATGATGACTCGTTAAATTCTCCTCCGACTGCTCCTATGTTGTTGAGTCCAATTGATAATGCAGTCAATCAACCTTTGACCGTAGAACTCAAATGGAATTCTACAGATCCGGATACAGCGGATGTTTTGAAATATAGATTGATTGTAAAAAATAATCTCAATACAAATATTGTTGAGGTTAATGATCTAAAGGAAAAGCATTATACGTTAGATAATTTACAGTTTGGAGTCAGTTATTTTTGGCAGGTTGGTGTTTCAGACCAAATTCATCCGGAAGTTTTAAGCGCTGTATTCAAATTTACGACGAATACCGTTCCAGCAAATCGCTATCATTATGTGCGTAAGCAAAGTGGGAATTTTGTAATCATGTCGAGCGATAATCTGGGAAATAATTTTCAATACACAGCTTCTATGTACAACAGTTGGCGTCCTAGAAAAAATAATAATGCGGGATTAATCGCATTTTTAAGAACTGAAAGCGGCGGAACTCATATTTACACTGCAAATCCTGATGGTTCAAATCCATTTAAAGTGACGCAGATTCCGGTTTCCGGTTTTAATAATTATGAAATGGATTTTGCATGGAGTACGAATGGAAGTATGTTCATTTATTCCAGTTTTGATAAACTGTATAAAATTAATAAAGACGGAAGCGGACAGGAACTTTTGTACACAACACCCGATGGAAGCTTGATTACAGAATGTGATTGGAGCTATGATAACAGTAAAATTGCTTTGAAAACGAATAATTTTAACGGCTACAATGTGAAAATTTATATCATCGATATGCTCGGAAATGTTTTGAAGAATATTGTAAATGGAGGTTTAGGAGCTGCAGGAGGATTAAACTTTTCTGTTGACGGGCAAAAATTGCTATACACAAGAGACGTTTCAGGATATCAGGATTCTAATTACCGACAGCTCGATTCCCGAATTTTTATTTATAATTTAGTAACCGACGCTATTCTCGATGTTTCTACGGAAAGTGATAAACCCGTTGGAACCAACGATCTTGACCCAAGATTTTCTCCAAACGATGCACAGATTATTCTGATGAATACTTCGAATGATAATATTTCACAGAAAAATATCGTCGTTATAGATTTAAATAACACCAATACAGATTTTACCAGAACTACACTTTTTACCAATGCAGAAATGCCGGATTATGAATAATATTTATCCTTAAAAATTTCTCGCAGATTGTTTTAAAATTTGTGCGATTTGAACAATCTGTGAGAATTTAAAAGTAAGCTAATTTAAACATTCATATTTTTTTGTAAACTTTTGCCCCATTTTTTCTAGGATTTACGGCAAAAAAGAATCTAAACCTTTCGAGTTTAGATTTTTTTTGGTTTAAAACTTAAAATTTTTAGTGGATGATGTTGTTTTCCAAAGCGTATTTTACTACACCCACCGAGTTTCTTACATTGAGTTTTAAAAGAATTCGCTTTCTGTGAGTTTCTACCGTATTGATACTGATAAAAAGTTTTTCGCTGATGTCTTTACTGCTCAATCCGTCGCAGATTAGTTTCAAAATCTCCATTTCACGCTTTGTTAAAGGGTCTTTAATGTGAGAATTTTGTTTTTCCTGCTCGTGGCTGATGTAGTTAATCATCATCTCTTTTGCATAATCGCAGATGTAGATCTCGTTTGAACTTAATGCTTGAATTGATTTTAAAAATTCGTTGTAAGAACTGTTTTTGTCGAGGTAACTTTTAATTCCTTTCGTAAAAAGTTTTCTAATTGATGTCACATCAAATGAATGCCCGATTACAATAATCTTAATGTTTTTGTTTTCAGCAACAATATTTTCTATGGAAGAGTACATTTCTGTACGTACTAAAATACCGGAGCTGATCATTAAAAATTCTGGAGGATCATTCTTGATGTGTTTAGAAAGATTTTCGTACGAATTAAAAATTTCGATCGAACTAAAAATCTTGTTTTGAACAAGAATTTTTGATAAACCCTCCGCATATAACAGTGGCTCATCAAAGATTGTTAATTTAGGTTTCATCAGGGTAAGTTTTCAATATATAAATATAATAAAAATTATAATATTTTGCACTAAATAAACCACTTTGTTGCGTTTTTAATTAATATAATTGTTGTTTTTGTGTGAAAATGATAATTTACGTTTAATTATATCATTAGTTGTTGATTAATCGTGTTTTTATCATTTTTTTGATGGTTAAAATGTCTGTATAAATCGGTATTTACATGAATTTATTAAATTTTTATAGAATATTTATTTCACAAGTAGGGAATTGAACATTGGGGTTGAAAAAAAGTCTTTTTCAAAAATTATTTCATGTAAGCCTTAAATTTTTTAAAAAGCTGTAAAATCAATGAAAATAATGTGATTTTTAAATGTAGAAAAACCTCGTTTAATGTGTGAAAAAGTAAGCTGTGATAAAATTTAAAATAAAAAAGCCTCCAAAATATGGAGGCTGTACAATGTTTTTTAATTAGAATATCCGCTCAATTCTTCTTTGTTGGAATTGTAGATTTTGTATTCTAAATACTTGAAAGAATCCCTAGGAATAATGGTGACCCATTTTTTGTACTTCAAAAACCATTTCATCTGGATGCTTTTAAGACCTTTAGTAAGGTAAGCTTCTACGAAAGGGTGTACATGCAGGAAAAGTTTTCCTTTTTCTTTCTGCATAATGGTTCTGATGGTGTCTCCCATTTTCTCAACAATTACGATTGGAGCTACTATTTCTCCATCTTTGTTGGGGTTTTCTTCTTTAATGTCGATTTGTTTTTCCGGACGGTTTCTTTGTCTTGTGATTTGTATCAATCCAAACTTACTTGGAGGTAAAATCTTGTGACGTGCTTTGTCGCGGCTCATTTCTGTTTTAAAATGCTCATACAAATCTCTTCTGTGATCGGGGTTGGTCATGTCGATAAAATCTACAACGATGATGCCTCCCATATCGCGAAGACGCAATTGTCTTGCTATTTCTGTGGCTGCCATTTTGTTCACATTCAGTGCGTGTTCTTTATTGGCAGTGTTTCCGGCGGTAATATTATTTCCGGAATTGACGTCGATTACGTGCAACGCTTCTGTGTGTTCTATCACCAGATAAGCGCCTTTTGAACTTGGAATATTTACGTGTTTTCCGAAGCTTTGTTTTAGCTGCTTTTCAACGTTATAATATTCGAGAAGAGGAATGTGGGAGTCGTAGAACTGAACGATATTTTTTCGTTCCGGAGCTATTACTTCCAGATAATTTTTCATTTCGTCTACCATTTGCTCGTCATCGCAAAAGACATTTACAAAATCCTGGTTAAAGTTATCTCTCAGAATAGACGATGCTTTATCATCTTCGCTCAAGACTTTAGAAGGTACTTTGTTTTTCTGAATATTCTTAAAAGTATTCTCCCATTTCTGAATCAGTTGATTCATATCATTGTGGAGATCAGCTACTTTCTTGCCTTCTGCTACTGTTCTGATGATGACGCCAAAACCTTCCGGCTTTATACTGTCGATCAGGGTGCGAAGCCTTACTTTTTCTTCAGAACTGCTTATTTTTTTTGAGATTGAAACTTTATTGTCGAAAGGTATCAAAACCAAAAAACGTCCTGTTAAAGAAATTTGGGTAGAAATTCTTGGCCCTTTTGTGGAGATAGGCTCCTTGGTAATTTGTAATAAAACGATATCATCTTTGGCGATGATCTTATCTACAGTCCCGTTTTTGTCGATTTCAGGCTGAATTTCAAAATTTTTCAAACCTGATAAAGTCTGTTTTTTAGAAACCGAATCTTTTAAAAATTTTCGATAGGTAAGGTATTGCGGTCCCAAATCCTGATAATGCAAGAATGCATCTTTATCATAGCCGATATTTACAAATGCGGCATTAAGATTGGGAGCCAATTTTTTTACTTTTCCTATAAACAGATCTCCTACTACAAAATCATTTTTGTCTTCTTCCTCATGAAGTTCACATAGTCTACCATCCTCCAGCAAAGCAATCTTTGTAAGATCATCTTCATGCGAAACTATTAGTTCTTTCTTCATTTTTAAAATTAAAGATAAAAAGATTGGTGATGAAATTTGAGGTTAATGATGGCTCATTGTTCTCAATTTCTTACTGTTTTACATAACAAAATATAGTCGGTGAATATTAAAAAATTAAAAACACCAACTATATTATTATACTAAAAATCCCGAAGGAGATTATTTTTTCTTATGTCTGTTCGCTCTTCTTCTTTTCTTTCTTTTGTGTGTTGCAACCTTGTGTCTTTTTCTTTTCTTTCCGCTTGGCATAATGTTAAATTTTTTTTAAGTAACTAGTTAATATTAATTATTTCTCTCTTTATTTTACTGCAACCTTAGTCTTCACTTTCTCCACAAAAGATTTTGATGGCTTGAAAGCAGGAATATTATGTGCAGGAATTTCTATTGCAGTGTTCTTAGAGATGTTTCTTCCCGTTTTTGCTGCTCTTGTTTTCACGATGAAAGATCCAAAACCTCTTAAGTAAACATTGTCTCCATTGTACATAGAAGTTCTGATCTCCTGCATAAAAGCTTCTACAACTTTCTGTGTTTCATTCTTTTCGGTCCCCAATTTATTTGAGATGGTGTTTACCAATTCTGCCTTTGTCATTTCCTTTGTAAATTTTAAATTTTAGGTGTGCAAATTTAGTCAAAAAAATTGAATATTAACAATTTCGAATGAAAAATGTTTCACATAAACTACTGAGAATTCTGTGTTTAGTATAGTGTACCGCTAAAAGGAGTACTTTTTTTACATGCTGGAATTGTAATATCCGTTTTCTACACAGAAGCGAATGAGATGCAGTTTGGTTTTTAAACCGAGCTTTTCTGTAAGTCTGTTGATGTATGTATCGATGGTACGTGTGCTTAAATTGAGCTTTTCGCCAATCTCTTTATTGCTGAAACCTTCATAGCAAAATTTCATCAATTGGATTTCTGTTGACGACAATTCTTCCTGGCTTTTTTTCTGACGGTTCATATATTCCTGAACTGCCAAAGGTTGTTTCTTCCATTTTTCGGAATATGCTTGATAATCAAATTCTTGAGAGGTAATTTGACCTTTGATGATGTCTTTTATAATATTGCTGTTTTTTTGGCAGTAATAAATGTTTGGAATCTTGTCTAAAATCTCTGCCATGTCTTCCTGATAAGTTCCGGAATAGGTAATGATTGGTGTTTCGCTATTGTTTTTTCGGATAAATTTTATAGCTTCAATACCACTGAGAACGGGCATGAAAAGTTCTATAATAAACACATCTTCCTGTTTCCTGTAGATGCGATTAATCAACTCATGACCGTTATTGCAGTCGTTGAGCAGCATATTAAATGGGTTTTCCAAGAGCGTTTTGATCATTATTTTTTTAAAATAAAAATCGCTGTCCGCAATAGAAAATCTTACCGTATTGGTCAGTAATTTACTCATTTTATTTTTGTGATTTGGTATGGGCAAAATAAAATTCTGCTGTCTAAAATAAGAAAATCTTTCGGATCTGGAAATTAAAGTTAACATTAAAAAATTGTAAATAGTATTGTATGCATTGAATTTAATTTTGTGCATAAATGTTTTTTTTCCTATTTTCACAATCCAAATCAAATCACAACATGTCTTCTAATAGAGAAAAAAAGTTAAACAAATCTGATGTCAGATTAGGTATATGGAAGTTTATCCTTTCATTTATTATACTGTCTGCTATTTCATTTACCAGTGTATTCTTCTTTTTTAAGAGTTACGACAGGCAGCTTGCCGGTGTTGATGAAGAGGTGCGTGCTTACCGAGATCTTCAGGCTAAAGACAATCTTCTTCGTATCCACGTTGACAGTATTTACGCAAGAATGGAAATGCTGGATTCTGACAAAGCTTATAACGATAACTATTTACGTACTTACATTCTCGACAACGTTCGCGAAGCTCAACAGATCATGGGAGCAGACAGCGCTAATAACTTAAAGCACTACGCCGTTTTAATGCAAAAAATTAAGCCCATGCTTAATCTTAAAAGCCAGATTATCAATGTTTCTTTTAAACAACAAATTGCGATACGTAATGTTCAGGAATGTCAAGGGAAATCTAATCAGATTAATAACAAGATGAAAATAGATCCTACCAGAAAATTTACGGGGCGAAGAAGATAATTATTTAAAGTTTAGAAATTATGCAGGGACAAGTTACATTATCAAAAAAAGAAAAACACTATCAGTTTTTTTACCTCATACTAATGCTTATTGTAGCACTTTTCTTTTTGGGAGTGATTTTTCTAAAAGGTTTTGCATCGCCATTTTCTGAAGCAGATACCAATTCGTTACAGATTTTGGATCAGAAAGTGAAGTTTGATCAGCAACAAAAAATAGGTTTAAAATTAATAGATACCGCTTCGGCAAGAGTCAACAGATTGTCTATGGAAATTCAGCAACCTGTAGAAAGGAATGATGCTGAATATGCAATACAAGATTTAGCGAATACGTTTCAGAATGTTGTTGTTAATGATTCACGAAAATTGGCTTTTCCGCAAATCGGAAAATTCTTTAAAATGAATATGGTAGATAAAGACAGAATCATGAAAATGAATGAAACCACAAAAACATTCGAAAAACAGTTTGAAGACTGCCAATTAGGATACAAAGAAAAAAGCCAGACCCTGAGAGATCGGAATAATGCTTTAAACCCAAGATAACACCAAAAATACACAAAACACATCACAAAAATTTACTATGAATTATTTTCAAAAGAACAGGAAGAACATCATTATTGGTGTAATTGCCACATTGCTTATTGCTGCACTCGTCGCATTGTGGCTGCAAAAAAAGGTCATTCATTCAGAAAGTGATATTGAAGGAGTAGTTTTTCCGTCTTCGCTTTATACAGGAGATACTTTAACGTTTCAGGATAAAACTCCATTTGCAAAATTCAAAAAATGGGATTTTGGCGATGGCCAAACTTCAGAAAAAGACAAAGGAATTCATTTTTACAATAAACCGGGTTATTACAACGTGACCTTGATTATTGATAATAAATATTCTAAATCTTTCCCGATTATGGTTTCCCCAAGAGGAATTCCGAAACCTAAAGACAGCACAGTCGGAGTAACGAAGATTGACGCCCAAACTCAGGCAATGCAGTATGAAAATATCCAATTTCGTGCACTTTCAGATGCTACACAGTTTACCTGGAGATTTGGAGAAACCGGAAAAATAGATGCTAAAGACAAGCTAGCTATTTATGCGTTTCAAAAACCTGGAGACTACACCGTTACATTGTATACCGAAAAAGATTTGGAGCCTATTGAACACCGTATAAAAATCTTACCGGCGTATAATTCTATGCAGGACGAAGAGCCTACTTTAGACGAATTGTATGCGAAAAAAGATAATGATTTTAAATATCACTTGCAGCAAATTGCCAATGGTAACAGTTTCAATATGCATTACAATTATCTTTTGAAAACCTATTTGTGTAATAACGAGAATGCAATTGTAAAAGTTACAGACAGCAAAGTCAATAATTTTTATCTGTATTGTGCGGGTCTTCAATTTGATAAAAATACAGTAATACAATCTGTAAAGTTAAATTTTGATGATGGAATGACTTGTGTAACCAAAGTTGACATCAACCAAAGCAAATAAAAAATTGCTCGTTTATCGGGCATTACACCAACTTATAAAGAAAATTAAGATGAAAAATAAATTTCCTCTAGCAGCTTATTATATAGGGTTTTCGGTTTTGCTGACGAGTTGTCAGGTAAAATTGCCGTCAAAAAAAACTCCTGAACCGCAACAATATGGGCAAATAGATAATGCTCCGGTAATTAATGGTTTTCCAAAAAAATCGGCTCCCTGGATTGTTATTTCAGACCGATCAAGAAATACGGCTTATCTTGATAAAAATGATGAAAAATCATACAAAGAAGTAAAGTTTTTAGAACCTTTGATGGTTTTAAAACACAGAGACGGAATGGTAAAAGTAGCAGAATATATTCCGGATGCTTTGATGAAAAAAGTTTCGTCAAAATCGATAAAAACCTACGGCTGGATCCCGGAATCTGATCTTTTGCTTTGGAGCAATTCCTTGAAAAGCGAAAAAACGGGTTATCCTGTAAGAGTAGCGGTTGTTCCTAATAATCCTGATGTTATTAAAAGTGCAGAAAGATATTATAAAAACGATTCAATCATGGTTTTCAACTCGCCAAGTCTTATTGAAGAGGCAAGTGTGAAAATTCCTAACGGACAAATGGTTTATGTTTACAAACAGGCAGAAAACAATAAACGTTTTTTGGTAGGAAAAAAGCCTAGAATAGATATGGACAGTATCAGTACAGGTTTGTATGGCTGGGTGAGTTCTAACGTAATTTCAGCTTGGGGTGAACGTTCTGCTGTAAAAATGAAAAACACAACAGGGATTAAAGAAAGTACTTTAGGAATTCATGAAGGTTCTCCGGGAGCTCCGGATACAGAAAACCGTACGGCTGTTTTGTTGACGGATGTTAATAATAGACCGCCTCTTGAAAATATTTTCCCTGTAACATTGGCTTTAAACGAAGAAGCAAAACCAGATCTTAAAACGAAGTATTTTACCAATGTTTTAGATTACAGTAAAAACTTTGTTAAAAACGTGTTGGGAGAACCTATTGTTTTTGACCGTTACAAAGAAATAATTGAAAAAAACAAGAAAATAAATATTGTTTTTGTTTTAGATATAAGTGAAGCCAATAAACCCTATATCCCTATTGTAAGCTCGCTTTTGCAGGATCTTCAGTTGAAATTTGAAAAACCTTCTTATTTTAATTCTGTAAAATACGGTGTAGTTCTTTATAAAAACAATTCTTGCGGAGAAAATGTAATTCCGTCACCTTTAAGTAAAGATTATAACAAAGTAATGAGCTTTATTGAAGATAAAATGAATGAAATGAATTGTCCTAGTAGTGTTGGAAATCAGCCGGTAAATGAAGGTCTTATTGCTGCCGGAAATTTACTTTCCGGTGTTCCGGACGAAGCTAATATTGTAGTTACAATTGGTACTTCCGCAAACCGAAGCGGAAATATGTACAGCGTTATAGGCTCATTAACACAAGCTCAGGCAAGATTGATTATGTTCCAAACTAATGCTCGCTCTTCCGATACTTACAACGATTTTGTTTTAATATCAGAAAATATAGTAACCAACACAGCTAAAAATGTTGCTGAACTAAAAAAGCAGAAAATTATCAATCAAAGTGATGTCTTAACCAAGAATAACTTTAGTTTAATAGAAAGTGATGCAGGCTTCTTTTCTTTAGATTTCCCAAAGCAGAGTATGGCTCAGGGATTTGTTATTTTTCCTAAAAAAGGAGACATTACCGCACCGGGACTTTTGGTGAAATCTGTTGATAGTCTCATTGCTCAGGTAACTTACGACAATGAAATGATAGATAAGTCTTTAAATGAACGTTTCCATTCTTCAGTTGGAGCTGGGAAAACGGAGGTAGATTTTAAATATAAATATTTGTATCCGGGATTAACGAATCCTGTTCCTTCAGGGATTGCAGCACAGTTGATTAATTATGGAAATCCGTTTTTAGCGAAAGGATATATCCCTAAAGAATTGATGGATTACAAACAGAATATGGAAAAGGGTATTCTTGTTTCAGAGAGCGAATACGATCAGCTGAAGAATTTCTATAAAGAAGTTTATGAAAATACTGGGGCTGCAAGAACAGACTTTAAACAAGGAAGAGCAGTAAGAGAATATGTTAAGTTATTAAAAAAGTACAATCCAACACTGAAATTCTTAGACAAAGGAGAGCTATATAAACAGCCAATGTCTTATGCAGTAGGAGTGAGTACAGGTTTTGATAATTCTGATGAAGAAAAAATGTCGAAATATATGCTTGCAGGCTGGAAAAAATCTGATATCATCACCAATGAAGAAGCAAGAACTTATTTTAAATATTACAAAGATCTTGCAGACAGAATGCTTACTTATAGAAATAATCCTGCTGTAAAAATTAAACAGAACGGGCAGGAATTTTATTGGCTTAATGAGTATTTTATGCCAACAATGCTTCCTGTGGATGAACCGGAATATACTCAACATTAATTAGTTATACCATAATAAAAAGCAGAGAATTAATTTTCTGCTTTTTTATTTTTAAATAGTTTTTGTTATCTTTGAGTACCAAATATCACATTATGTCTACTCAATCATCGTCTCATGATGGTAAACACTTCGTTGTTCAAAAAGGAACATGCCAGTGTAACCAGGGAGATCAGTTTCCTAAGCATATCGTCAATGCACACAACAAACATTTCTGGAATGATTCTGAAGGAAATGCAGATTATTTAGCGGTTACCGAAGATGATCTTCAGTTTGATCCACCAGGTCCAAGTTTTGGAAAATGTAAATTAAAACCCAGTTCGGGTGGTTACCTTCCCTGTGCTTATGCTCCTGCCGGAAAATGGCAGAAAACTTACGAAAAAGTTTTGGTCATGGGTAAAAAGTGTGTGACAGAAATTTCAGAGCTTCAATGTACAACGGGCGGGAAAATTACGATCAAAGATCACGGACAGCGTGGTGAAATGAGCAAAAAGAATGTGAAAAATGCTGATGCAAAAGTAATCAGACATGCAAATCCTCTTGTGGATGTGAATGACTTTAAAGAAACTGTAATGGAAAGCGAAATCGACGCTTATTAATTTTTAATTTTTTCTGAAATGTCTAAAAAAGGAGTTTCAAAAATATCCGGAAATCCTTCGCCAAAAGTTGGGGAAGCTGTTACTTACACCGTTACAGAGTGGTATCCTTCCACTCCTCAAAACCAAAGGAATCCGGCAAATGTTATTTGGGAATTATTTAAAAAAAGACCTAACGGAAGATTTACTTCAACCAATATCAAAAAAAAAGGTGTTGGGAACTTTACTTTCGGAGAGGTTGCGCAAAAACACACCTATCGTTTAGAAGCTTATCTTTTTGAACCTGAAGGAAGCGGCGCATCAACAATAGAAATCAATCCTCAACCTACAGCTGTTCCAAAAATTGAAAAAGTAGAACTTCAGTATGTAGACGATTCACCGGGAACGGTTTTTAGTTTTACAGAAAAAATGAGAGCTCGTGCACAATGTGTGAATTTGAATGGTAAAAAATTAAAGTTTACGCTTTGGGAAGATGATGCAACAGGCAAAGGACACGATGCAAAAAATCTTTTAATTGAAACCCAAGAAGCTACCGTAGATAAAAGTGGTGTTGCTACGGCCGAATTTATGCTTACCCGTGCTTTGATGCAAAAAGCCATGCAGGGAGAAACAAATCCTAAACAACTTGAGTTTTATGTTACGGTAGAATATTTTTCGCACAAAAAGCATGCAACTGATAATGTGAATGTAGATAATCCTTTGCATACATCTGCGCCAAATCCCCAACCAATACCACAACAACCAACAAATAATCCTCCGGCTCAATCAACACCTGAAACTCCATCAAATAAAACACACCCCAGAGCCGAAAATTCTCCTGCTGCAGAAAAGCCGATATCCCGGATGGAAGAAAGGGGAGTTGCTGGACAGAATCCAAACCCAGCTGAAGGAGAATTGCATGATTATGATGAAGCTAAAGGAACTATTAACCCTGAACAACCATCAACTCCGCAATCAAATGAAGGGAAAACAGTGACTACTGTTGAAGATTCTTCGGTGGAAGAATTATTGGATGCTTATTTTGCTAAAAAAGAATATACTAAACAAACTGGTGAAGCAGCCGGAACCTTAGAATACAAGTTTGGAAGCAATGGAAATAAAACAGCTACTGATGCAGAAAAAGAAAAAATAGCAAAAATTATTTTAGGCAAGTCTGCTGTAAAAGCATTAGCAGACAAAAAAGAATATACAACTTTGGAAGCCATTAAACAGGTTCTCTCCAAAGAAGTTTACAATAAAGATGAAAAAGTAAGTTTCCAAACCTTTAAATTGGGAGCTGAGTTCAAGAAAATTACTTCTGCACCTTTAGACACAAAATTATATTTAGTGGCAAAAACTGCAGGTTCAGGTCTAAGTGATAAACAGGCTACAATTATTATTAAAGAAAAAGATGGATTGATTAAAGGTTCGGCAGGGGCTGTTTTACCAATCTTAGAAATTAATGAAGAACAAATGGATCAGGCTACTCCTACCACAGGAGAAGTTCCGGGAACTGAAAAAAACGAGTTTACAGGGAAAATAGAAAACGGAATGGTGAAAATTCCTGTTCATCTGAGACCGAAATCTAATGATGAACTGAAACAGTGGAGAGAGAAACTGAAAAAAGGGAAACAAGACGGTGAATACACCTATACATTCAGTAATGTAAACGGTACTGCTATCACTGCCGAAAATAAAAAAAGTTTATCTGCAACTATTGCGAAAAATGCTAAAGAAGGAAAATTAGGCAATCCCAAAATTGAAAACGGTAAAGTTGCTTATGCCGAAGATATTGAAGCCGTATTACAAGTTAAAACATATACAAGAGGTGAGACTATAAAATTTAATTTATATAAAAAAGAAAAGGAATTATTGTATCTTAATGTTAAAGCACAAGGTGAAAAACAGCATGATAAAGAATTTTTGAAAGCGGAGGGTGCTTATTTTGTAGTTGGTGGAAATTGTTTCTGTAATAGGAATATTGAAAAAATTGAGTTTGAAGATATTTTGAAAAAACTTCGTGAAAGTGAGAGAATAGCAAATACTACAGAATTGTTTTTTGCTGATAACTGTAATTTAGATGATAAGACATTAGCAAGTTTCGTCGATCAGCTAAATACCACTTTGGATCAATACAATATTAGTACTTGTATAAGAAAAATACATTTTTTAGCCCAAATTTATCATGAAACAGACAGGCTGCAAACAACTAAAGAATATGGAGGAACAAAAAGATACAGCCCCTATGTCGGAAGAGGAATTATGCAACTGACTCATGATTCCGGGTATGCAAGATATAAAGCATATTCAGGAATTGACGTTGTAACAGATTATGAAAAAGTTGCAGAAGAATTAAAACTTACTGTAGATTCGGCAGGATGGTTTTGGAAACAAGGAAAGGAGTTGAGTCCTGGAACTTCTTGGGCTGTACCTCGAACCAAGTTTAGCGAATTTGATGGTTCGACTGGAAAACAATATGCTAAACAAGAATTCACTTACGAACTTGATGGTGTATCAAGAAAATATGGAACAGTTGATATGAATCTTTTAGCCGATGCTGATTATATTGATACAATTAGTTGGCTTGTAAACGGAGGTGATAACGGCAGAATGGAAAGAAGAGAATATTTGAAGAAATTAAAAGACATTTTTAATTATCCTGAAGATTGTGAAAATGCCGGACAATCGAATGCTGGAAATAGTAATGTAAATATTCATTTTAGTGGGCAGTCTGCTCATGCAGATGCAGTTTCTGAATATACAAGAGGTATTTTAAGAGAAGTTGGAGAAGCCACAGAAAATATGGATATTTACATCACAAGTACAGCCAGAACTCCTAATGATCAAGCCAGAATTATGTATGATAATGCAAGTAGAGATTTACAAGAGCAAAGAAGAACCTATAGAGCCCCCGGACAATCGGTGATTGATGTTTTTGAACAAAATCAAAACCAGCCGAGAGATAGGGTTATTGCTCTCATGGAAGCAAGGATAAACGAATTAGGTCCATCAAGTGTCTCGAGACACTGTGCAGACCCAGCTGTTACCAATGTATTTGATGTATCTATTTCTAGACTTACAAATCCTAATGATTTCTTAACGCAGATCAGGGGGAGAACGGAAGTACAGACAGTTTTAAACGAAAACGGAGCCTATCACATAGAAATTTCTCAATAATGAAATTAAATATTTTTAATACAATTTTACTGTTAATATTATTTACATCATGTAAAAAAAATGTTGACTTTTCAAAAACTAATGCTGCAATTAATGCTAAAGAAACCTGTAAAGAACAAGTTATTTCGGCTTCCGGCTATTTTTTGGTAACTCCTGATAATGTGGAAATAGATTCCTTAAAGAATGCCATGGGAGAAAACTTTTTTACCATTGCCGATGATAGTAATTATTATATTGCAGAAATCAATGAATCATTAAAAAATTCACTGCAAAAGATTGATGCAGACTGTATTAATTTTAAAAATGAAAAGTACACGCTTAATAAAAAGAATGAAAAATTAAATTGGTATATCATTGATTATAAAAAAGGTGAAAAGCCTAAGATTGTCTCATTGGTTGACTTTTATCAAAAAATATCTCAAAAACAAGCTTTTGCAGATAACAATCCCTCAAACCAAATAATTGATAAACTAAATAAAAGTAAGACTTTAAATGCATTTACATTTGATATAAATGGTGATGGGAAAGAAGATAAGATTTTTAGTAACAAACCGAATACAGGAGATAGTTTGCTGATTTTTTTTAAGACAGATAAAGATTATAAGTTGGTTTTAGAAACTACAAACTTTTCTCAGGATGGAGGTCATCAGTTTTCTACAATCAAAAAGAATGGAAAAGGTTTTTCCGTAAAAACAGATTTTCCTGATGGAGCAGACGATTATCTTTATAACATATCATATATTGAAGATCAATTTATTTTAAATAAAGTAATTCACCATCTTCAATCTTGGCAGAATAAAACTAGTCAGCAGTGTGATTTTAATACTAACATTAATTTGAAAAATTCAAAAGATGAAATATGGAAAAAACTGGTGAATTACGAAGACAGAGCAAATTGTTTTAATAAATGAGTAAACTTCTTTGAAAAATAATTTTAAGACTAATTTGCACGTATTTTCTTCAAAATAAAATCTAAGGAGAGGCCTACAAGAATGAAATATAAACCAAAATATCATCAAACATCAAGGTAATTAAAAGTTTTAAAATTTATTATCAAGAAAAATGAAGCAAAGTGCAATAATATTTTTCATCTTATTGGTGTTTGGATGCCAAAAAGCATCTAGCAAAATAGAGCAGACTTCTATGGCAAAATCTGTAGAAACTTCTTTACAAAAAACAGTTTTAGAGAATTCTGAAATCAATTGTGAAGAGTTTTTTCGGCAGATTGTTTTGTCTAGTAATCTGTCTGCAGTTAAAAATTACAAAGATGTTTTTGTGCGAATTGAAAGCAGCTCAGAAGACAAAATTGTTTTGGAATTATATGTGAAAAGCAATCTTTCAGAATCTTCCCAAAACAAACAAATTGTAGAAAATGCCGTTGCCTGGCTCAATTTTATACCAGACTCTGAAAAACTTTTAGATATTACGGCTGATCCTGAAGAGCCGGTTGAGTTGACTTTTAATAAAGAGCTGCTAAAAAAGTTTGATTTCAGTAAAGCTTGTGGTCTTCAACCTAAAACAAGTGAAAAGCAAAGCAGAAATTTATCAAAAACAAACTGTAAAGAAATTTCAGGCGATATGCTTTCTGGTGAAGAATGTGTTGTTTCATCAAATTCTTTAGAAGCTGTTTATAAAGAAATGATAGATAAATCGTTAGTGAGAGATGCTGAATTTCTCTTGAAAAAACTTCCGAAAATTAATACTTCTGAAAAAATTAATAAAAATGGAATTGTTGAAATCTCATATAAAGTAAAACCAAATACCGTTATCATTGAAATGCTTTATGAAGGCGGACTTACAGATATTGAACTCAACAAAGAAAATCAAACCGTGAAAAGAAAAATTGTTTACAACGCAGATTAATTTCACTAAATTTAATCTTATAAACACTTTATCAAAAAGTCAATGTTTAAATTTAATATCGTTCTAGGAATATTAATTTTTTTAATTATCGCTTGCAAAGAAGAAAAGGAAGCTTCCAAAGAAGTTGTGATTTCCGAAAAATCCGATTCTTTAAATTTGAAAACAATTGTTAAAACAGAAATTCCCCGGAAGACCTTTTCCTGGCTTGGAAATTATTCCTGTAATTTTTTGAGGATGAAAGAAGAGTCAGCTGATCCGAGAGGTTGGGGAATGATCAGGATAAAGATTAAAAAAGATTCTGTAAAATTTGGCTTGGATACCTATATTGAGAATTTTGGAAAAGATTTAACTGTTGTGAATCAGAGCGAAGATAAAATTATTCTTGCATTAAAAAATAAAAAAGATTCCACCTTTATAATCACAAAAAATAAACACAAATATTTTTTGAAAAGTAACTTTATTAACCAAACAGTTGGGGAAACAGAAATTTACGAACTGAAAAAAGAATGATTAGCTTAAAAATAGTTTTCTAAGAAAGATGAAAAATCTATGATGATCCATTTTATACTTCCCGGAGATAACCTAGAAAATATTGCTGAGAAAATCAGGCTTGAAAATCCTGTTTATCTTAAAGAATTTCACAATCAACATTGCCTGAAAGAAGATTTTATTGTTGATGATTTGGTTCCCGGGAAAAAACTGCTGCTGCCCGATTTTACGAAAATCAAAACCTATAATGATAAAAATGATGCTCCTTTTAAAAGTCCGGAATTAAATCCTAAAATCGTTTTTAATCCGATTGGCTTTAATGAAAAATTTAAAACTACAATTAAAGAATCATCCATCAATGATGCTAAAACTATTGACAAAAGTTTTTCTTATATCGCATCTTTGCAATGGATAAAAAATGAATTGGGTGAACATCTCTTTCATTTTACCAAAGATCAGTTTTCAAATCGCAATAACACAAAAATGGAAAGTCTGGCGATTGAAAGCATGAAATATTTATATCCTATTGAAGTTTTTGTAAACGTCAAAGGTGAGATTTTGCGAACTGCTTTAAAGAAACAAACTTTGAATAATTTTAATCAGATTAAAGAAAAATTATTAGATTTTTTTCCGGATAAATATGCTGAAATATATCTTGAAGAATTTGAATATGCTGCTTTGAATCCCGATATTTTTGATCAGAGAATGAAAGAAGACTGGTTTCTGAAAAGCTACTTTTCATCTTTCCGAAATCCTTTTGAAAACGGCAAATCTTTTTTTGAATTGTATTTAGAAAAAACTGTATTAAACATTCAGCAAACTGCAAAATTAACGGATAACAAAGAAGAAATTCTATTACATCAAACCTTAAAAAATAAGGAAGAAAACCAGGATGATTTCACAGGGAATCTATCAGTTTCTAAAAATAACGGAATGATCAGATCTTTAAATGCAGTATATTCTTACAAAGAATTTTCAGTTTCCTATTCCACAGAATTTTCAATTGTAAATATATAATTTAAACATTTTTTTAATTGCCCGTAATTTCTCATCGTATTTCTTTGCTAAGTTTACGCCGTTGTTTAACTTAAAATCAGCCAATATTTTAAAATTCTTTGTTTCCCTTTGCGTTAAATTAATGAATGTTTCTTTTGTAATTAGTTGATTTTATATTGTTATTATAGTTAGGGAAGCTTTCATTTTTAAATGTTTTCATAATATTCGTGCATTCGTGGCAAATCAACAGTTTATTTCCAATTATTTTCTAAAAAACCGCAAAATATATCTGAAAAAAAACTGCTTCAAAATTGAAACAGTCTTTTTAAATATTTTTATAAAAAAAACTATTTAATCACGAATTTCAGACTCGCTTCATCAAGTTTTAAAATATAAATTCCCTGCAAGAGGCTTTTTATTTTAATTGATTTTCCGTTTTTAAAAGGATTATTGATCGTCTGTATTACTTTTCCCTGTAGATTATAGATTTCCGCTTTTTTGATATTTTGTGTATCACCTTTTACAAAAATTTCCTGATTGGTAATTGGGTTTGGATAAATCTTTAATTCTTTTGGTTCTGCAAGGATATTTGTTGTTTGACTTTGTCTTAAGGTTGAATTATTGCAAGTCCAGCTCAAATTATCAATTGCCACTCTGTTGCTCGAAGAATTATTAATTAAAGCTACCACAACATTCCCTGAAACATTAATATTGTTAATTGTTGTCGTAGTTGCCGTCGTGCTGTAAGGAACTGTTCCAACATTTACTCCATTTACCTGAACGGTGAAGTTCCCATTACTTCCACTGAATTTAAGTTGTGTTGTAACCGTCAAAGATCCAATTCCGTTTGCCGAGCTGCTTGATTTCAAAGAACCATCTCTTACGGTAATTGCTTTGTTGGAAATGGTTTGATCACTTCTTGAGTCTGTTGCCGTCCATGTAATTCCGTTGCTCGTCCATGTTTTAGTTGAATACGATGATGAACTTGCTGTTGGTATTGTTTCAAAAGTTTCATTCACACAATTTGTAGGATTCGGATTGGTTGTTCCTGTATTCGTCGTTGCTGAAACGGTAGTGCTGTTTGCTGAAGAATTTCCGGCAGCATCTTTTGCTTTAATATAAAAATTATAAGTTGTAGAAGGATTTAATCCTGTAACTGTTGTTGAAGTTGAAGAAACATTTGTTTTTAAACTTCCGTTCATATAAACATCGTAAGAACTTACGGCTACATTATCTGTAGCTGCATTCCACATAAGAGAAACCGTGTTGGATGTTTTTCCTGAAACAGTTAAATTAGTAACCGTTGACGGAGCTTGAGTATCAGTTGTTGGAGCTTGTCCTCCCCAAATTTGATTTACATAATTAGGGTTGTCTATAAACGGATTTCTGTTTCCCTGAAAAGTATAAGAAGCATTATTTCTGTTGATTTCTGCCTGCGAAACCGGATCCTGATTATGCCAAGCTAAAAGTACGTTCAGCTCCCAGGTTTGTAGACCTGGAAATGCAGAACTTCCAAGCATATTTCCTGTAGAAAAAGTTGAAAGTTTACTTTGATATCTTGTCACAAAATAGAAAACCATTCTTGCTACATCACCTTTAAACTCATCAATAGGCTCAAAAACTGTCCCCGAAAATCCTGAAGATGACGAGCTTCCCAATTTTGAACCATTTAAAGAAGTAAAACTTGCCGTTCCTACTTTTCCGAAAGGATAATTAGAGCGCATTCCGTTTACTTTTCCATCTGTCGCTCTGATGAAATGAATGTCGTTTTTCATCGGCGAACCTTCATTAAAAAGACTTTGCGGAACGATATGTTCACGATTGTAGCAATTTCCTTCAGTAGAGTAGGTGCCGCACTGATTATTTCCCGGAATAAATTTGTATGGATCTGTGGAGTTTGGTTTTTCAGAATAAATATCAAGAATAGAACCGTCGTTTTCGTAGTTTTTATCAATGTCGGTGGTTTTGTAGGCAGTCCAAAGTCCGTTGTAGCCTTTGTCTTGATGTCCGCTTGTAATGATATTGCTTAAAGCGGTTTTTAATGAAGCTCCCGACAATCCGTTCGCTGAGTTATAATATCCTGCAGGAGCTTGTGCATTCGCTAACTGCGAGAATATCATACAAAAAAGTAGTTTTTTCATAATAATATAATTTGGGTAAGATTATAATAATTTGGTGAATGTAAAATTACATTATTATTAAAGTTTATGTTAGTTAATATTAAATTTTATAAAGCAATGCACAATATTTTAATGTTTTGTTTTGAAACAATAATGTTTAAATATTGTTAGGTTTTATTAAAATAAATTGATTATTTTTTGGATTATGAGTGTTATTTTTATTGATATAAATCATAATTGTTTTCAAAATGATAAAATTATTTATGTTTACTTTTGTTTTAAATTTATTTAGAATGATTAAAAACAACTTTCTTTTTGCTGGTCTTATCACGGCAACTATTTTTACCGGTTCAATATTAAATGCTCAATGCAATCCGGTTTCAGAGTTTTCGGAAAATTTTGATACTTTATCATGCTGTAATATGGGTGTAGTTCCATCTTGTTGGAATAGTATTTTAACTGCAGGAGGAGGAAATCAGATTATTTCAAGCACTTCTCCCGCATCAAGCCCGAGTAATGTTTACCAGACAGGTTATACCAAAATTTCAATTGTTGTGATGCCTCCGCTTACCAATATCAATGCCGGAACGCATCATTTTAAATTTAAAGCAAGGGTAAACTCTGGCCCGGGTCTTTTAGATTTTGGATATATCACCGATGTAAATGATGCTTCAACATTTGTTGTTTTGCAATCGATTACAATTAATAATTTAACGTATGACAACACTTCCGAGAGAACTTTTGATGTACCAACCACAGTTCCTGCAAATGCAAGACTGGCAATAAGAAATCCGGGAACAACTTGGGCAGGACATTATTGGGATGATGCAGTCTGGGAACCGAAAACAGCTTTGTCAACCATTGATTTAAAGTTAAATGATTTTAAAATTTATCCAAATCCGTTTAAGGATGTAATTACTATTTCTGAAACAAAAGAAATTCAACAATTAAAGATTACAGATGTTTCCGGAAGATTAATAAAAACAATCGAAAAACCTTCTTCTAAAATAAACATGAGCGAATTGAAAGCAGCAATTTATTTTATGACTACAGAATTTAAAGACGGCAAATCACAAACCATTAAAATTATCAAAGAATAATTATTTTAAAACCACTCTTATTTTTAACATGTAATCAAAAAAGTCAACACAAAATTTGTGTTGACTTTTAATATAATTTAAAATAAAAATCTTATTTTTTCATTTCCGGAGGATAGTTTGCCATAATTTCGGCAACAATCTGAGGAATTTGTTTTTGTTTAGCTTTTGGTCGGTCTACAGAAATTCCACTACCGATTCCCTGCCAAACTAATTTTTGAGATCTAGAGTCTACAAGATCTACAATAATTGCTCCTTCGTTATAGTTACTAGTCCAGGTTCTGTTCATTCCGATTCCCCAACCGAAACCACCGCCCCATCCCCACATTCCGTAAGGACTTGTACTGTTGATGTCGGTAATTTTTTTGTGGTTAGCTTTTACATTCACAATCAAATCAGGATTTTCTCCCGGTTGAAGTCCTTTCATCTGCAATTGTTTAGACAGCTCATTCAAAACTCTGTCTTTATCGATGTCATTCAGTTTCAAATCATCGATTCTGATTTTATATGTTTTGTAAGTCGTAAAATTAGCAGTTTGAGCATAATCTGAACGTACCTGAAATGGGCTACAAGACGATAAACCTAAACTTGCTGCAAGCAAAATAAAAATATATTTCTTCATTTTATTTATTTTTTTTAGTGGTTTTTATAAATGTGTCTGTCTTTTTATCATATCCGTACGGACAGTGTCTGCAACCGCTTTTACAGCAATGTCCACGTTTAAGATGGAATTTTTCGGTAAAAACTTTGTAACCTTGCTCGTTATAGTAAAAGTCTTCACCCTCTTTGATTTCAAAAAGAGCCATAAGTTAAATCAAAACTTTTATATTTGTTATCATGATAATTGTGTGCCAAAAGCTCCTCAAAAATACAAAAATAAACGGCATTACGCTCTATCCTTTTATTTTCATTAAAAATCCTGAAGATAAGAAGAATAGGGTTCTGATTAATCATGAAAAAATTCATATCAGACAGCAATTGGAGTTGTTGATTATTTTCTTTTACATTTTATACGTTGCAGAATATTATTATCATTTTTTTAAACTTAAAAATCCTCATTTAGCGTACCGTGCGATTTCTTTTGAAAGAGAAGCTTACTCAATGGAACACGATTTAAATTATCTAAAGAAGAGAAAATTCTGGGCATTCAGAAAATACTTTAATTAAAAGATTAGCACTCCAAAATTCCCCTCCTTTGGAGGGGTGTCAAAAATTCTTTGAATTTTTGACGGGGTGGTAAAAAGAAGCAGCAAATATCCTCAATACTAGCAAAAATCTGTTTTACCAACACAAGCTCAAATAAAAAAACTAATTTTGTTAAAACAAATATCATTTAAACAAAGAAATGTTATTACAACTTCCTACAGAAACCATTCCCATTCAGGAAATCCCAATTAATAAAAAAGTAAAACTTTTCATCAAAAGAGAAGACTTTATTCATCCTCAAATTTCAGGTAACAAATACTGGAAACTTTTTTACAATATTAATAACTACTTAGAAAATTCGCCGGAAAATCCTTTAATCATCACATTTGGCGGAGCTTATTCAAACCATATTTCAGCAGTTTCTGCTACGGGAAATCTTTTTGGAATTAAAACTTTAGGCATTATAAGAGGCGAAGAATTAGAAAAAAAATGGCGGGATAATCCGACTTTACTTTTTGCCAAAAGAAACGGAATGAATTTAAAATTTGTTTCGCGTGAAGAATATCGCCATAAAGAAAAATTAACCGAATTTTTACAACATGAATTTCCGGAAGCATTAATAATTCCTGAAGGCGGAACCAATAAAAATGCTGTTCAGGGCATTAAAATGATGCTCAATAACGATACAAAAGATTTTGATTATCTTTGCACAGCAGTTGGAACCGGAGGTACTTTGGCGGGGATTTCAGAATTTTGTGAAGATAATCAGAAGGTTATAGGTTTTAAAGTAGTTGAAGATTCTTCTTTAGAAAGCAAAATGTCAGAATTAACCTCGAAGAAAAATTTTCATCTAAACGATGCTGCTTTTGGTGGTTATGGTAAAATAAATGATGAAAATATTCGTTTTATCAATGATTTTAAAGCGAAATTTAATATTCCTTTAGAACCAGTGTATACAGGAAAGATGATGCAGAAAGTTTTTGAAATGATCGATGCTGATTATTTTCCTGAAGGAAGCAAAATTCTGTGTTTTCATACCGGAGGCTTGCAGGGAATAGAAGGCGCCAATTTGCTTTTAGAAAAACAAAATAGAAATTTAATAATGTAAAGCCGAAAAAGTATGATGAATTCATACGACAATTTTAAAACACAGGTGGATTACTTGTAGGGCTTTAAAAATCAAAAAACATGAAAAGACTTTTCTTACTAATTAGCCTTTTAGTTTTATCAAAATTCTCAGCTCAGACCTGGGCAACAGAAGATCAATACATTCAGAAATTTGCTCAATATGCAGTTGAAGAAATGGAAAAATACAAAATTCCGGCTTCAATTACACTTGCACAAGGACTTTTAGAAACAGGTGGCGGACAAAGCCGTTTGGCGCTGGAAGGAAAAAATCACTTCGGTATAAAATGTAAAGAAGACTGGACCGGAAAAACAATGAAGCACACCGATGATGCTCCGAATGAGTGTTTCCGTGTGTATGATGATCCTAAACAATCTTACGAAGACCACTCTATATTTCTGGCAACAAGAAAATACTACACCAAACTTTTTGATCTTGATATGAAAGATTATAAAGCTTGGGCGCATGGTTTAAAAAAAGCAGGTTACGCTACCAATCCTCGTTATGCATCAATTCTGATCGGAAAAATTGAAAAATACAAGCTGTATGAATTTGATGAAGTAAATTCCAAAGAAGTTCTTTATGCCGTATTAAAAAAATATCCGGGATTACAGGAAGACAGACAGTTTATGACTCAGCTTGAACCTGCAAAAGAAAAGAAAAAAACAATTGCTCCGACTCCTAAAACTCAATCTCAACCTAAAGTTTATGCTTTAGCTCCTGAAAAAAAGGAAAGAGTAAAAACAAAAGCAGAGATTTTAAATTCAATTTTAATTAAAAGTCATCCGAATGGTGGTTTGAAATATATTGTGATTCCTGAAGATACTGATGTACAGTATATTGCTAAGAAATTTAAAATCAGCGAAAGTAAATTGATGAAATGGAACGAGCTGGAGGGAACTGCATTAGCAAAAAATGAAGTTGTTTTTCTTGAATCTAAGAATTCTCAGGGAAATACTCCAATCTACAAAACCGAATCTGGCGAAGATATGTATGATATCGCACAGAAATTTGGCATCAAACTCAATAAATTATATGCTAAAAACAGAATGGATGAGGGACAAAAACCATCCACTGGACAATTAATTTATCTGATCGACAAAAAACCTAGAAACTAAAATCAGTTGTTAGGTTTTAGTTGATGGTTGTTAGTTTTAAGAACTGATAATTAATCGCTATCAACTAATTACCATCAACTATCAACTAAATAATAATGAAATACCAAAGAAGTTCAGCTTTATTTGAAGAGGCTTACAAATATATTCCGGGAGGTGTAAATTCTCCGGTTCGTGCTTTTAAATCGGTGGGTGGAGTTCCCGTTTTTATGAAATCTGCGAAAGGTGCTTACCTTACAGATGCTGATGACAACACGTACATAGATTACATTAATTCTTGGGGACCTGCCATTTTAGGTCACACCCATCCTGAAGTTTTAGAAGAATTAAAAATTCAGGCAGAAAAAGGATTCTCTTTTGGCGCACCAACGGAATTAGAAACTGAAATTGCAAAATTCATTACAGAAAATGTTCCGAATATCGACCAGATAAGAATGGTTTCTTCAGGTACAGAGGCTTGTATGAGCGCAATCAGACTGGCAAGAGGTTTTACAGGAAGAGATAAATTTATCAAATTTGAAGGCTGTTATCATGGTCATTCAGATTCGTTTTTGATAAAAGCGGGAAGTGGTGCTGCAACTTTTGGAAACCCGAATTCTCCAGGTGTAACTCAGGGAACAGCAAAAGATACTTTATTAGCAAGATATAATGATTTTGAGCAAGTAGAAGATTTGTTCAGACATAATCAGGGTGAAATTGCAGCGGTAATTATTGAGCCGGTTGCAGGAAACATGGGTTGTGTACTTCCTGAAAACGATTTCTTACAAAAATTAAGAAAGATCTGTGACGAAAACGGAGCTTTACTGATCTTCGATGAAGTAATGACAGGTTTCAGACTGGCTTTTGGCGGAGCTCAGGAATTATTTAATGTGAAAGCCGATTTGGTAACTTATGGAAAAGTAATCGGAGGCGGACTTCCGGTAGGAGCTTTTGCAGGAAGAAATGAAATTATGGATCATCTTGCTCCAAAAGGCGGAGTTTATCAGGCCGGAACTTTGAGTGGAAATCCTTTGGCAATGAGAGCAGGTTTAAAAACTTTGCAAATCATTAAAAATGACCCTGAATTTTTCAACAGATTGGCTAAAACAACAGAAACGTTAGACTTTGAAATCGGAAAAATTTTAAGTGAAAAAGGAATTGAGCACAGGATCAACAGAAAAGGTTCGATGATGTCGGTTTTCTTCCACATTAATGCGGTTTCTAATTTTGATGAGGCACAAAATGCTAATCATTCATTATTCAATAATTTCTTTCATCAGATGTTAACCAACGGAATTTATCTTCCGCCAAGTGGTTATGAAACCTATTTCATCAGTGATGCAATCAAGGACAAAGAAATCGATATGACTTTGGAAGCGGTAAGAAAATTTCAGTATTCTTAAAATTTGGATTTTTTAGAAAATTTAAATCCTCTCTCAAAACCTGAGAGAGGATTTCATTTATTGACATTTAAGCGCACTCAATTCCACATTCAGCAGAACAAAGTAAGACACCTGTTGGAGTTGGTTTATCGTAACATCCTTTTGTTCGATGGCATTTTGTTACGCATTGAGTGGTAGTATCTCCAATACTAAATTCTGCCTTTTCAGGTCCTGAAAAAATTTCTTTAAGATTTTTAACTGTGGAAGCAGAAATTTCTTTATCACTTTCATTTGCATAATAGGTTGCTATAAGATTTTCATTTTTATCCAACACCATTTTAAAGTAAAAACCTTGTCCCGGTGATTTCTCTTTATAAATTACATAAAAAGATTCACCAACGGTTTCAGATTTCTTAGTAAGAATATTAAATTTTTTATTTTTTGGTTCTTCATTTTTCTTAAAAGAACTGAAATATTCTTTATCGTTTCTAACTGGGTTATTATCTTTAGCTTTAATTGTAATAAAGGCAAACAATAAAAGAGCGAATGTTAATAAAATATTATTTTTCATAATGTTTTGTTTTTTAGAGTTCAATTTTATTTTCTTTTTTATATTCTTCAATCATTTTTTTCTGAGTTTCATCAAGAAGCTTTCTCATATCGACAGTATTGCCATTAGCATCTTTCTTTTCATAGATTTGATGCGTATGCATCATTTCAATAATCCTTTTCAAAGGATTTTCAGTATGGCTTTTTCTCACTTCTAAGAATTTTGATTTTGAGGTTTCAATATACTTTCCTTTTGCAATACGATCGTCAATAGATATTCTTTTTTGTTTTGAGATACCTGTTGCTAAAAAATGATGGTCGTATTTTTTATCAAATATTTCGAGAATTAAACCAGGCAATCCAAAGAATTTATAGGGCCCGTCCTGAACAGGAATTTCTGGAGTGTAATATGCTTCATAGTCTCTTCCTGCATAGGTTGTAGTAGCTAAATACACTTTATAACCTAAAATTTCTTTGCTTTCTGTACTTATTTTCCAGTTAAATTCAGGCTTTTCATTATATTTAAATTCATGCCCGTCAAATTCAAGAGAATAATAAGTAACATCCTTATATGAGAGCTTTTTCTGAATATAACAACCAAGGATATCTCCAGGCAATGCTTTAAAGTTAATCTTCTTGCCTAGTTTTTCGTCTGATGCTATAATAGAATCTGCTAAATACGGCGCTTCACTGAAAAATGTAGAATGGTTTTCTTCAATATTTAAGAATGTGTTCTGTGAAATGATTTTTGTGCTGTCTTTCATAATGTGCTTAGAATACTTGTACTGGACAACAAATGATTGAGCAGTTATAACAGATGAAAAACATAGAAAAAATAGAATTAATAAAGTTATTTTTTTCATAAGAATAATGAATTTAAATCTAAGACTCTTTTAATGCTTATGTGGAATTTGGTTTTTTAGAAGTGCTCATATTTATCAACACAAATATTTCAAATATCGTAAATATTTTGATTTTGAGAGGACTTTTTTGAGCGTTCGAAAAATTCATACAAGCAATATGATAAATGATACAATTCTAAGACCTTAGTTCTTACTAATTTTGTGTCATAGAAATTGAATATGGAAAGGTCTAATAATATTTCGCGAAAAGATTTTTTGAAAAGCTCTGCTTTAGCAATGGCTGGAATTACTTTAACGCCTACAGTGGTGAGTGCAAAAACGCTTTCTGAAGATAAAGTTTCAACAGTAAACGGGAAATTAATTCTTAAAAATGTTCGTCTTGAAACAGGTTTTGAATATGAAGAAGGCGAAGTGATTTCTACAAAAACAGATTTGTTTTTAATAGAAACAGAAAACGGAAAAATCATAAAAATAGCACCGAATGATCCGAAAGCAAAAGCGGTGGATGCAAAAGGTTTTTTGATGCTTCCGGCTTTTAAAGACATGCACATTCACCTCGATAAAACTTTTTATGGCGACAAATGGCAGGCTGTAAGAAAAAGAAAAGGCGGAGTAAAAGGAATGATTGCTTTGGAAGAACAGATCATGCCGGAAATTCTGAAAAATTCTACTTATAAAGCAGAAAAAATGATTGAATTGATCCAGTCTAAAGGAACTGCTTTTGCAAGAAGTCATGTGAATATTGAGCCTACTTCCAAGCTCGATTCTTTGAAAAATCTACAGAAAGCTTTAGATAACAAAAAGAAAAGTTTCGGTGCTGAAATTGTTGCGTTTCCGCAGCACGGAGTTTTTTACAAAAATTCTGTTCCTTATCTGAAAGAAGCGGCTCAGATGAATATCGATTTTATCGGTGGAGTAGATCCTTACACGATTGACGGAGCGATTGAAAAGACAATTGATTTTACGGTACAACTCGCTTTAGATCATCAAAAAGGAATTGATATTCATTTACATGAAACCGGAGAATCAGGTTTGAAAACGGTTGAATACCTTATCGATAAAGTGAATGAAAATCCTTCTCTAAAAGGAAAAACATTTTTTAGTCATTGTTTTATTTTAGGTAAATTAGATAAAATAAAACAGGAAGAGATTGCCGAAAAATTAGGCAATGCTCAAGTGGGAATTGCTTCAACGATCCCTATCGGAAATTTGATTATGCCGCTTCCGACTTTACAAAAACATAATGTAACCGTTTATACCGGAAACGACAGTATTATCGATCATTGGAATACTTACGGAACCGGAAGTGTTTTAGAGAAAGCCAATCTTTATGCTCAGCTTTACGGTCAGTCGACTGAATTTTTGCTTTCAAGAAGTTTAAAATTAGCAACGGCAAATCTAACTCCTTTGGATGATAAAGGCGTTCAGCAATGGCCGAAAACAGGTGATGATGCCGATTTTGTTCTGCTGAATGCAAGCTGTTCTGCAGAAGCGGTATCAAGAATTTCGAACGTAGAATCTCTTATTTATAGAGGGAACGTGGTATTTTAATTAAATAAAAAATAGGTGATAAGAGTTTTATTTTTTCTTTTGTATTTTCTCGGTGTGAATGCTTGTGAAAAAAGTTTCTCTCAACCTGTAAAAAAAAACACGATGAAAAATGAAAATTTAATTGAGCTTGTAAAAAGCAACAATGCAGAAGGATTAAGAACTGCTTTGGAAAACGGAGCCGATGTGAATACAAAAGATTCCAGAGGAAGATCTTTGCTGCTTCTTGCAGTGGTAGGGAAAAAGATAAAAATTGCAAAAATCCTTGTCGAATATAAAGCGGATGTTAATCTGCAGGATCAACAATTAGATAGTGCGTTTTTATTTGCAGGAGCAAACGGACAGACCGAATTAGTGAAATTATTTCTGAAAAACGGAGCCCGTTTTGACGTTTTCAACAGATATAACGGAACGGCTTTAATTCCAGCCTGTGAAAGAGGTCATGTAGAAACGGTAAAAGTTTTGGCAAATACGGAAGGTTTTCCGATCGATCATGTAAACAGATTGGGATGGACAGCTTTGATGGAAGCGGTAATTTTAGGTGACGGAAGTTTAAAATATCAGCAAATCGTTCAGATCCTTAAAGATAAAAAGGCAAAAGATATTGCTGATAAAGATGGAATTACCGCTTTGGAACACGCAAAATCTTTAGGATATAAAGAGATTGTAAAAATTTTAGAATCTTAAATTATCTACGTGAAACTTTGAAAAGATTTTTCCAATCAGCTTTTATATTGTTTTCGCAGATTGTACAAATTAGACAGAATCAGCGAGATATTTATTAACAAAGATTGTAAGTCTATTATCTGTCATTTAATAACTAAAAAATCTAAAAATGATTTCCTGCATAAATTTCACTAATTTTAGGCAAAAATCATTCGGGATGAGCCGTCGTTCAGATCATTTTCCGGTTTTGGGTATTCAGGATTTCAAGGATGATCATTCTTTGGAAACACACCTCTTGTTTAATGAACTTTACGGAGAACGTTCTATTGATGATCCGCACAAACATGATTTTTTTATCATTAATATTTTTGAAAAGGCAAAAGGTAATCACACCATCGATTTTGTAGATTATGAAGTGAAAGACCATCAGATTCATTTGGTTTTTCCCGATCAGGTGCACCAATGGGAAATTGAAGCAGGAACGATAGGATATCAGTTGATGATCAGCAGAGCCTGGTTTGAAAGTTTAATTCCAGCTTTGAGATTTTCACAATTATTTTATCAAAATCATCCTGTAATAGATCTTTCAGATGAGCGATTTAATTTTTTGGTTTATGAATTTAAAACCATTAAAAAACTTTTGAATGATGAGAATATCTTTTGGGAAATGATCCAGAAGCGAAGCGAAATGATCGGATTACTCATCAGTGAAGCGGTAGAATTTATTTTTAAAAATGATGAGCAATACCATTCGAATCCTGTTTTTTCAAAATTTTTAAACCTTATTGATGAGCATTTTAAAGAAGAACGGTCGGTTTCTTTTTATGCTGAAAAGCTTAATATCTCACCTAATTATTTAAATATTATCTGTAAAAAAAGCATTAATTCTTCAGCTTCATCGCTTATTCAGGATAGAATTTTACTTGAAGCAAAGCGTCTTCTGAAAGTTTCAAAAAAATCGGTGAAAGATATTGTTTTTGATTTGGGATTTTATGATCAGGCGAGCTTTTCAAAATTTTTCAAGTCTCAAACAGGAATGACGCCGTCTCAATTCAGAGAATGATTTATTGGAAAAGGTTGAACTCCTACGGAGTTCTTATTGTATTTATTACTATTTATTCTACAAAGGTGTTGCTCCTCCGGAGCTGCCCAGATTGTAAGATAAATTGGTATAAGGTAAATTCTAATTAAAAATGATATAAGTTAATTGTTTAAATAAAAATTCCTGAGAAAAAAGTCTTCTGAAAGTTTCAAAAAAATCGGTGAAAGATATTGTTTTTGATTTGGGATTTTATGACCAGGCAAGTTTTTCAAAATTCTTCAAATCTCAAACGGGAATGACGCCTTCTCAATTCAGAGAATGATTTATTGGAAAAGGTTGAACTCCTACGGAGTTCTTATTGTATTTATTACTATTTATTCTACAAAGGTGTTGCTCCTCCGGAGCTGCCCAGATTGTAAGATAAATTGGTATAAGGTAAATTCTAATTAAAAATGATATAAGTTAATTGTTTAAATAAAAATTCCTGAGAAAAAAGTCTTCTGAAAGTTTCAAAAAAATCGGTGAAAGATATTGTTTTTGATTTGGGATTTTATGACCAGGCAAGTTTTTCAAAATTCTTCAAATCTCAAACGGGAATGACGCCTTCTCAATTCAGAGAATGATTTATTGGAAAAGGTTGAACTCCTACGGAGTTCTTATTGTATTTATTACTATTTATTCTACAAAGGTGTTGCTCCTCCGGAGCTGCCCAGATTGTAAGATAAATTGGTATAAGGTAAATTCTAATTAAAAATGATATAAGTTAAAGGTTTAAACAAAAATTCCTCTGAAAATACTTCTAAGGAATTTTATATTAATTTTAAATGTAATTATTGTAATCCAGACCAACCAACTGCCCAAGTTGGAGTAGACTCTCCATTTCCGGCTCCTGTTGCATCAGGTTTTTCGGTAAAAGTGTTGGGTAAAATTGTTACAGATGCACCCGCTGTTGAAGTGGCTGAAATCTTATTCGTAACATTGGTTGCATTAAATAGAATATCTTTTATTTTATTTTGATCGTTAAAATAAGTAACGGTTGCATCACCTTGTAAATTAATACCTGTTTTCCAACTTGAAATCACGGCATTTTCAATCGTTGCTTGAGCTCCCGATGACAACAATATGCCATTAGCTTCGCCTGTGTTATTTCCTCCGATTAAGGTCACGTTTTTGATAGTTGCACTTGATTGAGGAGAAGCAGTAGGATTTGTAGCATTATTAATACCTTTAATTCCATTATTTCCTGTGCCGTCTGCTTTTCTTTTGGTATAAATATTTGTAGCGGTACCAATCCATCCGTCTTTATAACTGAATGCATGATTGGTGTTCCCGATTGAAACAATGTTTGAAACATTTACCGTTCCGCCATAAATTTCGATACCGTCGTCTGCATTATTTAAAAGTGCTACGCTTTCTACTCTGGTCTCGTTACCAATCCCGAAAAGAGAAAGCCCGTTAAATTTTTTACCGGCTGAAAAGTTAGCGCCTGCGTATTCAATTCTTACATAATTCAGTGATCCTGAATTATCGGTAGTTTCAGCACCTCCGTAAGTTAAATTTCCTATTTCTGATAAACCAGTACTTCCTGTATTGATCGGAGCTTTACCACAAATAACTATTCCGCCCCAATTTCCGGCTTCGGCTGTTGTTGATGTAAATAAAACGGGTGAGCCGGGAGTTCCGTTTGCATAAATTTTTCCACCCTGTTCTACAAGAATGTAAGATGATGCTCCTGCTGTAGCTGTAATTCTTGTTCCGGCAGGAATAGAGAGAGTTCCGCCATTTTTTACCGTAACAATACCGGTGAGTTTATAAAGCTTCATCGGATCAAGTGTTACAACTTGTCCGCTGGTAATATCACCTTTAAAATTATTAGGATCCTGAGCTATTCCGATAACGGGAATTTCGGAAGTTATATCGTCATCTTTACTGCACGAATAAATGGTAAATGATGAGCCGATAATGAAAGCAGCGATGATTATTTTTAAGTGATTTTTCTTCATAATTCTCAGATTACTATTCTTCAACGAGATTTTTATCAATCTATTTTGAATGAGAAGACCAAATTACCATTTTTCTGTTTATTATCCCAATTCAAACGATGATGAATTGATTTTAAATTAAATATTTATTTGAAAACTTTTTTTAACGCAAAGTTTAATTTTGATTATTAATAATTATTTAAGTGAACAAAGAGGAATCAACTTGTTGATTTTATTAAGCTTGAATTTTGTTAACAGTAATTTAAATATGGATTAAACACCACGCCCGGAAAATAAATTCCGGGCGTGGTTTTCAATATGATATGAAGAAACTAATTACTTAATTGTTTAGTTCATTGCATCTGTAGTGTCAAATGAAGTCAAACCAGTCCAGCCTTTTGCCCAGTCTGGTAAAGCAGTAACGTTTCCAGCTCCGTTTGCAGTAGTACTTGTTGTAAATACACCAGACAAATCAGGACCTGTAGTTGCAGGAGCAACAGCTTTAGACTTCCAAGGTGTTGCAACCCCTACAAATCTTACGTTTTTAATATAAGAAGCACTTGTGAACCAGTTGTAAGTTCTAGGTGTTTCAAAATCTAAACCTGTAGAGAAATTAGCAATAACGATGTTATCGAATTTACCGTTAGATCCAGCTCTGATTTTCATACCCTGAGATTCAGAACCAGCAGCGTTACCGATGAAAGTAGCATTGTTGATTGTTGGGTTTGATACACCGTTTCCGAAAGTTGTGTTTTCGTCAGTGTCTTGAGTATCAGCTTCTACACCTCTGTTTCCTGGTTCAGCAGCAGTTTGGTATTGTTTTTTTCTTGCAGCATAAATGTATTCTGCAGTTCCTTGCCAACCTTCTGTCCAGTCGATACTATCATCACCAACACCTAAAACCAATAAGTGATCAGCATTTACATTTCCACCGAAGAATTCGATACCATCATCAGCACCGTCTACTACATAGATGTAAGAAACTACAGTTCCGCTTCCTACTCCGAATAGAGAAAGACCGTTGAATTCTTTTGCAGGATTATATTTATAACCACTGTCTTTAATGATAATATATTTTAAAATCCCTGAATTATCAGTTTTGTTAGTCCCTCCATATACAAGATCTCCTAATTCTGATGTTGAAGTACCTAAAGAGCTTCTGTTTGAAGGAGCATTTCCTAATACAACGATACCTCCCCAATGTCCTTGCTTATGAGTAGATCCTTCAAATACAATCGGGTTTGTTGCTGTACCGTTTGCAATTAATTTACCACCTCTTTCAACGATAAGATAGTTTGCTCCTTCTGCAGCAACGATTCTTGTACCTGCAGGAATTACTAAAGTTGCTCCGCTTTCTACAGAAAGAGTTCCTGTAAGGTTGTACACTTTAGTTGCATCTAGAGTTACTGTAGTTCCTGATGCAATTTTACCTTTAAAATTTGCAGGATCAATGGTTGATACGTTTTCCGTTGTGTCATTATCAGAGCTACAAGAGATTGCAGTTGCTGAAAATGCTGCTACTAATGAAAAGCAAAGCGCTGCTCTCAAAATTGTTTTTTTCATAACTATTTTTTTAGATTTATATTTTAAAATTTATAAGATAAACTGATTCCGGCTTCACGACCTCTTGTATAGTTTTGGTGAATAAAAGTACCTGCGCCGTTTTCCTGCTGTATTTTGTAATTAGGGTTTAATAAGTTTTTAGCAGAGATGCCAATACCTATTTTGTCTAAATTAAAGTTTAAATTGAGATCAAGAATATCTCTTCCTTGCTCATAGAAGTTTCCTGTCTTGTTGGTTCCGATAGCGTAAACATTTTTACCAACATGAGAATAAGAAACTACAAAGTCTAAACTGTTTGCGTTGCTCCATTTGTAGTTGTACCCTAAGTTTGCATTAGCAATGAAATCTGCAACACCCTGAATATCGTCTTTTGTCTGACCACTAAATTCTGCAGTCTTGCCTCCGTTTTCTTTAGCAAGTTCTTCAGGAGTTTTCAATTCTTGCTCAGAATGCATTACAGTTCCGTTCAAGAAGGTATAGATTTTAGAATTATTCCAAGAGTAAATATCTTTTCTAAATTCTAATTCCGCACCTAAAATATATCCCCAATTTGAAATATTAAAATAAGTCATATCATTTGGAGCAGAAGTAGAGTAGGTAGTTCTTGCGATTGCATTTTGAATATATTTACCAAAAGCGGCAACTGAAATAACTTCTCCTGATTTAGGGAACATTTCCCACTTTAAATCGAAATTATAATTATCTGACGGATAAAGATATTCATTACCATAAACATTGGTTGTAATATCATAATATGCAATTGGAATAATCTCTTTTGCTTGTGGTAAAGTATATGTTTTAGAGAATGATAATCTTAAATTCTGCTTATCATTGATGCTGTATTTAGCGTTTAATGCAGGCAAGAATTTGTTGTAAGTTTTATTTTTTCTTTTTTCAATTCCACCAGTTAAAGGTTCTGTCCATTTAGTTTGCATATCGATGAAGTCGTAGCGACCACCAACTTGTACAATAAACTTATCAGATAAAGTAATGTCTACATTTGCATGTCCAGATTGAAGGTTTTGTTTAATTCCATAATAGAATGGAGTAAATATATTATTTCCCGACATGAACGTCTGATACGTAAATAAGCCGTTGTTTCCTGCATTGATGAATGCATCGATATTATCAGGATCTACAGGATTGATAAAGCTGAAACCCATACCAATCGTTGTATTATCGAATTTTCTGTCTTTGTAAGATCCGTCGTAACCTGCCGTAATTTTGAAATTTTCAAAGCTTTTAGAAACATTTAAGTGTCCCAAAACAGTGTTGTCTGTAAGCTCATCAAAATATCTGTGGTTGTTGATCGCACTTCCTGCAAGCAAATTGAAGTTTTCTGCATCAATTGTATTTTGAAGACGGTCTGGTCTTTTGCTGTTTAGCATATTGTATCCTAAAGCCCAATCTGCTACCCAAGTTGATCCTATTTTATGATTTCCGAATAATTGGTTTACCCAAGTATCAGTAATCTTGTTGTCTCCTCTGTTGATGATTACATTTCTGTCAACATCATAAGAATATCCTTCGTATCTTTTAGCTGACTGAGAAGATGAATGAATATAATTTGAAGTAAAATTAATCTTATTATTGCTGTTTAATTTATATGCTAGATTAATTAAACCCGTTGTATTTGTTTTATAAACAGAACGTTGTACGTTGGTGAAGTTTGAATTTGGATTTCCGCTCGCAAAAAAGAAACCTTCTTGTCCTTCACTGTACTCATAGCTATTGTCAAACCCTGCATAAGCAAATAAAGATAGTTTTCCGAAAGTTGCACCACCTTCCACATTGATATCTGTATTGAAAGGGTTTTGAGCATTTTTAAAGTTCCACTTTGTAGTGAATGGATAAGACTGATAAGGATTTCCTTTTATGAAACTTGTTTCTTTAAATCCGAAAAAACCAGGTCCGCCATCCTGAAGTTTAAAGTCTTTTTTTCTGTAAGTCTGAAAGTTAACACCGCTTCCTAAACCAATTTTAAAATAAGGCTTTCCGCTGTGTTCTTTAGATACGATATTGATGTTAGCACCTCCAAAATCACCAGAAAATTTAGGATTGTAAACTTTATCTAATGAAATATATTCGATCATTGAAGTTTTAAAAATCTCAAGATCTATGTTTTTGAATTCGGGATCATCAGATGGAATTGTAAGTCCGTTTAAGGTTGTACTGTTGTAACGGTCTCCCAAACCTCTTACGAAAATCTGTCCGCTTCCTTCTTGTTTTTGTGTTCCACTGGCTTTGGTTACAGCAGTAGCAGCATCGCCTACACCTTGTTTGGCTAATTGTACAGAACCTACTCTTTCGATAACCTCTACAGATTTTTTCTGCATGTTGATTAGGTTAGCTTCAGTTCCTTTTTTTGTAGACCCTTTGATGATAACACCCTCAATCTTTTTTTCGTTCTTTACGGTGTCATTTTTTTCTTGAGCGTACATTAAAGTACCAGATGTGGTAAGGAATAATGCAGCGATACTCAGTTTTCTAAAATTCATTTCTTTTTTTACTAATTACTTTCGGTGCAAAGGAAGAAAAGATTGTTCGTGTAAATGGTTTAGTAAAATTTAAATTTTTCTTAACTAAACATTACGAAAACGAAATTATTGTTAACTTTATGTGAACGATAACCATTGTGTTAATCCATCATTCAAAATTGATTAACTTTGAAACGTAAAAATTGAAAATGAACCAAAAGAAAATTCTTCTAATAGACGATGAACTCGATATTCTAGAGATTCTGTCTTACAATCTGGAAAAGGAAGGTTACGACATCTATACCGCTACAAATGGTAACGAAGGTATAGAGAAAGCAAAAGAAATTATTCCCGATTTGATCTTATTAGATGTAATGATGCCCGAAAAAGACGGTATCGAAACTTGCCAGGAACTTAGAAAAGTAAAAGAGCTGCAAAAAACGCTTATCGTTTTTCTTTCTGCAAGAAGTGAAGAGTTTTCTCAGTTGGCCGGCTTTCAGGCAGGAGCAAACGATTATGTTGTAAAACTGATTAAACCGAAAATTCTTATTTCTAAAGTAAATGCATTGCTTCAGCTGACTTCTCAGGTTTCTGATAATGCTAAGCTGATAGAAATTGGTGATTTAGTTATTGATAAAGACAACTTCAGAGTTTCAAAAAGCGGACAGCAGTTTTTATTGCCTAAAAAAGAGTTCGATTTGCTTTATCTTTTAGCATCAAACACAGAAAAAGTGTTTAAAAGAGAAGAAATTCTTGAAAAAGTTTGGGGAAATGACGTGATCGTTGGTGAAAGAACAATTGATGTACACATCCGTAGGCTGAGAGAAAAATTAGGAATCAACACGATTCAGACTTTAAAAGGGATTGGGTACAAATTAATTGTTTAACTCAAATAAATCCTAACTTTACATTTAACCTATAAAATTTTGTAAAATTGAAATTTTACAGACTAACTTTAGTTTCATCATGTCTGCTTACATTGGTGATGTTTGTTTTGGTGATTATTTTCGATTCACTGAAAGATATTTATTACCATACTTCCCAGTTTAAGATTGGTCTTTTTGTGTGCATCGTTTTGATGTTTATTATTAATTATGTGGTCTTAGAGCTGCTTTTTAATTATTATGCAAAAAAACAGGTCAGAAAAATCTCAAAAATTCTTCCGGAAGAAATTGTTTACAGCGATCAGAATAATATTACGCTGAAAGAGCTGGGCGAAAGATTTTCAGATTTCAATCAACAACAACTCACCGAGATGGATATGATGAAGGAAATGGAAAGTTACCGTAAAGAATATATCGGAAATGTTTCGCATGAGCTGAAAACTCCGCTTTTTTCGATTCAAGGTTATGTAGAAACTTTGGTTGACGGTGGAGTAGACAACTTAACGATTCGTGATAAATATTTAGAAAGAATTGGTATTTCTGTAGAAAGATTGATTGCTATTGTAAATGATCTCGATATGATCAACAGATTAGAGGCCGGAGAAATTAATCTTACCGTTTCAAAATTTGATGTTAATATTCTGATTAAAGAAATTTTTGACCTTCTCGATCTTGAAGCCGAAAAAAACAATACTGTTTTGCAGCTTCAGACTTTGCACAGCCAAATTTTTGTGGAAGCAGACAAACAAAAGATTTCTCAGGTTTTTATAAATTTAATTTCAAATGCTATTCATTACGCCAACAGACAGGAAGCTAGAGTAGTGGTGAAAACAAGCGTTCTCAAAAACAAAGTACTCATTGAAGTGATTGATAACGGGATGGGTATAAAAACGGAATTATTGCCAAGAATTTTTGAAAGATTTTACAGAGTAGAGACAAGCCGAAGCCGAAGACAAGGCGGTTCGGGATTAGGACTTGCCATTGTAAAGCACATTCTGGAGGCTCATAACGAAAATATTACGGTAGAAAGCGTTTACCTGGAAGGCACAAAATTCAGTTTTATGCTCGAGAAAAGTAAATGATTTTGGCGAAATGTAAGAAAAAAAAAGTTTCTAAAAAATTATTAAATATTTTTTGTAAAATCTCATTTATTATATATTTGCATCAAGAATTTATCATAATAAATAAAGGCAAAAAGTAATTGAAATACTGATATGGTTTACAAAATCCGTGTAATATTAGATACGAAAGAAGACATTTTCCGCGATGTAGAAATCAAAGGAAAACAAACACTCTGGAACTTACATTTGGGAATTAAAAGTGCATTCAATCTTAGTGGAGATGAGCTGTCTACTTTTAATCTTCTCGAAGAAGATGGTACTGTTGTAAAAAGCGTTCCACTTGAAGATATGAGTGATGATGGTGATGGCGAGATTATGTCAGATGTGTACATCGATGAAGCATTTGAGTCAGCAGGAGACAAAGCACAGTTCCAATATGGGTTGCTTGATCTTTGGGAATTTTTCTGCGAGCTTATAGAAGTGGTTGAAGAAACAAAAGGTGTGAATTATCCGCTTACTGCATACAGATTCGGAAATGCTCCTTTAAAAGCTCCAAGCAAAAGTGGAAGTGCTGCAGGATCAAAAAACAAAAAATCTGCAATGCCTTTAATGGATGACGATTTCAATTTTGATGATGATTTCGGAGGTGGAAGCAATAACTTTGCAGATGAAGATGACGATAGCTTTGATGACGATGAAGAAGATGACTACAATGATGATGTTTTCGATGATGAAGACGACGACAACGAAAGATAGAAACTAAAATATAGCCCTGAAGTAAAATTCAGGGTTTTTTGTTTCAAATAAATTTTAATACTCAATTTCTTATTTTTGCAAAAATTTAAAGCTCGTTTAAATGAATTTATCCCTCAGATTTTTACTGATTAAAAAAAATATCTATCTGTTTTTTTATCTGCTAAATCTGCACAATCAGCGAGAATTTTATAAAAGTTGATTGAAAATTATTAAATAATAAACTTAAACGGGTTTGTAAAACTACTTTTAGGAACAGAATATGTTTCTTTTTATTTTAAATGAAAATGAATATGGATTTACCTCAGGAATGGAAACACACCACCAATATATATGAAGTTAACGTAAGACAATACACTAAAGAAGGCACTTTCAGAGCGTTTGAAAAAGAAATGCCACGCCTGAAAAATATGGGCGTTAAAACCTTATGGTTCATGCCGATTACTCCGATTGCTCAAAAAAATAAGAAAGGAAGTTTAGGAAGTCCTTATGCAGCGTCAGATTACACTTCAATTAATCCTGAGTTTGGAACGATGGATGATTTCAAACATTTAATTAATGAAGCGCATCGTTTAGGTTTTAAAGTAATTATCGACTGGGTTGCTAATCACACAGGTTGGGACCATGTTTGGACGAAAACAAATCCCGAATTTTACCTGAAAGAGAATGGAGATTTTAAAATGGCTTCCGGAATGGATGATATTATCGAGCTTGATTATGAAAATCAAGAAATGAGGAAAGCGATGATTGATGCGATGAAATTCTGGATTGAAGAAGCAGATATTGATGGTTTTAGATGCGATTTGGCTTCTTGGGTAACTGTTGATTTTTGGAAAGAAGCAAGACCAGAAGTCGAAAAAATAAAACCTCTTTTCTGGATTGGTGAGTTTGATGAATTGGAAAGTCCGGAATACGGAAAAGTTTTTGATGCAAGCTATTCTTGGAAATGGATGCACAAATCTGCCGAATTCTATAAAGACAATCAACCGATTCATGAACTTGTAGATTTGCTTAGGAAATATTCTCAAATCGGAGATTCTTCAATGAGAGCTTGGTTTACAACCAATCATGACGAAAATTCATGGAACGGAACAGAATACGAAAAGTACGACGATATTACCAAACCAATGGCAATATTTTCAGCAACCTGGAACGGAATTCCGTTATTATATTCGGGCCAGGAACTTCCGAATCTGAAAAGATTAGAATTTTTTGAAAAAGACCCAATTGAGTGGACGAATCATTGCGAAATGGCTGATTTTTATAAAACTTTATTGAATCTGAAATCTTCAAACCCAGCTTTACGAGGTGGTGATTCAAATGTTGTGACCTATCTTTTAAATACTTCTGCGAATGATAAAATTTTTGCTTACATCAGAAAAAATAAGTGGAATGAAGTTTTAGTGGTGCTCAATTTTTCAAAAGAAAATGTAGAATTTACCATTGAAGATGAAAATGTTGCCGGAGCTTTTAAAAATATTTTTGATGGAACGAAAAGAGATTTCAACAACGGTAAAAACTTTAGTTTTAAGGTTTCTGATTACGCTGTTTTTGAAAAATAAATTGACATAAAGTTGTGAGCTAAGTTTTTCTTTTAAGATTAAATCAAAATACATAACTTTAAAAATATATTATAATGGAAGCGGGCTTTAGCCCGTTTTTTAATGAATTAAAGAAAAGGCTTTAGCCAAAATTTAATATGAACAAATCTTCACTTATCAATATTGTTAAATTAAAACTCTCCGAAAAAATAAACAACTTCGAGAAACTGATTTCTGAAACCCGTGCATCAAGCAACGATACAAAAAGTTCAATGGGAGATAAATATGAAACAGGAAGAGAAATGCTTCAGCAGGAAATCAATAATCTTCAGGTTCAATTAAATGAAGTTTTGAAGCAACAGGATTTTCTGAAAACGATACTTCCAAAACAGTCGGAAAAAGCAGAAAAAGGAGCGATTGTAAAAACTGAAAAAGGTTTGTTTTTTATTTCGGTTTCTTTGGGTGAAATTACTTTTGAAAATCAAAAAATTATCTGTATTTCTCCAGAATCTCCTTTGGCAAAAGCAATGAATGGAAAACAGGAAAACGATTCTTTCTCGCTTAATAATATCAGCCAAAAAATTATTGAGATTCAGTAGTTTTAAGTTTGAAAACATCATTGATTCAAAAAGAAGCATTTATGAGTTTATTAACTTTTAAAAAACTCTCTTTGCATAATTTTTGTTGATTTAATATCATAATTAAATATCATTTATTATGAAAATTTTAAATAATAAAGTAGCATTAGTTATTGGCGCAGGTTCAGGAATTGGACTTGCTATCGCAAAATTATACGCTAAAGAAGGAGCAAAAGTTATTGTTTCAGACATTAATGAAGAGCATGGAAAATCTGCAGTTGAACAGATAAAGTCAGAAGGCGGTGAAGCAAGTTTTGTAAAAGCCGATACTTCAAATCCTGAACAGGTTGAAGCTTTGGTAAAAGCAACCGTTGATACTTACGGAAGATTAGATATTGCTTGTAACAATGCCGGAATTGGTGGTGAAGCAAACCAAACAGGAGATTACAGTCTTGATGGATGGAAAAAAGTAATTGATATTAATCTCGATGGTGTTTTCTACGGTTGTAAATACGAATTGACGCAAATGGAGAAAAATGGAGGTGGTGTTATTGTAAACATCGCATCGATTCACGGAACAGTTGCAGCTCCATTATCATCAGCTTATACTTCTACTAAACATGCTGTTGTTGGTTTGACAAAAAATATCGGAGCAGAATATGGTCAGAAAAACATTCGTTGTAATGCAGTTGGACCTGGTTATATTGATACCCCTCTTTTGAATCAGTTAGACGACGAACATAAAAAAGCATTGATTGCAAAACATCCGATGGGAAGATTAGGAAAGTCTGAAGAAGTTGCAGAATTGGTTCTTTTCTTAAGTTCTGATAAATCATCTTTTATGACGGGAGGTTATTATTTGGTTGATGGAGGTTATACGGCAGTTTAATTTCATTAAAAATAAATTTATAGAAGCGTTCATTTTTTGTGAATGCTTTTTTTGATAGAAAATTGAAATTGTATTGATATGGATAACTTTAGTTTTGAAATGAAGATTTTAAACTTTGTTTTTTCTAAATTTGAGGGATAATTTTTCGCAATGCAAAACTACCTCGATTTACTTCAGCATATTTTAGATAACGGAACCGATAAAACTGACAGAACAGGAACAGGAACACGCAGTGTTTTTGGATACCAGTTACGTTACGATTTATCAAAAGGATTTCCTTTGGTTACGACTAAAAAAGTTCATTTAAAATCAATTATTTACGAATTGCTTTGGTTCATTAAAGGAGACACCAATATTAAATATCTTACTGACAACGGCGTTTCTATTTGGAACGAATGGGCCGATAAAAACGGAGACTTAGGACCTGTTTACGGTGCACAATGGAGAAGCTGGAGCGGTGCCGACGGAAAAGTTGTTGACCAATTTTCTGAAGTCATCGAGCAAATCAAAAAAAATCCTGATTCCAGAAGATTAATTGTCTCTGCATGGAACGCTGCCGAAATTCCAAATATGGCTTTGGCGCCTTGTCACGCTTTATTTCAGTTTTATGTAGCTGACGGAAAATTGTCGCTTCAATTATACCAGAGAAGTGCAGATGTTTTCTTGGGAGTTCCTTTCAATATCGCAAGTTATGCGCTTTTATTGATGATGGTTGCTCAGGTTACGGGATTAGAAGTTGGTGATTATGTGCATACTTTTGGGGATGTTCATATTTACAATAATCATTTTGAACAGGTTAATAAACAGCTTTCAAGAGAGACAAGACCTTTGCCAACTATGAAACTCAATCCTGAAATTAAAGATATTTTCGATTTTAATTTTGAAGATTTTACTTTAGAAAATTATGATCCACATCCGGGAATTAAAGCTCCTGTTGCGATATAATCTACTTTGGCAAAGTTTAAAATCTTTGCCAAAGTTTTTATTTAAAAATTTTTAACTTTGATTAAAATCCTGAAATTATGGAAATTAAAATCAGTTTAGACGAATATGCAGATGTTCCTTTCATTAAAAAACTTTTGTCTCAGATAAAAGGAATTAATCATATTGAGATTTCTGAAAACGATAAAACTTATTCGTGGGAAGAGATTGAGAATTCTGAAAATTTTGGAAAGGTTATGGAACAAAGTGAAAATGATTACAGAAATGGAAATCATCAAGAATTAACAGATGATTTGTTAGACGATATTTTTGATAGAAAATGAAAGTTGAAGTTTCAAGAACTGCGCAAATTTCTTTGGAAGAAATAATAGATTTTCTAAAGATAAATTGGACAAAAAAAGAAATTAATACTTTGAAAGTTTATATTAAAAATTTCAGACAAGTTATAAAAGATGGAATAATACAATATCAATCTTTAGAAAATTACACAAATATTAGATTTACTCTCATAGGAAAAAAGCAAGTGAAACTTTTTTATGAAATTAAAAAAGACTTAGTTATCATAAAACTTTTTTGGCATTGTAAACAAAATCCTAATAAATTGATGACAATTTTAAATCAAAAATAAGGTGAAGTTAAGCTTCACTTTTTTTGTAACTTTCACGCCAAAATATCTACTTATCACTTATGAAATCACTGAAAATTAGCATTGAAGAAAATACGGATGTTGAAAAATTAAAAGAACTTTTACTTCAGGTGAAAGGAATTAATGATATTGAAATTATCGACGACGAAAATCCTGAAAGTGAACTGAAAAAAGCGTTTGCAAAAACTAAAGAACAGTTGAAGAAAGGTGATTACGAAACATTGGTCAACGATATTTTTGATATTCTGATTAAAAAATAATTCAAAAAAAATAATAATATAGAAAAGGATGAGAAAAGCCATTTTATCTATCGCAATACTTGGAGTTTTATTCTCCGCAAATGTATCTGCACAAACAGAAACTTCGGGAAGAGAAAAAGTCTACAGAGCAACACATACAAAAGTTACAGAGCTTAAACATACCAAACTTAAAGTTAATTTTGATTATCAAAAAGAGCAGATGAATGGTGAAGAATGGTTAACGGCTTCTCCGTATTTTTATCCTTCTAATGAATTGACGCTTGATGCAAAAGGAATGTTGATTCATGAAGTGGCTTTAGATAATAACGGCAAAAAATCTCCTTTAAAATATGATTATAAAAATGATGTTTTAAAGATAAATTTAGATAAAACGTATACAAGAAATCAGGATTATACGGTTTACATCAAGTACACTTCCCGTCCGAATGAAGTGAAACAAGAGGGAAGTGCAGCAATCAACGATGCAAAAGGTCTTTATTTCATCAATGCTCAAGGAAAAGAAGCTGATAAACCAACGCAAATCTGGACTCAGGGCGAAACTGAATCTTCTTCAGCGTGGTTTCCAACAATCGATAAACCGAATCAGAAGACCACTCAGGAAATCTACATGACTGTTCCTGATAAATACGTTACCCTTTCTAACGGGATTTTAAAAGAATCAAAAAAAGAATCCAACGATTTAAGAACCGACCATTGGGTGATGGATAAAAGACATTCTACCTACCTTTTCTTTATGGGAGTTGGTGATTATGCCGTTGTAAAAGACAAATGGAAAAATATTCCTGTAGATTATTATATCGAAAAAGCATACGAACCGTATGCAAAGCAGATTTACGGAAACACTCCGGAAATGATCGATTTTTTCTCTAAAAAATTAGGTTACGATTATCCTTGGGCAAAATATGCTCAAATTTCTGGTAGAGATTACGTTTCCGGAGCGATGGAAAATACCACAGCAACGCTTCACGGAAGTGATATTCTTCAAAAACCGGGACAATTAATTGATGAGAACAAATGGGAAGATACCATCGCTCATGAATTATTTCACCATTGGTTTGGAGATTTAGTTACTGCAGAAAGCTGGAGTAATCTTACGGTAAATGAATCTTTTGCTAACTATTCAGAATATCTTTGGAACGAATATAAATACGGAAAAGACCAGGCAGATTATCATCAGATGGAAGATGTGAATCATTACATTCACAATCCTTCAGATTTCAAAAAAGATTTGGTAAGATTTGATTACGGTTCTCGTGAAGATGTTTTTGACTTGGTAACGTATCAAAAAGGAGGCGGAATTCTTCATATGTTGAGAAATTATTTGGGTGATGATGCATTCTTCGCAGGAGTTACAGATTATCTTAAAACCAACGAATATAAAAATGCCGAAGCACATCAGTTGAGATTATCTTTTGAAAAAGTTTCTGGTAAAGATTTAAATTGGTTCTTTAATCAGTGGTATTTTGGAAGCGGAAACCCAAAATTAAATTATACTTACACTTTCGAGCCTGTAAAAAAACAGGTTACGGTTACATTGAATCAATCTCAGGATCTACCTTTTGAATTTCCTTTGGCTATTGATGTTTATGATAACGGCAAACCAAAAAGATATAATGTTTGGGCGAATGCGACTGCAAAAAATACTTTTACTTTCGATTCGTCTAAAAATCCGGATTTAATTAATATCAATGCGGACGGAGTTTTGTTAGCTGATGTTACTGAATCTAAAACTCCGGAGCAGAATTTCCTGCAGTTTACCAATTCTAAAGAGTTTAAAAGCAAATACATCGCTTTGAACGCCATAAAAGATCAGGTGGGTAAAAATCCGGCAGCTACAAAATTATTGGCAGCAGCTATAAAAGATCCTTTCTTCAGAATCAGAATGAAAGCTTTGGAACTGATGGATCTAAGCAATTCTGAGCAGATGAAAGCTTTGGGAAGCGATGTTGAAAAGCTGGCTTCAAATGATCCTAAAACTTTGGTTCAGGGTGTTGCAATTGCGGCTTTAGCAAAAACGAAAGACAAAAAATATACTCCGATTTTTGAAAAAGGCGTAAATGCGGTTTCCAATTCTGTAAAAGTAAACTCTTTGGCAGCAATTATCGCAGTAGATCCTTCAAAAGTAAATGGTTTAGCTGATAAAATTGAACTGGATGGTGCTTCTGAAGAAATGCTTACTCAGTTATTGCCTGTTGTGGTTAAAAATAAAGTGACTTCTCAGATGGCAAATATTGCTTCGATTGCAGCATTTTATCCTTTTGTGAAATTCCAGAATCCTGAATTGGGAAAAGTGGCTGAAGAAGGCTATAACTGGATCATGTCTTCGGATAATTTAAAAGCTACAGAAAGTATTACAAAAATTTTAGATCAGGCTAAAGGACAAATGGGAGATAATCCGCAAGTAAAAATGATGATTACTCAAATGTTAAAAGATGGTCTGAATAAGAAAATGGAACTTCTTAAGCAAAATCCTCAAAAAGCATCAAGCATCAATCCGCAAATTGATGCAATCAATAAAGCAATTGAAAATTTTAAATAAAAATTAATAAGAATTTTACCAAAACCACTGCATCAGTAGTGGTTTTTTTATTTTTCATAAATAATTATATTTGATTATTTGGTAATGTAATATCATATTTATTGTGTTTTTGTAAAATATATTATATATTTGATGTTGAACTATTAATAAAAGATGATTTATGAAAACAAAACTATTCTCTAAAATTTTATCAAAACGCCTATACACTGCAATAGCAGTTCTTGGGATTACGTTTTCGAATGCACAGATTACCACGTTTCCGTGGACAGAAACTTTTGAAGATAACTCACCAACAAGAGGTGACTGGACTCAAATTTACGAAGTAAATAATATGTCTTGGACTTTTGCTTCCACATCTTCAACAGGTAGTGTAAGTACAGCTTACGAAGGAGTAAAGTTTGCAAATTATCCCGGTACATCTCACAACTTTGATAAAACAAAATTGGTAAGTCCTGTATTAAATTTATCTTCAGTTACTAATCCAACGGTAAGCTTTTATTACATCAATAAGTTGTGGAGTCCCGACCTAAACTGGTTAAGAGTTTTTTACAGAACTTCTGCTACTGGAACCTGGACCCAGCTTGCTGAGTTCCATTCTAATATTACAACTTGGACTTCTTCCGGAGCTATTGCAATTCCTCCTACAACTTATCAGATTGCTATCGAATGCGAAACTGATTATGGATATTCTACATTAGTGGATGCAGTAGTTGTTTCAGGAGCTAGTTTAAGTGTAAAAGATGTGACGAAATCTGCAAAATCTTCAATCAGCTATTATCCAAATCCTGTCGGAAATACTTTGAACTATAAGAGCAGTGAAAAAGTAAATGATATTACTATTTATAACAATGCCGGTCAAAAGATTCAGTATCATAAAACAGATTCAAATCAAGGTAGTTTAGATGTTTCTGCATTGCCAAGTGGAGTGTATATGATTTCTGGTAAAACAGCATTAGGTACAGAATCATTCAAAATGATTAAAAAGTAATTTAAATTTTAACCAATTAAATACATGTTATTTTCAGAGCACTTCGAAAGAGGTGCTTTTTTGTTAATGTAATTTTGTGTAATCGGCAAAAAAATAGACGATTCTCCAGTATTTTTTATTACATCTTTCATAAATTCGTTTAAAATTTGACGATTATGAGTTTTGGAATTGAGGCAGCAAGTTATTATGTGCCTTCTTTGTATTTGAAAATTAAAGATTTAGCAGAAAAAAGAGGAATTGAACCTGCAAAACTGGAAAAAGGATTAGGCTTACATAAAATGGGATTTCCCGATGTACATGAAGATGCTGCTACATTCGCTGCAGAAGCTTTATTAAAATTAATAAAAGACTACCAAATCAATCCCAAAGAAATCTCACGTATTTATTTAGGAACTGAAAGCGCAATCGATGCCGCTAAACCAACAGCTTCCTATGCAATGCAGATGATAGAAAAAGTTTTGGAAGCAGAGTTTGGAGAAAGATGTTTCAAAAACTGTGATGTGGTAGATATGACTTTTGCTTGCATTGGCGCAGTAGATGCGCTTCATAATTCTTTAGATTTTGTAAGAGTAAATCCGGATAAAAAAGCAGTGGTTATTGCAAGTGATTATGCCAAATATGAGCTGGCTTCATCCGGTGAATATACTCAGGGTGGAGGTGCAGTTGCTTTATTGGTTTCCGCAAAACCTGATTTAATTGAGATTGAAAATAATTGGGGGGTTGCTACAGAATCAGTTTTTGATTTTTTTAAACCAAGAAGACATTTCAAAAAAGAAAATTTAAAAAATGCTCCTGAAGCTTTTCCGGATAAAATAGAAATTTTTACGGATGAACCTATTTTTGACGGGCAATATTCCAACCAATGTTATCAGGATAGGATTAGGGAAGCTTATCAGCATTATGAGGAAGTTTCAGGCAAAACAAAACCTTCTAAGAACTGGAAATATCTTATTTTCCATCTTCCGTATGCATTTCATGGGAAAAGAGTTTTTACAGAGATTTACAGCTTAGAAAACGGACTCCCTTATTCAAATGCTGACGAACAAAAAGCAGTTGCAAAGTCTGAAAATTACATCGAATTTATCAACAGTAAAATTGAAAAAACACAACGTGCGTCTTCGGAAATAGGAAATATGTACACCGCTTCAATTTTTATGGCTTTACTTTCAGGTCTACAGACTTCTTTTAATGAAAATGAAGAATTAGCCGGTGAAGAAATCGGATTTGTTGGTTATGGAAGCGGTTCAAAATCAAAAGTTTTTGCCGGAAAAGTTTCTGAAAACTGGAAAAATGTGGTTACAAAATGGGATTTATTTGAAAATCTTAAAAATCGTTTAGCGATTGATTTTGATACTTATGAAAAGCTTCACAGAAAACAATTGGAATATTCTGTAAATCCAGATTACAACGGATTTGGTTTAGAATTTGTAGAATTGGAAAATCCTGTGCTGAAAGGAGCGAGGTATTACGCTTATAAAGGATAAAATAATAAATAAAGCATCTCAATTGAGGTGCTTTGGTTTTTTCAATATTTATAATAATTATCTAAATACCACAAAATATATTTTTCAAATAAAGAATCTGCGGTCAAGTTTTTTCTTAAAAGTGATTTTTCTGGAAGTATTTTATTTAAAGTGGTGTTGACATCTAAATTAACAGATAATTTTTTTCCATCTATTGGTTGTCCCAAAGGATTTAAAAAATTAAGTATATATTTTTCGTTTTGATAACTAATTATGGCTGAATTCAATCCATGTGAGTAAACTGTTATAATTGAGTCAGATGGCTTAATGGATTCAAGATATTTATCAAATATTTTGAACTCTTTAATATCTTTTATTTTCTGTTTTCCAGATTTATCAATTTTCTTTGTTTGTTCATCTCCAATTTTGTAGAAAATATTATTTACTTTAATTAGTTTAATGATATCTTGTTTTGATATTGATAACTTTATTTGTTTTCTGATTAGCTCGTAATCGAAATTATTTTTATTTAGACCTAATTCGGAGATTAAATTATCAACGAGAGAACTTTTTAAATTCTTTTTTGTAGTATGAATTTCATTGATTGATAATCTGGTATCTTTTTTAGTGGAATCGTTGTAAATGTAGAATTTCTTTAGTCGTGTGAATTCTAACTTAGAATTATTCTTTTCAGGATAAATTTTAATAAATTCTTGACTGTCATAAATTCCACTTCCATCACTTTGATAGCCTGAATTTCGGTATTCAATTTTTATATTTTGAGCTAAAAAATCTTGTGTAAGTAAGAAAACTACAAAAAGAGCGAAAAACCTCATAAAAAATCTAAATAATAATTTTATTCTGATAACTCTTCGGCGTCACTCCAACCAATTGTTTAAAAACCCTTGTGAAATAATTGGTATCAGAAAAACCGGTTTGAAAAGCGGTTTCCTTGATGCTGTTATTTAAAGCTAAAAGTTCTTTTGCCCTGTTAATGCGTTCCTGAAGAATGAAATCATTGGGAGAAGTTCCCAATTCATCTTTAAACATTTTAAAGAAATTTGACTTGCTTACGTAAGCCAGTTTTGCAATGCTGTCAATAGAAAGTTTTTGGTGAATATTTTTCTTGATATAATCTACCACAAACCCAATTCTTGATTTATTTTTTGCAATATTTTTTTCTACCATAGTTCTTGCCTGAGTTTGCATCAGCCTGATTAATAATTCCTTTAAAGCAAAATCTGCCATAATATCTTTCTGCGAATTATCATCCATTGCAATTCTCATAATATTATTGGTGGCAGAAGCTAAAGACTGATTATTAAACAGAAAATATTCATCCAGTTGTATATTCCATGTTGAGGTTTCGTCTACTTTTGGAAGATTATAGTTGAGGTGATTCAGAGAATTTTCAATAAAATCGGGGTTTAAGCTTAAAGAAATACATTGAGAAGGAGTTTCGTCTGCATCGGGAAAATCGATGACCATGGTTTCTCCGGGAGCGACCAAAACGCTTTCTCCGGGATGATAATCAAAATAATTAGTCTTATTTTCCAGCTTCATATGCTTTTTACCTCGAAGCATTGCTGTGAATGCGATGTTGTCAAAATGTAGTTTTACGCCGTAAGCAGACTTGTGAGTTTCGTAAATGCTAAATTCACAGTTGTTTAGATTGAATAATGTCTGGTTTTCAATCAAGTTCAAAAGCTGGCTTTCCTTCTTTAATTCAGGAGTATTTAATAAAAACTTGTTATCATTCATTTCTAAACATTTTTCAAGACCTGTCTATTCAAATATAGAAATTAATTGAGGAATTCTTTGTTAATGAAATGATAAAATTAGAATGATGTAGGATTTTAGTATTCTTTTGTAGGATTCTGCTATTCAATTCTCTTAGCTGTGTGTAATTTGGCTTTAGATAAAATTAAACTTACTAATATGAGCACAACAACAGAACAACAATCATCTACCACTTTACAGTGGCCGGAGTTTAAAAATCAATACAATAATTACATTGACGGAAAGTTTACAGCACCGGTTAACGGGCAGTATTTTGATGTAGTTTCACCAGTTGATGGAAAAGTTTTCACTCAGGCAGCACACTCATCAAAAGAAGATTTAGAATTGGCAGTAAATGCTGCAGAAAAAGCATTCGAAACATGGAAAAACACTTCATCTACTGAAAGAAGTATTATCCTGAATAAAATAGCTGATAGAATTGAGCAGAATTTAGAATATATCGCAACCGTTGAAACGATTGATAACGGTAAAGCGGTAAGAGAAACTTTGGCAGCTGATATTCCTTTGGCAGTTGACCATTTCAGATATTTTGCATCGGTCATCAGAGCAGAAGAAGGCTCTCACAACGAATTAGATAAAGACACCGTTTCATTAATCGTACATGAACCATTAGGTGTTATTGCACAAATTATTCCTTGGAATTTCCCAATCCTTATGGCAGTTTGGAAATTAGCTCCGGCTTTGGCAGCTGGAAATTGCGTAGTCTTAAAGCCTGCAGAAAGTACACCGGTCTCTATTTTAGTTTTAATGGAACTCATTGGCGATTTGCTTCCGGCGGGAGTGGTGAATATCGTTAATGGTTTCGGAGCAGAATTAGGAAGAGCTTTGGTGACCAACCCAAAAGTGAACAAAGCAGCATTTACAGGTTCTACAGCAACGGGGCGTTTGGTAATGCAGTATGCAACAGAAAATATCATTCCGGTGACTTTAGAATTGGGAGGTAAATCTCCAAACGTATTCTTCAGTTCGGTGATGGATGCAGACGATGCATTTTTAGATAAAGCCATTGAAGGAGCAGTACTTTTCGCTTTAAATCAGGGTGAAATTTGTACTTGCCCGTCAAGATTATTGGTGCAGGAAGATATTGCAGACGCTTTCATTGCAAAAGTTATCGAAAGAGTAAAAGCAATCAAAGTAGGAAATCCTTTAGATAAAACAGTGATGATGGGAGCTCAGGCTTCAAAAATTCAGAAAGACAAGATTCTTTCTTATATCAAACTGGGTAAAGAAGAAGGTGCAGAAGTTTTAGTTGGTGGCGATGTAAATCATGTTGGAGAAGGTTTAGATGAAGGATATTACATTCAGCCGACCATTTTCAAAGGAAACAACAGGATGAGAATCTTCCAGGAAGAAATTTTCGGACCGGTTCTCGCGTTCACAACCTTCAAAGACGAAGAAGAAGGAATTAAAATTGCCAATGATACGATTTACGGATTGGGAGCAGGAGTTTGGACGAGAGATGCGCACCAGTTGTACAATGTGCCACGTCAGATTCAGGCGGGTAGAGTTTGGGTCAATCAATATCACTCATATCCTGCAGGAGCTCCATTTGGAGGCTACAAACAGTCGGGTATTGGTAGAGAAAACCACAAAATGATGTTAGACCATTACCGTCAAACCAAAAACATGTTGATTTCATACAACAAAAACAAATTAGGATTCTTTTAATTTTTAAATACTAGGGGCGTGCCCGTTTGCCTTGGCTTTGGTCAGGGCAAAACGGTCGGGCTATTCAGGGCTGCACTTCGTTTCGGTACTCCGCTTCGCTCCGCACTCTCGCTTTCAGCGAGACCCTTACTATCCCTCACGCAAAAAAGTACATTTATTCTTCCCTTGTCTGAACTCTTCAGATGAGCAGGAATTTTTATGAGCCTTGTCAAGGTTCAAAACCTTGACAAGGCTTTTTAAATTAATTCTAAAAATAAAAAGAGATTGTATGAAATCAGCCTAATAAAAAGTAAAATAGAAAGAATTGAAAGTTCGAAAAAGCTTCATCAGAATCAATTCATTGATTCCATTCTTTGCTCCTTTAAAATATGCAGTTCAAAAATAAATCTTTGCGTTAAAAAAGAACAACGATTAGCAAATTAAAACTAACCAAATAAAAAGTAAAAATATGATTCCAAAAACAATGAAAGCCGCTGTAGTTCAAGGCTACGGACAACCATTAAAAATTATGGAAGTTCCGGTAAGAGAACCCGGAAGATATGAAGTATTGGTAAAAGTTATCGCCTGTGGAGTTTGCCATACCGATTTACACGCTGTCGATGGCGATTGGCCTGCAAAACCCAAAATGCCATTAATTCCCGGACATGAAGGAGTAGGAATTGTAGTCGCTTGCGGACCGGAAGCTCATGTAAAAGAAGGAGATGCAGTGGGAGTTCCTTGGCTGTATTCAGCTTGTGGATGTTGTGATTATTGCATTACAGGATGGGAAACATTATGTGAAGCTCAGAAAAATGGTGGGTACAGTGTAGATGGAGGTTTCGCAGAATATGTGATTGCCGATTCAAGATATGTAGGACATTTAAAATCAGATGCCAATTTCTTGGAAATTGCACCGATCCTTTGCGCAGGAGTAACGGTTTATAAAGGCTTAAAAGAAACAGAAACAAAACCCGGAGAATGGGTTGCCATATCTGGAATTGGAGGATTAGGACATGTCGCAGTTCAGTATGCAAAAGCAATGGGAATGCACGTTGCAGCGATTGATGTGGCAGATGATAAATTAGAATTAGCAAAAAAATTAGGAGCAGATTTAGTGGTCAATGCAAAAAACACAGATCCTGGAGAGTATTTACATAAGGAAGTCGGCGGAATGCACGGCGCATTGATCACGGCTGTTTCGCCTATAGCTTTTAAACAAGGGATCGACGTTCTCAGAAGAAAAGGAACCATTGCTTTAAATGGTCTTCCTCCTGGTTCATTTGAGCTTCCGATCTTTGAGACCGTTCTTAAAAGAATTACCGTAAGAGGTTCGATCGTAGGAACAAGAAAAGATATGCAGGAAGCATTAGATTTTGCCAATGAAGGCTTGGTAAAAGCGACTGTCACAGCAGCAAAATTAGAAGACATCAATGAAGTATTTGATAAAATGAAGGCCGGACAAATTGATGGCAGAATTGTCTTAGACATTGCTGGCTCTGCAAGCTAGGAGTATATTGAAGTTTAGTGGGACCTGACAATTTTATGTTGTTAGGTTTTTTTAACTTTATAAATTGTCATTGCGAGGAGCGAAGCGACGAAGCAATCTCAAAAAATAATGGATTGAAACAATTACATACAAATTCAAAGAAGCTATTTTGAACGATTGTTTAATTTAATTAAGATTAGATTCCTACGGAATGACAAAAACTATGTTATACTTGATTGAAAAACCAATCAATAAAAAGAAAATAAAATGGAAACAAAAAAAATATCAAGACTTTCAGTAACAGAAAAAGCTTTAGAGCTGATTTGGGAATTAGAAAAAAAACATGGTGATTTGATGTTTTATCAAGCAGGAGGTTGCTGTGAAGGAACACAGCCGCAATGTTTTGAAAAAGGCGGCTACTTCCCAAGAATGAACGATGCCATGATAGGAACCATCAATGGGAATGAATTCTGGATCGACCGTGATCTTTTCGAATATTGGAAATATTCGCATTTTACATTAGATATTTTAGACGGTTTCGGACCGGGCGGATTTTCCCTTGAAACTCCTTTAGGAAAAACTTTTAAAGTTCATTACAGATTGTTCACGCCTGAAGAACTTGGAAATCTTGAGGATGTAAGACGAAGTGAATAAAATATCAAATTGGAGGTAAAAGTTTAATGTTTTTGTACAGTATAAATCAGTTCTCTTTCAAAATCATATTTTCCTCTCCTAATTCCTCTTTTTAAGGTGAAATATTGCATTATAGTTATTATTATAGTGAATGCAAGAAAATAGAAATCTTTCTCATTTGCTTGTAAAGTAACATAAATTGCAATTAAGAAAAAGCATAATATGATTACTGAGCTAAAAATTTGAAATGCTGATGGCACAATTTCTATTGAAGCAAATGTTCTGTCATTCTGATCAGATATTTTTCCACGAAATACAGGATTATTAAAATTGATATCAAATAATCGTATTCTTTTTTTGAGTGTAAAGCCGTTATTATCAATCATTCCTCTGTATTCAAATCTTGTTGGAATTGCAGTATCTCTTTCTAATGATATAAACGAAGTATTAGTTTTGTAAGTTATTTTCCACAACTTCTCTATCAATTCGATTCTGTTGATATTTAATTCAATATTTAAAGTGTCATGCAGACCTATATTTTTCAAAAAAGAATTCATTTGGGGTAAAAAGAATATTTAAAAACAAATTAAAATTAGGCTTTAATAAACCGATTCACAAACATCGCCGCGACAATATCTCCTACAGCATTTAAAACTGTTGCCAACGGATCGACCAAAGTTCCGATAATGATCACTGCAGGAATGGCTTCCTGTGGTAAACTGTACACAGAGATCATCAGCATTTCGCCAATATAACCGCCATTTGGAATTCCTCCGGCAACGATACTTACAAAAACGGTGATCCCTAAAGCTAACAAAAGATTGGAAGGTTCAAAAAAATCTCTCCCAATAATCTGAAAAGCTACATATATTTTAATAATCGAAGACATCGACGAACCGTTTTTATGCAATGTCGTTCCAATCGGTATCACCAGATTGGCAATCGAACTCGGAATCCCTATTTTTGATGCGGCTACCAAATTGGTGGGCATGGTGGCAAAACTGCTGCAGGTACTCAAGGCAGTTAAGGTGGGGAGAATTGCATTTTTCCAGAAACTTTTAATTCCGTTTTGTCCGTTTGCCATAAATGCATAAAGTGTGAAAAATATAAAGAAGTAAATAATTCCTGCAACGTAATATAAACCAAGTGGTTTAGCATAAAAACCAAAAAGCTGAGGTCCTAATGTAGCAACTTGGTAGGCAAAGTATGCTCCCAAACCGATGGGCGCAATTTTCATGATCATGATAAGAAGTTCTTTCATCACTTCATAGCCTGAAGCAATAAAAACTCTGAAAGGTTTTCCGCTTTCACCGGATTTTCTGGCAGCAAAACCTGTGAGGAAGGCAAAAATAAGAAGAGCCAACATATTTTTTCGTGAAAACAATTCTGTAAACTCACCTACAGTAAAAAAGCTTACAATTCTCTCACCCCAGTTTTCTTCTTTGGTGGCTTCTGCAATCAATTCTGTACTTCCCGATATCGATGAAACCGGAAAAAGGTAGACTGCACCAATGGTGAAAAGGGCAGCAGTCAGTATGAAAAATAAGAATGTAAAAGACATTATTAAAAGAATTTTACCAAACTTAGATTCCTGCTCGAGAGAGGCAATAGAATTTGAAACAGCAAAAAATACCAGCGGAACAACACTTACAAAAAGAAGATTAAGAAAAATATCACCAAGCGGTTTTATATATTCCACGATTTGCGGTGCCACAATACCGATAATGCTTCCTATGGTAATTCCAACAAGTAAAAGCAAAATTCCGGAATAGTTTTTTAAAACTTCTTTCATAGGTGGATGTTTATTGTTTTTTAAGCAATATGTAATCGTCTAATTTAATTGGTATTTGATAATTCAAATAAGTAATTGCGATTTTATGCCTGATTTTTATCAAAGATAGATTTATTTTTAACAATTTCTAAGAGGTATTTTCGCCTTAATTTTTCTAAATTTGAGTAAACATTCGTTTCTATGGCTTATATAGATTATTACAAAATTTTAGGCGTAGACAAAAGCGCAACGCAGGACGATATTAAAAAAGCGTACCGAAAGCAGGCAAGAAAACTACATCCAGACCTTAATCCGAATGATAAAGAAGCAGAAAGACAGTTCAAGGAGCTGAATGAAGCTAACGAAGTACTCAGTAATCCTGAGAACCGCACCAAATACGATAAATATGGTGAAAACTGGAAGCATGGTAAAGAATACGAAAAAGCACAGCAACAGCAAAGACAGCAATATCAAGGCGGAAATTACGGTGGTGGATTTTCTGGTGCTGATTTCGGGGAAGGTGAAGATTTTTCAGATTTTTTCCAAAGTATGTTTGGCGGAGCGGGAGGTGGCTTTGGAAGAAGTTCGCGAGGAAGTGCTTCCGGAAAGTTTAAAGGTCAGGATGTTCAGGCAGAATTAAATTTAAACCTAAAAGATGCCGCAACAACTCATCAGCAGACTTTTGATATTAATGGGAAAAAAGTAAGAATTACGATTCCTGCAGGAGTGTATGACGGACAGCAAATAAAATTGAAAGGCCACGGAAATCCGGGTGTTAATGGTGGCCCAAATGGAGATTTGTACATTACTTTTAATATTAATCCTGATCCTAATTTTGAAAGAGTAGGAGATGATTTGAAAACTAAAGTGACGATTGATCTTTACACCGCTGTTTTAGGTGGCGAAGTTACTGTAAACACTTTGGACGGAAGTGTTAATCTGAAAGTAAAACCCGGAACCCAAAACGGAACAACGGTAAGACTAAAAGGAAAGGGCTTTCCGGTCTATAAAAAAGATGGACATTTTGGTGATCTGTTTGCAACCTATGATGTAAAATTGCCAACCGATCTTACAGAAAAGCAGAAAGAACTTTTTGAACAACTTAAAAATTCCTAAGCTATGAGTGAAAGAATATCACGCGAGGAACTCGTACAGATTTATAATATTGAGATTACTTTTTTTGATGAATTGGTAGATTCCGGCTTGCTGAATATAGAAACGGAGAACGAAATCCATTACCTCATGTATGAAGACCTTCCTACATTTGAAAGATTTACCAATTGGCATTATGATTTGGAAATAAATCTTCCTGGTTTGGAAGTTATCAACAGCATGCTGCAGAAAATGAAAAATTTGAATCAGATTAACCGTGAATTAATGCAAAAACTTTCGGTAATAAGTGGGCAATATGAAGATATTTAATTTAGTTTTGTGAACTTTAAAACTTATTATATGGCCAGACTCAATGACGATAAAATCATTAATTTAAACATTAGCAAAAAAGATTTCGAAGAGATTTACCTTCAGGGAGATCAGGGAAGTCTTTTTTTCTCGCCTACTGTAAAAGGAAAACTGATCACCACGATCGTAGTTGCGGTGATCCTGTTGGTTTTATTTTACTTCAAAGATGATCTAAGTAAAGAAAAATTCGGAATTTTATATTTTGTGAGTTTTCTTTTCCTGCTTTGTGCGGTCTACTTATCTTTAGCAATTAACAAGGTTTCAAAATGGAAAAAAGAAGTGGTAAAATACCTTAAAACTCTTGAAAACACAGAAATTTATCAAATTCAGTTTAATGCTAAAGTTTTTAAAGTAAACCTTAACGACAATAAAGAAACCAGCCTTTGGACAGAATTTACGGCTGCAGAAATTAGCGATAAATTTATAGGTTTAGAAGGAAAATTCAATTATATGTTTCCCAAAAAGTCAATGCAGGAGGCCGATTTCGAATTGCTAAAACAGGCGGTACAGACTAATGTTTTGAAATAGAGAACTAAATGTCCTTAAGACGATAATCAACATCTTATTGACAATAGATTTAGAAATAAATAAAAAACTCAGAGCAAACACTCTGAGTTTTGTTTTATAATGAAAAGCTGATTAGTCTAACCAACCCATTTCTTTCATCCATTCGTCGTTGTAGATTTTCCCAACGTATCTTGAACCGTGATCGTGAAGAAGTACCACAACGATATCATCTTTTGTAAACTGATCTTTCATCTGAACCAAAGCTGCCATTGCGCTTCCTGCAGAATATCCGCAGAAAATCCCTTCTTCTTTTGCCAATTTTCTTGCGTAGATAGCACCGTCTTTATCGGTCACTTTTTCGAAATGATCGATTACAGACATATCGTAGTTTTCAGGAAGAATATCTTCACCAATACCTTCTGTAATGTAGCTGTAAGCGTTTCCTAGATTAATTTCTCCCGTTTCGTGAATCTCTTTTAAGATAGAACCATACGTATCAATACCGATTACTTTGATGTCAGAATTTTTCTCTTTAAAGAAAGTTCCACAACCTGTAATGGTGCCGCCCGTTCCGGCTCCAACTACAAAATGAGTCAGTTTTCCTTCCGTTTGTTCCCAGATTTCAGGAGCGGTAGACTCGTAGTGAGCAGCTCTGTTTGATAAATTATCATATTGGTTAACGTACCATCCGTTTTCTGTCTCTTTTGCTAATCTTTTTGAGACTGAATAATAAGAACGCGGGTCTGTAGGTTTTACGTCTGTAGGACAAACGATTACTTCAGCTCCAACGGCACGAAGAATATCACATTTTTCTTTTGACTGTTTAGCGTTGGTCACAAAAATACATTTGTATCCTTTGATGATGGCAGCCAAAGCCAATCCCATCCCTGTGTTTCCTGAAGTCCCTTCAATAATAGTTCCTCCTGGTTTTAGTCTTCCGTCTTTTTCAGCGTCTTCAATCATTTTCAGAGCCATTCTGTCTTTTACCGAATTTCCGGGGTTGAAAGTTTCTACTTTTGCCAAAACCAATGCCGGGAAATCTTCACCCAAAACTTTATTAAGCTTTACAAGAGGGGTATTTCCAATGGTTTCGAGTATATTTTCTGCGTATTTCATAAGTAGCTTTTATTGTCTTTTTTATCGCTTATTTTCGTGAGCATCTGTGATTTAAGAGCCTACACAGCGATTTCATAAATGTTTTTTCTGCCTGGCAAAGATACAGTTTTCAGATAATTAATAATTAAAAATGAAGAATTAATAATATTTCGACGAAACTCCCCAACGCTCTTACACACGAACTTAATTAGGAGCTTTTTCCCGCTTTCCGTTGCAATCTTTTTTTTCAAAAAAGGATTTTCACTGCAATCAGGGCTAAGATATTTGTTGCTATTAGAATTATTTGTCATTGCTAGCAAAAGTATTTTAAAAAAAATATCCACTCACTTTGTCATTCTGTAAGAATCTCAACAGTCGAATAACAAAATACTTGCTTAGATTTCTACGAAATGACAAACGTTATGCAAACCAAGATTTAGAATTAACAAATAACAAATAACAAATAACAAATAACAATTCACTAATTATATTTAATCGCTTTTACAGGAGAAATTTTACTGATCAGATAACTCGGAATCACCAAAGCCATTCCAGAAATAATTAAGATCCCTACTGAAATAGAAATAATGATCCACGGATTAAGATCTACAGGGACTACACTTACATAGTAATTGGCAGGATTTAATTTAATAATTCCAGTGTATTTTTGGGTAATTAAAAGTCCAAGACCGATGAGGTTTCCACATAAAAGTCCGGGAACCATTATAATTAGGGTGTAATTGATGAAAGTCGCACGAATCTGTCCGTTGGTTGCGCCCAACGTTTTTAGCAAGCCGATAGAATTGGTTCTTTCGATAATCAAAATCAGCAAAACCATGATGATATTAATGATGACCACCAAAAGCATAATTGAAATAATAATCCCGATATTAGTGTCGAAAAGCCCAATCCAATCATTGATTTGCGGGTATTTATCAGTTGCTTTTTCTGCGTAATTTTTATATCCGATAAATTTTTCAACCTGTGGAAAATCTTCATCGATATTATTGATGTTTTTAAAAAATACATCCAATCCTCCGATTTCATCAGGCTTCATATCAAGAATTCTTCTTACGTGATTGATGTCACCCACTACAAATTGATCATCGATCATCTTGATGTCGGTTTTGTAGATTCCTACGACTTCAAAATTTCTGTAAATTGGTTTTTGATCAGCTTTTGAAAAAACAGTAACGATGCTGTCATTTACTTTTAAATGAAGGTCATTGGCAATCTTTTCTGAAATAACAACGCCATTATTATAACCTTCGCCATTGAGGAAAGGAGTTTTTCCGGCAGTCAGGAATTTTTTAAATCGTAAACTGTCAAAATCTTTACCGACACCTTTAAAAATAATTCCGGCAAAACTGTGCTCATTACGCATAATCCCGGTTACCATTGCATATCCTTGTACAGTTGCAACATCAGGAAATGCCTTAATGCTTTTAATATCTAATCCCTGATTATCAAGAACCGAGGTATTGTAAGACGAATTTGATTTGGTAGATCGTACCGTAATATGACCGCTGAAATCTCCCAATCTTTCTTTAATCGCCTTTTTTGAACCCAATCCTGTAGAAACAGTGATGAGTGAAACGATGATTCCCAAAGCCACAGACAGTCTGCCGATGAAGATGATAACCCGAGAAAGGTTATTTTTGTTATCTTTGGAAAACGCTATTTTTCGGGAGAAATATAATGGAAATTTCAAGCTTATGAATTTAAATTTCAAAATTAAAACATTAGTTCTTATTTGCCTAATTTTTTTAGGAGTATTCAGTCAATATTATTGTCAGTATTCAGCCAAAGACTATTTTAAAACCGGAGCAGACCGACCAGAGCTCTATCTTCCTCTTCTTAAAAATAAAAATATTGGGATCGTCACCAACCAAACCGGATTGCTGAATGACAAAACGCATCTTGTTGATTTTTTGGTAAAAAATAGTATTAAAATTAAAACGATTTTTGCTCCAGAACACGGTTTCAGAGGCGATGCTGATGCAGGAGAAAAGGTGAAAAATGGAGTAGATGTAAAGACAGGAATCCCTATTGTTTCTCTTTACGGAAATAATAAAAAGCCAAAACCGGAACAATTAAAAGGTATTGATGTTGTTGTTTTTGACATTCAGGATGTTGGAGTGAGATTTTATACATACATCTCAACTTTAACGTATTTAATGGAAGCTGCAGCCGAAAATAATGTTGAAGTTATGGTTCTGGATCGACCAAATCCTCACGATGGATATATTGACGGACCTGTTTTAAAGAAAAAATGGGAAAGTTTTGTAGGAATGCACGAAGTTCCTGTAGTCTACGGTTTAACCATCGGTGAATACGGAAAAATGGTAAACGGTGAAAAATGGTTGAAAAACGGTATTCAGGCAAAATATACTTTGGTTGAAATGAAAAACTATCATAAGAAGGAGCGTTATGCAATTTTAGACAAACCTTCTCCCAATTTACCGAACGATAAATCAATTAACTTATATCCAAGCTTATGTTTTTTTGAAGGAACTCAGGTTTCTGTAGGAAGAGGAACAGATCTTCCGTTTCAAATCTATGGTTCACCGTGGACAAAAGATTTACCTTATCAGTTTACTCCAAAACCCAATTTCGGAGCAAAAGACCCTTTTCTGAATGGGAAATTATGTTACGGGGAAAATCTTTCTGAATATTCTAAAAACTTACAAGAAATCAATCTGGAATGGTTGATTAAGGCATATAAAAATTACAAAAACCCTCAACAAGATTTCTTTCTTAAAAATCTTTTCTTTGATACTCTAGCTGGAAGCGATGAACTGAGAAAACAAATTATCTCGGGCAAATCTGAAAGAGAAATTAAGTCTTCCTGGAAATCAGATCTGGAAAAATTTGAGAAAATAAGAAAGAAATATGTGATTTATGAAAATTAATAAAATGTGAATTGTGAATAGTCAATTGTTAACCGGCTTACACTTAGTTTAAATTGACTTGTGAAGCAAAATTGACAATTGACTATTCACTTTATATCAATCAAAATTCTGTGGCGGATTTTTATCGTCTTTTCCTTTATTCAAAATAAAAAGTCCGATAGATAAACCGATAACGCCTGCGGAAGCCGTCATCAAAGCACGTTCTAATTTATCCGCTTCATGATTTCCCAAATAATTCATCAGAAATAATATTCCAAATGTAATAATCGATATAATGATATGGTTTCTTCCTAGTAGTTTCATATTATTTTAATCTATAAGAAATCATTACTCCTCCTCTGTAAGGAATTATTTCACCGCTTTTGTTATAGCCATGTGCGATATCATATCTTTTTCCAGATACTCTGTCATATCCTTTGTAAAAATCCTGTGAAGTTCCTACTGTACCATATAAATCCATTCTCCAATTTTCGGATAATTTAAATTGGTAGCCTGCAGTAATTCCAGCCAAAAATGAATATCCTTTTTGATAAAGATTTGAGCTTGTAAAAACTACATTTTGTTCAATTTTACTTGGGGATGAATTGTCGTTCCAATAATTCCATTTTTGTAGTACAAAAGAAGATGCTCCAATGTTTGCACCTAAATACCATCCGTCAAATGCTTCTCTGAAATAGTATCTTCCTTCTAATGATATAGAATAATACTGTAATTCATGCCCTGCAAAAGATTTCCAAGGGGAAACAAAAACATCACCCTGTACTGTTATTTTTTTATTTATTTGATGCTCCAAACCTAAGTTGATAATTCCGATAGGAACAAACAAAGCATTTCCTTTTATGTATACTTTTTTCTCAGATTCAGATTTAATTTCTTGTGTTTGATTTTCCTGTGCGCTGATATTTATTACTGAAAATAAACTTAACGCAGCGATAAAAATGTTATACTTCAAAACGTATATTTTATTTAATTTGATTTAATAATGCTTGTGCTAAACTTGCATCTTTACCAGATTGACTGGCAATGTTTTTAGACTGCTCAGCAAAGTTTTTAGCTAAATCTTTACTTCCTAAATTAAAATAAATTTTAGCTAAGATATAAGTGTTCTCTGATGTCTCACCGCGCATAACTGATTTTTCAGCCCATTCTGCCGCTTTCTTCAAAGAAGATGGTGTCTTTACATGATCTGAAAATATCCATGCGGCTTTTAAAAGTTCATTTGGCTCAAATGTATCTGCGTTTTTATAATATTCTAAAGCTACTTTTTCGTACTCAGGAAAATTAGAATTTTGTTCGTAATAAGCCAGTTTGGTCTGGTTAAGTTTTGTTAAAGCAGCTTCTTTTCCAACTAAAGGTTCTGCAGTTTTCAGAAAATAGGCATCATTGATTTTTTTATTTTTCTCGTCAATAGATTCCTCAACCACTTTTCCTAACACAAGTTGGTTGTTAAATTCATTATAATTTTCTTCGGGTAAAAATTTTAAAATTTCAGTTTTTCTGGCAACAAAGGTTTTGTAATTTGGATCTTCAGAAGATTTAAGAAAATAAAATAAAAATCCTGCATCGTCTTTTGTGAACTCTTCATTTTTTAGTTTGTTTTCAAAATATCTTTCAGAAGCTTTCTTGGCAAATTCATAATCTGAATTTGAGTTAAGCTTCATAATATTCATTAGAAACTCTGGACTCTTTTCACCCTTAGCAAATCTTTCTTTAGATGAACCTTCTTTAGAGTTTACGGCATTTACATCTTGTGCCATAGAGAGAAAAAGGCTTGGTTCCATGTAACCATAATTTTGAGAAACCAAGTCTCCGTCGCCATTTAAAAAAAGAAAAGTAGGATAGGAGCGTACCGAAAATTTTTGAGCAATTTCTCTACCTTCACCTTTTTCCATGTCGATTCTTGAGCTCACAAAGTTTTTATTGAAATAATCTCCTACCGATTTTTGTGTGAAAACATTTTTGTCCATCATTTTGCACGGACCACACCAAACCGCATAAGCATCTATAAACACAAGTTTTTTTTCTTTTTTTGCTTTAGCAAGAAGGTCTTTGAAATTACTTTGCTCAAACTTAATTCCTTCTTCCTGAGCGAAAATAAAAATATTAATAAAAATAAATAATCCGGAGATAATATTTTTCATTCTAATTATAAATTTAAAGAAGCGAAGATACTTAATTTTGATTTTATATGAATAATGAAACTTCCTCAAAATAGAGGAAACAAAAAAACCGTCTTAAAAAAGACGGTTTTAAGTGGTTTCTCCAGGAATCGAACCAGGGACACATGGATTTTCAATCCATTGCTCTACCAACTGAGCTAAGAAACCATTTGGTTTTGAAGTGGTGCAAATGTAATAATAAATATTATAATCTGCAAATTTACTTTAAACAGTTTTGAAAAGAAAACCGCCTAATAAAAGGCGGTTTAAGTGGTTTCTCCAGGAATCGAACCAGGGACACATGGATTTTCAATCCATTGCTCTACCAACTGAGCTAAGAAACCATTTGGTTTTGAAGTGGTGCAAATGTAATAATAAATATTATAATCTGCAAATTTACTTTAAACAGTTTTGAAAAGAAAACCGCCTAATAAAAGGCGGTTTAAGTGGTTTCTCCAGGAATCGAACCAGGGACACATGGATTTTCAATCCATTGCTCTACCAACTGAGCTAAGAAACCAATTACTTCGTTGTTTTAAAGTGATGCAAAAGTAGGAAGTTTTGGTATATGAAGCAAATATTAATTGAACTTTTTTACCAATAAATTAAAACCTACTGATTTTCAGTAGAATTATTTTCCTGTTCTTTTCTTATTTGCTCACTCATTTCCTCTAAAACAGGCTTAATCGTGCTTTCAGGAAGATCACTTATTCTGATATACATCAATCCGTCAATCGCATCATTAAAATTTGGATCAACATTAAAGGCAATTACTTTCGCATTTTGCTTGATGTATTTTTTTATCAAAACCGGCATTCTCAATTCTGGCTCAAGATCATCAATGATTTTATCTAATTTATTTAAATCAGATTCCATTTCATCTAAAAAAAGATGCTTATCACGATCTCTAAGCTTTACTTTGAAATCATTTCTTGGGGTAATATATTGAGCTACAGCAGAATCGTAATAATTTGAACGCATAAACTCAATCATCAAAGATTTAGAGAACTCTGAAAATTTATTAGAAATACTTACACCTCCCATCAGGAATTTATGATCCGGATTTCTTAAGCAAACATGTACAATTCCACGCCATAAAAGGAATAAGGGAAGTGGCTTTTGCTGATATTCTTCACAAATATAAGCACGTCCCATTTCAATTACTTTCTTGAAAAACGGATGAATGTCTTGTTCGAATTCAAAAAGAGAACTCGTGTAAAAACCTTTGATTCCAAACTTTTTCATCACATCCCTTCCCAAAGCCATTCTATAGGCGCCTGCAAGTTTTTCTGCAGCATTGTCCCACAAAAACAAGTGGTGATAATGTTTGTCGTATTCATCAAGATCAAACGGCAGGTTGCTTCCTTCACCTACGGCTCGGAAAGTAAGTTCTCTCTGCCTTCCGATTTCCCTCATTACAGAAGGAATCTGCTCGTAAGGAGTGAAATAGATTTCATAATTACCATTGCTGAAAAGCATTTTATCGGTACCTCTCAGTTTATTGATATCTTTTATAATATCTTCTTTCGGAGTTTCATCAATGATATTCTGTACAATGTTTTCCTCTCTCAATAAAGGGAATTTTACATATAAATTCTTAAGATTAATAGCCTGTGCAAGAGATTTCCTTTTTTCATAATAAGATTTCATCATATAAACCTTACGTTTCAGAAACTCTCCCAATTCCTCAATATTTTCCATCTCATCCATCACCTTTACCGTAATAGGTTTTCCTATTCTTATACGGATTGGCTTTTCGCGGTCATTCATCATTTCCGCAGGAAGCATGATGGTCTGTAAGTTTGGATGAATCTTGGCTACATGATAAAAAAGAGTACTGTTTTTAGCATGAAAATACATAGGAACAACCGGCACTTTTGCCATTTTTATAAGCTTTAAAGCCGGTTTTTCCCATTCTCTGTCGAGAATTTCCCCGTAAGGATTATTTTTATTCGAAACTTCTCCCGCCGGGAAAATTCCTACGCAGCCTCCATTTTCAAGATGCTTCAAAGTTTCCCTCATTCCGGTTGCGCTGTTTCTGATTTCCTTTCTTCCTTCAAAAGGGTTTACAGCAATCACAAACGGCTCCATGGGTTTTATTTTTTCTAAAAGAAAATTTCCCATTACTTTAAAATCCGGGCGAACTTCTGAAAGAATTTTACACATTAAAATTCCATCAATAGCACCAAGAGGATGATTAGACACCAATATAAAAGGACCGGTTTTCGGTATTTTTGCTAAGTCTTCTTCAAAAGCTACATAGCTCAAATTTCTTTCTCTTACGAAAGAATCGAAAAAATCTTTACCCTCTTTATCTTTCAGCTTATCATAAAGTCTGTTGACTTCATTTATTTTTGCAATGCTCATAACAGCAGATGCTACAGGATTTTTTAGGAACCCTATTTTATTCAAGCCAGAAGCCTTGATTAAATCATTTTTCGATATTAAGCTCATGTGTGTTTAGTCGGAATTTATTTTAAAGCGTTACCATTTGAAGCGTATTCTTAGAAATCTGTTCCAATAATACACTTTTTTCTTGGTAAAATTTATCAATGTTCTCCATTTTTGCATTTCTTACAGTAAATAAAGATACATTTTTTATAACATCTGTTTTGAAAATTTTCTGAAGTTCGTTATTCAGTTCCTCAATTTTAAGGAATTTATCTTCAAGACACAATGCTAATGAAATTGCAGAATTCTGCATCAAAGAAACTTTGATTTTGTATTTAGCTAAATTGTTGAAAATTAAACTCATGTGGTCTTCTGCGATGAATGAAAAATCTCTTGTAGAAATTTTAAGTAATGTTTGATTACCTTTTAAAATATAAGATTCCTCACTTTGATTTTTTTCAGAAACACCCACTTTAGTTCCTTCTTTTGTAGGATCTACAAATGATTTTACATAGAAAGGAATATTTTTTTGCTGAAGCGGTTGCAATGTTTTCGGGTGAATTACACTCGCTCCAAAATAAGCCATTTCTATTGCCTCTTCGTAAGAGATATTAGATAAAAGCGTAACATCCTTAAAGATTCTTGGGTCACCTGTCATTACTCCCGGAACGTCTTTCCAGATAGTCATTGCGGTTGCGTTAAGGCAATATGCAAAAATTGCGGCAGAATAATCTGAACCTTCTCTTCCTAAAGTTACAGTAAAATTGTTGTCATCAGAACCGATAAAACCTTGGGTTACGTAGCAAATATCAGGATTTAAATTTGAGATAAATTCCTCTGTTTTTTGCCAGTTTACAATACCGTCTCTGTAAGAATCATCTGTCTTTATGTAGTCTCTTGCATCAAGCCACTGGTTGGTAAATTGGATATCATTCAGATATTCGCTTACAATTTTAGTGGAAATCATTTCTCCACAGCTTACAACCTGATCGTAAACAAAATTATAATTAGGAGATTTATTTCTTCTTAAAAAAGAAACAATATCATCAAAAAACAAATTGATTTCTGCAAAAACAGCATGATTTTCCGAGAAAAGCCCCTTAGCTATTTCAATGTGTTTCTGTTTTATATTCTCTATTTCAGTTTGATAGTTGTCTTTTTTGAAATACAATTCTACTACTTTTTCCAGCTCATTGGTGGTTTTACCCATTGCTGAAATTACAAGCAGACATTTTTCAAAACCTTGGCTGCTAAGAACCATAGATACATTTTTTACACTTTCGGCATCTTTCACTGATGCACCTCCAAACTTGAAAATTTTCATTAAATTGTTAAGAATAAAATTGTTAGATACTAAAACATTGAATTTTTTTTCGGATGTCAAAATTATGCAATTACGATGAGATATGAAATAGCGATAAGCCGTGATTGAATTAAGATTTAATTAAAATTAAAGTAAAGTATAAGAAATATCTGTTCCTTAAGGGCAGGATTTGGGGATGCTTACCTTTACTAATTGAGTGCATGTATGAAAAGAAAGGTTGGGTATGATGTTGATTAGTAGGGGATAAGGTCTTTTCTGTGAAAATATTTTTTAATGTGATAAAATTTACGAAATTTGGCACTAAAGTAAAAAAACATAAAAATGTCAGATCAACCATTACAGACCCTAGGAGAATTTTTAATTGATAAACAAGATGATTTTCAGTATTCCACTGGTGAATTTTCACGTCTTCTAAGTGCTATAAGATTGGCATCCAAAGTTGTAAACAGAGAAGTAAATAAAGCAGGGATTGTAGATATTGCAGGGGCTGCAGGAAATCAAAATATTCAAGGGGAAGAGCAACAGAAGCTTGATGTAATTGCCAACGATATTTTTATCACAGCTCTTTCTCAAAGAGAAGTTGTTTGCGGAATTGCTTCTGAAGAAAACGATGATTTTATCGATATTAAATGTGGAGAAAACGGTCATTTAAGTAAATATGTGGTTTTAATTGATCCTTTAGATGGTTCTTCAAACATTGATGTGAATGTTTCTGTAGGAACTATTTTTTCAATTTACAGAAGGGTTACAGAACCAGGAACTCCGGTACAGTTAGAAGATTTTTTACAGAAAGGAGTTAATCAGATTGCGGCAGGATACGTTATTTATGGGTCTTCCACAATGATTGTTTACACTACAGGTAACGGTGTGAACGGATTTACTTTAGATCCTTCTCTGGGAACTTATTATCTTTCTCATCCAAACATGACATTCCCAAAATCGGGTAAAATTTATTCAATCAACGAAGGGAATTATATCAAATTTCCTCAAGGAGTTAAAAATTATCTGAAATATTGCCAGATGGAGGAAGGAGATCGTCCTTACACTTCAAGATATATTGGTTCGTTAGTTGCTGATTTTCATAGAAATATGTTGAAAGGAGGTATTTATATTTATCCATCTTATTCACAGGCTCCGAATGGAAAATTAAGATTATTATATGAATGTAATCCGATGGCTTTCTTGGCTGAACAAGCAGGAGCTAAAGCAACAGATGGTTTCAGAAGAATTTTGGAAATCGAGCCTACTGAGCTTCATCAAAGAATTCCTTTTTTCTGTGGAAGCATCGATATGGTGGAAAAAGCAGAAGAATTTATGCGAATCGATAGCGTAAAGTAAATGACAGCAAAATATTACAAATATTTATTAGAATTCAAACGCCCGAGTGGAACATCTCGCGGCGTTTTGCTTGAAAAAGAAACTTATATTCTTGAAATTTTTGAAAATGAAAATAAAGGAATAGGAGAATGTGCCATATTCAGAGGACTAAGCTATGATGATAGACCTGATTATGAAGAAAAAATAAAATGGCTTTGTGAAAATATTAATCAGGATTTTGAATTTTTAAAAGAAGAACTAAAAGAATTTCCGTCGATTTGGTTTGGGTATGAACAGGCTTTATTAAATTTAAAACACGGAGGAAAACTTTACTTTCCGAGTCAATTTACAAAAGGGCAAAGCTCAATAATGATTAATGGTTTAATCTGGATGGGTGATGTCGGTTTTATGGAAGAGCAAATCCGTGAAAAACTTGAACAGGGCTTTCATTGTATTAAATTAAAAATCGGTGTCGACTGGAAATCGGAACACGAAATTCTTCAAAAACTAAGACAAAAATTTTCAAAAGAAAAGCTGGAATTAAGAGTTGATGCTAATGGCGGGTTTTCTAAAGACGAAGCCAAGGTTGTCTTGCAACAGCTTTTTGATTTACACATTCATTCCATTGAACAGCCAATAAAAGCAGGAAATTGGGAAGATATGGCAGATCTGTGCGCAGAAACTCCAACTCCGATTGCGCTTGATGAAGAGCTAATTGGAATTATAGATTTTAATGAAAAGAAAAAACTTTTAGAAAAAATAAAACCGCAATATATCATCTTAAAACCAGCTTTGGTAGGAGGGTTTTCAGGGTCTGATGAGTGGATATCTCTAGCTGTGCAACAAAAAATTGGTTGGTGGATTACCTCTGCTTTGGAAAGTAATATTGGTTTGAATGCAATTGCACAATACACTTTCACAAAAGAAAATCAAATGCCTCAAGGTTTAGGAACAGGAAGTTTGTTTACGAATAACTTTGAAACTCACTTACAACTAAACGGAGAACAGTTGTTTTTTAAGGGGTAAATCAATGTGATTAAATTACCCCGTTTACAAAGATTGCTTTTTTGATATGTTCAATAATATCAAGAAAATATTTTCTTATTTTTTTCATAATGATATTATGTTAAGATTTAGGACTGTAAATGTCCGAAAAAAAAATCAATTTAAAGTGAATTTACTTTAAAAATTTATCATTTTCATAAACCCCTAAATTTTCCTAAATTTGCAAATTGTCGGATAATGCGACATTTTAAAGCGAATTTTAATGGAAGAAGAAAAAAAATCACTCAATTTTATTGAGCAAATTATCGAAGATGATTTGGCAAACGGTTTGAAACAAGAGCAAATCCGTTTCCGTTTTCCGCCTGAACCAAACGGTTATCTGCATGTAGGTCATACAAAAGCGATCTGCATCAACTTCGGTTTGGGTGAAAAATACAATGCTCCCGTAAACCTTCGTTTCGACGATACGAACCCTGAAAAAGAAGAGCAGGAATTCGTAGATTCTATTATGAAAGACGTTGAATGGCTAGGTTTCAAATGGGATAAAGTTTTGTACGCCTCCGATTACTTCCAGCAGCTTTACGATTGGGCAGTTCAGTTAATCAAAGAAGGGAAAGCTTATGTTGATGAGCAGCCGTCTGAAGTGATTACTGAGCAAAGAAAAAATCCTGCAGAACCAGGAATAGAATCTCCATTCAGAAATCGTCCTGTTGAAGAGTCTTTAGATTTATTCGAAAAGATGAAAAACGGAGAATTCGAAAGTGGTTCAATGTCTCTTCGTGCAAAAATCGACATGGTTTCGCCTAATATGAATATGCGTGATCCTGTGATGTACAGAATTTTGAATAAACCTCACCACAGAACAGGTACAGACTGGAAAATTTATCCAATGTATGATTGGGCTCATGGTGAATCTGATTATATCGAGCAAATTTCGCACTCGCTTTGTTCTTTAGAGTTTGAAAACCACAGACCGCTTTATAATTGGTATTTAGACCAAGTTTACGAAGAGGGAAAGGTTAAAAATAAGCAAAGAGAATTTGCGAGAATGAACGTTTCTTACATGATTACTTCCAAAAGAAAGCTACAAAGGCTGATTGCTGAAAATGTAGTGAACGGTTGGGATGATCCTAGAATGCCTACAATTTCCGGAATGAGGAGAAAAGGTTTCACGGCGAATGCAATTAGAAAATTTATTGATAAAGTTGGTGTTGCAAAAAGGGAGAATTTAATTGAAATTCAGCTCTTAGACTTCTGTGTTCGCGAAGATTTAAATAAAGTAGCCAAACGTGTAATGGCGGTTGTAGATCCTATTAAATTAGTGATTGAAAACTATCCTGAAGGTCAGGAAGAATGGCTGGTTACCGAAAATAATAACGAGCAGGAAGATGCAGGAACAAGAGAAATTCCTTTCTCAAGAGAATTATATATTGAGCGTGAAGACTTCAAAGAAGAAGCGGGCAATAAATTCTTTAGATTAAAATTAGGTGGAGAAGTCCGTTTAAAATCTGCTTACATCATTAAAGGTGAAAGGGTAGAGAAGGATGAAAATGGTGAAATCATAACCATTTACGCATCTTATGACGAAAAATCTAAGTCTGGAAGTGGAACTGAGGAAAGTTTAAGAAAAGTAAAAGGTACGATTCACTGGGTTTCTGCGAAACACGCAATTCCTGTGGAAGTCAGAAATTACGAGAAATTATTCACTGTGGAACAGCCTGATGCTGAGAAAGATGTAGACTTCTTAAATTTCATTAATCCTGAATCTGTCAATGTCATTCAAGGATTTGCTGAGCCTAGTTTAAAGGATGTTGCAGTGGGAGAACCGCTTCAGTTCCAGAGAATTGGCTATTTTACGAAAGATCAGGATTCTACAGATACAAATTTTGTGTTTAATAGAACAGTGACTTTAAAAGACTCTTATAAGCCGGAGTAAAAATTTATTTATATCAATATAAATGAAACAGGGCTTATTTTTTAAGCCCTGTTTTTTTGTTTTTAAACATTTACGGCATAATAAAATGCCACGAATACACGAATATTTTTTGTGTTATTAGTGAGAAATATTCGTGGTATTTGTGTTTAAAGGAATCCCGGAGGGACGATTTAATAAAGGATAGAATGAAATCCTATCAATTAAAAACGCTTATAAATTAAATTATAACAAATTATTATCAATATTAAAATAAAAAATTGTGAAAATAATACAACTATACACCAACTCATTCAAAGGGCTTTCGCAGGAAAGCTGGATGTTGGCGCTCGTAATGCTCATCAACCGAGCCGGTTCGATGGTACTCCCGTTTTTGGGAGTTTATATGACTGCTCATTTAAAATTCAGTATAGAAAATACCGGTATTGTACTTAGCTTTTTCGGAATCGGTTCTGTGATTGGTTCTTGGTTAGGCGGATTTATTACCGATAAAATAGGGGAATACAAAGTTCAGTACCTCAGTTTATTACTGAGTGTTCCGTTATTTTGTTTAATCCCACTCTTTAAAACAGAAGTGGGGGTTGCTGCCATTATTTTGATTCAAAGTATTGTAAGCGATTCATTTCGTCCTGCAAATTCAGTAGCGATTACGAAGTATGCGAAACCGGAAAATATTACAAGAGCATTTTCATTAAACCGAATGGCAGTCAATTTAGGATTCTCTATCGGTCCTGCTTTAGGAGGAATTTTATCGGCAATTTCTTATGAATTTCTGTTTTTTTCAAATGCTTTAGCCGCTTTGTTAGCCGGGATTTTATACATTATTTTCTTTCGGAAGCGTAATAAACTTGCAAAACTGAGAGCAAGAAAAGTAAAAGAAGCCATTGAGATTAAAAAAGAAAATTCGCCTTATCGGGACGGTAAGTTTTTGATTTACTGTTTCTTATGTATGCTTTTTTCAATTTGTTTCTTCCAGTTATTCAGTACATTGACGATTTTCTATAAAGACACCGCTCATTTAAGTCAGCAAAATATTGGTTATTTATTGGGCTACAGCGGATTTATAGTTGTGTTGCTGGAAATGGGATTGGTTCAGGTTGCCGAAAAATATCTGAGCCTAGCTCGTACCATGTTTTTAGGAACCTTCATTTGTGGACTTTCTTATGCAATGTTGGGCTTCGATTATAGCATTATAACTTTAGTGATTTCAATGACTTTACTGTCTGTCGGTGAGATTTGGGCACTGCCTTTTATGTCAACTATCACCGCTTTGAGATCAGGACAAAACAACAAAGGCGCTTATATGGGTTTGAACGGAATTTCATTTTCAATTGCATTTATTGTAACTCCCTATTTAGGAACTTTAATTGCCGAAAAATTAGGATTTACCGTTTTGTGGATCGGTACCGGAGTAATTGCCACAATCATTGCTTTGGCGTTTTACTTTATCGTTCCATGGATGATTAAAGATAAAAAAGAAATTTTAGATTAAATTTTAATTAAAAAAAATAATAAGTCAGCCTTGTCAAAGTTCAAAAGCTTGACAAGGCTTTTTTATACTCTAATTTTTAAGTTTTAGACTTAAACTGTACAATTTTTGCTTTGCCTTGTTTAATGACAAAACTATACTTTCTTCTTTCCGCCTTATCCGTAACTTTTTTATTTTCTCAAAAAAAAGATTCTGTCAATTTAATTTCAGAAGTAAAAATTGATGCTTATAAAAAGCCAACGACTTTTATAGCTTCCACAAAATCGGTTTCGGTAGTTTCAGAAAATTTACTCAATCAAAATACGCCGGAAAGAATGCTGGAATCGATCAACCAAATCGCAGGAGCAAGAATGGAAGAACGTTCTCCCGGAAGTTACAGAATTTCGCTTCGTGGAAGCACCTTGCGTTCACCTTTCGGAGTGAGAAATGTGAAAGTTTATCTTGATAATTTTATTTTGTCAGATGCTTCCGGAAATACTTATTTTAATGTAATTTCTCCTGAATTGATTGATCGAATGGAAATTTATAAAGGTCCAGAAAGTGGCGATTATGGAGCAGTAACTGGTGGAACAGTGCTTTTAAAAACAAGATCTTCAGACAATTTATCAGCAAATTTGTCTACTGGAAGTTATGGAACTTTCAACCAGAGTTTTGATTTTTCTAAACAGATCGGGAAACATTTTTTTGAAGTTTTTCAAAATTATTATCAAACCGATTCTTATCGTGAACAGTCGAAGGTAAAGAGAAAACAAATCTTTATAAAAGATAATTTTCAATATTCAGAAAGGGGAATTTTAAAAGGAATGTTGATGTATTCGGATCTCGATTATCAAACTCCGGGTGGACTGACTTTGGAACAGATGAATATCAATAGAAAGCAAGCCAGACCAAAGACTGCAACGCTTCCAGGTGCTTCGGAACAAAATGCGGGAATCCGAAATAAAATGATTTTGGCCGGACTTTCAAATGAATATCAATTCACCCCAAATTTTTCGCATTTTATTTTAGTTCAGGGTTCTTATGTTGATTTTGAAAATCCTTTTATTACCAATTTTGAAAACCGTTTTGAAAAGAATTTTGCCTTGAGAACCCACTTTAATTATGAGAAAATTTGGGGTAAAGTTTCTTTAGCATATCGATTGGGTTTCGAAGGTGGAATGAATGATATTCTAATCAAAAATTATGATAACAATAAAGGTTTTGAAGGTAATCCACAGAATTTTGATCAGCTAAAAAACACTTCAGGATTTTATTTTCTTTCACAGAAATTAAATTTTGATGAAAAACTTTTTACTGATGTTTCAATCAGTTTAAATTCAAATTCTTACGATTGGGAAAGACTTTATCCACGAACGGAAAATGGGAAAATAGATTTTAAAAATCAATGGCTTCCTAATTTCGGTTTTACTTATCTTTTTGCACCGGGTTTTTCAGCAAGAGGTAAAATAGGAAAGGGAAATTCAGCACCCACCAATGAAGAAATTCGTTCTTCAAACCAGCAATTTAATGTAAATCTAAGCCCTGAATTTGGTTGGAACAAAGAAGTTGGAATTCGAAAACAATTTGGAAATTTCTTTTTTATAGAAGCAAGTTATTTTGATTTCCGACTCGAAGATGCGATCGTAAGAAGACAGAACGAAGCCGGACAGGAATATTTTATCAACTCAGGAAAAACCGTTCAGAAAGGTTTTGAATTTCTGTTAGAATCTAAAAATTTTGATCTTAAAAATGATTTTTTCAGTCAATTGAAATTCAGGTTTTCAGGAAGTTTTTATGATTTTAAATTTAAAAATTATCAACAAAATCAAAATGATTTTTCGGGAAATGATTTAACAGGAGTTCCAAGAACAACGATAAACAGTTTGCTGAATTTTACTTTTTTCAAAAAACTTTCTGTTGATTATTCTCACTTTTATACCTCAAAAATACCTTTGAATGATGCAAATTCTGTTTGGTCAGAATCAAGCTTGGTTGGAAATATTCAATTTAGGTTTCCTGTAGATTTTGAAAAAACAAGAGTGAATTTATACCTTCAGATTCAGAATTTATACAATGAAGATCATGTTTCAGGTTTTGATATCAATGCGTTTGGAAACCGATATTACAATCCTGCTGCAAAAAGAAATTTTGTTTTGGGAATGAAGGTCGATTTCTAAAGTCATGGCGACAATGGCAGCGACGAAACAATTTTGAAATTTTCACTTTTGAGATTTATTTTGATTTATCTTTTTATATTTGCAAAAATCAAAAATTATGTATAAAATTTTTCTATTTTTATTAGTTGCAAGTCAATTATTTTTTGCTCAACATAGTTCAAATAAACATGATATTGTTATAAAACATTCAGGAGATAGTTTAAAGGTTCAAGTTATATCAGTCGATGATAAAGTTGTTTTTAAATACCTTGAGGAAGAAGCTACTAATTTTTTAAGTAATAATTGTATAGATAAAATTATTTTCGCTTCTGGACGCGAACAAAAATTTGATGACAAAGTTATTATTACTGGTGTAAAAGACTGGGAGAAGGTAATTATCACAACTAATCCCGATGATGTAAAATGTCTAGTTAGAAAAGGGGAAGTCCGAGCTTCATCAAGTAATGATTGGAATTTTAAAGGTAAAATGGGTATTGATAAAAAAGCTACGATGAAAATTAAAAAAGAAGCAGCAAAATTAAATTCTCATGTCATTTTACTTGAAGACCAATTTAAAAAAAATATGACATTTTGGAGTGGTGCAACAAGTTCAAAATATGGAATCGCCTACAGCTACGAATAGTTATTTGTTAATTTTAAAGACTCAAATTATTTCATAAGAATGTTTCGAATAATCATTTCTGCATGAATTCTTGAATTTTCAATAAACCAAAGGTGAGTGTCTTTTCCACCACAAACAACGCCTGCCAAATATAAATTTTCAATATTGGTTTCCATTGTTTCAGAATTGTAGACAGGATTTAAACATTCACCTTGTAAATCAATTCCGGAATTTTTAAGAAAATTAAAATCGGGAAGATAACCCGTCATTGCCAAGACAAAATCATTTTCAATTTCCTGAATCTCATCGTTTTTGTCTTTAAATACAACAGAATTTTCTTTAATTTCAATCAACTCAGCATTAAAATGAGCTTTAATACTTCCTTCTGAAATTCTGTTTTCAATATCTGGTTTCACCCAATATTTTACATTTTCAGAAATCTCAGAATTTCGAATGATCATTGTTACTTCAGCTCCTTTTCTGTAGGTTTCCAAAGCAGCATCAACCGAAGAATTGCTCGATCCAATCACTACAATTTTCTGTTGTGCATAAGGATAAGGTTCGGTATAATAATGCTTTACTTTCTCAAGATTTTCTCCGGGAATATTCATCAGATTCGGAATGTCGTAAAACCCGGTTGAAATGATGACGTTTTTGGCTGTATATTTTGATTTGGAAGTTTCAATCTCAAAAATATTTCCGCTTTTAGAAACTTTTAATACTTTTTCGTAAAGGTTAATATTGATGTCTTTCTGTCTTGCGATACCTTGATAATATTCCAAAGCTTCCTGTCTTCCAGGTTTTGGTGCAGCCGAGATAAAAGGAATTTCTGCAATTTCAAGCTTTTCCGCCGTCGAAAAAAAACGCATGTATAAAGGGTAATTGTATAACGAATTTACAATCGTTCCTTTTTCAATAATCAAATACTTCAGGTTGTTTTTCTTTGCTTCGAGTGCGCAGTTTAGACCAATCGGTCCAGCTCCGATAATCAGAATATCTAAAATTTCCATCTAACAAAAGTACAAAAAAGCTTGGCTCAATAGTCTCTAAACAATAAGTCAAAAATTATGGTTCTGATTTTTAAACTCTATTTAATTTAACATAACATTGAAAGATTTCAATTTAAAACTGGCACTCCTTTTGAACTTTTCACGAAAATTTTATAATGAGAAAGACTTTTTTAGCATTCATACTTTTAGCAGCATTGTCGTGTGAGAAAAAGCAAGATAAAAGTCCTGCAGTTTCTACAGATAATCTGAAAAGGTCAAATGAAAGAACCGATACAAAGCCGGAAGCATTCTCTAAAGAAGTTGCGCTGAAAAAGACCAATGATGAACTTTTACAGGCACTGAAAGTAGGTTATTATGATGTCTTTGGCAATTATATTCATCCTGAAAAAGGCGTAAGATTTTCGATGTATGCTTTTGTTAACCGAAATGAAGACAAGCATTTCTCAAAAATCGATTTTGAAAAATATTTGCCAACAAAAACTATTTTCACTTGGGGTTCCAGAGACGGATCGGGTGAAATTTATAAAGCAACCATTAATCAATACCTGAAAAACTGGGTTTTCCGTAAAGATTTTACAAGATCGGAATATGCGTTTGATAAGTTTTTAGGCAATGGAAATTCTCTTAATAATTTAAAAGAAATATATCCAAATACTAATTTTACAGAAAACTATATTTCCGGTTCTGAAAAATATGGCGGAATGGATTGGAAGGCGCTTCGATTTGTTTTCGAAGAATTTGAAGGGAAATATTACGTAATCGCTGTCATTAATGATGAATGGACTATTTAAAATTCCCCTTCTCTGAAGGGGTGGATTCAACGAAGTTGAAGACGGGGTAGTTTTATAAAATTTCAACCAATTTTTTAGTCAAATTTTTTCTTGAAAACTGTTCAATATTTTGAGTGTTTTCTAAAAGATTTCCATTTTTCCACAGCTCAAATTTTTCTAAAATAAAATCTTCAATTTCTTTAAAATCATTGTATCCAAAGTGTTTTCCGGCTTTTGTTTCATCTAATATTTTTGCAACATCTGCTTCATTTGGACCGAAAGAAATAATTTGTTTGCCAGTTGCCAAATATTCAAATATTTTCCCCGGAATAATGCCTTTTGAAGAGTCATTTGGAAAATTAGTGATCAATAAAAGGGAAGACTTCGCCATTTCATCAACCGCTTTATCGTGCGAAACGTAACCAAGATTCTGAATATGACCTTTTAAGCTTGACTTCTCAATAACTTCTAAAATTTTATCATCAATTCTCCCAACAAATTTTAGGTTAAAGTTTTCCGCAAAATCTGAATTGGTTTTCACTAAATTATCGAGTGCTTTCCAAAGGTTTTCAGGATTTCGCAATTGTTCTAAAACACCGATGTAACTTAGTGTAAATTGGGTTGGAGAGTTTGAGGGGTAAAGGGTTTGAGGGTTTGAGTCTGTTTCATCAAATCCATTAGTGATACAAAATGCATTCGCTCCATTTTTACGGAAGTTTTCTGCATCGGTATAACTTGTTGCCAAAGTGATATCCGCAGTTTTGAACACTTCAGATTCCAGTTGGCGGTGCTTTTTATCTGATTTTTTTGTCAGCTTTAAATGTTTGTAATACGAAATTTCTGTCCATGGATCACGGAAATCTGCAATCCATTTTAAGTCAGGAAATTTCTTTTTTAAATTTAAACCAATCAAATGCATTGAGTGGGGTGGTCCTGAAGTAACGATCGTCTCAATATTGTTGATTTTCAAATATTGCTCAAGAAACTGAGTTGAAGGATTAACCCAAAAAACGCGTGCGTCGGGAATGAAAAAATTTCCTCTCACCCAAATCGAAAGCTTAGATTTCCAGCTTTGATTGTTGCCCACATCAAATTGTCCCGCTTTGAATTTTTTATTGCTTTTATTAAGCTTTTCAGCCAACTGATAAGGTTCCCAAATCTTTGTTCTTACAATTTCCAGATCTTCAGGAACATCTTTCATTAAGCTTTCATCCAATAAAGGATAGCTTGGGTTTTCAGGCGTATAAATAATCGGTTTCCAGCCAAATTCAGGAAGGTATTTTGCAAATTTCAGCCAACGCTGAACTCCTGGTCCTCCTGCAGGTGGCCAATAATAGGTGATGATAAGAATTTTCTTTTGTTCCATATAATTTTGCAGACTGTCATTCTGAATGAAGCGAAGCGTAATGAAGAATCTCTTTAAACATCATCATTCAAAAATTTCCAAGTAGGATTAAATTCTTTAATTAAGTTCTCTTTTTTAATTCTTGTCCAACCTTTTATCTGCTTTTCTCTTTTGATAGCAGTTTCTACATCAGCAAATTGTTCAAAATAAACTAAATAGAAACATTTATATTTTGTGGTGAAACTCTTGTCAATTGCTTCCGGATTCTGATGCCAATACAATCGGGATTTTAAATCGTTGGTAACTCCTGTGTATAAAACAGTCTTTATTTTATTGGTTAAAATATAGACATAGTAATTATGAGTTCCAAGAGTTTTCATTGATTGTTTTTTTTTTTGTCATTCTGATGATAGGAAAAATCATTACTTAAAAATGAGATTCTTCACTGCGCTATGCTTCGTTCAGAATGACAGAAATTTACACAGATTTGTCAATTGAGATTTCAACTTGTTTTTTATCTTTTTTTC
>NZ_JAPDKN010000017.1 GCF_026163565.1 Chryseobacterium sp. YIM B08800
AATGAGATTCTTCACTGCGCTATGCTTCGTTCAGAATGACAGAAATTTACACAGATTTGTCAATTGAGATTTCAACTTGTTTTTTATCTTTTTTTCGGTAAATAAAATAAATTCCGAAAGCACTCAATGCGATGAATAATCCGAAGCAAAGAAGAGAAATCCATTTTCCGGTTTCGATGACTTGCGGTTCAAAAATCATTTTAATATGATGGTTTCCTGCCGGAACGTGTACTGCACGCAATAAATAATCGGCTTTGATGTATGGAACTTCTTTTTCATCAACAAAAACTTTCCAGCCATGAGGATAATAAATTTCAGAGAAAACGGCTAATTGCGGAGTTTTAGACTGAGATTTGAATTCCAATTCATTCGCTTCATATTTTGTTAAATTAATTGTAGCGGTTGAATCTGCCTGAACTGGTCTGTTATTGAAATATGATTTGTCGGAAGCATTAATAACAGCGGTTTTCTTACTGTCGATTTCTCCGATATATTTAATTTCTTCATTTGGAGTGTTTACAAATTTTAAATCACTTACAAACCATGCATTTCCATTGGCTTTAGGGTTCGGAACAACTTGTGGCTCTCCCGGATTTCCAAAAATCATGTACTTGGTGTTGAGTAAATTCAGAATTTTTGGAGTTTTTATGCTGTCGGGTTGTACGATATATTTATTTAATAGATCGTCATATCTTCTCAGTTTCACCGCATGATAACCTCCGATAGAAGCTTTGAAATAAGAAGTGTTGGTTTCGCTGGTAGTTCCTAAAACCTGATTGTAAATTCGGTAATGTTTTTTATCCTTTTCAGCAATTGTTTCCAAAGTTTTGTTCACAGGAATACTTGCTAAAATCGATTGTAAGTTGGCATTATCGCCTACTTTTTCAGCTAAATAATCTGATCCTTCAGTCTGGAAAGGGTTTTCAGCGAAGATCTTATCTACATAATTATCATCATTTAAATAACGCTTATTAACCGTCCAAAGATCAAATAAACTCACCAATCCAATAATAACCAAAGCGATGTTTTGATTTAGTTTTTGTTTTAAAGCAAAGAATAAAACGGCTACCGTAATTCCAACATACACTAATGCTTTGATAGCGTCTGTTCTGAACATACTGAAACGTTCATCAACCAGATAATCGAGCAGGAAAGGTGGTAAATATACTTTTTCGTTATCCGTTGCAAAACCTAAAATTGATTTTCCAAAAATAATTAAGATTAAAGTTAAACCTAAAGTTCCACCTCCAACATACGTAAGGATTTTCTTTTTGTAGTCTTCTTCTAAAGTTTCACTATTGAAAAATCTGTATAATCCGATAATTGCAATTAACGGGAATAACAATTCCACAACAACCAAAATAGAAGATGGCGCTCTGAATTTGCTATAAAACGGAACGTATTCTATAAAGAAGTCTGAAAGCGGCATGAAGTTGCTTCCCCAAGCCAATAATATGGTTAGAATTGTAGCACCTAAGATCCAGTAACGGTATTTTTTTGAGGCAAAAAAGAATCCTAAAAGTGCCAAGAAACAAACAATGGCACCTTGATAAGCCGGTCCGGAAGTTCCCGGTTGGTCTCCCCAATATGTTAAACTTCCAAATCCTTTAGAAATTCGGTCGTACTCGGCTTGAGAAGTTACATTATCCTGAACAAGCTGCTGTACTTTTTCCATCATCTCTTTTCCTTCAGGTTCCTGGCTTCCGCCTCCCATCAATCTTGGAATAAATAGATTTAAAGTTTCCAGCTGGCCGTAGCTCCACATCAAGATACTTTCTTTGTCCATTCCGGTATTTCCGGCAGTATGGGTCTCGGTATTCAGAATCTGTTTTCCTCTTACTGTTTCTTTAATATATTCGGAGTTTGCCATGATTCTTTGAGAATTCATTCCAACTCCGATTGCTAAAGCCGAAGCTATAATTCCTGATGAAATTAAAAAATGTTTCATCGGAACTTTCTTTTTTATTGCTCTTACTAATTCAGAAATAAATAAAAATCCTAAACCTAAGAACAGATAATACGTCATTTGCGGATGGTTTGCAGCAACCTGTAATCCGAAGAAAAGGGTAGTGACAATAAATCCGAGAACGTATTTTTTGCGGATATAAACCAATAAAATTCCGGCTAAAAGCGGTGCGAAATATTCTATGGTGTTTACTTTTCCGTTGTGTCCGGCTGCAATAATGATGTAAAAATAGGTGGAGAGCCCGAAAAATGTGGCTCCCAAAAGGGCGTATTTCCAGTTTCGGACGGCAACCATTCCTAACAGGAAAAATCCTGAGAACAATAAAAACAGATAATTAACCGGCCTTGGCAAAATATTCAGGTAGCTGTCAACTTTTTTAATGATATCGCCTTCAAAACGGCTTCCCATTTGATAAGTCGGCATTCCGCCAAACATAGAATCGCTCCAGTAGGTTTCTTTGTCGAAGTTGTTTCGATAATCAATCAACTCTTTTGCGCCACCACGATACTGTACAATATCATGCTGAAAAAGCTGTTTTCCTGTAAAAACAGGAGTAGAATATAAAAATGCTAAAACTAAAAATGCAATTAAAGAAATTGCAATGTATATAACGTTTTTGTTTTTTGCCATCTTGGTTATTAAGTAGATTTTATTTTAGATGTTGTAAAGATTCAAAATAATATTTAAATAAAACTATCTTTTCTCTTTCACCTCTTCATAGTCCACAGTTTCTGCGTCCCACTTTACTTTTTTCTCAATATTCACTTTTGAGTTTTTGGTTTCCTGCTGTTGATTGTTATTGGGTTTGAATCCCATGAAATTATAAAACTTTTTGAAGAAAATTCGCTTCAAAATATTCCAGACAAAAAAAATAACAATGGTTGCGAGAACGATCTCAAAAATTCCTTTGATAAAAGACATATTACTTTTTATTTAATAATTGAAAGTTTAAGGTTTTAAGTTGTAGAATCTCAGCTCTAAAACTTTCGGACACTCAAACCCTAAAACCTATTTAGATGAAGGGTTTACCATTACAGAAGAGTTTGAAACACTTTTCATAGACTGAGATTGTTTTCCGTCTGAAATAGTTTCTACCTGCGTTGTTTTTACACTGATGTTTTGGTTGTTAATCCAGCCTGTATTTTGATCAAACTTGATAGTTCCGTTTTGAGACAATTCACTGCTCATGCTGTGCGTCATCGAACCTTGAGATTTTTTCTCTTCTTTTTTAGGAATTCCACCAGTGATTGAAATTTCTACAATTCCGTTTCCTGCGCTTTTCAATGTATAGTTTGAAGTCACTTTAATTTTTCCTGCCTCGTCTGCATTTTCAGAAGTACTCCATTTATCACCGATTTTAGCTCCTTTTTTAGGAATTACCGAAAGATTTTTTTCAAACTGATCTTTCAATACTTTTTCGTTGAAACTTTCTTTAAGGCTTGCTACTACACTTGCTCTTTGGTTAGCATCTTTAACTAGATTCTTCAAAGCATCAGATATTTTTGTGTACACTGCTTCAAATCCGGTGATAGAAATTACGTTTCCTTTTGTATCCATCTTCATGTTCAGCTTATTTCCGGTAAGTGCTTTGTTTACATTCCAGATCATTTTCAGGTTGTCTTCTTTCGGAATTGGTAATTTTGTATCTACAACAACCGTTTTACCTTGTGCAGACTGAGAATTTCTCTTTCCGATCAGATTAATGGTCATATCGTAAACGTTTCCTTTGATATCATTTACGGTGAAGCTCATTTCGTCAGTAGATTCGCTGGTTCCGGTCATGGTTTTCCCTTGTGGATCAGTCATTGTTTTGGTATCTCTCTGATAAGTTGTTAAAGGATATGTTTTTCCTTTTTCAAGCTTAAAAGTTTGTTTGAAAACTCCCAAAGAATCTTTGATTGCCGCATCTGCTTTTACTTCTTTTATAGAATCTGCGGGAACTTCTACAGTAATGGTTTTTCCTGTTTTAGGATCTACTTTAGTGACTGTTGCTGTTTCCTTTTTACATGAAACAAGTGCTATTGAGATAAGCGCTAATGCTGCTATATTTTTCATATGGAATTTTCTTATTTCTTTAAGGTCATATGAAATCGAATTGCTCTCGATTTCATTAAATAATTTTAAAAGGTGAATTAAATTTTTGTGATTTTCTGTCTCATTGCTTCATATAAAATAGCTCCACAAGCTACAGAAACATTCAATGATTGTGTTTTTCCTTCTATCGGAAGCTTTATTTTTTCGTCTGAATGATGCAACACTTCTTTAGAAATTCCGGTTTCTTCATTTCCCATTACAATGGCGCAAGGTTCAGTAAAATCAACGTCGTAAATCAATTTTTGTGCCTTTTCAGTGGCAGAAAATACTGAAATTCCACTTTGTTGTAGGAAATCTACAACGTGAGCCAGATTTGTTTCTTTACAAATTTTGATATTATACATCGCTCCGGCTGAAGTTTTTATCGCATCAGAATTTACGGGTGCGCCTCCTTTTTCAGGAATTACAACCGCATCTATTCCTACACATTCTGCAGTTCTACAAATTGCTCCGAAGTTTCTTACATCGGTTAATCTGTCTAAAATTAAAATGAATGGCGTTTTACCTTCTTCAAATAATTCAGGAACAATATTTTCTATTCTGTGAAACGGAACATCAGAAATAAAAGCTACTACACCTTGGTGGTTTTTTCTTGTAAAACGGTTAAGTTTCTCTACAGGAACGTAGTTGGGACGTATTTTATTTTTTGCTAAAATAGCTTTCAGTTCCGCATAAATCTCTCCCTGCAATGCATTTTGTACAAAAATTTTGTCAATAGTTTTTCCAGCTTCAATAGCTTCCAATACGGGACGAAGCCCAAAAATAAAATCGTCTTTCATATGTATAGTTCAACGTTTAAGGTTTAAAGTTCAATGTTAAAATAGATTTGTTATTTAAACTTTGTCCCTTTCAAGTCTGTATTCTTTAAATAATTAATAAATGAGCCTATTTTTCTGCTCAGTAATTCTGTCTGTTCTTTTAAATTTTCAAATTTTTCAGGAGTAATAAAATTCCTGTCAAATACTCTGTATAATTGCGATCTGGTTTCTCCACATGATGCTTTCTCAATAGAAAGGAAGTTGATGAATTCTTTATTTCCATTTCTTTCAAATCCTTCAGCAATGTTATCCATGATTGAACCTGATGAACCATCAATCTGATTGCTAAGTCTAAAGTTGTTTTTAAGATTTGTAGTTTCAATAATTTCAAAAATCTCAGCGCATAAAATTCTAGATAATTTCCATATCTCCAAATCTTCGAATTTGTTGATTGTCGCCATAACTTTAAACTTTAAACTTTAAACTTTAAACTTCAAACCTTGAACCTTAATACTTTTCTCCTAAAATTGCTCTTTTCTGCGCCATTGCGTAGCCATAGTGCAGACTTTCGTGCATGTTGTTAAAAATAATTGCATCTTGAATACTCTTCAGATCCATCCCAAAACTTGTAGTGTATGGTGTGTAATCTGAAAAGAAATCACTATCGAAATCTTTCATTAAAGTTTTTGAAGTTTCGGTCAGTAAAAATTCTAAATCTTCTACTTCAGATCTTTGAACATTCAGATTCGGTAACGTTCCTTTTTTGTACGTTTCAATCCAATATTTATCAATTCTGAAAGGATTTCCACTCAGGTAATAATGCAACAATTGCTGTGTAGCAACGGTGTGAGCAATATTCCAATAGATATTGTTATTAAAACCATCAGGGATTAATAAAAGATCTTCGTGAGAAGTATCCTGCAGAATATCTAAAAGGTTTTTTCTAACCTGTCGGTGAGCTTGAAAATGATAATTCATTTTACAATATTTTAATCGTCAAAAATAGTTTAATAAACTGAAAATGACAATTCTTGACCGAAGCAATGATAGAAAATTTATAGATTTTTATGAAATAAGTGATTTTGTTGAGATAAATTTATTAAAAGACCGATTATTAACCTTACATTTAAGAAAGAAGATTTAACAAACTTTAACTCAAATATGGCATTAATTGTGTTGATTAGTGCAAGTATTTATCAGAAATTTACCCATTATTTTAATTCAAACTAATGTCAGATTCATATCAAGCAGAAGACATCCGTCAATTGACCGAAAAGGTTAAAGAACAGAATTATTTTTTTAATCTTTTGAGGCAGGAAATCAATAAAGCGATTATTGGTCAACATTACATGATTGACCGACTTTTGATAGGTCTTTTAGGGAATGGTCACGTTTTGCTGGAAGGTGTTCCCGGTTTGGCAAAAACTTTAGCGATAAAGACTTTGGCAGAAGCTGTTCACGGTGAGTTTTCAAGAATTCAGTTTACACCCGATTTGCTTCCTGCAGATGTGGTGGGAACAATGATTTACAATATCAAAGAAAATGATTTTTCGATAAAAAGAGGTCCTGTTTTTGCGAATTTTGTTTTGGCAGATGAGATCAACCGAGCTCCGGCAAAAGTGCAGTCGGCTCTTTTGGAAGTAATGCAGGAAAAACAGGTGACCATTGGTGACGAAACCATGCCTTTACCAAAACCTTTTTTGGTTTTAGCCACTCAAAACCCAATCGATCAGGAAGGAACTTATCTTTTACCTGAAGCTCAAAGCGACCGTTTTATGCTGAAATGTAAAATCGATTATCCTGAATTTGAAGATGAAAGAAAGGTGATGAGAATGGTTTCTACTTCGCATCAACCTGAAATTAAACAGGTGATTTCATTACAGAATATTGTTGAAGCAAAAGCAATTGTTAATCAGATTTATTTAGACGAAAAGATTGAGAAATATATTCTGGATATGGTTTTTGCAACCCGTTATCCTGAAAAATATGGTCTCTCTGAATTGAAAAATTATATAAGTTTTGGAGCTTCACCAAGAGCATCAATCAACTTAGCTATTGCTTCAAGAGCGTATGCTTTTTTGAAAGGAAGAGCTTTTGTAATTCCTGAAGATGTAAGAGCTTTAGCACAGGATGTTTTAAGACACAGAATCGGGCTTACTTTTGAAGCAGAAGCCGAAGAAATTACTTCCGAAGAAATTGTAAACAGAATTTTAGCGAAAATTCAAGCACCCTAATCGCAATTTGAAAATTTGAGAATGTAGAAATTTGAAAATTATCATCTTTCTCACTTTCAAATTCTCAAATTAGCACATTTTCAAATTGATTATGCAAATAAAAGATATTGTAAAAAAGGTCAAGCAAATAGAAATCCGTACCAGAAGGAAAACGGAAGCTACTTTGATGGGGCAATATCACAGTGCTTTTAAAGGACAGGGAATGACGTTTTCTGAAGTTCGCCCTTACCAATTCGGAGATGAAATTCGTAGGATTGACTGGAATAAAACGGCTCGTTTTCGTGAACCTTTCGTCAAAGTGATGGAAGAGGAAAGAGAATTGACCATGATGATTTTGGTTGATATTTCTGCATCAATGGATTACGGTACGAAGACCCAGTTGAAAAGAGAATATGTTGCAGAAATTGCAGCAAGTTTAGGATTTTCGGCAGCGGGAAATAATGATAAAGTAGGATTGATTTTATTTGCCGATAAAGTATATAAAGTGATTCCGCCACAGAAAGGAAGGAAGCATGTTTTATCGATGATCAGTCATATTTTGACAGCTGAATATGTTCCTACAGAATCAAAAATTGATAAAGCTTTAGAATATATGATGGGGATTTTTAAAAGAAAGTCTCTTGTGTTTTTGCTTTCGGATTTTGAGGATGATTACGATTCTAAAATTCTGAGAGTAGCTTCTAAGAAACACCAACTTTTGGGAATGAGAATTTATGACGAAAAAGATAACGAAATTCCCGATGTAGGTTACACTTTGCTATACGATGCTGAAACAGGAAATCAGGTTTGGGCAAATACTTCAAGTGCAAGATGGCGATACACTTTTGCTGAAGCACAAAAACAGAAACAAAGAAATCTGGAAGAAGATTTTGCCAATTCTTCCGCCGAGTTTATGAACATCAATACCGGAGAAGATTACTCAAAAATGTTGTATAATTATTTTCAGAAAAAATAAAATATTCAATAGGAGCGGACTTTAGTCCGCTTTACATGATAAAATAGAAAATAGGCTTTAGCCAAAATTTAGTATTTAAATTGAAAAAAATATTCTTATTACTCTCATTTTTTATCTGTGTAAATTCTTTTTCACAGCTTCTTTCTTCTAAACTGGAGAAAACAACGCTTGCTTTGGGAGAAGTTAATCATTTGGTGATAAAAATAGACAATCTTAAAAGTCGTGCGGTGATCACGGCTCCAAAAGATGAATTATTGCCTTTTCATTTTGAAGAAATTTCAGACAGTATCAGTATCAACGCCAATACGTATGAAAGAAAAATAGAATTTGCTGTTTATGAAGAAGGAGTTTTTAAAATTCCGGAGCTCGAATTTAAAGTGGGAGATAAGCTTTTAAAAACAATTCCTTACGAAATTGAGGTCATTAATACTGCGATGAAAGAAGATCAGATTAATGATATTATGAGTAATAAGGAAGTTGATTTGGAGATAACCGATTACTGGCAACTTTATAAATGGTATGTTTTAGCAGCTATCGTTTTTATCTGTTTAATATTTGCGATTGTAATGTTTGTGAAATACGGAAGAAGAAGTAAAGATTCACCTGTTGTAGCGACAAATCAGACTTTAAAAGAACTTGATTCATTAAAGAAGAAAAAATACATCGAAGACGGAGATTACCGTTCATTTTATGTGGAATTAATCGATATTTCCAGAAAATTCATCACCAAACAATACCGAATTCCTGCAGATATTTTGCTGACGGATGATTTAATTGTTTTAATGAAAGAAAATAATACGATTTCGCAGGAGAATGAAAAAATTGTGGAAGATGTTTTCTTAAGAGGAGATTTGGTGAAATTTGCCAAAACATTTCCTGATAAACAGTTGATGGAAAAAGATTTTACTGAAATAAGAGACTTTGTGCAGCGCTCTTCCAAGGATTTAGAATTTGAAAACCTGAGAAAAGATGTTTGATTTTGAATTTTACAGTCCGTGGTTTTTTCTTTTGTTTTTGGTGTTTATCCCGCTTTTATTTAGAGATTTAAGTCAGAAAAAAAGAAAAGGAATAAAAGTTCCCACTATCAAAAATATGAATAGCAGTAATGGTATTCTGCCTGTGCTTTTCTTATTGAAAATCTCAAAATATATTATTCTTTCTGCTTTGATTATTGCCATGGCAAGACCGAGAACTTTTTCGGTGTCTCAAGACAGAGATGAAACGAAAGGCATTGATATTATGTTGGCTGTAGATGTTTCGCTGAGTATGTTGTCTAAAGATTTTGAGCCGGATCGCTATGATGTATTGAAGAATATTGCAGTAGATTTTATCAACAAACGACCAAATGACCGATTTGGTTTGGTGAAATATAAGATGGAAGCTTTTCTGAAAGTACCTTTAACGTTTGATCATGATGCCGTAAAGGAAGAAATTGTGAATATGAATCAGCGTGAAATGGCAGACGGAACTTCTGTAGGAGACGGTTTGGCGGTTGCCGTGAATCACCTGATGAAAAGTAAAGCGAAAAGTAAAGTGATTATTTTGATGACCGACGGTGTAAACAGCCCCGTGAAAAATCTTTTTTCTCCAGAGCTTGCCGCGACTCTTGCCAAAGACAATCATATTAAAGTATATTGCATAGGAATAGGAACTAATGGCTATGCCTTAATGCCTGTTACTTATGATGAATTTGGATATATTTATGATGAAAGAGAAGTTTCTATTGATGAAAATATGTTGAGAGAAATTGCTGCAACTACCGATGGTAAATATTACAGAGCAGATTCTGAAAACAGATTGCAGGAAATTTATTCTGAAATTAATAAACTTGAAAAAACCGACATCAATATTTCTAAATTGTATAATTATGAAGAGTATTTTAAAATTTTTCTTTGGATCGCTTTAGGAATGCTGGTTTTTGATGCTGTTTTACGTTGGATACTATATAAATTTTTAAGCTGATGGATTGGTATTTAGGAAATTACTGGTATCTTTTGTTATTGCTGCTTCTGCCGCTTTTATCATTTTTTCTGATGAGCTATCTTCGTTGGAAAAAAAGGAAAAGAGCATTATTTGCAGAGACAAAATTCCATGAAAGTTTATTTGAAAAGAATTCAGGATTTATAAAATTATTTCCTGCACTTTATTTTCTGGCAACACTTTTCCTGATATTCTCAATTATCGACCTTTTAAGTGGAGCAGAAAAGATACAGACCAAGCAAAAGATGAATAACGTAATGTTTGTATTGGATGTCTCTAATTCTATGAATGCCGAAGATATTAATCCAGATCGACTTACTCAGGCTAAGAATCTTATCATCAATACAATGCATGAACTGAAAAACGATAAAATAGGAATTGTGATTTTTGCAGGTGAAGCGGTTTCTATCATGCCATTAACAACAGATTACAGTTCAGTAGAAAATTATATTACAGATTTAAGTACAGATAATATTACCATTCAAGGGACAGATTTTCTTTCAGCAATGGAAACTACAGCGACCAAATTTAAAAATATCAACAAAGGTGCAAGAAAAGTAGTTTTGATAAGCGATGGTGAAGATAATGAGGGGAACGACAACGCTGCAATACGATTAGCAAATAAAGAAGGAATAGCGATTACTTCTGTTGGGGTAGGAACTGATGAAGGCGCACCCGTACCGATTTATAAATATGGCCAGCTTATAGGCTATAAATTTGATCAGAATGGCGAAACTGTGATTTCTAAAAGACAAACCGGAGCTCTTAGAAAAATGGCAGAATCTACAGGCGGAACTTACATTGATGGAAACAACATGAATGATGCTCCTAAAAGAATTGCTGACGAAATCAACAGAACGGTGTCAGATACTGTTACAACGGTTAATTCTCAAAATGCTAATCATTATTATCAGTACTTTTTAGGTGTTTCTATATTCTTCTTTTTATTGATTTTCTTATTTAATCCTAAAAGAGATTTTAATATTTAAAAAGAAATCTATTTTTAATTGAATACTTTAACCCAATTTTAACAAATAAGACGCTGTTTCTTAACATATAAAGGGATAATTTTGCAAGGGATGAATACTAAAATTGTATTTTTAGCGTTACTATTTGCTTTTTCGTTCTCAGGTGCATTATTTGGGCAGGAAAGTTATAAGACTTTAGTCTTTGAAGGCAATCAAAAATTTAATGCTAATGACTATGATGGCGCTTCTTCAAAGTACATGGAAGCTATAAAATCAAATTCAGGTGATTTTACGGCACATTACAATCTAGGAAACGCTTTGTATAAAAGAAAAATGTATCAGGATGCGAAAGAAGAGTATGCAAAAGCAGAAAAACTTTCTCAGACTTTACCGGATAAAGCGGCAACGCTTCATAATTTGGGAAATACAATGATGCAGATGAATCAGCCGGATAAAGCCGCTGATTATTACAAACAATCTCTAAAACAGGATCCTTATAATGAGGCGACAAGAAAAAACTATGAGATTGCTAAGCTGAAGCAGAAGGAAAAAGAAAGGAACAACAGCAAGAAAGACCAAGGCTCCGGTAAAAACGGAGGCGGACAAGATAAAAACAAAGGAGAGAAAGGAGATTCTAAAAATCAAAAACAGGAGCAGGGCAACGGTCCTCAACAAAATAAAGGAGAGGATGATAAACCCAAAGGGAAAGGCGGCGAAGGCAAACTTCCCAAAGAAATAGAAAAAGCGATCCTGGACAGTATCAATGGCAGAGAAAGAAAAACTGCCAAAAGAATTTTAGACGAAAAATCTTATTCAAAGCCGCAAAGCAACGAGAAAGATTGGTGATGAAACAAAAATTTATTTACGCAATATTTACCCTTATATCTGTAATTTCTTACGGACAGGTACAACTGTCGATGAGATCTGATAAAACGGATTACAACGGTAGAGAAATCGTAAATCTTACCATTGTTTTAGAATTAAACGGAAACAATCTGGAGCAGAAAAGTAAAATCATGCTTCCGGATTTGTCTAAGTTTAATATGATCGGTAGCGGATCATTCAATCAAATCGTTAATGACGCCGACACCAATACGGCAATGGATCAATACATTACCCGAATCGCTCTTGAACCTAAACAGAAAGGGAAAATAAGAATTGGTTCAGTTCTGGTAAATGTTAACAACAAAATTTATAAAACCGAACCTTTTGATATTTTCATAAAAGACATTGATAAAAAACCAATAGCAAATATTGCTAACGACGTTTATCTGAATATGGAAATTGAAGACCGTGAAGTGTATCAGGATCAGCCTACAGTTGCCGTTTTGCGCGTTTATTCAAGAAATATAGATAATCTTAGAAGAGTAAAAAACGTACGACTTCCGCAGCAGGAAAATATCAATGTACATCCAATCAGTTTAAAAAGATCAGAGATTGATCCTTCCGGTTACGCCAATATGGCATCGCAGGTTTTGGCTGTTTTCATGGTGTTTCCCAACGAATCTGGTTATGTAGAAGTTCCTTCGGTTTCTGCTTTGGTAAACACTTTTTCAACTAAAAATAAAATTGCTTCCAATAAAGTAAGGCTTAATGTAAAAAAACTTCCTGAAGGTTCACCGGAATCTTTTAAGAATGCAGTAGGTAATTTTAAAGTAGATATTTATTGTTCACCAAAAGAAAAAATTGAAGCCAAAAAACCTGTAAATGTTACCGTAAAAGTATCTGGTGAAGGTAATCTTGCAGATATGAGTCTTCCTAAAATTGAAGAATCCCCAGATTATGAAGTGTTTGCTCCAAAAATTACTTCTCACGTAAACACTGGTCTTACAGGAATGAAAGGGGAAATTTTAGCTAAATATATTTTAATTCCTAAAAAAGCAGGTGAATTGGTTGTTAAAACAGAAGCTTTTGCTTTTTTCAATCCTGCGGAAAAAGAATATGTAAATCTTGGACAGGAAAAATTAGGCTTAACCGCTTTTTCACATGATCAGGTTTTAGAAGCAAGATCAACAGTGGAAAAGGTAAATGACTATACGAATACATTGCTTGAAACGGTTGATAGCCCGGTTTTGAAAACCACTTCATTTAAAGTAAAAGAAAAAAGTAAATTCAACTGGAATGTACTTTTTGTGAATATAGGTATTTTGATTGGCTTGTTTATCGTTTATATGCTTTTTAAATATTGGCAAAAAAAACAAAGTAAAATTAAAGAAAAACCAAGCCCAAAACCTTTAGGATCTGTTGCAGAAACAGAAAAAGAGATAAGAGAAAGCTTAAAAACCGACATCAACGATTATTTTGCTTACCTCGAAAACCTGAAAGCTTCCGGAGATTATCCTAAGTTTTTTGAAACCTTTGAAGAAATGGATGCAGAAGTAAGAAGCCAGTATTTCCAAAGCTCTAAAGAAGATTTTAAAGTGTTTCTTGAAAGACAAAACGGCAGATCTGTTGCAGAAAACTATCAGGAATTATTGCAAAAAGTTCAGATAGAGAAGTATTCTCCAATCACCTCAGAAGATTCTTTAAACGACTTGTTAAAAGATATTGTTAAATTATATTCCGTTATTAGTAAATAATCATTTTTTATTTATATTTTTGCGAAATTAATAATCGTAAGAAATGGAGGTTTTCAACAGTTTTTCTTTTAAAGAAGTAATTACCTGTTTTATGGTACTTTTTGCGGTCATCGACATCATCGGCTCAGTGCCGATTGTGGTAAGCTTACAGCAGAAATTCGGGCAAATTGAAGCCGGAAAAGCATCAATTACTGCCGGATTGATAATGATTGTCTTTCTTTTTGTAGGAAACAAAATCCTAAAATTTATCGGAGTAGATGTCAATTCATTTGCTATTGCAGGTGCTTTTGTTATTTTCGTGATTGCGCTTGAAATGATTTTAGGCATTGAAATCAACAAAACAACCGAAGCAAAATCTGCCTCCATTGTTCCGATTGCGTTTCCTTTGGTCGCAGGAGCAGGAACTTTAACGACTACTTTGTCTTTAAGAGCAGAGTTTCATGATATTAACATTATTTGTGGAATCATTCTCAATACAATTTTCGTATATTTGGTGCTGAAATCTGCGAAGTGGATTGAAAGGAAAATGGGAGAGGCGTCTTTGGCAATTCTTCAGAAAGTTTTCGGAATTATTCTACTGGCAATTTCAATTAAATTATTTACCGCAAATTTTGCGCAGCTGGTGCAGAATTATATAAATTTTTAGATCATGCAGAAGTTTTATAAAGTATTTTTAATCGTATTTGTCGTAATCATCGCTATCAATACGTATGCAATCGACTGGAATTCAGATATTACATCTGAAGATAATGTTAAATTTTTAATTTCAATCGCTTGTGGATTGTTGGGTGTTGGTTTACTTTTCATCCTGAATACTTGGAGTAAAATAGGCGCAAAGAAGTAATTCTTTGTAAATAAAATATAAAACCTCTTTCGTTTTGAAAGAGGTTTTTTGTTGGCTTAAATATTTTATTTTTATGAATGTATTATAACTAAATTTTTCAAAACAGCTTCAGACTTAAGCTCAGTCTCATTCCATTCTTTTTCGGGGTTGCTTTGAGCGGTAATTCCGCCTCCAACAAAGAGATGAACCGAGTTTTTATATAATCTTGCGCAACGTAGATTAACGAAATACTGAATGTAATCTTCTGTCTCAATTTTGATATATCCAGCGTACAATTCTCGTGGGAATTTTTCAACTTTTTCTATAACTTCTCTGCAAAAATCTTTAGGAATTCCACAAACTGCAGGAGTGGGATGAAGTTCCTGAATAATAGAATCTAAATCTTCAGGATTTATTTTTATCTTAAAATCGGTTTTTAGATGCTTAATATTTCCTGAAATATGATCGTAGGTTTCCGACTCTTCGACTTCGCTCAGAGTGGCAAATTTTTGTAAAATATTTCTGATATAAGACGAAACAGGTTTCTGTTCTTCAATCTCTTTTTCAGTCCATTCTTCAGAAACGGGAATTGTCCCGGCAATGCTCATCGTTTCAAACTTGTGAGTTGATTTGTTGAATTTTCCTAAAACTTCGGAAAAAGCTCCAATCCATGATGTTTCGCCATCGAAGAATAAATATTTAAATGCGTTAGGATAATTTTTGCACAGGTTGTTGAAACTTTCTTTTAAATCTATTTCATTAAAATCTTTGAAGATTTTTCTTCTGGAAAGTACCAGTTTCGGAAGATTATTTTCTTTGATAATTTCAATGACTTCTTCGAGTTTTTGCAAATATTCTTCTTGAGTTTCTGCAATAAACTGAGTTTCATCTTCCGGTAAAATTTTCGAACTGATCTTTATATTTTCAAATTCCGAAAGTTTTTTTTCAATAACTTTTCCGGCAATATCAATTTTTTCAATATTATTAAAAGAATGAAAGTTGATTGAATTTATAGTAGAATTTTCGTCTGTAGAATAGAGTTTCTCGTCAAAAGGAAATTTGAAATAGATCATAATTTTGAATCTTTCAGAAAACCATTATTTAGAAATAAAATAAGAAATTCCTAAACTGATTTTTCTTTCAGCAAAGGTATTATTAGTCTTAAAAATGTCAAAATCAAATGATGAGTTTTTTAAAGAAAGATTCTTTATTTTATAATGTTGATATTCCACATCAATCAAAAATCGACTGAATATTCGATATTGTAAACCTAAAGAAAACCCAAAATTGATTTGATTGCTTTTAAAGTCATCCAATTTATTCAGAACATTATTTTCCGGTACCAAAAACTGCATTTTGTAATTGTTTTTATTGACTAAAAATCCAACAAAAGGTCGCAGGTTTTTCCATTCGTAGATTGATTTTAACTGCAAAACATATTCAAAATGTTTATTGTTAAATCTTTGGAAGAGTAGAGGTTGATCATCTGCAGAAAAATAATAACCGTCGAGATAAGTTTCTTCTTTATTGGTATCGAGATCAAATGTAGAATTCCAATGATGAAGATTTGCGGAAAGCATTAATGAAAAATTAGGATCGATAATACTTTTAGAAACCCAAATTCCAAAATTTTGTCCAAATTGTTGATTTTTTTCTGACAGCATTTCTGCCCAGCTTGCTTTTTTGAAATCAACTCCTGCCTGAATTCCGTATTGAAAGCTTTTCGTTCTAAGTTTTTTTATTTGTTCTTCAAGTTGTAGTTTATCGAAATTTCTATTGATTTCTTTAATTTCTTCTTCCTCGATTTCCAAAGAAGAAAACATAAGATTTGCAGGTTTTAATTTTACTGCTTTTTCAAGATAAATAGTGTCGTACACAATCACTTTTTCATAAACATAAATGGTGTCTGTTTTTTTGCGTTGAGCAAAAGCGAAAGTGATGAATATAACAGAAAAAAGTAAAATTATTTTTCTTAAAAGCATTGTTGGTTTAGTTTTATCTTTCTATAAATACAGTGTCTCTCTGGATGATTTTTTTTACCACAATCACTTTGTGAGAAACGTTTTCAGCAGAATCTTTTTGTGTTATAGGCTTTGAAGATACTACGTTTTTTGTTGTAAAGGAACGATTTTCTGATTTTAAATCTTTATTGTTTTCTGAAACTGAATTTTGAACTGTTTTTACATTTTCTAAGCCTTCATTTAAAGGTAATTTATTGTCCGTATTTAATTTGATTTGGTTGATCGTTGCGCCACTTTCTATTGGTTTAGAGCTTGAAATGTTGGAATTAAATGTTTTTATTAAAGAATTTTTAGGACTAAAAAATAAAATAAACCCAACGATAATAATGAAGAAAGTAGTTCCGATAATTGCTTTCTGTTTCCAGAAATTTTCGGTTGAAGAAAACAAAATTGTATTCGAATCGATATCAGACGGAATTTCAAAATTTTTCGATAGCGGAATAGTAAAGTCTGAAAATTTACTTTGAAAATTTTGCGCCCATAACAAGCCACCAAACCCAAGAAAAACTAAAAGTTGTGCCGTTTTATTTTTCGGAGTTTCATGGTTGACGAAATGAGTCATTAAATAGCTTTGTACCGATTTTTTAGCTCTCATCAAATGAGATTTTGAAGTATTAATTGGAATTTTCAGCAAACTTGAAATCTCAGCGTGAGAATAGTTTTCGATATAATATAAATTGAAAACCGACTTGTGATGAGAAGGTAAACTATCGATAGATTGTAATAGTTCTTCTCTCGTAAAATCGTAGGCTAAAATATGTTTTTTTTCGTCCATTGCAGATGCGGTCATTTCGGTCAATGTATCTGATATTTCTGAGGTTTCGGATGTAATGAAGGTGTCTTTACTAGCCTTTCGGATAAATTGCAATGCATTGTTGACAACAATTTTTTTTAACCAACCGAAAATTGCTTTTTCATCTTTCAGTTGATGATTTTTCTGAATTGCCGTTATAAAACTATCCTGCACAATATCTTCCGCAGTCTGTAAATCTGTGATATATCTGCGACAAATCCCCAAAAGTTTTGGGGAATGGTCGAGGTAGATTTTTTGCCAGTTGAGTTTATTTTGCATTTTAATTTTGAACTACATAAATGGAGCTGAAACTTCCTGTAGGGTAAAAACCAGTTCCTGCGTTGCTTATACTCGTTATATTTTGCGATTCTATGTTATTTATGAATAGCTTAGCATTGTAGGTAGAATTTGGATTGTTGGGATTAGGATAAAGATTATTATCATATTTTATCATATAAATATTGTTATCTAATACAAACATATCCTGAATATAGGGTAATGTAGAAAATGTAGGAACAATTTCTACATTGTTTTTAAAATAATGTCCACCAGATGAACTTTGAATTGTATATAAATCATTATTCAGATTATGAGATATTATTTTACCCAATACATGAACTGGATGATTGTAATCACCAATTAAAGCATCTGTATTGGTACTAATATTTTTAGAATAATATTTAAAATTATTCTGAAATAATAAATGAATTCCGTTACCGTTTTTCGTAAAATTATAAACGTAGCTTGATGGTATTGAATTAAAGGTTCCATTCTTATAATAACCAAATTCTATATTTTGATTATTATTAATTTTTGAAGTAGAAACATATACATCTAAGCCATCAATAAAGATATTTTCTGTTGCAAAAGAATATGCACTTTTATGAAGTATGGTTTTTGTTCCGTTTTTCCAATAGCAAGTTTCATATCGGTCAAATGCGCTTGTTGTTACCGGGTTTTCTACATACCCTGAAAAATAAACATCGCCATTGTTTACGGTAAAAGATTTAATATAATACTGAACGTTATTCGGAATGTTAAGATATTGCTTAACGGTAGTTCTCACGTTGTTTTTCCAAAAATATTCTATTCCATTATTTGCTGTATTGGGTAGTGTAACTCCGGTAACGTAAACATCACTATTTTCAACCTTAATATTAATTGTGTTTATACCATCTCCATTGCTTAGATCAGTTTTAATCATATTTTTCCAAAAACATGCTTTACTGTTTTCTCTTCCTGCTATGTAAACATCATACGAAGCATTTTTTTGTTCAAGCCCTTCATCAATATCATTTTCCCTGCAAGAAAATACAAATGTTAACAATAAAATGAAAAGTAAAATTAAGTTTCTCATGGTCATTCTTTTCTTTAAAGATGTGGAAATGTAAAAAGGTTGCAGTAGATTTTAATTAAATATCACAGGTTTTTGAATTTTAGGTATTTTCACGATGTGATAGGGTTGAGTTACAACAGTTGTTACGTTTCCCTGAAGTAATTTTTCTACATCAATTTCAATATTCTGAGCGTTTTCATCAACGGTCATAATATCAACGGAATGTCCGCCGTTTGGATAAACTGCATCAATAACGATGATAACCATAAATTGATTAAAATCGATATTGGTTTCCGTAAAACCTGCCGAAGGATGATTGTTTGGACTGTCTATTTGATTTAAAAAATTATTCCATTGCGTAGAGGTTGTAATCACTGTGTTTTGTTGGGCTGCGTAATTTCCCACAAAGTTTCCCTTTCCAATTAACTGAAAATTAATTTGGTTTTTGCTCTCCAATTGTTCCTCGTTATCGTGATTATCACTACAGGAAATCGTCATAAAAAAGATGGAACATAATAAAAGAAGTAAATGTTTTTTCATGATGTATAAATTTAAGGGTTTCTTTATATAAGATGAAAAAAAATAAAAAGGTTGCAGGAGGCTTTAATTAAATATTAAAGATTTAGCTGTTTTAGGAATTTTCACAATATGATAAGGCTGAGTGATAAAAGATGTGACGTTTTCATTTAACGATTTCTCTACATTGATAGTAATATAACTAGGGTAGTCTTCCATTTTCGTAATCTCGATTGAGTGTCCACCGCTTGGATAAGTTTCATCTACTACAACGATAACTATAAATTCGTTAAAATTAATATAAGTTGTTATAAAACTAGCAGAAGTTTGATAAGTTGTGCTGTCTATTTTATTCAGAAAATTATTCCATTGTATAGAGTTTGTAATAATGGTGTTTTGAGGATTAACGTAATTTCCTATCAAATTTCCTTTTCCAATCAATTGAAAGTTAATTTGATTTTTATTCTCAATGTTTTCATCATCATTACGACATGAAGTTACAATGAATAATACGGAATATAATAGAATAATTAAATGTTTTTTCATGATGTGTAAATTTATGTTTTTCAATTACATAATAAATGAAAATCTAAAAGTTTTGTTGTAACATAATAAAAAAGACTCAAAAATTTGAGTCTCTAAATTTTATTTAAAATAAATTTCTTATCGGTTGATAATATTGTTCGTCATCGTCGTATGATTGATCAATTGACCTTTTTCGTCACGAATCTCAATCTCTGATACATGCATTGTTTTTCCTTTTCTGATGAAACGTGCGACTGCAGTTACAATTCCGTCTTTTTTACTTCTTAGATGATTAGAATTGATATTGGTTCCTACACCAAAATATTTGCTTCCGTCGATAAAAATATTAGAAAGGCTAGAACCCATTGTTTCTGCTAAAACGCAACTTGCTCCACCATGCATAATCCCGAAAGGTTGATGAATTTTTGGTGAGACAGGCATTGTTGCGGTAAGTGTTTCGTTTTCCACATCGATGTCGATAAATTGTATTTTGAGTGTTTTGGCAAAAGTTTCTTCACCCCAATTGTTGATGAATTCTAATATTTCTGCCTTGGTTTTATCTTTAATGTACATTTTTTATGGGTAATAAGTAATTGGTAATGATTAATTTTTTAAGTAAAAAGTAAAAAGTAAAAAGTAAAAAGTAATTTTGCTCCTAACTCCTAACTCCTAACTCCTAACTCCTAACTTCAGCATCGTTCCCCATAATATCCGGATTCCAGTTGGCGGGAATTTTTGGACCGATATCGTTTTTAATATAATAATCCTGAATCTCCTTCATTATCTCAGCGAAACTTGCTGTTTCCAGTCTTTCATAAGGGATTTGGTAACCTAAATAGACAATATTTCTTTTAAAATCACCTGCTGCCAAAACAATAGGAACTTTAGCTGCTAAAGCCATGTGGTAAAAACCTTTTCTCCATTTCGGAACCCAACTTCTTGTTCCTTCAGGTGTAATTACCAAGCTGAAATCTTCTTTTTTAAACTCATTAGCAACAAAATTAATAAGATCGTTTTTCTGGCTTCTGTCGATCCCGATTCCGCCTAAACCTCTTACTACTGCTCCATACCAAGCTTTAGTATGAGCATCTTTGATGATGATTTTTAGTTTTTTTCCTAATTTCCAATAGGCTAAATTTCCCAATAGATATTCCATATTGTGAGTGTGTGGTGCTACAACGAGTATACAACGATCGAGATTGTTGACATCGCCCTGCAAAACTACTTTCCAACCTAGAATTTTTAGCATTAAACTGCCTATCAGTTTTTTCATGTATTTTATATTTAAAACAAAAAAGTATAACCAAACTTTGGATATACTTTACAAATATATTGAAATATTGTCGCTCTTAAAACAAACTGCTAATTAAATCTGCGATTTTCACTGCAATTTCTAAAACTACTTGTACCATGACGTTAAATTTTTTTGTGTTTGTTTTTATGGAATTTGAATATACGAATATAATACTTTTTTATGACATAAAATAATTTTTTTAGAAAAATATTTGTCTATTTCTGAGAGTAGAAGAGTGTGAATTTCAAACGGTTGTCTTTCATTCACACCTTCCGTCACTCTCTGAGGTTTGAATTATTTGGTTTTTATAGAAACTTTGCTGTCTCCGTCTTTGATTTCGATGCTTTTTATTTCGTTTTCGTTTTGCTTGATGATGTTTTTGATAGAGTCAATTTTCTTCTTGGCATCTCTTTCAGAAACTTTTACTCCATTGATAATTACGCTATCTTTATCATCTGAATTGTACTCGATAGTAGAACCATTGATAGAGATTTTGTTTTTTTCGATGCTGATATTTCCGTTTTCGTTATCATCAGACTCTTCATTATCGTTGATTCCGTTTCCATCGGTATCGCCATCAAAATTCATCTGATCTTTTTTCAATGGAATTACCACTGCATTTTGTGGAATTACCAATTCGTAATCAATGCTGTAATCTCTGAAACGGTGCTCGTAAGGATATTTAACGTAGTTTGGAAGTATCACTTTATTATCTACAATTTCTACAGGAACACTTACGTTTAAAGGGTAATTATAGCCTTTTGCTTCTTTCTTTATAATTAGATAAGGTGTTTTGATATCCGCTTTTCTTGTCACATCTACATGAATCCAGTCTTTTTTGAAAACAGAGTTTTTGTCAGAATAAAGATCATCGTCGTATGCTGTAAAATTCTGAGGAATCGTTACGTTTTTCATATCAACATAGATGGTATCTGAGGTTGTATTGATGGCAACTTCTTCCACATCTTCTTTATGACCTTTAAAAATCATATCTCTTTTTGCCATACTTACTCCAAAGTAAGCGCCTAAACCCATTAAAGAGATAAATAATGCTCCTAAAACCCAACCGATATTTCTAAGTTTAGTTTTTGGCGAGAAGATTTTAATACTCAACAGACTGAATAGAATAGCCGGAATTAAAGATCCTACAATGATAATTGCTGCTAAAACATTATACAGTCCGTCGTCATCGAAATAGAATTTCATTTCATTAGCTCCCGGAAAATTTGAATCAATTCCAAAAAGTCCGAATACCACAAATACTCCTATAATACTTCCTACTGCCATCAAAGCGAAGAATGCACCGATAATATATTTTAAAACATTCCAAACTCCGTTTCCTGCGTTATTGATGTAAGGTTTGTTTTCGGTGAAAATTTCACCCGCTCTTGTACTTGTTTCGTTGGCAAACTGTACAATTTTGCTTGATTCTTCTTTTAGATTATCAAAATTTAAAGGTTTACCCTTCATCTTAAGAAAATCTGATGCAGATTCTGCTTTTGGTAAAACTGCCCAAAGAATAAAGTATAAAATAATTACAAGGAAAGATGATCCCGGTGCAACCCATAAGAATAAAAATGCACCTACCCAGATTAATCTCATCCAAGAAATTTCCATTCCGGAATATGCTGCTAAACCTGCGCAAACCCCTGCAATTTTTTGTTTCTCAGGATCACGGAACAATTGTCTTTTGTCTGTGTAGTTTGTTCCTGTAGAATTATTCTTATTCGATTTTGTATTTTTTTCTGAATAATATGCTTCTTCTTGCTCTTCTATTTTCTCAGGAGTACCAATCTGTGCAATTACTCTTTCTACATCACCGTCGTTGATTACTTCGCGTTTTCCTAATGAATCTCTGAAGATTTCAACCATTCTGATTTCTATATCGTGAATTACCTCATCAGCTTCAGAAATATCCAAAGAGCTTCTCAGAGCATTCAGATAATCGCTAAGCTTTATGTATGCGTGTTCTTCTATAGTGAAAGAAAAACCTGCGAGTCCTATTGAGAGTGTCTTGTTCATAGCTTTTGTTTTTAAAGTTTTTGAGTGATTTGGTTTACAGAATCTGTTAATTCTTTCCAGGTGATTTGAAGTTCAGATAAAAACGTTTTGCCTTTTTCTGTAATTTGATAATATTTTCTGGGAGGTCCTCCTGTAGATTCTTCCCATCTGTAGGAAAGAAATTCTCCATTTTTCAATCTTGTTAAAAGAGGGTAGAGGGTTCCTTCCACTACATCCAGTTTTCCTTTTTTCAGCTCATCTATTAAATCAGAAACATACATTTCGCGATTGTTGATAAGGCTTAAAATACAGAATTCCAGAATCCCTTTTCGCATTTGCGCTTTGGTATTTTCGGTATTCATCTTTAATAGGTTTTGTTAATTAGTTATATAATTTTCAGTTTTCGGTTCCTAGCTAGTTGAACCTATTCCGATTTTACATTACAAAGATATGTAATTAAAATGGTAATATGCAATACAAAGTAGTGAAATTATTTTTAAAATAAATTTAAATAACTGAAAATCAGACTAATAATTTTCATTCATGATTTTGAACTATTATTAAATATTAGAAATAAACTGAATATTTGAGCTCAAATTTTTATATTTGTTATAGATTTTTCGGGTTTTAATTTGAAAAATTATAAAAACTACCAACCATGAATTACAAGAAATTTCTAATGACATTCGTTCTTTTAGGAGGACTTTGTAGTGCGCAAAATTATTTTGAGTTAATCAATGTTTCCAAAAGCTTTAATGTTGTTGTCAACATAGAGACGTGTACTGAAAGGAAATGTAGTGGAAAAGCAATAGTTGATCTTTACGATAAAAATACAATGAAGAAATATCAAAGTTTCTCTTCCAGTGATTTTTATTTAGATTTAAATGAAAACCAAAAACCTGTTTTTGATTCGTTGAAAAATTCGGTTGTTTTTGGTGATTTTAATTTTGATGGAGCGGAAGATCTTGCCATTAGAAACGGAAATACGAATCATCAAAGTCCTTTTTATGAAGTATATTTGAATGATAATTCTAAACAGCAGTTTGTGTTGAATGATGAACTGACGAATCTTGTGCGTTCAAATTCCGGAATGTTTAAAACAGATCCAGAACATCAACGAATTATTGCTTATCTAAAAAATGGATGTTGCTGGAATCTTACCTCAGAATATTTATTGGTCCCCGAAAGAGGATTATTAAAAGTATTAGAATTTGAAGAAGATACAAGAGATTCTAAAAAAGTGACAACCGTAAAAAGAGAATTTATAGATTACAAGTGGTTTGCAAAAACGACAATCTATCCTAGAGAACTATATTTTAAAGAAGAAAATGAAAATACAGAAAGAAATTGATTTTATCCTTGCAGTAGACGCATTAAAAAATGTGCAGAGACGAAATTACAATGCAGATGATTCCAGAAGAGAAAACACAGCCGAACATTCGTGGCAGATTATTATTTTAGCCCAAATTCTTTTTCCTTACGCCAAAAACAGAGCAGATATCGATTTGTTGAGAGTGATCAGAATGCTTTCTATTCATGATTTGGTGGAAATTGAAGCAGGTGATACTTTTCTTTTTGATGAAGCAGCGATGATTGGGAAATTTGAAAGAGAAAAACAATCTGCTCAGAATATTTTCGGAATTTTAGACGAGCCCATTCGTTCAGAATTTTTTAATCTTTGGCTTGAATTTGAAGAAGAGCAAACTCCCGATGCCATTTTTGCTTGCGCTATCGACAGAATTATGCCTTTTATTCTCAACTCTTACACCTCCGGAAAAAGCTGGACTGAAGCTAAAGTTACGGAACTTCAAATAAGAAATATGCTTGAAAATGCAATCAGCAGAGCTTCAGACGAAATGGGTGAAGCTTTTCATTATCTGATGAATCTTAATCTAGAATCTGAAAAAGTAGCAAAATAACAAAACATATCATTAAAATAAAGAACTTTTAAATTTTTGGTCTGCAGATTGTTTTTGATACATTAAAAAAGTTATGCAAACAAAAGATTACAATCGGGAAGAATTACAATATCATCAAAGTGAAAATAATTATACGCTTATCGTTCCTAAGAAATTTCTCAGTGCTAAAGATATTATAGTTAAGAAAAAAAATCCTGATGGAAGCTTTTCTACTGCTGATGTAGAAGTAAGAGATGAAGACAATCATATATTGATAATAACGACCATTCCTATAGATATCCGTCTTGAAATTTTAGAGGAATAAATTGATTATTTTACAAAATTATAAAAAGTTTCGGTGGGCCAAAGGCCCACCGAAACTGCGAAAAAAACATTTGAATTTAAAATCGAATTTCGGCGACCGAAGGTCGCCGAAATTCTTTATTTATAGTATTTGAATTGGTTTCTTAAACTCATCAATCGCCACAAAAGTAAAATCTCCCACAATGGCTTTCTCTCTTTCGTAAGAATACATTTGCTCGGTGTAGATCTCAACATTCACTTTCATACTCGTTTTTCCAACGTGTGAAACTTTTCCGATTAATTCTACAATCGTTCCTGCAGGAATAGGTTTTTTAAAATCGATTTTATCGCTGCTTACGGTTACTACGCGTTTTCTTGCAAATCTTGTTGCGGTAATAAAGGCAACTTCATCCATCAATTGCATAGCGGTTCCTCCAAAAAGCGTGTCGTAATGATTGGTTGTATTAGGGAAAACGGCTTTGAAAATTCTGGTTTCCGATGATTGAATTCTTTCTTCTGTAGTCATATTTCATTATTAATTAAAGCGAAAATGAAATGATATTGGAACCAACAGAATTATTCAGGAACATGAAATTCCTGAAAAGACTATAAGATCAATCAACTTCAAATCGCGAAAGTTTTTGTCTAAAGAAAAAGGCAGGTCTCCTGACTTGTAACATCTTTATTCCTTCCCATGCTTTTGCACAGTGGTTTTTTATAAAGACTTCGGTTACTTACAGTTGCGCGACAGTTCGTGATTTTCACACGATTCCCTTTTAATCTGTAGTTAAACAGAACCAATTTCCCGAAAAATATCAGCATAAAGCGATATGCTAAAAGCTAAAGACTTTTCGGTTGCAAAAATAAGAATAATAAAAGAATATATGGTAAAGAATTATTCCGGGTTGCTGTAAATAATCTGGCTGATTGCTCTACCTTCCTTAATTGTCCAGAAAGTAGTGTATCTGTGTTCACCCGAACCATTAATCATATAAAGAAAAATATGATCGTCATCAATTGAAGTAACTCCCATGTTTTCAAAATCCATTGTAGGATTAAACATGTTTTTAATCGCTTCTCTTACGAAAACAGAGCCTCTTCCGGGTTGTTGTACACGGATTGATTTTATTTCCTTTAGATCTTCAGGAAGCTCCTTTCCAAGTCCCCAGGTTTTTTGTTTGTCTATTTTAACGATATTTCCTTCTGCATCTTTTTCCTGTTTTTTAAATTTTGCGCTTGAAGGATAAATATCAATCACCACTTTCGTTCTTTGAGCAGTCGGTATTTTTTGATTATTATTGTCGGTAAAAGTAATCGATCTTCCGTTTTTAGATAATACCGGAGTAAATTTTGGAAGCTGATCGATAAATGCAATACGACCTTTATTCACCATTCCTTCTTTATTAAGACTATCGTATCTCACAAATGGTTTCGGAAGCTCTTCTTTTTCAGGATATTTTATCCAGATCCATTCAGTTTCTCCGGGAGCGGGTTTTACATATACAAAAACATCACCTCTTTTCATCCTGATTTTATCAACGATTTTGCGGTAATCTTCTTTATGTACACGTACCATTGCATAGCCTTCTTCGGCCTTTACAACACCAAAAGGAACTTTATCTTGGGCGTTGATTAAAGTACAAGAAAAAATACTGAATATCGATAAATAGATTGCTTTGTAGATGAAAGTCATTGTAAATGAATATTTATGGCTCAAAGATATAAATTAAATATTTTTTGGAAGATAATTAAACCTTTTCAATTCTGTTAAATCTTTAATTGGTTTTAAATGACCATCAGAAAGAAGAAAAATATCATCTGAAATATCTAAAACATCATGATATTGATGATCCGAAATAATAAAACCTTTATCAGTTTGTTGTTTAATAATTGTTTTTATTTCAGCTACTGCTTTTGGAGAAAGGCTGTGAAAAGGCTCATCCAGCAAAATAAATTCTGCTTTAGAATAAATAATCAGCAAAACTTCTACAATTCTGAGCTCTCCTCCTGAAAGTGTATTCGGAGTTTCATTTAAAAATGGTTGAATAAATCTCGATTGAGAAATTTTTGTACTGTTTTCCTTATCACAAAACAAATAAATAAGATTTTTGATCTTTATATTTCTCGGTAAAAATGAATATTGAGGTAAATAAGCGATTCTGTTTTTTCGGCCAGATTGATTTTTTAAAATTATATTATCGAATTTTATATATTGTGTATCACCTTTAATCGTTCCAAAAATAATTTGAAATAAAGTTGATTTTCCGGAACCGTTTCTTCCTAAAAGTCCTGAAATATTTCCGGTTTCACAGCTTAAGTAAATATCTTTCAGAATATCTTTTTCACCAAAAGATTTTGTAATACTGTCGATGTGAAGCTTGCTCATAGAATAGCCGAAATAAGTTGTAAGATAATACTAAAACTAACTGTAATCATCCAAAGTGATATTCTTGAAAATCCAAAATTGGCATAGAAAAGATATTCGTTTTTCAGTCTTAATTCATAGATGAAATAATGCATCAACGAGAAAATAAATAAAAAACCAAAACTAAAATTTTTAAAATCTATTCCTGCAGGAATGGAGGCTAATATCGAAAATATAACTCCCGGAATAAGAAGTTTCCTGTAAAAAATCCACAATATTTTAAGATTGACAAGCATGTTCAAAAATAGAAATAAAAACAAAAGAGAGCATCATTATTTTGGCGCTCTCTTTTGTTTTAAAATTAATTATTTAAAAGCTTTGCTTTCACATTGCTATTTTTAATCATGTTTCTGAGTTCTGAAATCTGGCTATGAGAAAAGTCTTTTTTCGGAACCATATTCATCGTCGTTTTACTTTGATAAATCAAAAACCAGTCTTTGGTTTCTTTTATTTTGTAGACTGTATTCCAAGTGAAATCGCCATCGAAAGTTTCGCCTTTTGTAAAAACTTTTTCATCAGTGAAAGTATAGGTAATTTCTTCCTGAATTTTCTTGTTAGAATAAAAAGCATTTTTCAAACGGAAATAAGAACGAATGATGATAAAAATAAAGGCCACAACAAACCAAATCGATGCAGATTTCAAAATATTCTGCGTATCATTTTCAGTATTGTAAAAATTTAAACCCAAGAATAAAAGGATAATGAAAGAGAAAATAATAATTCTCGGCATTGAATTCTTAATATTAAAATTCAAAAAATCCTTAAATGTAATATGGGTTTTTGCTGTTATCATTTTGATTAAATCCTTTCCAGTTCGTCTGCATCAATCGTTGTCTTAAAAGTACCGTAATTGACCGTCACTTTATTTCTCGAGATTTTTTCAATCGTTCCTACACTTGTACTTCCGGTAATTCTCACACGTTGCCCGATTTTCATCCAGACAGCGCGGTCGGTTTTACGTTTTTCTTCGATTTTTTCGTTGGTTTCAGTAATCTTTTCGATAACTTCTTCCTTCTTCAGTTGTTGGGTAATTTTTCTTTTTACCACCTGAAGTCGTTTAGTTTCATCTTTATCTGCACCAATCTTTCTGAATTTTTCCTGCTCCAGAATTTTTACGAAATCTTTCACAACATCTTTCCTCGATTTACCTTTTACATAGCTGTCGATGAAGCCTTCTATTTTAGTTCCGAACTGAAGCTTACGATGCTCATCTTCGTACAATTTCTGAAAATTGAATAGCTTTTGCTGTAGCTGCTCATTCAGTTTTTGCAGATTATCACGCTTATCTTTTACCGATTCTTTTCTTTCGGCAAGATCAGTTTTCAGTTTTTCAACTTCGTATTTTTCCTGTTGAAGCTTTACAATCGTTTTATCTAAATTCACAATATCATGTTCCACTTTTTTCTTAGCAGAATGAATTATAAATCTTGGGATTTTATTTTTTTCAGCAACTTCAAACGTAAACGAACTTCCGGCTTGTCCGATCTCCAGTTTGTACATCGGTTCAAGTGTCTCTTCATTGAAAAGCATTGCCGCATTTTGCGCATTCGGAAGCTCTTCTACAACCAATTTGATATTGGTATAATGCGTCGTAATAATCGCAAAACTTTTCTTATCATAGAAAAACTCAAGGAAACTTTCAGCCAAAGCACCACCCAATTCAGGGTCAGAACCAGTTCCAAATTCGTCGATCAGTAAAAGCGTATTTGCATCGGCTTCACGGATGATCCCACCCATTTTCTTCAATCTTGATGAATAGGTCGAAAGGTGATTTTCAATAGATTGATTATCCCCAATATCGGTCATTATTTTATCAAAGAAAAACATCTCAGATTTCGGATGTGTCGGAACTAAAATTCCGCTCTGAATCATTAATTGAAGCAATCCTACAGTTTTCAGGGTAATAGATTTTCCTCCTGCATTCGGTCCGGAAATACAGATGATTCTGTTGTGATCCGTTAAACTTAATGTTTGTGGGAAAATAGTTTTGTTTTCCGCTTTATTTCTCAAAAACAACAAAGGATGAAAAGCTTCTCTTAATCGTAACGTTTTATGACGGTTGATTTTCGGTAAAACACCGTTAATTAACTCTGCAAACTTCGATTTGGCTCTCGTTAAGTCAAGATCGAAAATATACATTTGATATCTCCAAAGCTGAGGTTGAAATTCTGCCAATTCTGCAGTTAACTTTCTCAGAATTTTATCGATTTCCTTTTTCTCTTCTTCCTGACTTTCTTTAAGTTTAAAATGATGCTTTACCACAGAATCTGGCTGCATATAAGTGATAGAACCTGTTTTTGAAAGTCCTAAAACTCTTCCTGCGACTCTTTTTTTGTATGCAGATTTTACCGCCAAAACTCTTTGGTCATCAATAATCGTTTCTCGAATATCATCTAGAAATTCACTTTGTCCGTAATTGAACAAAGCCCTGTTGAAATTTTCTGTAATCGCTTTTTTAGCATGTTGAATTTCTGTTCTCAACTCTTTCAAAATCGGAGAAGCTTCACTTTTTACTTCACCAAAACGGTTAAAAACTTTATCAACTTTATCAATGATTTCCTTTTTAAATTCTAATGCAGAAACATCCTTAATCAAATTAGGAAAAGTTTCGGGCATTGTTGGGAAAAACTTTTGCAGTTTCCCGATTTGCTCCGTTAATGTTTTTATTTTGATAAAAGCAGAATTTTCCAATCGATAATTTTCGATCAGCATTACTTTTAGCTCAGTTTCAATATCTTCATATTCATCAAATGGAATCGCATTCGAACTTTCAAAACTTGATAAATATTCTGAAGTTTTTTTTAATGAAACTTCTGCTTCGTCAATTTCCATCGGACGAAGTTCAAGGATTTTATCTCTCGTCTTCGGAGAATATGCAAAAGGAGCAATTTCCGCAAGCAATTGCGGAAATTCTAGTTCGTCTAAATCTTCTTTATTTATATACACAGTGCAAATTTAGTGAGAAAATGTGAAATTAATTTGAAAATGAGGTAATTTGAGAATTTGAAAATGTATTTTTAAATTTTCACCATTAAGGTTTTATTAAAGAGTTAAGGATAGTAAGCTGATTTTCAATTTTGACATTTTTGCTTTAAAAAGATCTATTTGATTTTCCTTAATGACCTTAACTTCTTAAACTGTCTTAATGGTTCAATTTTCAACTAACTTCAATATGGTTTTATTACTTTTGAAATATGAAACTGGAAACCGAACGATTAGTTTTAAAATCAATCAACGAAAATCACGCAGAAGATATTCTGAAGATCCGCAGTAATGCGGAAATCAATAAGTTTTTAAAAAGAATTCCGCCACAAAACAACTATGATGCGTTGAGTTTTATTTTAACAATTAAACAACGAGTTGAAAATAAAGAAACGATTTTCTGGGGAATTTCTTTAAAAAATCAACCGGAGCTTATAGGAACAATTTGTCTGTGGAATTTTTCTGAAGATCGAAAAACTGCCGAAGTTGGCTATGAATTGTTACCTGATTATCACTGGAAAGGAATAATGTTTGAAGCTTTGAAAGCAGTTTTGAATTTTGGTTTTAAGGAATTATATTTAAATGAAATTTTAGCTTTCACCAATAAATTTAATGAAAATTCAAAGTCATTACTTCTAAAACATCAATTTACTTTGGAAGAGGGGAGGGTTGATGAAGGTTTTCCTGAAAATTTGGTTTTTAGTTTAAAGAAATAATTTAATAAAATGGCAAAAATAATTATTAACCGCACAACAGAATTTTCAAATTTAATAAGGTCTATAGAGATTTATTTAGGAAATGAAAAAATAGGAACAATCAGAGATGGAGAATCTAAAGAGTTTGAAGTTGAAGCAGGAGAATATGAATTGAGGGCAAAGATTGATTGGTGCGGTTCAAATAAAATAAATTTTACGATTAGAGAAAATGAAGTTCTTCGATATAACTTGAGTGGAACCAATCCTTTTTTCGGCTTATACTATATTACTTTTGGAAAAGACAGATATTTAAGATTAAAACCGATTAAATAAAAAGCCTGTCACAAACGCAACAGACCTTCTCAATATTAACCAAATTCGATTGATTTGAAAGTATAAAATTATTAATAGAATGTTTTTCTTTTAAGTGGCATCCAATGCGAAGACTAAATTTAAATCGTCTTTTACAACAATCATTCCGCCCATTTTTTTCGGAGGTTTTATATTGAAATCACTGAACTTCACGGTTCTTTTTCCGGTGAGTTTTCCGTTTTCCATACAAAGGGTGATATTGTAGATTTTGCTTTTGTTCATCATCCTTACTTCAATTTGGGTGTTGTAAATATTTTTGTTTTTATCAATATTCAGAAATTTTATATTTAAGTAAGGATGTTCATCTGCAGAAAGCGTTTTCTTGAAATCTGAAGTCATTATTTTATGATGGCAATCAAAGTCATCTACTTTTAGACTGAGATTTGGAAGTTGCTTATTGCTTAAGTTTAAGGCAAGATTTGATATTTTAAAAGACGTATTGATACACTTAAAACTGTTGATGTTTGTATTTCCGTTAATCTGAACGAAATTTTCCTGTGCAGAAATAAAAATTCCGAGAAAAAACAGAATCATAGTAGCTGAAGTTTTCATAATTCTGGTTTTTTAAATCGGGGGAAGTAGCTGTCGGAAAATATTCCCCCGATTCTGGTTATGTAGTTTAGAAAGATATTGCTGCTTCCAAAACAAACCCGTTGAAACCGCCTTCATTTAAGATGCTTGTTGTAGGATAGCCGTTGTATTTTTGATTGACATATTCTACTTTGGCAAGAATATTTTTAGTCATAAACCAACCTCCGCCAACATTGTATCTTGTAACATCTACTTTGTCTCCGGTTGCCAGTTTGCCTTTTACCATATTGTATCGACCTCCGAAATAAAGATTATCATCATTTCCAAATCTGTATAAAAGTTCTGCTGCATATTGATTCCAGGTTCTTCTGTCGGTTTCTGTGAAATTTCTTCCTGATGCATTTTCAAAAGTTCCGAAAAACTCAAGACCTTTATATCTTACGAACGGATTAATCATAAATGAAATCACTTTGTTTTTGAAATCCGGAACTATTTGCCCAGATCTGAAGTTTGAAGAAGAAGTTGCTGCTGCATTTTCCATTACAAAATAATATCTAGATCCGGCTCTGTCGCCATCGTAAAAATCGAGTCTTTGAGTATCTGCTGCGTTGTAAACTGATCCGGTTAAACGTACTCTCAAATCATTGTTAAGTTGCTTGTCATAACCTAATTTAGCATAAACTGACGGACTTGTTCCTCCTGTTGCATTCTGATTAAGTCTTCCGTTGGTAACACCACCCATTCCTATGAAACCATCTTTTCGGTAATATAATTCGGCAAAAATCATCGTTGCATAAGCATCCATCAGATAATTTCCTACAAACGGGTTTTGTGTGGTATAAGCATTGTCGCTTCTTCTGAAATGCGCATCACCGTAGTTAATTTCATCATGACCAAATTTAATGGTTGCATGTTTCATAAAATCACTTAAAAAATCTTTTTGGATGAAATCTAATTTATCAATCTGAATGTAACCACCTTTTACGTAGGTTTCATTGTGGTGACGAGAAGAAAGAAATGTTCTCAGATGTAAATTAATACCATCATATAACGCAACGTCTAAATCTAGGTTGGCCGTCGGAAGATTAAAGTTGTTTCCAATATCGTACAATTGAGTGGCAGGAACAGTTTGGTCAGCTCCGCTTTCGTGTTTCAACCCTTGAAATTGAAGAGCAAAAGCTCCGCCGACTCTTACTTTTAGTTTTTCAAAAGTGGTCACAGAATCTTTCGGATTTTCAAACATATTGATTCCTCGCTGATCTCTCGGTTTCAGATTGTCTAAAGGGAATTGCTGCGCATTTACAAGGCTTGTGAGTAGTATTGCTCCAAGTAGTCCGATTTTTATAGTAGTTGATTTCATAATGTTTATTTTTTTAAGTTTATTCAAATTACTCTGCTATAATGTTCACTTTTACAGTGACTACATCTCCAGTTTTTACTCCCATAAATCCGGGTCTTTCCATTCCGAAGTCTGAAAGTTTAAGTGTTTCGGTTCCGTTGATGGTGTAAGTGTTTGCATTTTTTACGACAGTTACAGGAAATGTTACGTTTTTAGAAACTCCTGCGATGGTCATTTTACCACTAAGATTGCTTTTTCCAACAGCGATTGATGATGAACTGAAAGAAATAGTAGGAAACTTATCTGCTTTAAGTGCGGAATGAGCTTTATTATCCATCATTTTACCTTTTTTGCTGGTAATATTTTTTACAGGAATGGTAAATGTTGCATTTGAGATTGCGTTTCCATTGACTGTTCCTGAAAAAGTAGCCGAAGAACCATTCATTTCCCAATCATGAAGAGAAGAAGTTCCGTTGATGATAATCGAAGTCGTTTTTTGATTTATTTTTTGAGCAATTCCAAATTGAGAAAATAGCAAAGTTCCGCATACGATTGTTGCATTCAAGAATGTTCTTAAATTTTCCATATTCTTAAAAATTATTGATTATTTTATTAAATGTTTGTCACTTTTCTTATGGTAAAGGTCGTGTTATTGGTTAAATATCACTAATAATTTAATATGATAATAATCTTATGAATTTTTGTATTTGAATATTTTTTAATGAAAATCAATTATGATTATCATTTTTATTAATAAATAATTTAACCTAACGAATGTTAGTTAGTTTTTGTGAATTGTTTTTATTGAAAAAATAAATCATACAAAACTGATGACGAATTTTTGTGATGAAAGTCAGTAGGAATTTCTTGTCAGTTTTAGCTTGAATCGTTAATTTATTAAGTGAAATAGGCAGAAGTTTAATATCTTTGAAGAGGATTTTACAGAATGAATATGGCAAACTGGACAGAAATTTTAGCCCCAATAAAAAGCACAGAATATTTTACTCAACTTTGGGAAAAAGTAAAACAAGAGTATGCAACAACAAAAGTATTCCCTCCGAAAAATCAGATTTTCAGAGCGTTGGAATTAACTGCTTTTGAAGATGTGGAAGTGGTAATTATTGGTCAGGATCCTTATCACAACGATTTTCAGGCAAATGGTTTGTGTTTTTCAGTTTCAGAACAGGTTACAGCGCCACCTTCGCTTAAAAATATTTTCACTGAATTAAAAGACGATGTAGGTGTAGAGCGAACTTCAAAAGAATTAGATGACTGGGCAAAACAAGGTGTTTTGTTATTAAATGCAACGTTAACCGTTCGTGCGCATTCCCCAAACTCTCACAAAGATTTAGGCTGGGAAAAGTTTACCAATTTTATTATTAAAGAAATTTCAGATAAAAAAGAAAATGTAGTTTTCGTTTTGTGGGGAGCTTTTGCACAGAAAAAAGCCGAATTAATCAATCCGGCTAAACATTTTATTATAAAATCGGCGCATCCATCACCTTTTTCTGTGTACAGAGGTTTTTATGGAAGCAAACCTTTTTCGAAAATTAACGAATATCTTGCTTCAAAAGGTAAGAAACAGATTTCCTGGTAAATATTTTTAGTTATTTTCTTTAGTGATTTCAATTCCTATTTTATACAATCCTGCGAGAGATTTTGTACCATTTTGTGCTGTAGGATGAGGTGTAATTTCTTTTAAAGAAATCGTGTATCCGTTAAATGACTGCGTTTTGTGGTAATCTTTACCTTTAACTTCTGCGGTTGAGAACTGTAAAGTCATAGGTCTGCTTGTGGTGCTCATTAATTCAATATTCGCAACGGCAACTCCTGCCCAAACGCACTGTGTTCCTTCAGGACAGCGGCTATCTTCTGCAATGTTTTTGAAGGTGACATTCATCTGGAATTCCTGCAAGAATTTATTTTCTCCTTCACGGAAATAGATAATCTTACCTTCTTTTTTTAGAGGTGTTTCGTTCACAATGGTAGCTTGTTGGGTTGTAGTTTGTTTTGTGGTTTCTTTTTGTGCATTGCAGTTTACTAAACTGACAACACTTAAACCTATGATTATATTTTTATACATTTTTATAAATTATATGACGTTAACGATGTCTAAAATTACAACTAAAAGCATTGCAATTCCTACAACTAAACTAAATCCTGTTCCATAAATAAAACCAATAAAAGCTCCTTTTGTAGATTTTAATGCTTTGTTCATGTCTTTACTGTCGTGTAAAAGTTCACCAATAAAAACTCCGGCAAACATTCCTACCAAAAACCCGAGAGGAATTGGAATGAAAATACCTACAATGGTACCGATAACCGATCCGATGCTTCCCCACCGTGTTCCACCATATTTTCTGTTAGTTTTTGCAGGGATTACATAATTTAAAACCGCAGAAGCAAGAGTCAGAATCACGAAAGCCCAAATGTAAAGAACCGAAAGATCAGAATCTGTCCCGTATTTATAAATTAACAATCCGGCAAGACTTAAAACAAGACCAGGTAAAACGGGTAAGAAAGTTCCTAAAATTCCAAGAATTAAAAGAATGATGCTGATGAAGCTAATTAAAGTGGTATCCATTATGATTGAATTAAATATAAACTAATTTAAATATATTTTAATTTTTGGGATGATAGTTGCTGATAATATTGAGATTTATAAACCAAAATCATTCCTAAATTTCCTAAATTTGTTGTAATGAAAGACGAAATAAAAGATACCAAAAGTTTTTTTCAGGAAACTAGTGAACAACTTTATATTTATGTAAGTAAAATCTCTCCATCAGGAATGGACTGGATTTTTCATATTATTGTTAAGATTGGATTGCTGATTGCTATTTTTTTATTGTTTGATTTTATTTTTAAGCTCATCATCAATTATACTTTTCGGTTTTTTCGTAACGAAAATAAATTTCCTGTTTTAAAATCTGTTTATCAGTCGAAGATTACTAATTCGGTTGCACATTTTATAGCATTGAGTTTTATTGCTTCAATGCATGAATTTATTTTTGTAGGTGCGCTTACCAAAACCACAGTTTTTATTCATCGTTCGGTTAATTTAGGTATGGTTCTTATCCTCGCCGGAATGCTCTATCGCTCTTTAACAGGTTTTAGATATTATTTCACAATTCAACAGGATTATTATAAAGTGATGGCAATCAATGCTATTTCAGAAACGGTAAAGATTCTGGGGATTTTTATTTTTACTGTCGTAAGCATTTGTGTGATTTTTGGTATTAAAGGAACTACAATTGTTGGAAGTTTAGGAGCGATAACGGCGGTTTTGGTTTTGGTTTTCAGAGACACTATTTTGGGTTTTGTAACGGGTATTCACGTAGCGACTTCTAAAAGTTTGAAAGTAGGCGATTGGATCGGAATTCCTAAATATAATATCGAAGGAAATATTTTGGATATCAGTTTGTTAACTACGAAAATTGCCAATTTCGATAAAACAATTTCCTCCATTCCAACGTACGATTTGTTGACTACTGAGATAAAAAATCTTCAGGTAATGTCTGAATCGAATACCCGAAGAATTAAAAAATCTATTTTCTTTAATATCAATTCTTTTAAATTTTTAAATAATGAAGAAATTGAACGTTTAAAAGAAATCAATCTTATTTCAGATTATCTGAATGATAAAACTTCTGAAATCAATCAGGAAAAAGAATCAATCAACCATAAAGATAAAGTGATTAACGGAAGACAGCTTACCAATGTTGGAGTTTTCAGGTATTATGCACAAAAATATCTGGAAAATGATCCTGAAATCGATAAAGAAAGTGCGATTATGGTTCGTCAGTTAGAAATTACCACACAAGGTCTTCCGATGGAGGTCTATTGTTTTACCAATGATTCGAATTGGCAACGTTTTGAGGAAATTCAGGCAGATATTTTTGATCATTTATTGGTTGCATCAAAAGAATTTGATCTTCAGATTATGCAGATAGGGTTAAAAGTCTGATAATAGAAAATAGGTATCTTTGGCGTTTTAACAACAATCTGAATTCAATGAATGTTAAGTCTGGGGTAAATAATATTGAGCTTTTAAATTGTTTGATGCTTATGCTTTCAATGTTGATCGCTTGTGTATTGCCTTTCGAAACTTTTTTATTTTCCTATGCAGTTTTGGGGCCATTGCATTATCTTACAGAGTTGCACTGGCTTAATAAGAAAGATTTTTTTCTTCCAACAAGAAAATACATTTTCCTGTTTATTGCTTTGTCTGTGTTTATTGCTTTGTCTGTGTTTATTATTGTTTTTATTCTGCTTAATTCATTTAATATTTTCACTTCTTATAGAGCCGGTATCTCAGGTTTGCTTTTGTTTCTTTTCTTCTTATTTTGTGTATATCTTTTGTATATATCAAAATCGGTTTTATTAAAAATATTTCTTATACTTTTAATAGGGTTTACCTTGTTCTTGTTTTATGTAAAAGTAGGTGTGTTTGTTTTGTTAGGGCTATTTTTACCTACAATTCTGCATGTTTACCTTTTTACGGGATTATTTATGCTGATGGGATATTTTAAATCTCCTAATATTGTAAGCCTTATAAGTCTTATTCTGCTTTTTGTTGTCCCTTTTGCTATTTATTTTCTGCCATTCGAAAATTTTATTCTTCAATCTACGATGGGTGGAGAAAAAGTCTATACTGCTACAAGTTTTAAATATATAAATGAATCGTTTGTTTTTTTATTAGGAACTGATAAAGAATCTGAAAAAATATTCTTTCTAAAAGCACAGATATTTATTGCTTTCGCTTATACTTATCACTATTTAAATTGGTTTTCTAAGACCTCAATTATTGGGTGGACAAAGACATTAAGCTTAAAAAAAATGATTTTGGTTTTAGGAATTTGGATTTTATCAATAGCTTTGTATCTGTATAATTATCAAACAGGTTTGACGGTTTTATTTTTACTTAGCATGATGCATGTTCTTGCAGAATTTCCTCTCAATGCTTTGTCTATCAAGACTGTTTTCCAGAAACTTACAAATAAATGACAAAACTAAGTGTAAACATTAATAAAATTGCCACTTTAAGAAACGCAAGAGGCGGTGAAACACCAAGCGTAACTGAGGCTGCAATAAAAATTCAAGAATTTGGTGCACACGGAATCACCATTCATCCAAGACCTGATGAAAGACACATTACCAGAAAAGATGTATATGATCTGAAGCCTTTGGTAACGACTGAATATAATATTGAAGGAAATCCTCACAGAGAATTTATCGACATGGTTTTAAATGTAAAACCTGAACAAGTTACTCTGGTTCCGGATGCAGATGATGCTATTACGTCAAATGCAGGTTGGGATACTAAAAAACACTTTGATTTTTTAAAAGAGATTATCGCTGAGTTTAAAAATGCAGGAATCCGTACTTCTATTTTTCTTGATCCTAATCCTGAATTGGTAGAATATGCTGCAAAAACCGGAACTGATAGAATCGAATTGTACACAGAAGCGTATGCAAAAAATTATACGATCAATAAAGAAGAAGCGATTAAACCTTATTATGAAACGGCTGTAAAAGCTGCTGAATTTGGTTTGGGAATCAACGCAGGTCACGATTTAAGTTTAGAAAATTTAAAATATTTTGCGGACAATATTCCAAACCTTTTAGAAGTTTCTATTGGTCATGCTTTGGTTTCTGAAGCTTTGTACATGGGAATGGAAAACACGGTTCAGGCGTATTTAAAAAGATTAGCAAAATGGGATAAATAGAAACTAGAAGTTAGATATTAGAAATTAGTTTTGCGCACTGTTTTACTAACTTCTAATATCTAATTTCTAACATCTTATAAAAAATATGGAAATTTTACATTCAAAAATATTTGGCGAAAACTTGTCGTCAACACCGCTTTTAGTATTTCACGGTTTGTTTGGAATGCTTGATAATTGGGGAAGTTTCGGAAAAGAATTGGGCGATTTTTTACCAATTCATTTGATTGATTTAAGAAATCATGGCAGAAGCTTTCATTCTGAAGAGATGTCGCATGATGATTTGGCAGATGATATTGCCAATTATATGAATCATTACGGAATTGAAAAAGCTCACGTTTTAGGACATTCTTTGGGTGGAAAAGCTGTTATGCAGTTTGCCATTAATTATCCTGAAAAAGTAGAAAAATTAATCGTTGTGGATATTTCTCCAAAAGCTTATCCGCCGCATCATCAGGGAATTATCAAAGCTCTGGAAATGGTAGATTTTAATACCGTTACTTCCAGAAGTGATGTTGAAGCGGTTTTAACTCAATATATTCCTGAGAAATCAACGATTCAGTTTTTAGCTAAAAATCTGTATTGGGAAGAGTCTGGTGATAGTAAAAAACTTAACTGGAGATTTAATCTGAAAACGCTTGCAGAAAAATACAATCAATTTGTTTCTAATGCAATCAAGTATGGAGTTTTTCAAGGTGAAACTTTATTTATTGCCGGTGAAAAATCAAATTATATTTTACCGCAGGATGAGTTTTCTATTAAACAGCAGTTTCCAAAAGCTCAGTTTGTGAAAATCAAAAATGCTGCACATTGGGTTCAGGCAGATAATCCCGTAGATTTTGCAACTGTATTAAAAGATTTTCTGAATTTAAATAATTAAACATCTGTTTTAAATATTGTTAAATTTTTCCCAATTATTTTATTTTTAAATATTGTGAATTATTTTATCGTATATTAGATTTGTCAAGTTGATAATAGTATTTGCTTTATGAAAAATAATTGATTGTTTAATTTTTATTTTAATAAAAATATTTTACAAACTTGATATGTTTTAATATTGAATTCATATTTAACAAATTTATATCAGAAAGGAAACTTAATACTTAGGTTTCCTTTTTTTATGACCTCAGATAATCTGAATAATTATGAAAATCTAATGAGTTTTGACTGAAAAAGTTGCAAATTTGCACAAATTGTTTTTCGGTTGAAATTCAACTCAAATCAATTCTTTATAAAAAATAAAATCGACCCAATTTTGAAGGTCATCAATTAGAGTTAAATTCATGGTTTTTGTAACAGGAGCAACAGGAATTTTAGGCAGAGTCATTGTTTTAGAGCTTTTGAAAAAAGGTAAAAAAGTGCGTGCTGCAAAAAGACCTTCAAGCAACATCAATGAAGTAAAACATTCTTATCAGTTTTATACCGAAAATCCGGATGATTTTTTCAATAAAATCGAATGGATTGATGTCGATTTTGATGATATTAATGCTGTTGAATCTGCCTTAAATGAAGTTACTGAAGTTTATCACTGTGCTGCAAAAGTAAGTTTTCATCCGAAAGATGAGAAAGAGATGTATCACACCAACATTAAGGCTACAGAAAACCTTCTTTTTGCCTGTGAAAATTCTACAGTAGAAAAATTTCTTCACGTAAGTTCAATTGCTGTGCTCGATTTATTGAATGAAAAAGGCGAGCTCGACGAAAGTTCAGACTTTAATCCTAAAGAAGAACATTCGGCTTATGCCATTTCAAAGCATCTTTCTGAAATGGAAATTTGGAGAGCTTCTGCAGAGGGTTTAAACACAATTATCATCAATCCCGGAATGATTATCGGAACCGGAAACTGGGGAAAAAGCAGCGGCGATATTTTTCCGACTTTTGAAAACAACAGCTTTACTTTTTCTGGCGGAACAAGCTATGTTGACGTAAGAGATGTGGCTGAAATTTCAATCCAGCTAATGGAAAATAATGCTTTCGGAGAACGTTTTATCATCGTTTCTGAAAGTAAAAAATACGCTGATCTTGGAAAACAGATCAGAACAAAATTAGGGTTAAAAGAAGCCAGAATTCTTTCAAAAAGTATTTTGCAAATCGGAAGAATTGCCAATTGGTTTTTCGGATGGGTTTTTCCTCAACTGAAAATGGCCACCAAGTCAAATATTGATGCAGTTTCTTCTCTCAATGTGATTTCTAATCAGAAAATTAAGGATCAATTGAATTTTAAATTTATTCCGGTACAGGAAAGCATCGATTTTCATCTCAACAATTATATTAACGACAAAAAGCTGAACAAAAAATAATGAATCTTGCAGAGGCAATTATTAAAAAAAATATAGAAAAGCATCCTTTAAAATCGGCAGTAGGTTTCAAAAAAAAGGAGGGCTGGAAAGAATTGAGCTGGAAAAAATTTGGCGAAATTGTTTTTAAAACCGCCAATGCGCTGAAAGATTCAGGTGTTGAGGAAAATGATAAAGTAGCAATTTATGCAGATAATTCTGCAGAATGGATGATATTTGATCTTGCTGCTATGTCGATTGGTGCTATTACAGTTCCTATTTATTCTACCAACAATGCAGAGCAGGCAGAATTTATATTGAAAGATTCGGGTGCAAAAATTGTTTTGGTCGGAGATCAGGTACAATATGATGGCTGTCTTGAAATTTTGAAAAAAGAAAGCATCGATAATCCGCTTAAAACAATTATTGTTTCTAAAAAAGCAGTGTGGATTAAGAAAGAATTCAGCAGTTTTTACCTTGAAGATTTTATTGCTAAATCTTCTCCGGAACTTGAAGTTATTTCTAAAAATGAAGACGATTTAGCCACTATTATTTATACTTCCGGAACTACAGGAATGCCAAAAGGAGTGATGTTAACGCATGGAAATTTCACTAAAGCATTCGATGCGCATTTTGAGTTTTTTAAATTTAAAAATTTCGAAGAAGAACTTTCATTGGCATTTTTACCCTTAACGCACGTTTTCGAAAGAAGCTGGAGCTTGCTTTGTTTATACGGAGGTGCAAGAGTTTATTTCCTGGAAGATCCGAAAAGTATTGCCAAAGCTTTGGAAGAAGTAAAGCCAACGATGATGTGTGCGGTACCGAGATTTTTCCAGAAAGTGTATGCTGGAGTTTTAGAAAAAGCAGAAGAAGGTTCATCGCTAAAAAAGAAAATATTTAATTGGGCTTTAGAGATTGGAAAACAAACCGGAGAGTTTAGAAGAACAGAAAAACAAATTCCATTCGGTTTAAAAATAAAAGAAAACTTTGCAGAATTGCTGGTTTACAGCAAGATTAAAGAAAAAATGGGCGGTAGACTTTGGTTTATGCCTTGTGGTGGCGCTTCTTTGTCGCCGGAAGTTACTCAGTTTTTTGAATCGGTGAACATTCATCTTACCGTTGGTTACGGCCTTACGGAAACTACCGCGACTTTAACAGCTTTTCCTTTCACAAATTTTGAACATGGAAGCTGTGGAAAACCTTTGCCGGGTGTAGAAATTCGTATTGGTGAACAAGACGAAATTCAGGCAAAAGGAAACGGAATTATGAAGGGATATTACAATAAACCCGAAGACACCGAAAAAGTTTTCACTCAGGATGGTTGGTTCAAAACCGGTGATGCCGGAAAGTTTGATGAAAAAGGGAATCTTTTTATTACCGACAGAATCAAAGACCTGATGAAAACATCCAACGGAAAATATATTGCCCCGCAAATGATCGAAAATTTGTTGACCAATAATAATTTCATCCAGCAAATTGTTTTGATCGCAGAAGGTAAACAATTTGTTTCGGCTTTAATTGTTCCAAATTTTGAGTTTTTGAGCGATTATCTTAAGAAAAAAAATATTTCGTTTACCAATTGGGAAGAATTGGTAAAAAAGAAAGAAATAATCGATTTTTACAAAGAGAAAATAAACGAATTACAACAGCATCTTTCTGATTTCGAAAAGGTGAAAAAATTTACTTTAATGCCTGCCGAATTTGAAATTGGTAGCGGAGAAATCACCCCAACTTTGAAGATCAAACGAAATATCGTGCTGAAAAAATATGCAGATATTATTGAGAAAATGTATTAATTTGAGGTTGAGATTTAGGTTGAGACAAAAGGTATAAAATTAAAAGTTTAGTAATTAAACGATGACAACACAAGAATTTTTAGGAAAAGAAAATTTTACGATACAAAATAAAACAGTTTCAGAAAGCTGCCCGTCAAATATTGCCTTAATCAAATATTGGGGGAAATATAAAGATCAGATTCCGGCAAATCCGAGTATCAGTTTTACATTAAATCATTGTAAAACAAATACAGAGATGGAGTTTGTAGCCAATGAAACATTTTCTGTACAAACTTTTCTTGCAGGAAACAAAGAAGTGAAATTTGCCGAAAAAATTGAAAAATATTTTAAAAATATCGAGCAGTATCTTCCTTGGATTTTAAAAGGAAAATATATCATAAGAACCGAAAATACATTTCCTCACAGTTCAGGAATTGCGAGTTCAGCATCAGGTTTTGGAGCGATTGCAAAATGTCTGATGAAATTGGATGAAAGTTTTTCCGGAAAAAATTCAGATGAAGAATCTTTAACGAAAGCATCTTTTTTAGCAAGATTAGGAAGCGGAAGCGCTTGCAGAAGTCTTTACAACGGGTTGGTTGTTTGGGGCGAATCTGATGAGGTTGAAGGGAGTTCAGATCTGTTTGCTGTACAATATCCTAATTCTGAAATTCATGATATTTTCAAAGATTTTAACGATTGGGTTTTGCTGATCCATGAAGGAGTAAAAAGCGTTTCTTCTACAGTTGGTCATGGTTTGATGAATACCAATCCTTATGCGGAAAGAAGATTTCAGGAAGCAAGAGAAAATTTTGTTCCTATGAAAGAGATCTTGAAAAGCGGAGATATGCAAAGTTTTATAAAATTAGTAGAACACGAAGCCTTGACGCTTCATGCCATGATGATGATGAGCGATCCGGCATTTATTTTAATGAAAACAGGAACTTTAGAAGTGATCAATAAAATTTGGGATTTCAGAAGAGAAACCAATTTGCCGTTATTCTTCACTTTAGATGCGGGTGCAAATGTTCATTTACTTTTTCCAAATGACGGTTCAGAGGAGAAAATAAAAACTTTCATCGAACAAGAATTACTTCAGCATACTCAGAAAAATGGAGTAGTGAAGGATGTGATGAAGTTTTAGAATGTATTTTATGAAAATTAAAGTAAAAGCTCAGTTTATAGATTATTTATTGATAGTAATTGCAAATCTAGCTTTTGCTTTAATTTTTATTTTTGGATATTATAGATTAGAATGGTTCGGTGTCATTCCGGGATATGCACCTTATAATTTTGCATTTAATGTTGGATTGATTCTTCCACTTACATTTGTCTCTTTTGTTTTGTCTGTTTTTGTTTTTTTTAGAACTTTACAGAATTGGAAGAAAAGACCAAATAAATTAGATAATTTTTTTTTGATTTTTTTCTCTTTGCCAAGTATTACTTTAGTTATTAAGGTTTTTATCTCTCTGGTGTTTCATATTTTCACTTCCAATTATTAGTTTTGAAGGGGGTATTAAAGAATCAATTGCTGTTGATCATCTTTCTCAATTTAAGATAATAAAAGATCCAAATTAAAAAGTTGATCCAAGGAATAATGATAAAGTATTCTTCAGCTGAAAACTCTGAAAGACTTACCAAAATTAAAGACAGATAAAGAAAATAGCCTGCGAAAAATGCCAGAAATACAAAGTATTTACTTTTTCTGATTTGTTTGAACAGAATTAAAAAGGCAGGTAAACTAAGAAAAACTATAAGTATCTGAATTCCTATTGCAATTCCGTATTGCAAACCACCAAAACAGTTCATTTTCGGTCTGCCATCTTCATAATGATTTGGAGTTTGCATATCGATTATGATTAAAAATACAATCATAAAAATGGTTCCTACCAAAAAACTGGCAAGTATTCCTGAACCTATTACTTTTGCGATTTGTTTTTTCATATTCAGTCAGAATCAATCTATAGGTTTATAGATATGAAAATTATTTATCTTTTTTAAATTTAAAAAAAGATAATCTTTCTTTTATAAAATAATTTGCATCAAATTTGCAACCCAAAATTACTTAATAAACAATTCAATTTATGCTATTCAAAAATGAATTTCTGAGTGATTTCTCAACCTATCTCAAAGATAAAAGAAAAACGCTTTTTCTGTGTTTTTCTATTTTTTTTATTCTTGTTTTTCTTCTTTTGAGTTTTTATGTGGTTGATTCTTCTCCAAAATCCTGGGATCTTCTTGTTTCTCAGGAACTGCAGGAAGAGCCAAGTGCGATTTTAGACGTTTTAATGAAAGGCTTCAGTTGGTTGGGAACCGTTTATGTTGCAGCAGTTATGGTTGTTGTATTTTCTTTGATTTTCTTGATATTTAAATATATCAAAGAAGCTCTTTTTGTCTTGTCATGCCTTTTATCAGGCGGTGTAAGTTATGTTTTAAAAATGCTTATCGATCGTCCGAGACCTACAACAGATTTTGTAAGAATTGTTGAAGAAACGCACTATCAAAGCTTTCCGAGCGGTCATGTTTTATTTTATACTGCTTTTTTCGGGACATTGATCGTGATTGCAATCTCTTCGGGAATTTTAAAATTATCCTGGAAAATAATGATCTCTGCAATCTGTTCGGCAATGATTGTTTTGGGAGCCGTTTCCCGTATTTATTTGGGTGCACATTGGTTTACAGATGTAATCGGCGGATTCATCGTTGGTGTTCTTTTCGTGATGTTTACAGGAAGTGTTTATCTCAGAAGTATAAAGAAATCATCTCTTATTCAGGAATAATTATTCCATTAGAATTGTTAAACTTAATTTATACTTTTAATCTTCGATAACGACTGCATCACGTTCCCCATCTTCTTCTTTTCCTTCTTCGATCATTTCTTCAGCTTCGGCAATTTCTTCAGAATCTGCCTGCTCTACACGCTCTTCCTGGTCATCATTGTGATGGTCGATAAAGAATTCACAATAAATTGGAAGGTGATCTGAACCGAAATTTTCTAATGTTTTTAAATCTTTAATGAAAATATCTTCACTGTGAAACATCAGATCGATAGGAAATCTAAAAAGCCAGTATTTTGCATGAAAAGTAGATACAAAAGCATGACCGACTCTGGGATCAATCAAATGACTTGTTTTTCTGAATAAGATAGAAGATTTAGACCAAGCAACATTATTGAAATCTCCCACAACAATCACCGGTTTTTTTATTTTGGTAACTCTTTTTGCAACGCTGAGAATATCGCCATCTCTTTCTTTTGAAGTTTCTTCTTCGGTCGGACTTGGTGGTGGAGGATGAACTCCAAAAAATACAAATTCAAAACCATCTTCGGTTTTTAAATGTGCTTCAATACTCGGAATATCATCCGCTACAAAATAATGCGTTTTCGATTCTTCAACTTTTATTTTAGAATAAAAATGCATTCCGTAAGTATTTTCAAGCGTTACTTTATGTTGGTAAGGATAATCTTTTTCTAAAACCTGAAGCGCTTTTTCCCAATCGCCGTTGCTTTCCATTGTTAGAAATATATCTGGCTTATTTTTGTTAATGAGATTAATAAATTTTTCAAAATCAGTATTAAATTGATACACATTAGCCGAAATGAAGTGATATTTCTTAGACGATTGATTGGTTTGTGGATGTTTTTTTACTTTATAAAGCGGAGTATATTTAATCAGCGTAATTCCATGATAAATAATCATTGCCAATAATAAACCTTGCAGATACCAGAAATAATCTGTCTTTTCGATGATAAATCCTAAAACGAAAGTAAAAATAGTAAAATAAGTAATCTGAATTTTACCAAAATCGGGAAACCGAAAAATCCAATGTGGGCTCGGAATTTTTGGCAATACGGTTAAAATCAGCAATAAAGCACTTAGAACTAGGTAAGTTTCCCACATATTTCTTTAGATATATAAATAAAAATAAGATATTTTCAGGTAATTTCGTGCCAGTTTTGATGTAAACAGTGATGATGAGCGATATATTTTTTAATTTTAAAGTTTAAAACTCATAGTATGGGAAAGTTCTTTATCGTTTTATTGTTTTTAAGCTCATTCTGTTTCGCTCAGAAAACTGAAAATGATGCCATAAAAGAAAGTGTGGAAAAGCTTTTTACAGGTATGAAAAATGCAGACACCATCATGATAAGATCTGTTTTTGCTGACAATGCAATTTTACAGACGATAACAAAAAATGATGTGGTGAAAACAGAAAAACTGGGCAATTTTCTATCTTCTTTTTCTAAGTTATCAAAGAATGATGCAGACGAAAAAATTAAATTTGAAGCAATTCATATGGATGGAAACCTGGCGAGTGTTTTTACACCGTACGAATTCTATTACAAAGGAAAGTTTTCACATTGCGGAGCTAATAGTTTTCAACTTGTAAAGCAAAATGACGTCTGGAAAATTCAATATTTAATCGATACAAGAAGAACAAACTGTAATAAATAATTTTAAATGAAAATCCATCATATCGCCATTATCTGCTCAGATTACGAAGTTTCAAAAAAGTTTTATACCGAAATTTTAGGTTTAAATATTATCCGTGAAGTGTATCGAGAAGAAAGACAATCTTATAAACTGGATTTAGCCATCGGAGAACATTACGTTATCGAGCTTTTTTCTTTTCCTAATCCTCCGCAACGACCTTCAAGACCAGAATCTTGTGGTTTAAGACATTTAGCTTTCTCTGTGGAAAATGTTAATAAAAAACGCGAAGAATTAATTCAAAAAGGATTAAACTGTGAAGAAATCCGCATCGATGAGTTTACCGGAAAAGAGTTTTTCTTTACGCAAGATCCGGATGATTTACCGCTGGAATTTTATGAGAATTAAATTAAGATACCAGATTTTAGATGTCAGATCCAAGACTTAAATTACTGTTTGTAAGTCTGATGTCTAAAATCTTGCGTCTATTATCTATTATTAATGTGCATAACCCGTAAAGAAACTAATCGCCATAATTGCCAAAACAATTGAAGAAATGATTACATAAACATAATCTTTTTCTTTAAGATAACCGATTAATGCAAAAATGATCCTCATTAAAGGCGTGAAAATAAGCATCAGAATTCCCAGTTGAATAATTGCCATTCCTTCACCTTTGCAAAGGGTTTCCCAAAAATGGCTCCAGACTTTTTCTGAAGAAGTTCCCATGTCGAGAAGCTTGTATTTTCTGGGCATTTGAAAGCCTTCCATGAAAAGCTTCACAAAACCAATCAATGAAGTGATAACCGATAAAATAACGCCCAAACGAAGGAGATTTCCAACAGAACGGTTAAGATCAACATCTGTAAAATCTTTTCTCATGAGAAATTGCTTCTAATACCGTTATACATCATATAAACTGAAAGAATCGTAATAACAATTGCGAAAAATGTTTTCAGTTTTTTTGTTTTTGAAACCATTAAAGTCTTAGATCCTATAAAACTTCCAACCACAACACCTACTAAAACGGGTGCTACAATTACAGGAATAATTTCTCCTCTCTGGAAATAAATCAATGAACTTGCAACAGCAGTTACACCAATCATAAAATTACTGGTCGTTGTAGAAACTTTGAAAGGCAGCCTCATCATATTATCCATTGCCAATACTTTCAAAGCACCGGAACCGATACCTAAAAGTCCGGACATTGCTCCTGCAAACATCATCATAAAGAATCCGGGAATGGTATTTCTTGCTGCATAGTTTTTTACAACACCTTTATCGGGGAATGTTCCGTATAATTTCAGTTTATCTTCCAGGCTTCCTTTAATTAAAGCTTCCTGATGGTCGGGTTTTCCTTTAAGATTTAAAATAACTGTAAGCAAAAGAATACTTGCGAATATAATCCCGATGGTATTAGGATTTAGCATTCCGGAAACTAAAGCTCCCACAATTGCTCCTGAAGTGGTTGCAATCTCCAGAAACATTCCGATCCTCATATTGGTAAAGCCTTCTTTTACGAAAGCAACGGCTGCTCCGGAAGAAGTTCCGATGACCGAAATTAATGAAGCACCAATTGCATAATGCATAGGAACACCGAAACCAAGCGTTAATAAGGGGATAATGATAACTCCACCTCCCAAACCGGTGAGCGAACCTAAAAGCCCGGCCGAGATAGCGCCAAGAAAAAGAATAATGATCTCCGACATGGTACAAATATAAAACTATTGCGGTTTTCAGGCAAACATTCATCCAAGATTATTTTTTGCCGTATTTTTGCAAAAATAAAATTCAAAATGAAGTTATTTTATATCATCCTTGGTGCAACGCCAAAAGGCAGAAATATAGAACAACATGATGTTTTCTTTGGTATCGCAGAAAGTCTCAAAGATTTAGTTCCGGATATTAAAGATTTCTGGAAAGAAGCCGAAGGGAAAATTCATCTCGACTGTTATCAGGAAGTAAAATTTGCTGATGGTTTTGAAGTAAAGATCGTAGAAAAAGGAGAAGAAACTTCAGAAGATCAACTCTATTTTATCAATTTAGGCGGTTATAAGAAAGGTTATTTTGAAGAATTTCATGAGCAACATTTGATGGTGGGAACTTCAATGGCAGATATTGTGAAAAAAGCAAAACAGACCGATTTTTATAAAACGATGGGTTTTGAAGGTGCGGTAAGTCATATTGACGATAAACACGGTGTTGATATTGATGATATTTTTAATGTCAACGATATTCTTCCTGAAAAAATGAAAGAAAAATATTCAATTGTTTTAGTGAAATCTGATACTGAAAATCAGGAAAATCCGGTGGGATTGGGGTATTTGAAAATTGATAAAATATAGCTTCATTCTGTCATTCTGAATGTAGAAAAGCGAAATGAAGAATCTAAGCTTTTTAATTTTTTTAGAGATTCCTCCTTCGTCGGAATGACAATTCGGATGTTTAAAAGCTTTATTAAAAAAAATTAAATCTAATAGAAAAAATAAAAGTAAAAATGAAAATAGGAATTTTGGGAGGCGGACAGCTCGGTAGAATGTTGATTCAGGAGGCGCTGAAGTATGATGATGAATTTTACACGTTAGATCCGGCTGCAGATGCACCTTGTCATAATATTTCGCATTTTACACAAGGGAGTTTTAATGATTACGAAACCGTTTTGAATTTCGGAAAAGATAAAGATGTAGTAACTATTGAGATTGAGCACGTGAATGCAGATGCTTTGGCTGAGCTGGAAAATCAAGGGATAAAAGTGGTTCCGAATGCACAAATCATTAAAACCATTCAGCAGAAAATTCTTCAAAAGCAATTTTATAAAGCTCATGATATTCCAAGTCCGGATTTTGAAATTATGGATGGAAGCTCAGACGAAATAAAAATGCCACTTCCTTTTGTACAAAAAATGAATACAGGTGGTTACGACGGAAAAGGGGTTCAGGTTATCCGTACAAATGAAGACATGAAAAATCTTTGGATACAAGATTCTGTACTTGAAAAATTAGTTGATATCGACAAAGAGCTTTCGGTAATTGTTGCTAAAAATGAAAACGGAGAAACTCAAATTTTCCCTGTAACAGAAATGGTTGCCGATCCTAAATTAAATTTGCTTGATTTTAATATTTGTCCGGTTTTTTTAAGTGATGAAATTGAAGATCAAATCGATTCGATTACTGAGAAATTCCTGAATGCCGTAAATTCTCCAGGACTTTTTGCTATTGAATTATTTTTGGATAAAGAAGGAAAAGTTTGGGTGAATGAAACCGCTCCGAGACTTCACAATTCAGGACATCAAAGTCAGGAAGGAAATGCCAATTCTCAATTCGAACAAATGTATCGCGTGGTGAAAAATCTTCCTTTGGCAGACACTGATGCCGTTATTTACAGTGGAATGCTGAATTTGGTTGGAGCAGAAGGTTTTTCAGGAAAAGTAATTTATGAAGGAATGGAAGAAGTCTTAAAGCTTCCGGAAACCTACATTCACCTTTACGGAAAAACAGAAACCAAGCCTGGAAGAAAAATGGGACACATCAATGTTTTGGCAGAATCCAGAGAAGAATTGATGGAGAAACTGATCCAAGTAAAAGCGATGGTAAGAGTAATTGCTTAACGTTTTAAAATATATTGAGAAAGACTGCTTTTGGGCAGTCTTTTTTGTTTTATTTAATTTTCGGCTCATCAATTGTCCATTTTTTCTCAGTTGAATTCCATAATAAATAAGGGCCACCTAAACCATCATCATATATCAGTTCGTAATTTCCTATTTCATCTTTGTTATAGACTGGTTTTGCGGGATCATCTTTTTGTAATCCTAATTGCTCTAAAGTTTGCCAATCATTAACTTCAGGAAGTTTGTAGCTTTTTTGACGGTAACTTTCAATATTTTCAATGATTTTGTTTCCGTTTTTAATATCAGATTTTCTTGTGATTTCTATCGGAAGATTCCAATAAATGGTAATAGATAAGACAATAAGAACGATTAATGATAGGGAAATAATGAGTGTTTTTTTCATTTATTTTTTTATTTTAAAAGATCCTTAAGTTGGAAATAATCAGTATTTGATCCAAAGTTTTTAGTATTGGCATTGGTTCCGAAAATACGATATTGATGACAATTAAAACAAATTTTCATAATTCCGTTGATTTTTTTATCCTTTTTAAAAATTAGAATATCTCTGTAAACGGGAGCACATGCTCTAACTTCCATATCTTCTTCGGGCTTTTCAATAAAAATTTTATTTAGTGCTTTAAACTTTGAAGAATCAACTTTACTTTTAGAATAACCAATCTTCTCAATGAATTTTAGAAACTCTTGGTCTGTGATATCATTTGGAGTTTCTCCAGCAATAACTTCGTATTTTATTTTGTCGATTTTAGATTTGTCTTGACTATTATATAAACTTAAAATAGTACTATTACTTGTATCAATATAATAATGGTCTAACTTGTTATAATCAAAAAAATGTTTTCCATATTTTATTTTAGGTGACGGATATGGTTTTTCGATTTTTAAATTATTAGTATTTTGATTCGCATCTTTACAATTGAATAAAATAAGCAGAACTAAAAATAATAACCTTTTCATAAAAGAAAAACTTTGCTTAATGCAATTTAATTATTTCTCTATTTAAATCGAGTTTTCTTCAATCTTTTTTCTCTTAAAAAGTTCCGGATTATAATTAATAATAAAAACTCCGGCGATAATCAGTACTGCTGCAATGATAAATTTAGCCGAGATTTTTTCATCTAAAATCAGCCAGCTTAAAAATATAGAAATAATCGTATTGATATAAGCTAAAATTGAAACCTGTACTGGAGAAATTTTTGTTAAAGCATAATGAAATGCAAAGAAAGCCGCTACAGAACCGAAAACTGCAAGATAAAGCATTGCTGAAATACTTTTTATACTCCAGTTTTCAAAGTTATAAGATTCTGAAAAAAGAAAAGCGAAACAAAGCTGTACAATTCCTGCAAAAAGAAATTGGTAGAAAAGATTGAGCGTAATATTCTTGCTTTGAAGATTCAGCTTTTTGGTGAAAATAGTTCCCGATGCCCATCCTAAAATAGCAATAAAAAGAAAAATAATGCCCATTAAATAATCAGGATTTGAGAGGTCATTTAAACCATCCCAAAATATAAAAAGTATCCCGCTGAAACACATGATGATCCCTATTAAAGCCCGAAAACTGAATTTTTGTAATCCAAAAGCCACACTTCCTAAAAATACTGCAATAGGTGAACAGGCGCTCATTAATGAAGCCAAACTGCTGGTTACGGTTTCTTCCGCAACGGTGGTCATTCCATTAGCAATAACGAGCATTAAAGTTGAAAAAATAATTTGATACCCTAGATTTTTCCAGCCAATCCATTTGAATTCTTTTCTGTAGAAAAGTATGATCAACATGATGATCGCCGCTAAAAACTGACGGATTCCTGCAACAAACCATGCCGGAATAGTTTCTACAGCCACACGAATGGATAAAAAGGTAGTTCCCCAAACTATGGCTACGGTGAGAATGGCTAAAATAAGTTTGTAGTTTTTCAAAATGCAGTGAATCGTCTGCAAATATAGAGATAATGAGTCAGAACAAATGGGTACAGAACAGCAGAATTTAGAAGTAACAGAATTGGCGATTCACTTTTTTAAAATCCTTATCTTTGAAGTCTAATAAAATTGAAAAAATGGTAGGAATTATTATGGGAAGTCAGAGTGACTTACCGATTATGGAACTGGCGGCTAATTTTCTAAAAAGTTTAGACATTCCTTATGAGTTGACTGTAGTTTCTGCTCACAGAACTCCGGAAAGAATGTTTGATTACGCAAATACAGCCAAAGAAAGAGGGTTGAAGGTAATTGTTGCCGGAGCTGGAGGAGCTGCTCATCTTCCGGGGATGGTTGCAAGCTGTACCACTTTACCTGTAATTGGTGTTCCTATACTTTCCAGCAATTCTATTGACGGGTGGGATTCTGTTTTATCTATTTTACAAATGCCGGGCGGAATTCCTGTAGCAACAGTTGCATTAAACGGAGCATTAAATGCGGGAATTTTAGCAGCAAAAATATTAGGAAGCGGAAATGAGGTAATTGCAGAAAAATTACAGGTTTACCAAGATACTTTAAAAGATAAAGTTTTGGGAACGGTAGATGATATTAAAGCAAAACATCCTAATCAATATGATATTAATTAATTGTGAATTGTAAATTTTTTTAGTAAAATTTATTCTCTTTTATAAATGGAAAAGCCTCACAATTTGTGAGGCTTTTGTTATTTTTTAATGAATTTGAAAGATTGTATTTTTTCTTTTGTAATAAGTTCTAAAATATAAGTTCCGGAAGTCAAATTCTGAATGTTGATAAAATCTTTGTTTAATAAATCTTTCATCACCATTCTGCCACTCAGGTCTGTTATAACAAAGCTTTTTACATTAGAAATGTTTTTTAAATAAATAATATCTTGCGCCGGATTGGGGTAAATAGCAATTTTTGGTTTGGTTGTTTCAGAAGTTGAAAGACCTTCTTTGATTTGACAGGTTCCTAAAGTATCTCCGAAGATTGTCCATCCTTTACTGATTAATATATTTCTGTCTACAACGACATCAGGGGAATAAGAAAGCATTATCACAGGAGATATCGAAATATTGTTTGGGGTATTGGGGTTTTGCGCCCATCCGGAAAGAGTATAACTGTAATTAGCGCAATTGATTGATGTTCCGCTAAGTGCTAATGAAGCATTGGTAAGTGACGAAAGATCCCAGCTCCCTAAATCTTGATTAAAATTGTCTGCACCAGCAAATATTGCGCTCATATTTTGAACATTACTCGTATTCCATGATGATAAAGGTTTATTAAAATAATCTGCATCATGGAACATATTAGAAATATCAGTTACATTAGATACATTCCAGCTGTTAATAGATTGATTAAAAACAGCGCTATTAAACATATGAGACATATTGGTAACCATTGAAGTATTCCAATTATCTAAAGGCTGGTTAAATGCTTTTGTTCCATAAAATAAGTAGCTCATATTTGTTACGTTTGAGGTATTCCAACCGTTAAGGTTTTGATTAAATGCCAGTCTTGCTTCAAACATATGACTTAGATCTTCGGCTGATGAAATGTTCCAATTACTTATCTGAGGATTAAATGTATCATTAGGAGAAGCAACTGAACCTCCAAACATCCCTTTAAAGTTTTTAATTGTAGAAACATTCCAATTAGCGATAGATGTGCTTACAGTGAGTGGTGAAATATTATAAAACATATAAGATGCATCGGTAACATTATTGAAATTTGGAGTGTCTGTTGCCGTGATTTTCAAATTTCTACAGTTTGTAAATGCGCTGTACATTGATGTCCATTGAATGTTTCCCCATTGCTCAACTTCTAATATTCTTTCGATGCTTCCAAGATTTTCAAAAACTGCAACTGCATCTGCAACTGTATTTGGGTAGATCAAACCAAAGCGAATTTGGTTAAAACTTCCATTACCATTACTTACTTTTACTCTGTATTTTACATCATCCGGGACGGGGTTTAGAGCAACACCAAAGTCTATTAAAACCTGAGTGGTAGAAGTTACATTAGGCATAGTTCCGTTGTGTTGCGGGTAGCCAACTTCCTCCCAATTGATCGTGTAATTTTGCCCTACTCCGGGGAACCATATTTGATTGGCAGCAACCTGATGTGGTGCAACAACCATTTCATCCATATTGATAGCTGTAGTAGGCTTCCAGATGGTGATAAATTCGTTTTGAGCTTTTGAAAATTGTCCTAAAAATGCAAAAAGGATAAAAGCGGATAGTTTTTTTAACATATTTTTATTTTAATAGGTTACTTTTTAATAAACTTAAAACTCTCAATATTTTTATCAGTTATGATTTGTAAAATATAATTTCCGGAGCTAAGATTTTGAATAGTAATAAAGTCTTTTGTCAAAGAATCTTTCATGATAATTCTTCCGCTAGAATCTGTTATGATATAACTTTTTGCCCCTTTGGAATTATTTAAATAAATAAAATCTGATGCCGGATTAGGATAGATTGAAAGACTGTTTTTTAACTTATTCTCATTTACTGCAAGCTTTTCACATTCGCCCACAACATCTCCTGTAAAGAGCCATCCTTTATTGATAAGAATATTTCTTTTGTTCACAACATTTGACGAATACATGAGATTCATAAGTGGACCTAAATTGATATTATTGGCAGTATTAGGATTATCTGCCCAACCCGAAAGCGTATTACTGTAATTGGTACAATCTATTCCTGTTTGGGTAATTGCCAGCAAAGCAGTTGTAAGTGCTGGAAGATTCCAGTTTGCTAATGTTTGATTAAAAGCTGATGCTCCTTGCAAAAAAATATTCATGTCGGTTACCTTGCTTGTGTCCCAGCTGTCAAGTGGTTGATTAAATGCTGTACAGTTGTGGAACATATGAGATATATTGGTAACATTTGAAGTATTCCAGCTGTTTAAAGGTTGATTAAAATTAGGAATCAAATGAAACATTAGAGACATATTTGTAACATTCGAGGTGTTCCAATTATTCAGGGGTTGATTAAATGCAATGCAGACAGCAAACATTGAACTCATATTGGTAACACTTGAGGTATTCCAATTATTAAGAGGTTGATTAAAGACAGTGCAGGATTCAAACATAGCGCTCATATTGGTAACATTTGCTGTATTCCAACTGTTTAACTGCTGATTAAAGTTAAAAGCTGAATAAAACATACGAGACATATCTGTAACATTTGAAGTGTTCCAGCTGTTAAGGGGCTGATTGAAAGCGTAACAGCCTTCAAACATAGCACTCATATCAGTAACAGTTGAGGTATTCCAGGAATTTATATTTTGATTAAAAACCTTTCTGTTTTCAAATAATGATTTAAAATTGGTTGCAGCAGAGGTATTCCAATTTCCAATGGCTGGATTAAATGTGTCGGGAATTTGATACATATTTAAATGAGCAAACATAAAGCTGAAATCTTTTACGTGAGACATGTCCCAGTTTGCCATCGAAGGATTTCCTGTAAAGCTGCTTGCGTTAAAAAATAAATGTGAAGCATTCTCAACATTTGATAAATTCGGAGAATCTGTAGCCGTTAGTTGTAAGCTTTGACAATATGAAAATGCATTAAACATTGATGCCCACTGTATGTTTCCCCATTGAGATATCTCAAGAATCTTGTCTGAATTACCAAGGTGCGACCAGATTTTGGCTCCGCTTGAGTCTAAAGTGAAATTAGCAAATTGTATTTTACTAAAAACTCCGTTTCCATTGCTTACTTTTAGACGATAAGTCGCCTGATTTGGGGTTGGATTTAAAGGTGTTCCAAAATCAATTAAAATTTGACCAGTCGAAGTTACGTTCGTTAAAGTACCATTATGCTGAGGGAAATTTATTTCTTCCCATTGAATGGTATAGTTTGTTCCTGTCCCGGGAAACCAGATTTGGTTTGTGGTTGACTGCGATGGTGCTGTTACAGTAGTTGTAATGTTTGCATTTATTCCACTTGGTTTCCAAATGGTTATAAACTCGTTCTGTGCTTTCAGAAGCTGAAAAGCGACTAAAAGAAAATAGGGTAAAAGTTTTTTGAACATATCAATAATTTGTGAAATATAAAGATATGTAAAAATAAAAAACTCACCAAATTTGGTGAGCTTAAGTTATTCTATTCCTGCATCATATTGTCTCTAGTGTTTTTCTGGACGGCGATTGCACCAAATAAAGCCAGTAAAAATGCAAAACCATAAAACCCTTTTTCACTTGGAAGAATGGTAGCATTCCAGAGACCAATTGCCAATAAAACGATTGATGATAATGTAGCAAACCAGCAGATTCCGTAATAAATATCGGTTACTTTAATGTTTTCTAATCGGTCACGAACTGCTTTCTGCAAAGAAACTACAGCAAATAAACCGTAGAGTAGGATGGTAAAGTAGTATCCTTTTTCGTTAAGCTGCATTTCAGCTCTTGCAAGCCCGACAATAAATCCGATCATTCCTGCACCGAGCGCAATCCACGATGCCGCTACGAATGCAGTTGAAACTCCTTGTTTTTTCATTAATTGTTATTTTTGTTTATTATTGATTCAAATATATTATTTTTTAGATTAATGTTAATAATTATTTCATAAAAGATTGAAATTATTAAAATCGGTCGTAAAATAATAGCCCCGATGTTCTATGTTAATATGCAAATTCTTTAGGTTAAA
>NZ_JAPDKN010000018.1 GCF_026163565.1 Chryseobacterium sp. YIM B08800
TTTAACTAATTTATAAATCTGTCTTTCTTAATACAAACTTACCATGGGAACGACATCCTTTTTTGTTTTTTGGCAAAGGGAATAAGGTTTGGGAAAACAAAAAAGATATAGTGGACAGCGGGAAATAGCTCCTTAAATTGAGTTGGAGGGTTTGAGAGTGAGTGAGTTTGAGTATATAGAAATTGTGGCTTTTGCTTCGCTTTGAATGATAGGCATTATTTATGAGCGTTTGAGATTGCTTCGGCGCTTCGCTTCTCGCAATGACATGAAAAAAGAGACCGCCAAAATTGACAGTCTCTTCTAATTATTTGAAAATATTCCTTAGAATAATTCTTTTCTGATGATGTTCTGACTTCTTTCAGGGCCTACAGAAACCAAATACACATTGATCCCTAAATATTTTTCGATAAACTCGATGTATTCCTGAGCGGTTTGTGGAAGTTCGTCATAGCTTCTAGCTTTTGTGATATCTTCGTTCCAACCTGGAAGATCTTGGTAAATTGGTTCGTAATTGTATAATTTCTCTGTTGAAGAAGTGAAATAATCGATGATCTTTCCGTCTTCAGTTTTGTAATGCGTAACGATTTTAAGGTTTTCAATCCCTGTAAGAACGTCTAATTTCGTAATTACCAAGTTATTGATCCCGTTAATCATACAAGCGTGCTTCAAAGAAACAAGGTCTAACCAACCTGTTCTTCTTGGTCTACCTGTAGTTGCTCCGAACTCACCTCCGATTTGTCTGATCTTCTCACCCAATTCGTTGTCTAATTCAGATGGGAAAGGTCCGTTTCCAACTCTTGTACAGTATGCTTTTGCAACACCGATTAAGTTTTGAAGTGACGTTGGCGGAACTCCTGCTCCTGAACAAACTCCTCCTGTAGATGGAGAAGATGAAGTAACGTAAGGATAGGTTCCAAAATCGATATCCAACATCAAAGCTTGTGCTCCTTCAAACAATACATTTTTACCGTCTCTGATTGCTTCGTTCAATTCTAATTCAGTATCAATGATTCTGTCTTGAAGCTGTTTTCCGATTTCTAAATATTCGTTGTAGATTTCTTCAACGTCTAAAGTCGGTTTTCCGTAATATTTTTCAAAAAGAGAATTTTTAATTTTTAAGTTTTTCTCGATTTTGTCTCTTAAGATTTCAGGATTCAAAAGGTCGATCATTCTAATCCCAACTCTTGCGATTTTATCTTCATAGCAAGGTCCGATTCCTTTTTTAGTAGTCCCGATTTGCGTTCCTCCGTGCTCTTCCTCACGGTAAGTATCCAAAAGAATGTGGTAAGGCATGATAACATGCGCTCTTCTGCTGATGAAAATGTGATCAGTTCTCATGTTTTTGCTTTCGATCTGATTCACCTCCTTAATGAAAGATTTAGGATTTACCACTACACCATTGGCAATGATACACTTCCCTTTGCACTGAAGAACTCCCGATGGAAGAAGGTGCAAAACAAACTTTTCATCGCCTACATAAACCGTGTGACCAGCGTTGTCGCCCCCTTGGAAACGCACCACATAGTCTGATTTTGCCGATAAAACATCCGTTATTTTTCCTTTACCTTCATCTCCATATTGAAGACCTACAACTACGTAAGTTGACATATTTTACTTTTATTTTAGATTCATGCAAAATTACTTTTAAAAAATTGGGTGGGCAAATTTATTTTTAAACAGCATTCAAATAGCAAAGAAACAATATATTTTAATGGATAATAGACATTTATTATATTTGAAAAACATTGAAGCTAAAATCAACACCATAATAAATGAAAGAAAAATTTAAACTTATAATATTTCCCTATATTATCACTTCACTAAGCTATTTTTTGATTTGTTCTTTGATTTATTGGATACAAAATAAATACCTAGAAATTGATGATAAATATTTTGGTTTTTGGTTTCCAACAATATGCTCTGGAATAATTACTTGGTTCTATTTAAGAAAAAAAATCAAACGGCTTATCATTAGTGAAAATCACCAATCATTTATTTTATTCCTTTCATGGATATTGTTAACAGCATCAGTGGTTACTTTTTCATTTTATCTTAATCGGGAAAACGGAAAAATAACTTATCTTAACCATCCTGACGAAATTTTCACTCAACCAATTACAATGTATTATTCGATCCAAAGTACTAAAATTGAAAAAAAGCTCAGTGGTTTTTCTGTTTCTCGTTCATACGTAAATAGAGGTAATGAAATCGCCGTATCATGTTATTATATTTCTCCTCTTATTAATGAAAATAAAGACTTTGACCAGTCAAACAAATTATGGATTGGATTATTAATTAGAGAAAATTTCAGTAACAGAATTTTGGATGATAAACAAAAACAAGAAAAACTAATTAAAAATTTTATCGACTCTTCTTATATTAATTTTTCCAAGCATAAGTTTCAGACTCGATATCTAAAAAAAATACCTATTGGTGAAGATGAAGATTATAAAAGAGGTATAGAAAATTTGGGATTTAGCACTCAAAATAGTATTATTCTTCGTGAAGAAACTGGTAATTATAAAGAAAGAACCGGTTCAAGCTTTACTTGGGCAATAGCTTTACTTTTAATATCTAATCTCACATGGTTTCTTTTGACAATTTTTGGAAACCTAAAAAAACTTCCATAGATTAAAAGCAATAAATACCAAAAATTGGTATCTTTGATTTAAATTTAAAACAATGGCAAAAAACACATCCATATTATTAGGTGATTATTTCGATAACTTTATTAGTCAACAGATTAAGTCTGGGAAATTTTCCTCTGCAAGCGAAGTTGTGAGAACAGCTTTGAGAATGTTTGAGCATGAAGAATCTAAGAAAACAGAATTAATTAATGAATTAAAAAAAGGTGAGAAATCAGGATTTGTTGAGAATTTTGACCGTAAAGAATTTCTGAAAAACATTCATAAAAAACATTCTGCTGAGTAATGAAATACAAAATCAGTAAAGAAGCTCTAAATGATTTAGAAAAAATTTGGTTGTACACTTCTGAAATTTGGTCAAAAGAACAGGCAGATTATTATTTTGATTTAATAATAAACGAAATTGAACATTTATCAGGAAATCCCAAATCAGGAAAAGATTATAATGAAATCAGGAAAGGATATTTTCGTTTTAGAGTAAAATTGCATTTTATCTTTTATAAAATTAATATGAATACTGAAGAGATTGAAATCATCAGAATTCTTCATCAGCAAATGGATATTTTATCTAGATTGGACGAATAAAACACAAATCAAACCTAACAGGTTTTAAAAACCTGTTAGGTTTAGAATTTACAAAGAAATATTTTTACTCAAAACAATTTCATTCCTCACCCCAATCTCCTCCAAAAACACCCCATCATGCGAAATCACCAGCAAAGTTCCATGATAATCCTTAATAGAATTCGTGAGAATTTCCACATTTTGAAGGTCTAAATTATTCGTCGGTTCATCGAGAATAATCATATCGGGAGCTTTATTGCTGATTGAAAGTCCGCACAGAAGAAGCCGTAAGCGTTCTCCGCCACTCAGAATATCGCATTTTTTGTCCCAGGTTTCCTTTCCGAATAAAAATCTTGACAATAAAGTTTTCACTTCAGATTCTTGCAACGCATTATCGTTAAACTGTTGGGAAAAATCATAAACCGTCGCATTTTTATCAATCAAAGAATACTCCTGATCAATATAAATCGTCTGAAAATCGGATCTCGAAATAGTTCCGACAGAAGGTTTTAAATCTCCTAACAATAATTTTATCAAACTCGTTTTTCCTGAGCCATTCGAACCTTTAATTGAAATTCGGTCTCCACTTCTAATTTCAAGATTGAGATTTTCATTCCAAAGATTTTCTTGGTCATACTTAAAATTAATTGCTTCCACCGAAATCAAAATTTTTCCCGAATGCAGATTCGAATCATTAAAATTCACTTTCATTTGGTCAGCATTTCTAACCGACGAACGCAAATCCCGCAAATCACCCGAAATATCATTGATTTTCTCGGCATGAACAGACTTCAGTTTTGAAGAATTTTTCTCCGCATTATTTCGCAACGTATTCATCATAATTCTTGCAACACCCGATTTTTCCTGCTTTCCTTTTCCTCGTGCATCGAGTTTTTGCTTGCGTTCCAAAGTTTCGCGTTCTTTTTCTTTCGCTTTTTTCAAAGCACGTTCTTTAGAATGAATGTCATTTTGTAAAGCTTCATTTTCAATTGTTTTTTGTTCGGCATAAAAATCATAATTACCTCCGTATGTTGAAATCCCCTGATTGCTTAATTCAAAAATTGTATCAACTAAATTCAGCAAAGTTCGGTCATGACTCACAATCACAACCGTTGAACTCGTCTTTTCAATAAAATCATACAACAGATTTCGACCTTCCAAATCAAGATGATTCGTAGGTTCATCCAATAAAATAATTTCAGGCTGATTGATTTGAATTCCTGTAAGAAAAACCTTTGTTTTTTGTCCGCCACTCAAACTTTCCAAAGTTTGGTTTAAATTTACATCTTCAAGTTTCCAATATTGTAAGGCATTTTGACAGCGTTCTTCGATGTCCCAATCGTCATTTAAAGTTTCAAAATAAATTTCATCCACTTCGCCATCGGTTATTTTTTGAAGTGCATTGAGTTTTTTATCGATTTTCAAACATTCCGCAATCGTCAAATCATTAAAATTTCCAAACATTTGTGGAACATAGAAAATATCACCCTGAATATTGACATTTCCTGCCAAAGGTTCAATTTCGTTAGCAATAATTTTCAGCAAGGTAGATTTCCCCATGCCGTTACTTCCGACCAAAGCCGATTTTGAATGAGAAGGTATCGTTAAATTGATAGAATTAAAAAGCAGATTCCCCGCAGGAAACCCAAAGGATATATTGTGTAGAAAAAGCATAATTTCTTTCTTTTAGTAAGGTTAAACTGCAATAACATTTTCCGTTATTGTTTATTAAATCTGAAAGAAATTGTATCCTACATTGTATTTATTGGGGTTTTACGAATTGCAAAGATAATGAAATTTATTTTTCAAAGCTTTTCAACATCGAGTTTGTCATTTCGAAAAAGGAGAAATCTATTTTCAAACCTATAAAATTCCCGCTTTCATCTTCCGTACTTTTCAGGAGCTTTTCCAGCTTTTCGTTACAATCTTTTTTTTTCAAAAAAAGGATTTTCACTGCAATCTGGGCTAGATTTTCGGTCTTTCTTTTCAAATTCTGTCATAAATACAAAGTGTGTCATTCCTTAAGAATCTCTATACGAATCTTTAACCTAAAAAATTTAGATTAGATTCTTTAAAGATTATAGTGTGAAAAATCTTGAAGTTAAAGAACCACCCCGTCAAAAATTTCTTTGAAATTTTTGACACCTCTCCAAAGGAGGGGAATTATTATCGTCATTGCGAGAAGTTGCAGTGAGCTTTTATCAAACTTGTTGAAATAAAACAATCTCAAACAAACTTTTTTAGTGCAAAAAACTAATTCTTTATTTCTTTACAATAAAAAAAAATCACTAAAAATTAAACCTCAACATTAGTCATCACCTGTCTGAAAAGTCCTTTGATATGGTCGATTTCAGATTGATACATCGTCTTTTTTCTGCAGCCAAAGTAAAGAGTGTTTTCCAATTTTTTATCGCCTTCCCAAATCAGTTGTATTTCACCACTTTCAATTTCATTTTTACATAAAAAATCAGGAACGACAGCCAATCCAGTTCCGCCTTTCAGACAACGGATAATCGAATTTAAGTTCGGAACAATATAATTGGGTCTGAAATTAGGTTTATGCCCGAAATTCATTAGCCAAAACTGAAAAAGATGTTCCATATCGCCGGTTGTACCGTACCATTTTTCGTTTTTTAACCAATCTTCAATTTTTTGAAAATCTTTGGTTTTTAAAACTTCACCAAAACTTTCTGTATCAATATCTTTTCCGCCTACCAAAATAATTTGTTCCGAAGAAAATGCTTCGTGCAGAATATTGGGCGATGTTCCTTTTTTGGGAGTGATAATTAAATCTAAAATTCCTTTATCCAGCTGGTCCAACATCTCCGGATACTCACCAAAACTGATAATTAAATTAAAATCCAGCGTCGAAACATATTGTTCTAAAGTGGTTTGAAAGGTCTCAAAACACATTCCGACACTGATGGTTGGTGTATGTTTTTCGGTAGACTTTTGGAAATTCTTTTCAACTTCTTCAAGTTTTGTCAAAGGTTCTGAAATTGCATTAAACAAAACCTTTCCTCTTTCAGTCGGAATCATTTTTCTTCCGGTTCTGTCAAATAATTTGTATCCAACATAAGCTTCAAGCGAACCCAAATGCAAACTTACTCCGGGTTGAGAAATAAATAAAGAATCTGCAGCTCCGGTTAACGTTCCGGTTTTATAAATCGCTTTAAAAGTGCGGTACCATTCGAGATTTACCATAATTTTATTTTTTCAATTGTGAAAAGTTAATTGTGAAAAGTCAATTCGCTTCGCTTGTGAACCTTACCCATCCATCATTCCTAACTTCTAACTTCTAACTTCTAACTTCTAACTTCTAACTTCTAACTTCTAACTTCTAACTTCTAACCCATCAGAATTATAATACAAAGGTATAAATTATATTATTTTAATTATATAAAATCCCGATATAACTTTGCAGAGTAAAATTTAAACAATCATACAAAATGAAAAAAGTATTAATCATCAACGGTGGACAAAACTTCGGACATTCAGGAGGAAAATATAATCAGACTATTGCAGAAAACACATTGGAAGTTTTAAAAAAATTCGAAAATGTAGAAGTGCAAATCAGCAATGTAAGCGACAATTACAATAAAAACGAAGAAGTAGAAAAATTTGTCTGGGCAGATTATATCATTTATCACACTCCGATTTGGTGGTTTCAGTTGCCGAATGGTTTGAAAAAATACATCGATGAAGTTTTCACAGCCGGGCATGCAAAAGGAATTTACATGAGTGACGGCAGAACTTCTGAAAACCCAAAAATCAACTACGGAACCGGAGGAATGTTGGGCGGAAGAAAATATATGGTAACCACAAGCTGGAATGCGCCGGAAACAGCCTTCACGCTTCCCGGAGAATTTTTCAACGAAACAAGTGTAGACAATGGACCATTATTTGGTTTTCACAGAATGAATGCCTTTGTTTCTTTAGAAAAAATGGAAAGTTTCCACTTCCACGATGTAGAGAAAAATGCAAATATCGAGCGCGATATGAAATTATACAGAGAACATCTTACAAACGTTTTTGAAAAAGAATTAAAACCACAATTAGTGTAATGAAAATCTATCTTACCGCAATAATAAAAGCAAAAGAAGAGCACAGAACAGAAGTTTTGGAAGTTCTTCAAAATATGGTAACAGAAACTCTGAAAGAAGAAGCCAACGAATTGTACACCCTTCATCAAGGAATTGAAGATAAAAATCATTTTGTTTTCTACGAAATTTGGAAAAGTGAAGAAGGATTGAAACAGCATAATGAGCAACCTTACATTAAAGCTTTTGGAGGTTTGGTTGATGAAAAACTGCAGGAAAAACCTCAGATTTATTTAACTGAAATTGTTTAAATATGAAAAAATTAGCATTACTAATTCTTGCATTATTTACAGTAGGATTCGTACAATCACAAACCAAAAAATCTAAAAATATGGAAAAGAAAATTCTATTTGTCGTGACCAGTCATGACAAAAAAGGTGCCACAGGCGAAGAAACCGGATATTATCTTGGTGAAGTTTCGCATCCTTGGGTAGTTCTTCACAAAGCCGGTTACGAAATTGATTTTGTAAGTCCGAAAGGCGGAACTCCGCCTGTTGACGGATTTGATTTAAAAGATCCTGTCAACAAAGAGTTTTGGGAAAGTAAAGACAAAAGTAAAATCGATCAATCTTTACAGCCTTCGCAAATAAATCCAAATGATTATTCCACCATTTTTTATGCAGGAGGTCACGGCGCAATGTGGGATTTTGCGGACAATACAGAATTATCAAAAATTGCTTCAAAAATTTATGAAAACGGAGGAATTGTAGCTGCAGTTTGTCACGGTCCAGCTGGTTTGGTGAATATTAAACTGGATAACGGAAAGTATTTGGTTGATGGCAAAAAAATCAACGCTTTTACCAATGAAGAGGAAGCTGAAGTAAAATTAACAAACGTAGTTCCTTTCCTTTTGGAAGATAAACTGAAAGAAAGAGGTGCGAAATTTGAAAAATCTGGACTTTGGGAAAATCATGTTGTGACAGACCAAAGAGTAATTACAGGACAAAACCCTCAGTCTGCAAAAAGTGTGGGTGACGCTATTTTAAAGGAATTAAATAAATAATACATAATTATTTGACCGTCCTTTTGTCATTCCGTAGGAATCTAAACTCTTAAGATCAAATTGATTCTGCTGAGATTCCTACGGAATGACAAACGAAATGGAAAATTTTTGTGGTTAAATCAACTTAAAAAATTAAGACAAGAAAATGCAATATAGAAAATTAGGAAACACAGATCTAGAACTTTCAGTGATCACTCACGGAGCGTTTGCCATCGGTGGAAATATGTGGGGTGGAAATGAAAAACAAGATTCCATCAAATCAATTCATGCTTCTCTAGATCATGGTGTGACTTCCATTGACACCGCACCTTTTTATGGTTTCGGATTGAGTGAGGAAATGATAGGTGAAGCTATCAAAGGAAAAGACCGTTCGAAAATTCAGTTGTTAACAAAATTCGGATTGGTTTGGGACGGAAGTAATAATGGAAAAGGTGAATTTTTCTTTGATGCAAATGATGATGGCAAAATAATTCCTGTATATAAATTTGCTTCAAAAGAAAACATTATCAAAGAAGTTGAGGAAAGCTTAAAAAGATTGGGAACAGATTACATCGACCTTTTACAATTGCATTGGCCAGATTCTACAACTCCAATTAATGAAACGATGGAAGCAATGGAATTGCTTATTCAACAAGGAAAAATTCGCACTGCAGGTGTTAGCAATTATTCTGTTGAGCAAATGGAAGAAGCCAATAAAACATTAAAATTAGCAAGCAATCAGGTTTCTTACAGCATGCTGAATCGGGCAATTGAAAATGATTTAGTTCCCTATTCTTTAGAAAATAATTCGGGAATAATCGTTTACAGTCCAATGGAAAGAGGTCTTTTAACCGGAAAATATTTCAAAGAAGATCAATTAAAAGAAAGCGATCACAGAAACGGATATTTCTCACAGTTCGATTTAGATAACGTAAAAAAATTCTTAGAAAAAATAGAACCTATCGCACAAGACAAAGGAGCTACTCTTTCTCAATTAGTTTTGCGTTGGACAACTTTACAACCCGCAATTTCAGTAGTTTTAGCAGGAGCAAGAAACGCTCAACAGGCCATTGAAAATGCAAAAGGAATGTCATTCGATCTATCTCAGGAGGAATTGAATTTTATTAATTCTGAGCTATCTCAACTTTAATCAACATAACATTTGTCATTGCAAGCAAAATGAAGCAATCTAAAATTCATAAAAGATTACTTGGTTTTTTTCGTTCTTAGTAATAACAAAAAAATCGCTTCTCAATAATTGGGAAGCGATCTTCGTTAATAATTTAATCGATTTAAAATCTACTTTGCAATTGGCAAATGTGTAGAAATTGCAATTCTGTTCCAGGCATTTATGGTAACAATTGCCATGATAATTTGAGCAATTTGACCTTCATCAAACAATTGTTTAGCCTTATAATACGTTTCTTCTGTCAGACCTTTTTGGCTGATCAAAGTAATTTCTTCCGTCATTGCTAAAAGCACCTGTTCCTCTTCCGTATAAAGCTCCAACGCCTCTCTCCATGCATTTAAAAGATAAATTCTTTGTGGTGTTTCGCCGTATTTCATTGCATCTTTTGTATGCATATCCAGACAAAAAGCACATCCGTTGATTTGCGACGCTCTGATCTTGATCAATTCTTTCTGAATATGGTTTAAAGAAATGGTTTGAAGATAACCTTCCAATCCCATCATTGCTTTGTAAGCGGCAGTATCTACCGTTGCCATATTAATTCTTGCACTCATAGTATTTATGATTTTTTAGTTAATGTATCTATTGAAAAATAAAATTCTTTTTGTGTTGCCAATAAAAAAGCCGCTGCGCTTCCTACCCAAACCGAATAATCTAAAGGTGCTTTTATTCCTAAAGCAATGCTCATTGATAAAGCGAAAACAAGCAATAAAATTCCGGCTCCGTAAGCTGCGATTTTTGTTTTGAAACCTAAAATCAGCATCAAAGGAAAAAGTATTTCTAAAAAAGTAGCCGTGTAAGCTGAAAATGTACTTAGAGTTTCGGGAAGAAAAAACGTTAATTGTCGAGTGTACTTTTCAAAGTTTCCCCAGTTTCCCCAAGCTGAGTTGTCACCCCAAAAACCAAATCTGTCTGCCACTGCAGAAAGCATTGTCACCGAAATTGCCAATCTTAAAAATAACTGTGGAAATATAAAATCTTTGCCTGTCATTGCGTTTGTTTTTATGAACAGGACAAAGTTGCGAATTAAGAATCGCAAAAATCTTAAACTGGTTTAAGAACGTAATTTCGCTCTTATTTCACTTAAATATTCCGGTGTAAAACCTAAAAAAGAAGCCAATAAATATTGCGGAATTCTTTGAATAAACCAAGGATACAGAGTACTAAAATGCACATAATATTCTTCCTTTGTCATTTCATAAATGTAGCGGATTCTTTTTTCGGCAGCTGCATAAGCGGTTTGGTAAACCATTCTGAAATAACGTTCCATCACCGGATGTTTTTGAAGCAACAATTCCTGAGAATGGAAATCAATCACTAAAATCATAGAATGTTCAACAGACTGAATATTAAAATCTGTTTTTTCCTGTTTTTCAAAAGCAAAAGTGTCGGAAATCCACCAGTTTTCGATGGCAAATTCTGTGGTTTGTTCCACCCCTTTTTCATTCACGAAAAACTTTCTCAGACAACCTTCAAGAACGAAATATTTGAATTTACAAATATCTCCTTCAAGCATCAGATTTTCTTTCTTTTTCACTTTTAAAACCTCGAAAAAAGAAAATACAGAAGCAAATTCTTCGTCACTGATAGTAATAAATTTATCTAAATGCGCTTTGAAAGTTTCCATTTTTGAAATTGTATAACCAAACTTAACTTTATTTTTTTAGTTTTACAATAACAAACAATAAATCATGGAAATCGTTGCCAAAATCTTAATCGCAGTTGTCGCTCTAGAACACCTTTACATTCTATGGATGGAAATGTTTGCATGGGAAACCAAAGGAAAAGAAGTTTTCAAAGCTGCTTTACCCGCCGAAATGTTTAAACCCACAAAAGGTTTGGCCGCCAATCAAGGTTTATACAATGGTTTTTTAGCCGCAGGATTGATCTGGTCTTTTTTTATAGAAGATGAAAAATGGCAAACCAACATTGCTTTATTTTTCTTGAGTTGTGTCGCTGTTGCTGGAATTTATGGTGCCATTTCAGCAACGAAAAACATATTTTTCGTTCAGGCTTTGCCTGCAATTTTGGGGATTGTTGTGGTTTTGTTAAAATAAATTTTCTACTTCTAAATAACATAATGTTTGTCATTCTGAAAGAATCTAAGCTTAGTAGTATGTTGAGATTTCTGCGGAATGACAAAGTTCGTGTTTAAAGATTTGCAATTTCATTTAATTTTTTCTTCATTTTTTCAGGTTTAAATTGCCCTTCATGATAATACACCAACTCCTGGTTTTCATTTAAAATAATCCACAATGGGTAAACAGGTTGGTTTTTATTTTTAGATAAAGCCAAAGCCAGTTCATGAATTCCGGAATTCCCATTGGGTAAATAATTGAATTCTTTCCCTTGAAAAATAATTTTTTCTTTTGTTTTTTCAGCTTCAAAATTGATGAGATAAAAATCCTCATTGATCATTTCAACCAATTCTTTATCTTTATTTAATTGAAAAGATTCAATCTTGCAGATGGCGCACCGATCGGTATAAATATGAATTATCGTAGGTTTTGCTTCTTTTTGTTGCTGAATTTCCCAATCCGAAAAAGTGCCGGTTTTCATCTGTGAAAGACAAAAAATCGGCACCAACATTAAAAATAAAAATATTAAACTTTTCACTTTATCAAATTGCTAATTATTAATATTTAATTTATTTTAACGCAAAGATTAATCAATCGATACAATTTTTAAAGAAGCAAAGATTGCGACAAGTCGCTGATAAAGCTTGAAAAACATTCGCTTAAATCAATTTATTGATTATACTTTGCACCTTAAATATTTATATCTAAAAAATAAATCTTTGCGTTAAAAACATATACAAATCAATCTTACTTTAAAATATATTTCACGCCTAAAAAACCTCTTATTTTCTGCATTGGCGCATATCCGTAAGTTGTATCAAAAGTATAACGATTCGGATTAGAGATTGGGTCATCAACATTTTTATCAAATGGGTCAAACGGTCGCATCAAAGGATTTTTTGGGGTGAAATTGAACAGATTTTTTATTCCGCAATACACTTCAAATCCGGATTTGAAACTTTTCGAAACCTGAATATTCGCAAGATTATAAAACGGAGAATATTCCGGTCGGTAATCATTCGGTAAAACCGGCAATCGCATCGGTCCGTAAAATTGCCCTGTAAAATCAATCGTCAAATTACTTTTGAATTTATAAGTCAAGCTATAAGTTCCACTCCATTTCGGGGCATGAAGTTGTTGGGATTTTTCAGTTTCGCCATCAAATTTTTGGTAAACATCCAAATAGGTGACACCAAGATTTATACTTAACGGAAAATTAAAACTATAATCAACGTTCATTGAAGCACCTCTTGAAATTCCGTAACCATTAAGGTTATCATAAATAATTTTCTCAGGATCCGTATCAAAATCGCCGACAATTTTATTGCTGAAATAAGTATAAAACGCTGAAGCATCCAAATTGATCAGCTTGTCACCCACAGGAATTTTCCAGACATAATTCAGGTTTACGTTAACTGACTTTTCCGGTTTTAAATCAGACTGAATGACAACATCTCGAGAGCCCGTCAAAGCAGCATGGTCTTCCGTAAATAAATTCACAACTCTGAAACCTGTTCCAAAATTGAAGCGCAAAGTATGATAAGGATTGGGCGAAAATTTCCAAGCAAAACGCGGTGAATGTACAGCGTGATGTATTTTATCATAATCAAATCGGTAACCCAACAACAAAGTATTTTTATCATTAATCTCCCACTGATCCTGAATAAAAGCTCCTAAAATTGGTGATTTCATCGGCTCGTTTGTCAATCCATCGCTGGATAAAGTTCCAGGCGTGTTGTCATCATAAAAAGTTCTTTTGAAAGTTACTCCTAAAATCAAATCATGATTTCCCAGTTTTTTATCCCAATACGTTTGTGCAAAAGCAACTTTTTGAGTCGCCTCAAAAGGATTGGTTCCGTAAAAAGAATTCTGGTCATGAAAATTGTAAGAAAACTGCGTCACAATATTTTCTTTCATTGGCCATTGATAGGCTCCAAAAGCTTCTACCCGGTTGGTATAAATGCTTTCGCCGTAAACCTCATCACTTCCACGATACGACTTATTCCACTGCATTTCTCCTCCAAAACGGTCTTCATACAAATACCTTAACGCAAAACTCGCATGTCGATTTTCTTTTCTTTTGAAATTCCATTTATTGAAAATTGAAATTCTATTTTGTAACGCTGCATCGGTGAAATTGTCTTTATTTTGGTCGAATCTTTTGGTCGAATTAAAATAATTTAAACTTAAAAGTGAAGCTATTTTTTCAGACATATTAAATTTCGTAGACAAATCGACATTATTTTCAGCCCAGCCTGTTGTCATTAAATCAACACTTAATTTCGGAGCTGTCAAAGCATTTTTAGTAATAATATTGATGACTCCACCCATTGCTTCAGAGCCATAAAGTGACGAAGCCGGACCTTTTACCACTTCAATTCTGTCAATCAAACTATTCGGAATTCCGCTCAAACCGTAGACTGTAGAAAGTGAACTCACAATCGGCATTCCGTCAATCAAAATCATGGTATAAGGTCCTTCCAAACCGTTGATGTGAATATCTCCCGTATTACAAACTGAACAATTCAACTGAGGTTTTACACCATTTACCATTGCAATCGCTTCAAAAACATTAGGCGTCGGATTTTTCTGGAAAAATTTCTGACTGTAAATTTCCACAGCAACCGGGCTTTTTGACTTGCTAATTGGCTTTATGGTTCCGGTAATGACAACATCATCGATATCTTTTGTTTTAATTTCTTTCTTCTCAGAAATTTTAACAGCATCGGCTTTTTGAGTTTTATTTAAATCTAAACTGTCTGCCTGCTGAGCAAAACAAAATGGCGATAAAAAAACTGCAGAAAACAATATTCGCTTCATGAAATAAAATTGTTAGACAAAACTAACATTTATTTTTAGATCAACAAAACTTAAATAAAATTTGTTTTTAAATTTCAATTCATTAAAAAATATTAAATTTGAAATTCTAGATATAAAAGTAAAAATGAGATACCATCAGTCGGGAAATATCCCTCAAAAAAGGCATACAATTTTCAAATCTCCTGAAGATAAATTCTATTATGAGCAGCTTTTCGGAACGGAAGGTTTTCATGGAATTTCTTCTTTGCTGTATCACGTTCATCGCCCTACTCAAATCAAATCGATTGGCGAACCGAAAGATGTAGCTCCGAAAATTGCTGTAGACAAAAACGTAACTCCAAGAATGTTTAAAGGAATGAATGTAACTCCTGAAGACGATTTTATGGATAGCCGAAAGTTTCTTTTGGTAAACAATGACCTGAAAATGGGATTGGCAAAACCAAGAAAATCAATGGATTATTTCTACAAAAATGCTGAATGTGATGAGCTTTTATACGTTCATAACGGAAGCGGAACTTTGAAAACTTTTGTAGGAAATCTTGAATTTTCGTTTGGCGATTATCTTATTATCCCGAGAGGAACGATTTATCAGGTTGAATTACATTCTGAAGATACTGTTTTCTTTGTGTTGGAAAGTCACTCACCGATTTACACTCCAAAAAGATACAGAAACGAATTTGGGCAACTTTTGGAGCATTCCCCATTCTGCGAAAGAGACATCATCGCTCCTACTTTTGTTGAACCTAAAGACGAAAAAGGAGAGTTTTTAATTAAAGTAAAAAAGGAAAACCAAATTACCGATTTCATTTACGCAACGCATCCATTTGATGTTGTAGGTTGGGACGGTTATTTTTATCCTTATAAATTTAATATCAAAAACTTCGAACCGATTACAGGAAGAGTACACCAACCGCCGCCAGTTCACCAGAATTTTGAGGGACATAATTTTGTGGTTTGTTCGTTCTGTGCAAGAATGTATGATTACCATCCGATGGCAATTCCTGCGCCGTACAATCACTCGAATATCGATTCTGACGAAGTTTTATTTTATACAGAAGGTGATTTCATGAGCCGTAATCATATCGATTTAATGGATTTCACCCTTCATCCGGGAGGTATTGTTCACGGACCTCATCCAGGAGCTATGGAAAGAAGTATCGGTAAAAAATTCACTGAAGAATACGCAGTTATGGTAGACCCTTTCCGTCCTTTGAAAATTACGGAAGAAGCGATGAAAGTAGAAGACCCGTCTTACAAAACTTCTTGGCTGGAAAACGAAGACCATACTTTGGAAGATCGTTCACAGGAATAATACAGTTTTTGGCAATTAGCTTTTAGCTCTAAACTTGTTATAAAAAAAATTGAGGACTGAATTTATACATTCAGTCCTTTATTTTTAACCAGCTTTCACCAAAACATGACAAATATTTTCTCATATTTCTGGCTTATAAAAACAATATGAAGTATCTTTAAAGAATCAAAGAAGATGTAGAATATTATCTATAAAATTTTAGAAAATGTACAATTATATTAGTGCAGAAGAAGCTGTATATACTGTAAAAAGCGGAAACCGTGTGTTTTTTCATGGAAGTGCATGTACTCCGAATCATTTAATTGACGAATTGGCAAGACAGTCGCACCGACTGGATAACATCGAAATGGTTTCTATTACTCAACAGGGAAATGTAGAAATTGCCAAACCTGAATATAAAGACAAGTTTTTCGTCAACTCACTATTTGTTTCAACGCCGGTTCGTGATGCGGTGAATTCAGACAGAGGAGATTTTGTTCCTGTTTTTTTAAGTGAAATCCCAATTCTTTTCAGAAAAAATATTTTACCGCTTGATGTAGCTTTTATTACAGTTTCCCCGCCCGACAAACATGGTTTTTGTACATTAGGAACTTCTGTAGACGTTGCAAGAGCTGCAGTAGATACCGCTCAAACAATCGTTGCTGTAGTAAATCCTTTGATGCCGAGAACGCACGGCGACGGAATGATTCACATCAGCAGAATTCATAAACTGGTTTGGCACGAGGAAGAACTCCCAACTGTTGATTACGGTGCAAAAGTAGGTCCTGACGAAATGTTGGTAGGTAAAAATGTTGCTGAATTGATTGATGATAAATCTACCCTTCAAATGGGAATCGGAACAATTCCCGATGCAGTTTTAAAATGTTTAGGTAATCACAAAGATCTTGGTGTTCATACCGAAATGTTAAGTGACGGCGTGATTGACCTGATTCAAAATGATGTCATTAATAATAAATACAAAGGTTATAATGATAATAAAACCATTACAAGTTTCTGTTTCGGAACAAGAAAATTATACGATTATGTAGATGATAATACGGTATTTTCTTTCGACGATGTAAGTACGGTAAATTTCCCGATTAACATTATGAGAAATAAAAAAATGGTTGCCATCAATTCTGCAATTGAGATTGATCTTACAGGTCAGGTTTGTGCAGATTCTATCGGAACTACGCAGTACAGCGGAATTGGCGGACAAATGGATTTCATGAGGGGAGCTGCATTAAGCGAAGACGGAAAACCTATTATCGCTATTACTTCAAGAACGAAAAGAGGTGTTTCCAGAATTGTACCTTTCTTAAAACAAGGAGCCGGAGTTGTTACAACCAGAGGTCATATCCATTGGGTAGTAACAGAATACGGAACAGCTTATCTGTATGGAAAAAATCTTCGTCAGAGAGCTCAGGAATTAATCAGCATTGCACATCCCGATGACCGAGAAATGCTGGAAAGAGCAGCTTATGAGAGGTTTAAGCATTAAAAAAAATAAAAAATATAGCTTTTAAATTAAAAAAGTTCTTACATTTATGTAAAATAACCATGAAGTTTTTGGCAATCGTTTTGCCAAAAACTTTTGTTATATATAAATAGTACACAAATGAAGACGATCTATAATTCTATAAAAGAAAAAGTTGCAAAGCACCCAAAAATTCAAGATTCAATTTTAGGAACGGTAGTTGAATGGAAAAGGAGCCATTATATTATTCTTTCAGAAATCATTAAAGAAGAATTAGCATCATCTGAAGAACTCAAAAACGATAAACTATTTGAGTTAGGAAATACCATTTCGCACATTACTTTACAGCGTTTTTTTGAAAGCGATTATCAGGATAAAACACATAATGATTTGCGTTTTTTAAAAACACTTGATAAAATATGCATTTTTTTAGGCTTTAAAGATCTTAACTCATACATTCATGATATTAAAGAACATCAAATACTTGAAGAAAAAGTAAACAGCAGTGTCTTTTCAGTGGATATTGTCTATCGGTATTGTGCGGCAGTTTTCGATTTGTATAAAAACTTCCCAACATTGAAATTAGACTTATTCAAAGAGTTGGTATTTGATAATTCTCCATTTCTTGAGAGAGCTTCAGCCTTCAGTAAAGAGCTTTGTGAAAGACAGTTTGAGCTTGTCACTAAAAACAATCGTTCAAATTTTGAAGTATTCGATGTAAACATCATAACAGACGAGCCCGACAAAAAGATTCTTGAAACCCATGAATTCTGGAATCTTCTCTTCAAAGTGGGGGAAACCGGAGAAGAACATTTTGTAAACCAGCTCAACACGCAAATTTATTTTATCCGCAAAATAGATAATGTATGGAAAATATGGGATAATTATAACCCAGATGCAGGAAGATTAAATAAATAAAAATCGAAAGCCGTAAATAATTACGACTTTCTTACTTTGAAATAATTTTATTTTCTACATCTTGTATCTTTAACAAATGTAGAATAAATAATAAAATAACAATAAACTTATCTATACTTAAACAAACTTTAGTTTACGTTAAAAATAAGACAATCGATTACATAACGATTTTGTTTTTAATTATTTACAGGAATTTTGTAATTTGCAAGCCATTAAATAAAAGTAAAAATAGAAAATATGTCAACACTTACATTTGCCGAAAAAATTGCTCAAGCTGAGAATTTTTTACCAATTAATGGTACAGATTACATCGAATTTTATGTAGGAAACGCTAAGCAGGCGGCTCACTACTATAAAACAGCATTTGGCTTTCAGTCTGTTGCTTATGCAGGGCCTGAAACCGGAGTAAGAGATCGTGCATCTTATGTTCTGCAACAGGGAAAAATCAGATTAATTCTTACTACAGGTTTAAAATCTGACTCTCCAATCAATGAACATGTAAAAAAACACGGTGATGGTGTTAAAATTTTGGCACTTTGGGTAGATGATGCTTATTCTGCTTTTGAAGAAACTACTAAAAGAGGAGGAAAACCATATTTAGAGCCTACAACATTAACTGACGAACACGGTGAAGTAAGAATGTCCGGAATTTACACGTACGGAGAAACTGTTCACATGTTTATCGAAAGAAAAAATTATACTGGTCCTTTCATGCCTGGTTACGAAAAATGGGAAAGTGCTTACCAACCGGAAGAAGCTGGCTTATTATATGTTGACCACTGTGTAGGAAACGTAGACTGGGACAGAATGATTCCTACTGTAGAATGGTACGAAAAAGTAATGGGATTTGTAAACATTCTTTCTTTTGACGACAAACAAATCAACACAGAATATTCTGCTTTGATGTCTAAAGTAATGTCAAACGGAAACGGTTACGCAAAATTCCCGATCAACGAGCCTGCAGAAGGTAAAAAGAAATCTCAGGTAGAAGAATATTTAGATTTCTACGAAGGTGAAGGTGTACAGCATATTGCGGTTGCTACAAAAGACATCATCCACACAGTAACTGAGTTGAAAAAACGTGGTGTAGAATTCCTTTCTGCTCCACCGGAAGCTTACTACGACATGGTTCCTGAAAGAGTTGGTCACATTGACGAAGATCTTAAAAAACTTCAGGATTTAGGAATTCTTATTGACCACGACGAAGAAGGTTACTTACTTCAGATCTTCACAAAACCTGTAGAAGACCGTCCTACTCTATTCTTCGAAATCATTGAAAGACACGGTGCACAAAGTTTTGGTGCAGGTAACTTCAAAGCATTGTTCGAAGCATTAGAAAGAGAGCAGGAAAAAAGAGGAAATCTTTAATCTAAAATAATAAATACAGAGTTTTGTCAGGATGCAGATCTTGACAAAACTTTTTTATAAAACACAGTATTATGATCAAATTTTTCAGCGGATTGCTCCTCATTGGAACAAGTTTTTTTGCACACGCACAATACGGAACCTTAGATGCTATTCTCACCAAGCTTGAGGAAAGAAAAGGCATTAATCAAAATTTAAGCGCTGTTAATATTGACGATAAAAAATTTGTTTTGATTAAAGACTTGCCCGATCACACAGAAAGAAATTTCATTGTGATAAAAGGCCAGAAAGCAACGTATGTCGAAATATTTGACGATAAAGCCACTGGCGAAAGCACTTCTAATGTATTTTCCGGAGACATCGTAAGAAGCAGAAAAAATATCATTTCACTGAGAGCCGATTTGCTTGAAAACAAAAAAGTTCCGATTCCCGTTACCAAAACACTGTTATTGACAAGACAGGATAATATTTTATACCTTATCGATGTCAACAACAAAGATAGATGGATTGACGAAGAATCCTTTTCTAAAGCGAAGATTAAAGCTAAAAAGTAAAATCAGTATTGATTTTATTCTAATCTAAATTAAATTACAAAAATTATGAAATCATTTGTAGAATATTCATCAAATTCAGACTTTTCAATCCACAATATACCTTTCGGAGTAACTGTTTTCAATAAAGAATTCATAGGATGTTGTACAAGAATCGGAGATCAGATCATAGATCTTGCAACCTTGTATGATCTTGGTTATTTTGAAGATATTGAAGGTCTTGATGACAATATTTTTGAAGCATACACTTTAAATGAATTTATCGAACTTGGAAAACCTGTAACCAACGCCGTACGTCTTAAAATACAGGAATTATTGCTTGAAGGTTCTATTTTGTCTAAAGATGAAAAAACCATTGAAGAAGCATTTTATGATGTAGATCAGGTGAAAATGATGATGCCTGTTCACATTCCAAATTACACAGATTTTTATAGCAGCATCGAGCATGCAACCAACGTTGGGAAAATGTTCAGAGATCCTGCAAATGCACTACTTCCAAACTGGAAACATTTACCGGTAGGTTACCACGGAAGAGCTTCCTCAATTGTAGTTTCGGGAACAGAAATCAACCGTCCGAAAGGTCAGATGAAACCTGCAGATGCAGACAAACCGGTTTTCGGACCTTGCAAGCAATTGGATTTTGAATTGGAAATGGCATTTATTGTCAATAAAAATACCGAAATGGGAGAAAGCATCTCTACAAAAGATGCCGAAGACGCTATTTTCGGAATGGTTGTTTTCAATGACTGGTCTGCAAGAGATATTCAATCTTGGGAATACGTTCCGTTAGGACCATTTTTGGCGAAAAACTTCGGTTCATCAGTTTCTCCATGGGTTGTAACTTTGGAAGCTTTAGAACCGTTCAAAACTGCTTCTCCTACACAAGATCCTGAAGTTTTGGATTATTTAAAATTTGAAGGCGACAAAAATTACGATATCAATTTAGAAGTTTATTTACAACCTGAAAACGGTGAAGAAAACCTAATTTCTGAAAGCAACTACAAACACATGTACTGGAATATGGCTCAGCAATTGGCTCATCACACGGTAAATGGTTGTAACGTAGAAGTTGGTGATCTATACGCAAGTGGAACTATTTCAGGAAGCGATCCAAAATCTTTCGGCTCTATGCTTGAATTAACATGGAGAGGACAAAACCCAATTCAGCTAAGCAACGGGCAAGAAAGAAAATTCATCGATGATAACGATACCATTACTATGAAAGCTTGGGCTGAAAAAGACGGCGTGAGAGTAGGTTTTGGTGAAGTTGCCGGAAAAATTATTCCTGCTAAATAATTAAATCTCAACCACAAAAGTCACAAAAGTTTTTTTGACATTTAAAGCTTGATAATTTCTTGGTAAAGTTCATAAAACTTTATACTAATTTGTAAAATAGCAAATAAATGATAACTCAATCATACTTAACAGATTTGACATACAAAATCAATGGAGCTTGTATTGAAGTTCATAAAATTTTGGGTGCTGGTTTGCTTGAAAGTGTTTATCATAAATGCTTGGAAGAGGAATTGAAATTAAGAAATATTAACTTTAAATCTGAATTTAAAGTACCTATCGTTTATAAGGGAAAAGAAATTGACTGTGATTTCTTTTGTGACTTTTTAGTGGAAGATTTAATTGTAGTTGAATTAAAAGCAGTTTCAGAACTGAATGAAATCCATCGTGCTCAAGTTTTAAATTATATTAATTTAATGAAAAAACCCAAAGGCATATTAGTAAATTTTAATGTAAAAAATCTGTATCATCAAGGGCACGAAACCTTCGTAAATAAATATTACGATATGCTTTTTTGATCTTAAAAGATTCTAATTATCTACTTAGAAACTTTTGTGACTTTTGTGGTTAAATAACAAAAATGAAAACAGTAATCCCATCCGAAATAACTCCCGTACAACTACAAACAATAATGCAGACTGCCGTTTCGCCACGTCCGATTGCATTAGCTTCTACGGTTGATAAAAATGGTGAAATCAATTTGTCGCCGTTCAGTTTCTTCAATATGTTCAGTACAGTTCCACCGATTTTGATTTTTTCACCATCGAGAAGAGTTCGTGACAATACCACAAAACATACTTTAGAAAATGTTTTGGAAACTTCTGAAGTAGTGATCGGAACCGTTAATTTTCCAATTGTACAGCAGATTTCTTTGGCTTCGACGGAATATGGTGACGGAGTAAACGAATTCATCAAGTCTGGATTAACAATGAAAGATGCTGATTTGGTGAAACCTAAATTAATTGAAGAGTGTCCCGTTAATTTTGAATGTAAAGTTTTAGAAGTAAAATCTTTAGGAGATCAAGGCGGTGCCGGAAATCTGGTTATTTGTGAGGTACAAAAAATCCACATCAGAGAAGAATATCTGAATGAAGAAGGAAATCTGGATCAGAAAAAACTGGATATGGTTGCACGTCTTGGCGGAAATTGGTATTCTAGAAATAATGAGAATAACCTTTTTGAAGTTCCAAAACCTTTGGTAACAAAAGGAATCGGTTTCGACCTTCTTCCCGATGCTATAAAATTGAGTAAAATCTTTACAGGAAACGATTTAGGAATGTTAGCAAATGTAGAAGTTTTACCTTCCGAAACTTGTCATAACGACGAAAACATTCATTTGGAAGCTCAAAAATTATTATTAGATAGTAAAATTGAAGAAGCCTGGAAGGTTTTAGTTAAATAAATTTCAACTTGAAATTAAAAGGAGTGAAAATTTTCACTCCTTTTTTATTTTTAAGACAAGAAACTTAATAACAGCATTTATAACGCCCTTGAGAATCTACAACCTCAGTTCCTAAGTTAGGTGGTGCACATGGAGGAACAACGCATCCTCCTCGTCCGTCGCTAAAATAATTATCAAAACAACCGCTTAAGTTACATTGTAACACTTTGTCGCCTCCCGAAATTTGCTTTTGAGCTTCTCTGCTTAATTTTTGAGCATTCTTTAAATTTGATTTTTTCATAAAAATTTTTATTTAATGGTATTAATGTTTCACTAAAGTAGGAAAATTATTAATACCAAAAATAATTTTAACAATAAAAATCAAATATTTTGCCTGATAAATTCAATAGACTTCTCAACAACTTCATTTAAATCTTCCGGCAATACATCATCTTCCCAAGGTTCTTTTGCTCCAAATGTATGATTTGCATTTTCAATAAGATACAGTTCTGAAGTCGGATTTAAAATATGAAGGTGTTCTGCATTTTTTATGTTTACACTTTCATCACTGGTTCCGTGAATAATTAAAACCTGAGCTTTTGCCATTTCCATTGAGCGTTCTACATCAAAGCGATGCTCATCATTTTTAAAATCTTCAAAAAACTGAAAATAGTGGGGCATTTGCTGTTTTGTTCTTCCGTTTTCCACATAATACACTCCATTCTCTTTCCATTTTTCAAAATTTTCTTTTGTAGGAAATCTTTCTAAAGTATCTACGCTTGCCAAAGTAATCAACCCGTTAATCCTTTCATCTTCACAGGTTTTAAGAATAGAAATTCCACCTCCTCGACTGTGACCGATTAAGACAATTTTCTGGTCATCAACTTTTGGATCTTTAACGAAATGATCAATAACAACATTTAAATCTGACAATTCTTTTGAATAATTATTATTTCCAAAAGCTTCCAGATCAGCAAAATTCTCAGGATCTTCAACGGTAGTTCCGTTATGCGAAAAATTAAATTTAACAAAGAAAAATCCTGCTTCTGCAAACTTTTCTGCCATTAAATTCCAGGCACCCCAATCTTTATAGCCTTTATAACCATGAACAAAAATAACCAACGGCAGTTTTTCATTGGCTTCAGGGTAAAATGCATCCGCAAGGAAATCTTTAGTTTCAGGATTTGAGATGAGTATATTTTTATTTTTGATGATTTTCATGTATTTTATTTTTGAATTAATTGAATCCAACAGATATTTAATTTTCCGCAATTAGTCGAATCTTCAAGAGAAATATTTTAATTTAAACAAATTTTAAACCTAAAAATAGCACAAATAGAAATAAGCACAAAGGAAAACGTTATTTTTGCATTATGTCAGATTTAAGAACAGTTACTGTACAACGTTATATCCTTCCACTTCGTGAAGGAGGCTCACTTCCTGCTTTGGCAGAAGCTGATGATGATTTTAAATATGTGTTGAAATTTCGTGGCGCCGGTCATGGTGTAAAAATGTTGATTTCAGAATACTTAGGTGGAAAAATTACCGAAGCTTTAGGTTTACCAATTCCAGAGCTGGTTTTTGCCAATCTTGATGTAGATTTTGGAAGAACAGAAGCTGATGAAGAAATTCAGGATTTATTGAAAAATTCTGAAGGATTAAATTTAGGACTTCATTACCTTTCGGGTTCTATTGCTTTTGATTCGAGTGTAAAGGTTGATTCGCTTTTAGCTTCAAAAATTGTTTGGCTGGATGCTTTTATCACCAATATAGACCGTACTTTTAAGAATACCAATCTTTTGATGTGGCACAAAGAATTGTGGATTATCGATAACGGTGCGTCTTTTTATTTCCATCACTCATGGCAGAATTTTGATGCGGCGGCGAAAACTCCTTTTAAATATGTAAAAGATCACGTTTTGCTTCCACAGGCAACGAAATTAGATGAGGCAGACCAATTTGCACATTCAGTTTTAAATGAAACTTTATTCCGAGAAATTGTCAATACAATTCCACAAGATTGGCTGCATTGGAATGATGCAGAAGAAAGTCCGGATGAAATCCGTGAAATTTATTTCAACTTTCTGAAAACTCGATTAGAAAATTCTCAAATCTTTATAAACGAAGCCAAAAATGCAAGAGGATAAGATATACGAATACGCCGTAATACGTTTGGTGCCAAAAGTTGAAAGAGAAGAGTTTTTCAACATTGGCTTGGTTATGTTTTCAAAAAAAGAAAAATTTATCAAAGTAGAATTTCACCTTTGTCCTGATAAATTTAAACTAATGCACAGTAAACTAGATTATAATGACATCATTAAAAATCTGGAGAGTTTTAAAAATATTGCTGAAGGAAAAAAGGAAGGTGGTCCGATTGCTTTACTCGAAATTCCTGATAGGTTCCGTTGGTTAACGGCGGTGAGAAGTGCAGTGGTACAAACTTCAAGACCTCACCCCGGAAAATCGAAAGATTTAAACCAGACTTTTGGTAAACTTTTTGAAGAGTTGGTAAAATAGCAAACCAAAAGCAATATCTTATGAGAACATCTCACTCAAACACAAAAAATGATAGGTTTTTAAAAAGCCTATTTTTTTTATTTCTATTAACAATCTCCACTTTTGGATTTTCACAGAAACCAAAAAGTACTCTCCTTTTTGAACGTGCCAATGTTTCAGAAAATATTGTTTACAAAACCGACGAGACGGGCAAAGATATTCAGCTAGATATTTACCGCCCGAAAAATACAGAAAATAAGAAACTTCCCGTTGTGATGTACATTCACGGCGGAGCTTGGGTTGAAGGTGACAAAATCATTACAGCAGATAATTATGTTGAAAGCACTATTTTACAACTTTTAGAAAAAAACCATGTTGTAATCAGCATTAATTATCGCCTTGTAACTGAAAACATTCATTTTCCGGCACCGATTCAGGACACAAAAGATGCGGTAAGATGGGTTCGCAAAAATGCAGAGAAATACAATTTTGATGAAAATAATATCGGAATGTGGGGCGTTTCTGCTGGTGCACATCTTTCGCTTTTAAACGCTTATACTCAGGATGAAGATTTTGTGGGAGATTCGGAACTTTCAAAATATTCGGCAAAAGTAAATTATGTGGTTGATAATTTTGGCCCAACTGATATGAACAGGCTTCTTCACACCCGTGCTCCAAAGCCACTTTTGTTAACTGTAGGCTTAATTTCAAAAAAAATTATTGATTTGAGAGGCAAGCTTATTATGGGAATTACGGGTTTAAACATCAAAGAAGATAAAAAGAAAATTGTAGAATTCTGTAAAACTATTTCTCCTCTAAATTATACTCAAAATACGGTTCCAACTTTAATTTTGCATGGTAATAAAGATAAAATTGCACCAATAAGGCATTCTAAAAGACTCAACAAAATGTTGAAAAAGCAAAAAACAACTCATGAGCTAATCATTGTAAAAAAAGGAGAACATGGTTTTTATACAACCGAAAAAGCTTATCAACAGGAGCTTAACAAAGCGATGATTGACTTCATTGTGTCTCAGAAAAAGTAAATTTTGCAAATCATTAGAAAATAAATATAAAATATAGTTTTATCAAAAAGAAGCATTAAACAATATTTTAAAAATCAAACAATTACATTTAAAATAAAAATATATCACTTATTATTTCGCTAAGTTGATATACATATTGGTAAATTTTATACAGAAAATAATTACCTTGGTCAAATGCTTAAATTATTCATAATAAAAAAACATAAACATTAATTATTTACTCACATAAAAGAAAAACAATATGGAATTTCTAAATGGAATTAATGCACTAACTCTGGTATTCACATCCCTCCTTATCTTTGCGATTGCTTATCGTTTTTACGGAATTTATTTAGCCAATAAAGTACTCCGCTTAAATGACAAAAATACAACTCCCGCCGTGGAATTTGCCGATGGAAAAGATTATGTAGCTACCAATAAAAATGTTCTTTTCGGACACCATTTTGCAGCAATTGCAGCAGCAGGACCATTGGTCGGACCAGTTCTCGCCGCTCAATTCGGATATCTTCCCGGAGCTATCTGGATCTTGATTGGTTGTGTTTTAGGCGGTGGAGTTCACGATATGGTGGTACTTTTCGCATCCGTAAGACATAAAGGACAAAGTTTAGCAACCATTGCATCCAAAGAAATCGGAAAAACGACCGGAACGGTTGCAGGTTTTGCTATTTTATTCATTTTAATTTTAACACTTGCCGGACTTTCTTTAGCCTGTATTAATGCAATGCACGAAGCATCATGGTCATTATTTACTGTGGTTATTACGATGCCGATTGCGATTATCATGGGATTGATTATGCGTTACAGAAAGAACTCGGTGACTTTTGCAAGTATTTTGGGCGGTGTTCTTTTAATTGCCGGAATTATTGGTGGGCATAATTTAATGCAGAATGAAACGATGAACAATATGTTTACATGGGACATTACAACCATTTCTATTGCCATTCCATTATACGGATTTTTGGCTTCTGTGTTGCCGGTTTGGCTGCTTTTAGTTCCTAGAGATTATCTTTCAACGTATTTAAAAATCGGAACCATTATCATGTTAGCGATTGGAGTAATTGTGATTCATCCAACCATTCAAATGCCTGCTTTAACTGAATTTATTAACGGAGGAGGTCCCGTAATTGGTGGCCCTGTTTTACCTTTTATCTTTATAGTAATTGCATGTGGAGCGATTTCTGGTTTCCATGCGGTAATTGCAACAGGAACGACTCCAAAAATGCTGAACAGAGAAAAGGAAATTTTATTTGTAGGTTATGGAGCAATGCTTGTAGAAGGTTTTGTAGCATTAATGGCTTTAATAGCAGCTTGTACTCTAATGCCCGGAGATTATTTTGCTATCAACACACCAAAAGAAACTTATGATGCTTTTTTAGCAACTCATCCGAGTTTACATGGTGTTGAAATTGATTATTTTTCTGAAAGAATCGGAATTGATTTACACGGAAGAACCGGAGGTGCTGTTTCTTTAGCTGTCGGAATGGCTCATATTTTCAATAAAATCCCTTACATGGATCAGCTCATGGCGTATTGGTACAACTTTGCGATTATGTTTGAAGCTGTGTTTATTTTAACTGCTATTGATGCAGGAACGAGAGTTGGAAGATTTTTCTTGCAGGAAATGTTGGGATCTGTTATTCCTAAATTCAATGATAAAAACTGGACTCCCGGAATTATCATCAGTAGTTTATTGTTCACATTTGCATGGGGATATTTGGTTTTCACAGGAAATGTAAGCAGCATTTGGCCACTCTTCGGAATCAGTAATCAATTACTCGCAGCGTGCGGTTTGATTGTCTGTACCACAATGCTCATCAGACTAAATCGAGGAAAATATGCACTTTGCTCGGCGATTCCGGGAGTTTTCATGGCGATTATTACATTTTGGGCGGGCTACATTCAGGTGATGGATATTTACATTCCAAAACAACAATATTTACTGGCTACTTTAGCAGTTGTAGCAATGGTTTTAATGCTTGTTGTCTTTGTTGGTGCCTTCAGAAAATGGTATCAATTATTAAAAGTTAAAACTTCACATACCGATTTCTATGGAGAAACTGTGAAGGAATTGGTGGAAAGATAGATTTCAAAATTTAAACAAAAGAGCTACAGTACAAATTGTAGCTCTCTTGTTGTATAAAGTTTCGGGGGGGGGGGGGGGGGGGGGG
>NZ_JAPDKN010000019.1 GCF_026163565.1 Chryseobacterium sp. YIM B08800
GCGGGCTTTGCCCGCGCCGAAACTTTATAATTTTTTATCTGAAATTAGTTTTTCTTTAGATTTTCAATTCTTTTAATCTCATTTAAAAGCAACTGAAAAGCAGGATGAGCCATTCCACCATGATCAAAACCGTCCAATTCGTACAATGTTGTATCAGGATGACCTTTCAACTTCATCATTCTCCACATGTAAGCGTTTTCTTCGTATCTGCCGAAAAGTTCTTTTTCACGGTCGCCTGTAATTAAAAGCAATGGCGGGGCGTCTTTTCTAATAAAATGTAAAGGCGCCATTTCATCAATTCTTGCATCAAGCTCATCAATTCCTTTTTCTTTTCTTGTTGTGAAATGAGAAATCATTTGTCCGCTGAAAGGAATAATTCCAGCCAATTTGTTAGCATCAATATGATATTTATTTAAATAAGACTTATCTAAACCAACCATAATGGCAAGATATCCTCCTGCAGAATGTCCTGAAATAAAAATTTTCTCATTATTTCCACCGTAATTTTTAATATTTTCAAAAACCCATGCTGTTGCAGCAGCTGCATCTTCAATATATTTAGGAGCTTTTACTTTGGGAGAAAGTCTGTAATTTACTCCAACTACAGCAACTCCTTTATTTTTTAATTCTTCGGGAATTTCTTTTTGCCCGCCTGTAATTCCGCCGCCATGAAACCAAATGATCGTTGAAAAATTTTTAATATTTGTAGGAATATAAACATCTAAAACACATCTTTCATTGATATAAACATCAGATTTATTTGTTTTCTCATCATAGTAATGAATATTACTGATTGTATTATAGTCTTGTGAAAAAATCTGAATTGAAATAGTAGTAAGAAAGAATATTAAAAGAAGCTTTTTCATTTTTAAATATTTTGAAGTTTAAATAGGAATTGATGCTTTAAAGTCCCACAGAATACACAGATTTTCACGGATAATTACGTATAGAATCGCCACGAATTCACGAATAAACATAATTTTATTAAACATAAAATTCGTGTATTCGTGGCTAACGGAAATATTTTTGAGATTGCTTCGTCGCTTCGCTCCTCGCAATGACTTAAATCTTCGTCAATTTAGCATATTTCAAAATCAGATTCTTCTCGCCTTCGTGCAAGAAGACTACTTTCGCTTTGATATTTTGCGGATCGGTTCCATCTAGGAAAGCAACTTCTCCGATTCCGAAACGGTCGTGTCTCACTTTATCGCCAACCTCAATATCTTGGGAAGAAGCTCCGCTTGGGTTGATAATTCTTGCTGTTGCTACAGGTTTTAGTTTTCTCGGTTCAGCAATCGGTTTATCATTTTCAGTTTTAGAGATGGTTTTCTTTTCTATCTTTTTAAAGCTCTTCATTTCAGAAGGATGCTCATCAAAAATATTAGAAGTAATTCCAGAATTGTTGATGAATCTCTTCTCAATCGCAGGGTTTAAAAATTCAATATATTCTTCATCAACTTCACTTAAAAATCGTGAAGGTTCGGCATCGGTAATTTTCCCCCATTGAAAACGGGAAACTGCGTAGGAGAAAAATGCCTGTTTTTCTGCTCTTGTTAAAGCGACGTAAAACAAACGTCTTTCTTCTTCCAAATCTTCACGGGTTGCCGAACTCATAAAACTTGGGAAAAGATTTTCTTCCAATCCGACTAAATGCACCACCGGAAATTCAAGACCTTTTGAAAGGTGAATCGTCATTAAAGAAACCATATCTTCTTCATCATCTTTTCTTTGTGTATCAGCAGAAAGCGCAATATTTTCAAGAAAATTTGGCAAACTAGGATCACCATCTTCTATCTGCATTTGTTCTTCAATGAAACCTTGCATCGAGTTCATTAATTCCTGAACGTTTTCTACACGCGAAATTCCTTCCGGAGTTTGATCGTCTTTTAAAAATTTAATCAAACCACTTCGTTTTGCCACTTCCATTGCAACGCTGTAGGCTGTTTCTGTTTTAAGTAAAACCTGAAACGCTTTAATCATCGACCAAAAATCGCTTAGTTTGGTTAAAACACCATTATTAAATTTCAATTGCGGAGCATAAATCGCCAGATTATCTAAAACTTTAGACACCGGAAGATTTTGCGAATCTGCAAAAACAATTAATTTATTTTGAGTGGTTTCACCAATTCCTCTTGTTGGGTAATTGATAATTCTCATTAAGGCTTCAGAGTCATTTTCGTTCACCAAAAGACGAAGGTAACCAATCAAATCTTTTACCTCTTTTCTTTGGTAGAAAGACAAACCTCCATACACTTTATATGGAATATTTTTACGTCTCAAAGAGTCTTCAAAAGCTCTTGTTTGAGAATTGGTACGATATAAAATTGCAAAATCGCTGAACTTTCTCTGTTCTCTGTTTCTAAGCTCCCAAATATTTCCGGCAACGAAATTGGCTTCATCAGCATCGGAAAGCGAACGGTACACTTTAATTTTTTCTCCTTCTTCATTTTCACTGAAAACATTTTTCTTGAACTGCTGAAGGTTTTTCGCAATCACAACATTTGCTGCATTAACGATATTTTGTGTCGAACGGTAATTCTGTTCCAAAGAAACAGTTACCGCATCAGGATAATCTTTTTTGAAATTTAAAATATTATAAATATTCGCACCACGGAAAGAGTAAATTGACTGTGCGTCGTCTCCTACCACACAAATATTTTCAAATTTTGAAGCTAAAGCTTTTACAATCAAATACTGAGAATGATTTGTATCTTGGTACTCATCTACCAAAATATATCTGAATCTGTCCTGATATTTTGCTAAAACTTCGGGAAACCTCGTCAACAACTCATTGGTCTTCAACAATAAATCATCAAAATCCATCGAACCATTTTTGAAACAAGCTTCTACATATTTTTCATAAATTTTTCCGATGAATTTCATGTTGGCTTTTTCGTCAGCTTCCATTAATTCAGGATTATTATAATATGCTTTTACGGTAATCAGATTATTTTTATAATTTGAAATTCTAGCCTGAACTTTTTTAGGTTTATACAAATCAGCATCAATATTCATGTCTTTCAGAACTTTCCTGATCACATTCAAAGAGTCTTGCTGATCGTAAATTGTGAAATTGGAAGGATAGCCCAAATAATGCGCTTCACTTCTCAGAATTCTTGCAAAAACAGAGTGAAAAGTTCCCATCCAAAGACTTCTCGCATTGCTTTGTCCTACAACTTTCGCAATACGCTCTTTCATTTCTTTAGCGGCTTTATTGGTAAATGTTAAAGACAAAATATTGAAAGGGTCTACTCCATTGGTAATCAAATGCGCAATACGCATTGTGAGTACACGGGTTTTTCCGGAACCGGCTCCTGCAAGTACCATCAAAGGTCCCTGTAAAGTGGTAACGGCTTCAAATTGTGATTCATTCAGTCCTTTCAAATAATCCTCCATGCTGCAAAAAAATTTTGGATGACAAAATTAGTGTATTATGAGGACAATTCAAATTTGTATTTAATTTCCATTACCGAAGCAAAACTGAATAAGGTTTTAGAACGAAAATCAAACGTTATAAATTCAGTCGTCATTTAAAATTCTTAAAAAAATATTAAAAATTTTGTAACAATAAGTCTAATTTTACAACTCATTGACAAAACAATTTCTATTTTATGAAAAAACGACTTCTTAGTGTTGCAGCTGCTGCCTTTTTCGGAGCAATGCTAAATGCGCAACAAATCAAATTTGAAGAGTATGATTTACCAAACGGTCTACACGTAATCTTACACCAAGATAATTCTGCACCGGTAGTAACTACAGGTGTAATGTACCATGTAGGAGCAAAAGATGAAGTAGTTGGAAGAACAGGTTTTGCACACTTTTTTGAGCACCTTTTATTTGAAGGTACTCCAAACATTAAAAGAGGAGAATGGTTTAAAATCGTTTCTTCAAATGGTGGACAAAACAACGCAAACACTACAAACGACAGAACATATTACTACGAAACTTTCCCTTCAAACAACGAACAATTGGGACTTTGGATGGAATCTGAAAGACTTCGTCACGCAGTAATCAACCAGGTTGGTGTAGATACTCAAAGAGAAGTTGTAAAAGAAGAAAAGAGATTGAGAATGGATAACCAGCCTTATGGAAATCTTTTCACAAATGTACAGAAAAACCTTTTCACAAAGCACCCTTATCATTGGTCTACAATTGGATCTATGGATGATTTGAATTCAGCTAAATTAGATGAGTTCCAGGCTTTCTATAAAAAATATTACGTTCCAAACAACGCAACTTTGGTTGTAGCGGGAGATATTAAACCTGAACAAACTAAAAAATGGATTCAGGAATATTACGGAGCAATTCCTAAAGGAACGGTTTATCCTAAAAACTTCCCGAAAGATGAGCCAATCACAAAAGAAAAAGAAGTTACAGCATACGACCCGAACATCCAGCTTCCTGCTTATGTTTTTGCATACAGAACGCCGGGTAACAAAGAAAAAGACGCTTACATCTTAGACATGCTTTCTTCTTATTTAAGCAACGGAAAGTCTTCAGTTTTATATAAAAAATTGGTAGATCAGGAGAAAAAAGCGCTTCAGGTAGCAGCTTTCAACCAAGGTCTTGAAGATTACGGTATTTTCGCATTCTTTGCAATTCCGATGGGATCAACATCAAAGCAAACTTTACAGTCAGACATCGATGCTGAGATTAAAAAACTTCAGACGACTTTAATTTCTGACGAAGATTATCAAAAACTTCAAAATCAGTATGAAAATCAGTTTGTAAATGCAAACTCAAGCATTCAGGGAATTGCAGCTTCATTGGCTACAAACCACGTATTGATGGGAGATACAAACTTAATCAACAAGGAAATCGACATCTATAAATCTATCACAAAGCAGGATTTACAGAATGCGGCTAAAAAGTATTTAAATTCTAACCAAAGAATCATCCTTAACTACTTACCTGAAAAAAAGTAATCGTATAAAAAACTTCAAGTTTTAAATATGATTATAAATTTTTAAATTTTTTACAATGAAAAAACAATTTACCTATATAGCCGTAGCATTTTTATTCTCAGGAATGCTTTCTGCACAAAAAATTGATATTAACGCAATGCCGAAACCAGGACCAACTCCTGCGATTAACATTGCAAAACCAAAAACTTTTCAACTTAAAAACGGGATGACCGTAATGGTAGTTGAAAACAATAAATTACCAAGAGTAAACGTAAGTCTTTCTATGGACAGACAGCCTTATTTTGAAGGTGATGTAACCGGAGTAAGCGAAATCATGGCAGATCAGCTTGGTAACGGAACGACTACTTTAAGCAAGGATGCTTTCAACAAAAAAGTAGACTTTTTAGGAGCTAACTTAAACTTCTCTACCGGAGGAGCTTCTTCAAACTCTCTTTCAAAATATTTCCCTGAAGTTTTAAATTTAATGGCTGATGCAATCATCAATCCTAAATTTTCTGCTGAAGAAATCACAAAATCTAAAGAAAGAGCTATTGAAGGTTTAAAATCTTCAGAAAAGAGTGCAGATGCAATCGCTTCTAGAGTTTCTAACGCATTAGCTTACGGAAAAAACACTTCAAGAGGAGAATTTGAAACAGAAGAATCTATCAACAAAATTCAATTAGCTGACGTTCAGAATGTATATAAAAAATATTACGCTCCAGACAATGCTTATTTGGTAATCGTTGGTGATGTAAAATTTGACAAGGTAAAACCAATGGTTGAAAAAGCTTTCAACAATTGGAAAAAAGCTGATACAAAATTCCCAGCTTTAGAGCCTGCTTCAAATGTAGCTAAAACTGAAATCAATGTAGTAGATGTTCCTTCTGCAGTACAATCTGTAGTTTCTGTAGGGAACCTGAACACATTGAAAATGAAAGATCCTAATTACTTCCCTGCAACAATTGCCAACTACATTCTTGGTGGCGGTGGAGAAGCTAGACTTTTCATGAATCTTCGTGAGAAAAACGGGTTCACTTATGGAGCTTATTCAGATATGAGCGCAAGCAAATATTCTCCTTCTTTCTCTGCTGAAGCTAGTGTAAGAAACGAGGTTACTGATAAAGCAGTAAAAGAATTCATGAACGAAATCAACGGAATTTCTACTGTAAAAGCTGACGAACTTGCCAATGCTAAAGCTAAATTGAAAGGAAGCTTCATCATGGCATTAGAGCAGCCTGCAACTATTGCAAGATTTGCAGTTAACCAAAAAGTTCAGGATCTTCCGGATGATTTTTATACTAATTACTTAAAATCGATTGATAAAGTAACTGCTGCTGACGTTTCTAACGCAGTAAAAGCAACTATTTTGCCAAACCAAAGCAGAATTTTTATCGCTGGTAAAGCGTCTGATATTTCTGAAGGATTAGAAAAATTAGGATACCCTGTAAAATATTATGATGCGTATGCAAATCCTGTTGCAAAACCAACAGTTCAGAAAGTTGATGCAAGCGTAACAGTAGCTTCTGTTGTTGATAAATACATTAATGCAATTGGTGGAAAAGCTAATCTGGCAAAAGTGAATTCATATACAACGAATGCATCAATGTCTATGCAAGGACAAAACCTTGATTTCAAAATTGTTAAAGCTCAAGGTGGAAAAGAACTTCAAACAGTTTCTGCTGGTGGAATGACAGTTCAAAAACAAGTTTTTGATGGAAAAACAGGTTATTCTGAGCAAATGGGACAAAAAGTTCAGATGACTAAGGAAGAAATCGCTGACAACTTAAAAAATACTGAGCTTTTCGAAGAACTAGGTTTTGCTAAATCTGCAGATTACAAATTGACAGGAATTGAAAAAATCAACGGTGAAGATTCTTATGCAATCAAAGCAGGTGATAAAGCTTATTACTATAGCGTAAAAACTGGTCTTAAAACAGGTGAGACTGAAACAGTATCTGCACAAGGACAGACATTCACAGTTCCTACTACTTTTGCTGATTACAAAGATGTTGCTGGTGTGAAAATGCCTTATACAATCACAGTTAATCAAATGGGAATGGATATGGTGATGAAAGTAAAATCATACGAATTAAACCAAGCTAAAGATTCTGACTTCAAATAAGAATTAATATATTTTTAATGAAAACGGTAGCAATTGCTGCCGTTTTCTATTTTTAGCGCAAATCTTATTTTGTGGTTCGGTAAAAAAACATTAAATTTGCCCATTCAAAAAGATATTAAAATTAATGGATACTATATTTACACTATTAATGATTCTTATTATGATTGCCAGCGTTTTATTGGTAATCGTTGTTATGGCTCAAAACCCAAAAGGTGGCGGTCTTTCTAGTACATTCGGAGGGGCATCTTCTGCACAGTTTGGAGTACAAAGAACTAATGATTTTATGGAAAAATCAACCTGGACTTTAGGAGCAGTAATCATCGTTCTTATCTTGATAAGCGTTGTTGTGACTGGTAAACCTAAACAAGCAGCACCGGTAATTCCTCAAGCCCCAACTAAAGAAGCTCCTGCAGGAAAAGCTCCAGTTTCTCAGTCTTCGGCTCCGGTAAGTGTTCCGGCAAATAAATAAGAAATACTTTATTTAAGATAAAATGAAAGCAACTCGATGGAGTTGCTTTTTTATTTGAGTTTAATTTTTTCTATTTTATGCCTTAGCTTCAAACCTGCTTTCATAAATGAGTATTGCAAAGGCTTACTTTCTCTGTAATACTTATCTATAAAAATCTGCATCGCTCCGTAAAATCTTTCGAGGTACACTTCATCTTTCACCGTACTTTCGCCCTTATGATGAAGGATAGAAGCTTTTCCGTAATAGTAATTTTGATAACCGTTATTCAATAATGTGTAGCACAAATCGATATCTTCGCCGTACATAAAATAACTCTCGTCTAAACCTCCAACTTTTTCGTAAACATCCTTTTTAACCAGGAAAAATGCTCCGGTAATCACTTCCACTTCTGCGACTCCATATTCATCTACATCATTTCGGTAATATGATTTTGAGTTTTTCTTTTTAAAGTTGGTAAATAATTTTTCGAAAGAATTGATCATATCAGGAACCGAACGTTTGCTTTCTGGAAGAAAATTTCCGTTAGCATCATGCATTCTTACCCCAAGACAACCAAAATTAGGTTTAGAATCAGCGAAATCTAAAATTTCATTTAAATAAAATCCTTCCAATTCCGTATCCGGATTTAAAATCAAAAGATACTCTCCGGTTGCTGTTTCTATCGCCTTGTTATTAGCTTTAGCAAAACCTCCATTTATTTCAGAAGCAATAAAATGTACTTTTGGAAATTCCGGAATAAGGTCTCCCCACGAACTGTCTGTAGATTTGTTATCGATCACAATAACTTCATAATCGACTTCATCACTATATTTCTGAATAGAATTCAGACAGTTTCTCAAAAGTTGGGTCACATTGTAATTAACGATAATGATTGAAAGTTTTTTACTCATTTTTAATCCTTTTCGTTATATGGAAGTCTGTTGGTAATCGATCTGCCTAAAGAAATTTCGTCTGCATATTCTAGTTCATCACCTACGGAAATTCCTCTTGCAATCGTTGAAAACTGAACACCTGAATTTTTAAACTTTTTGTAAATATAATAAGCTGTAGTATCGCCTTCCATGGTTGCACTCAGAGCAAAAATAAATTCTTTTGCCAAACCTTGCTGTAACTTCTTTTCAATACTTGGAATATTCAGTTGATGAGGACCAACTCCTTCCATTGGAGAAATTTTTCCACCTAAAATAAGATATTTCCCTCTGTATTTCCCGGTATTTTCAATGGCGATAACATCTCGTACATCTTCCACAATACAAATAAGCTCATTGCTGCGTTTATCGTTGCTGCAGATTTCACAAATATCAAAATCAGAAAAATTGTGGCATTCTTTGCAGTATTTAATTTCATTCACCAGATTGATGATTGAAGTCCCCAAACTTGTCGCCCTAGAATTAGGCTGTTTAAGTAAATGAAGTGCAAGACGCAAAGCGGTTTTCTTACCGATACCCGGAAGTCCGGAAATCTCTTCAACTGCTTTTGCCAATACTTTACTTGGGTAATCCATAGTACAAAAATAAGAATTATAGATGTAAAATGTGATTAGTTAATGCTTATTTACACAATAACTTTGAAGGGTAAAATTTCATTAGCAATCTCGCCTTGTAGAATTATTCATAAATCTGAAAAAACCACTATCTTTGATCATCAAAATATTAAACAGAAATAAACTAAATGGTACTTAACAACCTCAACTATCCGCTGGATTTTAAATTTAAAATCACAACTTTGGCCAGCGATTTCAACATTACAGACCGACACGGAAACTATGTAGCTTATGTTCGTCAGAAAATGTTTAAACTAAAAGAAGACGTTATCGTTTTCAACGACGAAAGCAAAACCAAAGAATTGTTCAGAATTCAGGCTAATCAATGGATTGATTTTAATGCATCTTACTCCATTAAAGACACTCTTGGAAAAAGCTTCGGAAGATTAGCCAGAAAGGGAATGCGTTCTATCTGGAAATCTACATATAATGTTTTGGATGAAGCTGATCAGCAAAAATTTACCATTACAGAAGATAATGCATGGGTTAAGTTTTTCGACGGAATAGTTGGCGAAATTCCAATAATAGGAGCTTTTACCGGATATTTCCTAAATCCATCTTACACCGTAAAAGGAATGGATGGAAAAGAATATTTTAAGCTAAAAAAAATGCCTTCATTCTTTGGAAGAAGATTTCAATTAGACCGATTAATCGATATTGATGATGAAGATGAAAGTCTTGTTGTTTTATCATTTTTGATGATGGTTTTACTTGAAAGAGCAAGAGGGTAATTTGATTTTAGCAACTAGCTTTTAGCTTTTGGCATAAAACTCGAAGCTATAATTTAAAAAAATAAAAAATGAAATATTTTATCATTCTCTTTTCAGCCTTAACTTTGGTTGCCTGTAAAAAGGAAAAAGAAACTGTTACAGATTCAAAGCCAGCAGATTCTCTGAATATTGTTCAGGATTCTGCAAAAACAAATCCTGCACCTGAGAAAGTTTTAGTTGATGTATTTCCTTTTCCAAAAGAGATCAAAGAATGCTCTTGCTATTTTGCAAAAAACAAAGCAGATTTTGAAAACGAACAATACATTTATGCTGATGATGCAGGAAAAACTGCTTACATGAAACTCGACGGAAAAAGAATTGCGATGAATTTGATTTCCTCAAGCGATATGGAGGCAGATGAAGAACTAACTAAAGAAATTGAAAATGAGAATTATAAAATCTCTGTAAAAGGTAAAAAAATAAAACATGAAGAAGCTTTGCTTTTTGAAGGCACTTTAACCATTGAAAAACCAGACGGAAGCAAAACGACCATTCCTATTTATGGTGAATGTGGATGTTAAAAGCAATTAGCAATTAGCAATTAGCAATTAGCAATTAGCAATTAGCAAAAATATTGCTCCTGAATTTCGGGAGCATTTTTTATTTCGTAATTTTGATAAAAATAAATTTTTATGGAACTATCCAATATAGAACCGCAAATTATCTGGAAAAATTTCTCCAAATTAAATGCAGTTCCAAGACCGTCAAAAAAAGAAGAAAAAGTAATTGCTTTCATCAAAGAATTTGGTGAAAATTTAGGACTGGAAACTACAGTAGATGAAGTAGGAAATGTGATCATTAAAAAACCGGCTACTCCGGGAATGGAAAACCGTAAATCGATTGTTATGCAGTCGCACTTAGACATGGTTTGCCAGAAAAATAACGATGTAAATTTCGATTTTGAAACTCAAGGAATCCAGATGGAAGTTGACGGAGACTGGGTAAAAGCAAAAGGTACCACTTTAGGAGCAGATAACGGATTAGGAGTTGCCACTATTATGTCGATTCTTGAAAGTTCAGACATTCCACATCCTGATTTAGAGGCTCTTTTCACTATTGATGAAGAAACAGGAATGACCGGAGCTTTAGGTTTAAAACCGGGGCAATTAACCGGACAAATCCTTTTAAATTTAGATACAGAAGAAGATGACGAAATCGACATAGGATGTGCAGGTGGAATTGATGTTACCGTAACCCAAAACTATGCAACAGAAGCTTCTAACGGACAAATTGTAAGAATAGAAGTAAAAGGTTTACAAGGCGGACATTCAGGAATGGATATCCACAAAGGTTTTGGAAATGCCAATATCATCATGGGCAGAATTCTTTACAAAGCTTTGGAAAATCAAAACGTACAATTAATTTCAATTGATGGTGGAAGTTTGAGAAATGCGATCCCAAGAGAATCTGTAGCTTTAATTTCTGTGAGAAACGCTGGTGAATTTATTGAAAATGTAACCAACGGAATTAAAAAAGAAATTTTAGAAGAATTTGCTTCTGTTGAAGCTCATCTTCAAATTAATATTGAAAATTCTACAAGCGCAGATAAAGCGCTTTCTGTAGAAGATTCAAAGAAAATTATTCTGGTTTTAAAATCTCTTCACAACGGGGTTTACAGAATGAGCCCGGATGTACAGGATTTAGTAGAATCATCAAACAATGTGGCAAGAGTAGAATTAAAAGAAGGTGGTCTGAAAATTTTAAACCTTTCAAGATCATCTGTTGATTCGTCTAAAGATTCTGTTGCTGAACAATTGAAATCGGTATCAGAATTAGCCGGAATGAATGTAGAATTTAGCGGTTCTTACCCAGGATGGAAACCAAAACCAGGTTCTGAAATTGTACAAGTTTTAGAAAAGATTTACACAGAAAAATTTGCAGAAAAGCCTCACGTTGTAGCTTGTCATGCAGGTTTAGAATGTGGAATTATCGGTGCTAATTACCCAGAAATGGAAATGGTAAGTTACGGGCCAACCATCAGAGGAGCTCATTCTCCAGATGAAAAGGCAAATATTTCTTCAACCCAGAAATTCTGGAGTTTCACAAAAGATATTTTAGCGAATATTCCATTGAAATAAGAATGTAATTTTTATTTTGAAAATATCCAAAGTCTTTTGATTTTGGATATTTTTGTTTCTTTTCTTCACGGATTTGAAGTTTTAGAATTAAAATTTAATTTAAAAATCATAAATTTGAATAAGAAATAGGAATTATGAACTCACAGATTCTCAACGAAAAGCTTGAACTAATTCAATGGTTATCAACCTTGGAAGATACTTCTATTATCAAAAAGCTAGTTGAGTTCAGAAAAGAAGAGACAAAAGACTGGTGGAATTCTATTTCAGATGAAGAGAAAAAATCAATTGAAAAAGGAATAGCAGAAGCTGATGAAAATGATGTAAAACCGCATTCTGAAGCAAGAAAGCTCTATGAAAAGTGGCTATAATATTTCGTGGACTCCAAATGCATTGAGCGAGTTGGAGAAAACAATTGAATATCTTCAAAAAAACTTTTCAGATAAAGAAATCACAAAACTTGCCCGTAAAATCGAAAGTTTCTCGGAAATCATTTCTCAGAATCCATATATTTTTCCAAAGTCTGAACAGACAAACATTCACAAGGCGATTATCCTTACTTTTAACACTGCATATTATCGTATTAAGGACAACAATGTAGAAATCTTATCATTTTTCTCAAATCGACAATCTCCTGTTAAAAGAAAACTCTAAACTCAAAATTTATTGATTATAATAGTTTTCACTTTATTTATCAATAGTTTTCCTGCATAATAAAATTTAAAATACACCAATGAAAATCACAAACACCCATCAAGTCAGCCAAGAACAAAAAGAACAGATCCTGCAATTGTGGAATAATGAATATCCTGAAAAATTGGCTTATAAAAGTATCGATGGATTTGAAAACTATCTTGAAAAACTCAATGAAGTCAATCATTTTCTTTTATTGAATGATGATGAAAAAATTCAGGGTTGGGCAATAACATTTGAAAGAGAAAATGAAACTTGGTTTGCGATCATTCTTTCTGAAAACCTTCATGGTAAAGGTTGGGGAACGAAAGTTTTGAATAAACTGAAACAGTCTAAAAATGAGTTAAACGGTTGGGTTATCGACAATAACAATGACAAAAAGCTTAATGGTAATTTTTATAAATCTCCGTTAGAATTTTATTTAAAAAATGAATTTGAAGTTTTATCCGAAATCAGACTTGAATTAGAAATCATGTCTGCTGTAAAAATAAAATGGAAAAAATAATTGAAAAATAAATTATGAAAAGTATCACCGTATTTTGCGGATCAAGTTTTGGTTCGGACGAAATATATAAAGAACAGGCAACTTTATTAGGACAAACTTTAGCGAAGCAAAACATCCAACTTATTTATGGAGGCGCCAATGTAGGATTGATGGGAGCTGTAGCAGACGGAGTTTTACAGGAAGGTGGAAAAGCAATTGGAGTTCTCCCCCATTTTTTACAGTCAAAAGAAATCGCGCATCAAAATCTTACCGAACTTATTTTGGTAGAAACCATGCACGAAAGAAAAACCAAAATGAATGAACTTTGCGACGGTGTGATTGTTCTTCCCGGAGGTTACGGAACTTTGGAAGAGTTTTTCGAAATGATTACCTGGGCTCAACTTGGGCTTCATAAAAAACCAATTGCTATTCTGAATATCGACGGATTTTATGATGATTTAATTAAACTGGTTCAGACAATGGTTGATAAAGGATTTTTAAAACAAATCAATCAGGAAATGCTTTCGGTTAGTGATTCTATTGATGAACTTTTGGAAAAAATGAGAAATTATAAGGCTCCAACCGTTGGAAAATGGATTTCAAAGGAGGAAGTTTAGTACATTTGCAAATATCATTTTCACACCAATAAGAAATACAATTATGAAAAACATAATTCTATCTGCAAGTTTATTTGCGAGTCATTTATTTTTAGCACAATATAATTATCCGAAAACTCCTGAAATTCCTGTTGTTGACGATTATTTTGGAACTAAAATCACAGATAATTACAGATGGCTGGAAGATAGCAAAAGCCCCGAAGTAGAAAAATGGTTCAAATCTCAATCAGACTTTAGCCATAGCGTGATTAATAAAATTCCGCATCGTGAAGATCTTTATAAGCGTATGAAAGAGGTACAGGGAATGAACGGTGATTCTTTTGGCGGGATATTGGAAAGACAAAACACATACTTTTATACCAAAACAAAAAAGAGTGAAAATCTTTCGAAACTTTATTCTAGAAACCTTTCAACAGGAAAAGAAACATTGATTTTTGATCCCGAAACTCTTGGAAAAAACACACAAATCACCAATTTCATGGTTGATTCTAAAGCTAAGAAAATAGCTATTTTATTATCAAAATCAGGAGGTGAAATTTGTGATTTAAGAATTTTAGATCTTACGACCAAGAAATTTCTAAAGGATGAAATTGGTCCTATCTGGAGCGAATTTGCATTTGAATTTACACCAGATGACAAAGCTATCATTTATACTAAAATGAGTACTGCAGATCCGAAAAGCAATATGCTTTTAAAAGACATGAAAGCAATGTTGCATGTCATTGGAACTGATACAAAAACCGATAAAATATTAGCCTCAAGAGAAAATTATCCAGAATTAAATGCTTTAACGGAGCAATTTACAAGCATTTATTTTACTGATGATTATAAATATCTTGTTTTAAGATTAAGCTCTACAAAATCAGAAAACCCCATTTTTGTTGCACCTTATTCCGAATTAAAAAATAAAAAAATTAAGTGGAGACAGATTGTAAAGTCTTCGGATGATATTACTGATGTATTTATTTCAGGTGACAAGCTTTTTCTTCTCACTCATAAAGATGCTCCTAATTACAAAATTACCTTAACGAGCTTATCAAATCCTGATTTTACTAATGCAAAAGTGGTTGTTCTTGAAAGTAAAGACAGCGTAATTAGCGGCATCCACAATTCTAAAAATTATCTTTATTATTCATTAGGAAATGGGATCATCAGAGATAAATATCAAATAAATATTAATACTCTTAATGGTGAAAAAATTAATTTTCCAACGGGAATAAATGGTTCGTTATCACTTAACCAACGTGAAAATGATAACATTTTCTGTAGCAATGTCAATTGGCTTACTCCATTAACGTCTTATGAATACAATCCGGAAAAAGGAAATCCAGTAAAAAGTAAATTTATTAATTCCGAAAGCAATTATCCTGATTATAATCAACTTTATACTGTAAAAGAAGTTGAAGTAAAAAGCCACGATGGTGTAATGGTTCCACTCTCTATTATTTACCCTAAAAATATGAAAATGGATGGTAGCAATCCAGCTTATATAACAGGTTACGGTGGTTACGGAATTTCTTATGAGCCTCGTTTCTCAACGAGACTTTCCGTTTTATTAGAACAAGGAGTTGTTATTGCCATTGCTCACGTAAGAGGTGGTGGCGAAAAAGGCGAAAAATGGCATGAAGAAGGCATGAAAGCTACAAAACCCAATACCTGGAAAGATTTTATTGCTTGCTCGGAATATTTGGTTGATCAAAAATATACTTCTCCTTCAAAACTAATCGGAAACGGTGTAAGTGCAGGTGGAATTCTTATTGGAAGAGCGATTACTGAAAGACCTGATCTTTATGCCGTAGCCATTGCAGAAGTTGGCATGACCAATACATTACGATCTGAAACGACTGCAAACGGTCCCAACCAAATTCCAGAAATTGGATCTATTAAAAATGAAGAAGACACCAAACATTTAATTGAAATGGATGCTCAAAGCAAGGTAAAAAAAGGTGAAAAATATCCTGCCGTAATTGTACGTGTCGGTATGAATGATTCCAGAGTTGTTCCTTGGATGCCTGGAAAATTTGCGGGAATTTTACAAAATAATTCAGCTTCAGGAAAACCTACCTTATTGTATGCAAACTATGATAACGGGCATTTTACAAGCGATTTTGATGTTGTTTTTAAAGAATATGCAGATATTTATTCATTTGCATTGTGGCAAGTGGGGCATCCGAATTTTCAACCTTCTAAAAATTAAAATAAAGTTTCCTTAAAAAATTATCACTGTTAATATTCATTTTAATAATCAAAAAAAGCTAAATTTGATTTAAAATATTAAAAATTATGAATTTAGAAGCTCGTAAAATATTGCTTGTTCAAGAATTTTTAAGGATTGATAATGAAAAAATGATCAGTACTCTGGAAAATCTACTTCATAAAATTAAATCTGAAAATTTTGACAAAAATTTAAAGCCAATGTCTTTAGAGCAATTTAATAATGAAATTGATAATGCAATTAACGATGAAGCTAATGAAAGAATAACTAATGCAAAAGATTTAAAAAGTAAAATCCAAAAATGGGATTAGAAATTTTTTGGACGCAATTTGCAGAAGATAAATTGTATGATATTTTTCAATATTATAAATTCAAGGCAGGAATTAAAATTGCAAAGAAAATTATTAATGAAATTGTTGATAAAACTTTAATTTTAGAACAGAATAACAAGGCTGGACAAATAGAAGAATTATTAATCGAAAGAAAACAAGAATTTAGATATCTTGTTTCTGGAAATTATAAAATTATTTATTACATCAACGTAAAAACAAATAAAGTTATTATCGCAAATGTCTTTGATTCAAGACAAAATCCGTTAAAATTAAAGGAAACAAAATAACTTTAGTTAAAAACCAAAAAACTCCTGAAGAAAAATCTTCAGGAGTTTTTTTATGTTGTTTAAAATTTCTTTAAGGATAAGGAGCAATTGCTACAGCAAGACCTTCCATTGAAGGAACCATGTGTAATTGACAACCCAATCGGCTATTGCTTTCCACATGAAAAGCTTCGCCCAACATTGCATCTTCTTCATCACCCATTGGCTCAAGTCCCGGATCTTCCAGTACATAAACCTGACATGAAGCGCACATTGCCATTCCGCCACAAACTCCGATGGTACCTTCTTCTGCCAATTCATAAGAACGGATGATTTCCATTAAATTCATTGACATATCTGTTGGAGCAACCACTTCGTGAGTAACACCTTCTCTATCGGTGATTTTTATATTTATATCGCTCATCTTTCGTTGATGGTTAATGGTTGATAGTTGATGGTTTTTGTTTTTCTAACAACTAATAACCAACAACTAACAACAAGATTAGTCTATTTTCTTTACAACTGCTTTTTCAGCTTCTTTACGGCTTCCGTCGAAACCATCTACTCCACTTACGGTTGTATATTTTAAAACGAATTTTTTACCCGGATTTAGTCTGTTATAAACACTCTGACACATCAAAGTCGCCTCGTGGAAACCACAAAGAATTAACTTTAATTTTCCAGGATAGGTATTGATGTCTCCAATTGCGTAAATTCCGTCAATATTGGTTTGATAGTCTAAAGCATTGTTTACTACAATTGCATTTTTCTCGATATTCAATCCCCAGTTTCCGATTTCACCCAATTTTGGCGTCAATCCGAATAATGGAATAAAATAATCAGTTTCAATATCGTAAGGATCTTGTCCGTCAACAGCAACTGTGATTGCTTCTACTTTTCCGTCACCTTTAATTGCGGTAACTTCAGCAGGAGTAATCAATTTAATTTTACCTTGGTTTTTCAAATCCTGAACTTTTTCTACAGAATCTAAAGCACCTCTGAACTCATTTCTTCTGTGGATCAAAGTTACTTCACTCGCCACATTAGATAAGAAAACGCTCCAGTCTAAGGCAGAATCTCCACCTCCGGCAATAACTACTTTTTTATTTCTGAAATGTTCTGGCTCTTTTACAAAATATTCAAGACCTTTTTCTTCATAATCTGCAACGTTATCCATTGTAGGTTTTCTAGGCTCAAAAGTTCCCAAACCTCCTGCAATAGCAATAGCTTTACATCTGTGAACGGTACCTTTATTAGTTACAACTTCAAACCACTCATCATCAACTTTTGTGTAAGAAACTGCAGTTTCTCCCAAAGTGAATCCTGGCTGAAATTGTTTGATTTGTTCCATTAGATTATCTACCAATTCACCTGCATTTACAGACGGGTAACCCGGAATATCAAAAATCGGTTTTTTAGGATATAATTCTGCCAACTGACCTCCCGGTTGTGGAAGTGCATCGATAATGTGACATTTCATTTTTAAAAGACCTGCTTCAAACACGGCAAAAAGTCCCGTAGGTCCTGCTCCGATAATCAATATATCTGTAGTGATCATAATATGATGATAATTTAATATTTAATAGCAGCAAATTTACTAATTTTAATGCGAAGCATATTTAATTATACTCAAATAAAAAACTGAGATTTATCAAAAAGACGCAAAAAGCTGATAATGAAAAATTTGGCAGTGTTTTTGCAAAATTTATATTATGAAGAAGATACTCCACATTATTACCATATTTACTTTCTTTTTAGGCTATTCTCAATTGACCAATGTAGCCGATGGCGAATCGATCTCTTTAAGAATACATTATGGGTTTCTAAATGCCGGAATCGCAAATCTCACTACCAAAAAAGTTAATTACAAAGGCACTCCTCATTTATATGTAAAAGGAACCGGGCAAACAACAGGTGCTGTGAAAGCTTTTTTTAAAGTGGAAGATTTATACGAAAGCTATATTAATATCGATACAGAATTACCAAGCTTTTATGTAAGAAATGTAAAAGAAGGTAGTTACAGACAACATTTGCAAACCGTTTTTAATCACGATAATCAGACATTGATTTTAACAGATAAGAAAACTCCGGCAAATGGTTCAAAAACAATAAAATCGGTAAAAGGTGTGCAAGACATGCTTTCATGCTTTTATTATCTGAGAAGTAAAACGCCTGCAGAATTGAAAGTAGGAACGATTATTAATATGAATGTATGGATTGATGACGAAATGTTTCCTTTCCAGCTTAAAGTGATTGGAACCGAGAATTTAAAGACAAAGTTCGGTACTATTAATGCTTTAAAAATCATTCCTTCGGTAAAAAGCGGCAGAGTTTTTAAAGAAAAAGAAGGTGTTACGATGTGGGTAAGCAACGACTATAATCACATTCCTTTGTTACTGAAAGCAGAATTGGCGGTTGGCTCTTTAAAAGCAAGTATTGATGATTACAAGAATGTAAAATTTCCGTTAAAGTTTACAAAATAAAAAAGCCTCTGAAAAAGAATTCCGGAGGCTTACCAACCTAAATTAACATACTTGTGGGATTATTTCCCAAGTATTACTATGAAAAAACTTTCCCTGTTCATATTATACAAAACTCAACTTTGTAAATAATACTTAGGGTTCATCATTTGTGCCTTAAAAAATCAATTTGTGTTTATACTACTTTTTAGTATCTTTTTGCAGAGCTTTTCAGCTCCGCAATCAGACACTTTTTCTTTTTTCATCATCTATGTTTTCAAAATCAGATTCAAAATTCATTCTTATTTTAATATTAAAAAAATCCTGAACTTAATTTTAGATTAATGACTCAAAAAAATGATCTGTAAAGAAACTCTTTTTGTTCATCTTTCATAGTGTAAAAATAGTAAGATATAGAGCTATCTTCCCAATATTAATTGTAGATGTATCTCGTTAGGCTTGTAGATGTTTATCTACGAAAACATTTGCTATATAGTAGAATAATTAATTCTCAAAAGAAGAAAAAAATCAAAGATCTTTAAAGATTTTTGTGGTTAAATAAGAAGTTTAAGAGCGTGTTTAAATTTTTATTAAATATTTTTCTATTGCCTTTATCTTAATTTTGACTACGTCGAAATAGCATTCATCGACTGAAAGGAGATAATCTTCAATTTCTAAATTAAAATAAACTTTGTTTATTCTTATTTTAACATTGAGGTATTTAGTCAATTAAGCAGGAAATGATTAAGAACTCAACACGTTGATTTTGTATTAAGTTTTTTAAGACGATGATCTTAATTTTTTAATGTTAAAAATAAATATCAAATTTAAACAGTCTCTAAACGAATTTAAAATATTCAATTAAAGCTAAATAAAAAAAACCTCCGGAAAAATCCGAAGGTTTACCAACCTAAATTAACATGCTTTTGAAATCATTTTCTAGGGATTAATATGGAAAAAAATTCCCCAGTGCACATTACTTTTTTTTCAATTCCGTAACTAGTTACGTTTTTTTCATTTGTGTTTTATAAATATCTTAAGTGATCTTTTTAAGGCATCTTTTACAGAGCTTTTCAGCTCTGCAATGATGACACTTAGGTTAATCAATTGTGTTTATAAAAATAATTTTATTTTATTTTTAGTATCTTTTTACAGAGCCTTTCAGCTCTGCAATCAGACACTTATTCTTTTCTCATCATCTATGTTTTCAAATCAAGTTCAAAATTTTAAAAAGCCTGAACTTACATTTAGATTAACAACTCAAAAAAGATCCCTGTAAAGAACTTCTTTTTTCGTTCATCTTTCATGATGTAAAAATAGAAAGATATAGAGCTATCTTCCCAATATTTATTGTCGATGTTTTTCGATGTTTTTGTAGATAAATATCTACAAAAATTATTTTGAATTGAAATAAGGAAAAAACTAATGTTGATTTTTGATTAAATCTGCTAAGTCAACAATGTTTTCGATGTGTAGTTTATCAAAAATCCTTTTTTTAATTGTACTAATGGTATTCTGCTTTACGTTGAGATTGTTTGCAATTTCGAGATTACCATAGCCTTTTGCGTACATCTCGGCAATCTCTAATTCTCTCTCTGTAAGCCTTTGCAAAGGATTAATAATATTTCGATTCTGTAAAGAATCGATGAGCAAACCTTGAGTAATTGAAGAAATATATTTTCCCGTTTGATGAATTTTGAGAATTGCCTCTTTTATATCATTTTCTTCACTCAATTTACTTAAGAAACCGTTTGCTCCGGCATTGATATACTTAATAGACTGTGTACTCTCGTCAACTCCGGAAAAAACAAGAATCTTAATTTCTGGTTTGAGGTTTTTAATTTGTGAAATAATGTTCGCACTGTTTCCGTCTGGAAAAAGAGCGTCTATTATTACAATTTCTATTTGCTGCGTCTCGACAGTTTCTAAAACTTTCTGAAGAGTAGATGCGTGAAAAACTTCACCATCAAAACCAATCTCTTCTATAAGAAATTCTATCCCTTGTCTTATGAGACTGTGATCATCGGCAAGTAAAAAATTAATGGTTTTAGTATCTAGATTATTCATTTATTGACATTCAAATTAATTGTGAAACGTACTGTTGTTCCTACATTTTGCTCACTGTCTACCGAGATATTCCCAGAATACAGCTCTACAATTTCTTTACATAAGCTCAAACCTAAACCGGCACCCAAATTTTCTACATCTTCGGAAAGAACACCTTGATAATAAGGCTCAAATATTTTTTCGAGATCAGATTTTGAAATTCCAACTCCGGTATCTTTTATTGTCGTGGTTAAAGAAACTGTATTTTCATCAACAGATTCGGCTTTAGTTGTAACACTTATTTCTCCGTTTTCTGTAAATTTATTGGCATTGGCAAGTATATTCATAAAAACCTGATTAATCTTGGTATTATCAGAATACACCTCAATTTCCGGATTAATATTTTTTTCTACAACAAATTTATTATTTCTTGTTTCAATATATGGTTCTATTGAATTTAAAATAGACGTAATTTCATTTTTAAGATTAAAAACCACCGGAACCAAATGATTTTCTACATGTTGATTTTTTGTATATTCTAAAATCTGATTAGCCTGCATCAATAAAGTATTATTAGTAAAACTAATCGACTTTAAATATTCTTTAATACTGTCATCGTTTGTTTTTTTACTGATTTTCCTGATAAAAATACCAATAATCTTTAATGGAGAACGCAATTCGTGACTCAGCATTCCCAAAATTCTATTTTTAAAACTCAGGTTTTCTTTAATCTGCTTATTCGCAGCATTCAATCGATTTTCATATATAAATGCAATTCTGGTAAAATACATAATCAGTATAGACACGATAAACATGAGTACCATCGCTCCAAAAATCAGATACATTCTAATTTTATCATTTTCCGAATTTCGTTTGGCATATTCTTTTTCAAGATCTGCTTTAGAATCTTTAATGGCAAAATCATAAATATTCATCACGCCATTACTATAAATCAGAAGTTTATTAAATATGGTATAAAACTTTGCATTATCACTCTGTTTTCCAACTACTTTTACCTGTATTTTTTTTATTTCTCCGGTGTAATAGTTTTGAACAAGATTCATAACACTGTCTACATCTGCTTTTATAGAAGCTGCTTCCGGAGTTTTCCCTTGTTTTACGGTAATGATTGTGCTTTCTTTACGCACATTTTCTTTCCCGGAGATGGCATCGCCCAAACGTCCGAAAAGACCTTTTTTCTTAACAGTATCAGTTACGGTCTTTGTTTCTACATCAAAATTATATTTATCTAAGTTATAATTACTTACATATTTTTTAAGCGAAGGCATAGAAACCGGCTCTCTAAAATTGGATTTGGTGGAATATTGATATGTGGAATCAACCAACAGTTTCAGTTTTTTGCTTCCTAAAGAATCTGTTTTTTGAACAGTTAGTATATTTTTAAGTCTTGGATATTTAGATTCATAGCTGTTAATGTTATCTAAATTTGCACCTAATTTATCTAAAGAAGCAAAATAAGAATCCAAATACTTTTTGTCAGCCTTTACAAGATATTGCTGAAGTGAGTTTTGAGCGTTTAAAAGTTCTTTTCTGGAGTTATCTGTTAATTTTTCAAGAGAATTAACTTCTTTTAATTGATTTTCAATAAATGCTAAATTCTTTCTACTGATAAATTCGTTATAAAAAAAGCCTGCAATGATAAGCTGTATCAATAAAATACAAAAGATAAGAGAGTAATGAACGATTTTTCTATATCTAAAATTTAACGATTTCGGTTGGTTATCTTTTGACTTCATATACATGTATTTAAAGCTTTTTTTACAATCAGTATCAGATTTAACTCTCAACTACAGACTGCAAAAATATTCTATAATATTATCATTTGTTTAGAACGATATATTTTGTGAATTGGAAACTCTTATTATAACACTTATATTTTTCTCTAAATTCTTTAAAAGAACGTATTTTTTCCTAAAAAAAGATTCGTCTTTAAGTGATTTATAAAGTTAATAAAAAATCCCGTGAAATTTCACAGGATTAAAAATTATTTATGTTAAATTAATTACAATGTTTTAAACTGTTCTAAAGTTCTTATATCATTCTCAAAAAACATTCTAATATCGCTCATTTGGTAAAGAAGCATTGTAATTCTTTCAATACCCATCCCGAAAGCATATCCTGAATATTTTTCTGAATCAATATTTACATTTTTCAAAACCGCAGGATCTACCATTCCACAACCCATAATTTCCAGCCAGCCTGTTCCTTTGGTAATTCTATAATCGGTTTCAGAATTTAATCCCCAATATACATCAATCTCAGCACTTGGCTCTGTGAATGGGAAAAATGAAGGTCTCATTCTGATTTTAGATTTTCCAAAAAGCTCAGTCGTAAAAAACTGAATCGTTTGTTTTAAATCGGCAAAACTTACATTTTCATCAATATACAAACCTTCAATCTGATGGAAAATACAATGTGAACGTGAAGAAATTGCCTCATTTCTGAAAACTCTTCCCGGAGACAAAATTCTGATAGGCGGCTCATTTTCTTCCATATAACGGATCTGAACCGAAGAAGTATGCGTTCTCAATAAAATATCAGGATTCTGCTCGATGAAGAAAGTATCTTGCATATCTCTTGCAGGGTGATATTCCGGAAGATTAAGCGCAGTAAAATTGTGCCAGTCATCTTCAATTTCCGGTCCGTCTGCAACAGCAAAACCAATAGATTTGAAAATCTCAATAATTCTGTTTTTCACTAAATTAATGGGATGTCTGGATCCTAAATCTAAAGGAAAAGCAGGTTTTGTAAGATCTTCTTTTTCTAAAATAATAGAAGAAGCAGAAGCATTTTTCAAATCTTCCAGCTTTACATTAACCGCTTGCTTCAGAGTATTGATTTTCTGTCCGAATTCTTTCTTCTGGTCGTTTGGAACTTCTTTTAATGTTTCATAAAAATCATTCAGAACTCCTTTTTTCCCATTATACTTGATTCGGAAGTTTTCTATTTCCTCTTTACTTGTCGTATTGAAGCCATTGACCTCAACAAGCAATTCTTCTATCTTTTCAATCATTGTTTTACCCTTTCAAAAAAATGTATTTGCAAAAATACGATTTTCAGTTTAAAAAACCTTTTCAATTTATCATAAAAAAATCTGTCTCGCGAGAAACAGATCATATAATTGTTATTTAAAGCTGATTTGATTTAATCTAAAACAGTAGCAACGATGCTTATTAAAATTGTAAAAATATTAATTCCAAAAACCAGATAATACTCTTTCTTTTTCCTCATAATATTGATTAAACTGAAGAAAAATGCAAAAACCACAAACAACATCGCCGGAATGGTAAATAGTTCTCCAAAAATCTGAATGATTTGATTGCTGTAAGAAATATAATAGAGAATCTGAAGACTCAATAAAAACATCAGACAAGCAATACTAATTATTAAAATGGTCTTACTCATCTTTGTTTTGTTTAAATTATTTCTTTTCTAAAGCTTTCACTCTAATCTGAAGCGTCACTTCATTTTTAATCACTCCATTTGCAGCAGGAGATTGGAATTTCACACCAAATTCTTCTCTCATAATATCTTTAGGTTCTGTTGCAATACTTACTTCTGTTCCATTTACAGCAACATTTGCTTTAAACTGAGTCGGTTTGGTAATTCCTTTTATCGTTAAATTCCCATCTAAAATCGTATTATAATCACCTTCTGCAGAAGGACTTACTTTGGTAATTTCATAAGATGCAGTCGGAAATTTTTCAACTTCAAAAAAATCAGCACTTTTCAGATGACCGTTTAGTTTTTCAAGCTCATCTTTTTTGTTTTTTAAATCTTCTGAAGTTAACGAAGCCATATCTGCAACAAATTTTCCGCTTTCAAGTTTCCCATCTTTTATCGTTACATCGCCACTTTCAAATTTGATTGTTCCGAAATGACTTGTGTTTTCAGATTTAAAAACCTTATACCCTTTCCATTCTACATTACTGTTTAAAGTATCCAAAACAAATCGGCTTCCGTCTTTCGTTGTCGTTACTTCATTAGCATCGCTCGTTACCGGTTTTTCTTTAGAACAAGAAACCACAGTGAACAAAGCTGGAATTGCGAGAGAAAATAATATTCTTTTCATTTTGATATAATTTATGCATGGCTAAATTACTAAAAATATGCCAGTCTTCCCCAAAAACCCTTATTTTTGCAGTATGCTATTAGAGATAAACAACTTATATTTTTCTCATTCTCAGGAAAAACCGCTTTTTCAAAACTTTAATCTGAAACTGGATGAAGGTAAAATTATTGCATTGGCAGGCGAAAGCGGTTGCGGAAAATCTACGTTACTAAGCCTTATTTACGGATTACACGACTGGAATCAGGGTGAAATTGTATTTGAAGGCAGAAAACTGATGGGCCCGAAAGGAAATCTGGTTCCTGGTGAAGCTGAAATGAAATTTGTTGCGCAAAACTTTGATTTGATGCCTTATGCAACCGTTGCAGATAACGTTGGTAAATTTATTTCTAATATCAATTTAGCTAAGAAAAAAGAAAAAGTTTTAGAGCTTTTAGATGTGGTTGGTCTGGTTGAATTTGCAGATGTTTTACCAAAAAATTTAAGTGGCGGACAACAGCAAAGAGTTGCCATTGCAAGAGCGCTTTCTGTACTTCCAAAATTACTTTTACTTGATGAACCGTTCAGCAATCTTGATTTTGCAAGAAAAATTGAGCTTCGTGAAAAATTGTTCAGATATGTAAAGGAAAATAATATTTCTTTGGTCATTTCTACTCACGAATTGCAGGATATTATTGCATGGACAGACCAAATTATCGTTTTACAAAACGGAAGACTGATTCAAAATAATAGCGCAGAAGAAACCTATAAAGACCCTTACAATCCTTATGTTGCAAAACTTTTTGGAGAAGTAAATATCTTCAGTGAAGATGAAATTTCAGAATTACAGATTTCCAGATTTTTTTATTATCCGCATCAGATCAGAATTTCTGAAAATGGTATTGAAGCAGAGGTCTTAGAAAGCAGATTTGCAGGAAATCATTACTGGAATAAAATCAGAGTCAAAAACAGAGAAATGGTGATGTTTAGTAATCATCAGCTTGGAAACTCTATTAAAATTACTTTCGATTAGTATCCTCTTTAAAACTTATTATTAAGATAATATTAAGCTACTTATTGTTAGTATGTGGATAATTTTCAATGAATTAGGCTATTTCTTACAAAATATTTCTATAAATTTGTAAGACAACAACTTAAGGAAATTTTTGGTTAATTCTCTTTCTGCCTTCCAGACCTAAATTAGCATTATTGCAATCACGTCTTTGAAAGATTACTCTGTCCAATTCTTTCCTTTTTTTTATTGATTTTTGGCAATTAGTTTTAAAATATCATCCTAATTACCAAAAACCAACATTGCTTATCTATTAAGCTTTCTTTACAAATTCAGATTTCAAAGCCATCGCACCAAAACCATCAATTTTACAGTCAATATTATGATCACTGTCTGGTCTTAAACGAATATTTTTCACTTTAGTTCCTGCTTTTACAGGTTTCGGAGCACCTTTTACCGGAAGATCTTTCATTACGATTACTGAATCTCCATTTTGAAGTTCATTTCCATTGATGTCTAAAATTTGATCTTCATTTCCCGCTTCCTTAGGATCCCATTCGTGGAAACATTGTGAACAAACCATTAAATTATCTTGCTCATAAGTAAATTCAGAACTACATTTCGGACAAATTACTACATCACTCATATTATATTTTTTTTGCAAAGGTAGTATTTTGAGTTAGAAGTTAGAAGTTAGAAGTTAGAAGTTAGAAGTTAGAAGTTAGACAAAAGTACTACCTTAAACTTTCTCCAAATTAATTAACTTATAAAAACCAATAACTAATAACTAATAACTAATAACTAATAACTAATAACTAAAATTCGTATTTTTGCAGATTCAAACAGCTTACAGCAATTTATGGAATTAATTCACAGAAACCTGGCAATCGGTATTCACGATGCTTTACAGGAAACATTTTTCGAAAAAAACAAATATGCCGACAAAGTAATCGAAAGACTTTTGAAAGCTAACAGAAAATGGGGAAGCCAGGATAGAGCCGTTGTTTCTGAGATTTTCTATAACATTATCCGTTGGAAAAAACGTCTAGAATATTACATGGGTGAAGGTGTAAAACCCAACAACATCTACAAACTAATCATCGCTTATCTTCTTTGGAGCAAGACCAATTACAAAAGATTTGAAGAATTTGAAGGTATAAAAATCGCCGACATTACTACAAAACTTAAAAAAGGTACGGTTCCTACCAAAGCTATTGAGCATTCTATTCCGGAATGGCTTGTTGAAACTCTTGAAAGAGAATTAGGCGAAAAATGGGAAAAAGAAATGCATGCGCTTAATGAAAAAGCACCCACTGTTTTAAGAGCAAATTCTTTGAGAACAACTCCTAAAGAACTCATTTCTGATCTTGCACACGAAAACGTAGTTTCTTATCCTATTAAAAACTATCCTGATGCGGTACAGCTTGAGGAAAAGAAAAATGTATTTCTTACCACAGCTTTTAAAGAAGGTTTGTTTGAAGTACAAGATGCTTCTTCACAAAAAATCGGTTATTTCCTTGATGTAAAAGAAGGGCAAAGAGTGGTTGACGCTTGTGCAGGTGCAGGTGGAAAAACACTTCACATAGCTGCTTTAATGAAAAACAAAGGTCAGATTATCGCATTAGATATTTTTGAATGGAAATTGGCTGAGCTAAAACGTCGTGCAAAAAGAGCCGGAGCTCACAACATCGAAACAAGGGTAATTACTGATACCAAAGTAATTAAGCGTCTTCACGATAAAGTAGACCGACTTTTGATTGATGCGCCTTGTTCTGGTTTAGGAGTTTTAAAAAGAAATCCGGACAGCAAATGGAAAATCGATCAGGATTTTATCGACAGAATTAAAAAAGAACAACAGCAAATTATTCAGGATTATTCTAAAATGCTGAAGGTTGGCGGTAAAATGGTATATGCAACATGCTCTATTCTACCTTCTGAAAACAACAAACAAGTAGAAGAGTTTATTAAAAACAATCCTAACTATAAAATGATTAAAGACGAAAAAGTAATGCCAAGCGAAGGCTACGACGGATTTTACATGGCTTTGATCGAAAGACTTTCTTAAAAGTTTTAAACAATAAATTATACTAAAACTACTCTATTTTTTGGAGTAGTTTTTTTATTAAGCTCAAACCTAACAGGTTTTAAAAACCTGTTAGGTTTATTCAAAAATAATTTTCAAGGATTTTCTCAGAGTTTTTATTATCTAAATCAAACATTATCTTTGTAAAAACCATCAATACATTATGTTTAAATCTATTTTAGCAAGTTTCTTCATTTTAATATCTGTTTTAAGTTTTTCTCAGACATATGAAATTCAATATAAAAGTTCGTACAACGGAAAAGCGCAGCCCAATCAGAACCAGGCAATTGTTTGGGTCAATGAGAATGAAAACTTTATTTTAAATACAAAAATCAAAGAGCTAAAAAGCGATTATCCTTTTGAGATTAGCAAAATTGAAAAACCTTCGAACACGATTGTTTCTTATGCATTTTTAAAACCAAATGAAGCTATTTCAACTTCAGATAAAGAATCGATCGCTAAACAGGAATTTGAATTAACAGCACAGACTAAAAAGATTCTAGGTTACAACTGTAAAAAAGCGGTAACAAAGATCAACTCGAATACCATTGAAATTTGGTATACTAATGATCTGAAAATAAAAGGCGGACCATCAAGTTTGGGGCAAAATTTAGGTTTGGTCTTGCAGGTTGAAAGAAACGGAAATTCTGCAACAACTGCAGTTTCTTTAAAAAAAATTAAAACAACAGGAATTGACAAAATCATCAATAAAACAATTCCTACAACAGATTTATTGAGCTACAAAGATTTACTTTGGAAAAGTAGATTTACGACGTTAAAAGTTTTTGAAAATGAAATTATCAATTTCTCAGATCAGTCAAAATCTGATGAAAAAATAAAAAGATTTGCCAACGGAACGATTATTTTAAAGAAGGTAAAGTTTCCAAAAATTGCTCAGGGCGATAATATTTTTGTAGAATTAAAGCAACAATCTAACGGCGACGCTTACGACAGAACCGGAACTGTATTTTTTATTCCTGAAGAAAAATCGCAGACATTTTTTGATGGTTTAGAAAAAGGAGCAAAAACACTTCCTGTATACGAAAATGGCAACGGAAAACAATATTACGGAGTTGTTTCCAATCAAAATTATCAACCGACGGTTGAATTGATGAGATTTTTTACAGCTTTCGGAATCAACAAGTTCAATCATATTGAATTAAAAGATAAAACTTGGCAAACGGTAAGTCCGTTTCGTCAGGATATTACCGAATTAAAACCTTCCCTTTCAGAAAAAGAACTTTGGATCGGAACTTTCATTGGAAATTATGACAAAGGCGGTCACAAGGTAAGTTTAGATATTACGATTCACAACAGCGAACAAATTGTTAATAAAAACAATAAAGTAATTCCGCTTTTCAACACGACTAATATTATGGAAATGGCGGGTCAGGATTATGCAACAATGTTTAATAATGACAAAGGACTTTTTGTAGAATTTAATTTAGAAAAAGATCTTAAAAATGCACAGTTAAGATACATTACAACCGGGCATGGAGGCTGGGAAAACGGTGATGAATTTATCCCGAAAGCCAACTCAATTTATTTGGATGGAAAAATGGCATTTTCATTTACACCTTGGAGAACAGAATGCGGATCTTACCGATTATTTAATCCTGCTTCAGGAAATTTCGCAGACGGACTTTCTTCTTCAGATTTAAGCAGATCAAATTGGTGTCCCGGAACAGTAACCAATCCTAATTTTATTTCACTTGGTGATTTAAAAGCCGGAAAACATACAATTCAGGTGAAAATTCCGCAGGGAGAACCCGAAGGAACGAGCTTCAGCGCATGGAATATTTCAGGTGTTTTATTAGGAAATGACTAAAAACAAAACCTCCTTGCAATATTATTACAAGGAGGTAAAAACACAAATGATGAAAAAAAATTATTTCGAGCAACAAAGGTGAGAAAAATATTTGAATTACAAATAATAAATTAAAAAATATTTTTCAAAATTATTGTTTCTTTATGAATCATAGATATATTTCCGTTGTGAAAAAAATTCTGATTATTACTACATTTTAAACAAGATAGTTAATATTTTCAACCAAATAATTTAAATAAATTAAAAATATTAATTAATTATAAATTTTTATTTTATTTTTTAAACTATATATTTAGCTTTGCTTTAAATAAATATAACATGTGTGGAATCGTTTGCTTATTTGACGCAAAACAGTCAACCGAAATACTAAGACCTCAGGTTCTTGAAATGTCTAAAAAAATCCGTCACCGCGGTCCCGATTGGAGTGGAGTTTTTCAAAGTGAAAAAGTTGTTTTTTCTCATGAAAGACTTGCAATTGTAGATCCGGCTTCAGGAAAACAACCCTTGTTTTCAAAAGATGGAAAAATTGTACTTGCCGTAAACGGCGAAATTTACAATCACAGAGAACTAAAAAAAGAATTCCCTGATTATGAATTTCAAACCGAGTCTGACTGCGAAGTCATTATTGCTCTTTACCAGAAATACAGAAAAGACTTTATCGAAAAACTCAACGGTATTTTTGCTTTTGCATTATACGATATTGAAAATAATACTTATCTCATTTCAAGAGATCACATGGGAATTTGCCCGCTTTATCAAGGTTGGGACAGAGAAGGAAATTATTACGTTGCTTCAGAATTGAAAGCTTTGGAAGGAATCTGCAAAAAAATTGAAACTTTTTTACCGGGACATTATTTATATAGTATTGAAGGACACGAACTTCAGCAATGGTACAAAAGAGACTGGGAAAACTTCGATGCTGTAAAAGATAACGTTACAGATATTCAGGCTATCAGAAAAGGACTGGAAGACGCCGCTCACAGACAATTGATGAGTGATGTTCCTTATGGAGTTCTGCTTTCGGGAGGTTTAGATTCATCTATTATTTCTGCCGTTACCGCAAAATTTGCAAGACAGAGAATAGAAAGTGGCGATACTCAGGAAGCTTGGTACCCAAGATTGCACAGTTTTGCCGTTGGATTGGTTGGTTCTCCGGATTTGGCAGCAGCAAAAAAAGCGGCGGAACATATCGGTTCTATTCATCATGAAGTCAATTTTACGGTTCAGGAAGGTTTAGATGCGATTCGTGATGTGATTTATCACTTGGAAACTTATGATGTAACCACAATTCGAGCTTCCACTCCGATGTATCTTTTGGCAAGAGTCATCAAATCTATGGGAATCAAAATGGTACTTTCCGGAGAAGGTTCCGATGAGTTATTCGGCGGTTATTTATACTTTCATAAAGCTCCGAATGCAAAAGAATTCCATGATGAAACCGTAAGAAAATTGAGCAAACTTCATTTATATGATTGTTTAAGAGCCAACAAAGCATTGATGAGTTGGGGAATAGAAGGTAGAGTTCCGTTTTTGGATAAAGAATTTATGGATATTGCGATGAATGTAAACCCTGAAGATAAAATGATTCGTAAAGAAGAAGGAAAAGTTGAAAAATGGGTTTTAAGAAAAGCTTTTGAAGATCTTTTACCCGAATCTATTGCATGGAGACAGAAAGAACAGTTTTCTGACGGCGTGGGTTACTCATGGATAGACACTTTAAAAGATATTGCCGAGAAATATGTTTCTGATGAAATGATGACCAATGCGAAATTCAGATTTCCTTTAAACACACCACAAAATAAAGAAGAATACCGCTACAGAACAATTTTTGAAGAGCATTTCCCAAGCGAAACTGCAGCAGCAACAGTTCCGTCTGTTCCTTCAGTTGCATGCTCCACTCCTATTGCGTTAGAATGGGACGAAGCATTTAAGAAGATGAACGACCCAAGCGGAAGAGCCGTAAAAGTACACGAAACTTCTTATTAAAATCAATAATATTTATCAATCCTGTATTCGTACAGGATTTTTTATTCAATAAAATCAATAATATTTGCATAATTTAACTAAGTATTAAACTTATTATCTAATAAATAATTATATTTGGAAAATAAAAATAATCTCTGTTGTAAAATGAAAAGAAACATTACTATTTTTTTTGCTTTACTGTGTACAAGCTTAGCTTTCGGACAAGGTAAATACGGAAAAGTTCTCAATTCTAAAAAACTAGCTCTTTCTTATAAAACTGTAAAACCTGTTGACAAAGATGATTACTATCAACAATATTATTGGTTGGTAAAAGCGGAACAGCTTAAAACATATCCTCACCTTGCTGATGTAAAGCCTGTTGTTTTGTACAACTTTGTAAAGAAAGTAAACCCTCAAAATCCTACAAAAAAATTAGATGAAAGAGGAAAAGAGCTTAGAAGAACAGCAGAATTATCTTTAGACCAATACTTCAAAAACAAAAATTTCCAGAATAATGATGTTTTGCTTTATAATCTGGAAACGTATGTAGATCCTTCACAAGGAGAATACTTTACAAAAGTAGATGCTGAAAGAATCAAGCAACTGGTTCCTAAAGAATTTTTCGGGTTTGCGTCTTTAAACAAAAAAACTAAAGAAGAGACCAATTATTATCTTTGGGTTGACAAGAAAAATGATAAATTTAAAATCGTTGACATTGTTCCAAATGAAAAAGACAATGCTAAATTTTACGCTTCTGTAAAGCAGTATCTTCCGAAGTATAAGTTTGAAAGAAAATATATGCCTACGGTAAAAAAAGGAAGCAAAGCTGACAAAACAGACAAAGATTTCTTTTACATTATGCCTTTTGAGCAAAATAAAGATAATATCGAATACAAAACAGAAGATTTTGAAACATTCATCCTAAGCCAGGTAAAAAGAGAAGGTGAAGCATGGATTGGAGTAGAAAAACCGAGAAAATAAAAAAGTTAATCTTTTAATAAAAAGCCCCGAAATAATATTTTTCGGGGCTTTTTCATTTATATTAGCGACAATAAAATTCACCTAAATATGAAAATAAAATCATGCTTTTTCTTGTTATTTTTATTCGGAATTTTCTCAGCTCAATCTTACAAAGCCGTTTATGATTTTAAATGGAAACCTCAGAAAAACGCAACTGAATATTTGCATGAAGATTTTGCATTGTTAATCAATGAAAATAAAACATCAGATTTTCTTTCTTACATTAAATTTAAAAATGATTCTACAAAAACTAAAACCGTAAAAGACTTCAAAAAAATCGGACAAGGGAGTATGTCTTTCAATTACAAATATGGCGAATCAAAATTCAATGAAATTGTTACTAAAAATTACAATGACAAAGAAATTCAATTTGAAAAACAGCTTCACGACAAGCTTTTTGTTGTTAAAAACAATTGTAAAATAAACTGGAAAATAGATTCTGCAAAAGATAAATTCTTAGGATATTCCGTTCAAAAAGCAACGACAGAATTCGGCGGCAGAAAATGGACTGCATGGTTTTCTACAGAAATCCCTATTCAGGATGGACCTTATAAATTCTCTGGTTTGCCTGGTTTAATTTTAAAAATAACAGATTCAGAAAATGAATTTATCTATGAAATGAAATCAATTACCAAAGAAGCCAATGACATTTCAGAACGAAATTTCGGAGTGCTTAATATTATTAAACTGAGTTCAGAAAAATATCAGAAAATCTGGGAAGACTATAAAAAGCAACCTTCTTCTATTTTTAATTATAAGACTAATTCTGATAGTAATGATGGCTGGATGGCAACCTACACCATTGGTGGTGGTGACCCTAATGATAAAAAATACCGCGACAATTATGATAAAAAGACGAAGGAGTTTTTAAAAAACGTTGAAAATCCGATTGAGTTGAAAAATGATTGTTTATGATAAACAGCTGCAATTAAATCTAAACTTATTATCTTTGCAAAACAATGAAACACTTAAACAGCATTTTACGTTTACCGTTTTTCAGTACTTATTATTACCCGTTCTATCGTTCGGGAAGTATTTCTATATCTAAAATTCAATAAAATTTAAATTAAAAATATTGAAGAGCCCGAACAGATCTGTTCGGGCTTTTTTTATGCTTAAAATTCAAAAAAAATGATACACACTTTAAAAGAAAATGTAGAAATTATTCTGCCAGAAAACGGTTTGGAGCAAAAATTACAACAAGCCAAAGAAGAAAACAGAAAACTCATCATCAAGCTTGGTTTTGATCCCACTGCTCCTGACTTGCATTTGGGACATGCCGTTGTTTTGAAAAAACTCAAACAGTTTCAGGATCTGGGACATCAGATTGTCATTATTGTCGGAAGTTTCACCGCAAGAATCGGTGATCCAACTGGGAAAAACAAAGCCAGAAAACCATTGAGCGCTGAAGAAGTTCAACATAATGCAGAAACATATATTAATCAGCTTTCAAAAGTAATTGATGTAGAAAAAACGAAAATTGTTTTTAATTCTGATTGGTTAGATTCTCTGAATTTTTCAGAGGTCATTCAGTTGATGTCAAAAGTTACTGTGGCTCAACTGATGCACAGAAATGATTTCAGCAAAAGATTTTCAGAAAACTCACCGATTGCAATGCATGAATTGGTGTACCCAATTTTGCAGGGATTTGATTCCGTAAAAATAGAATGTGATATTGAAATGGGCGGAACCGATCAGCTTTTCAATTGCACGATGGGAAGACAATTGCAGGAAACACATCAAATATCACCACAAATTGTAATGTGCATGCCTTTATTAAAAGGACTTGATGGAAAAGAAAAAATGAGCAAATCTTTAAATAATACCATCGGTTTAACAGACGAACCCAATGAAATGTTTGGAAAAACAATGTCGATTCCTGATTCTCTGATTCATGAATTTATTGATTTGACCACAGATTTTTCAAATGCAGAAAAGCAAAATTTAAAATTGAGAATTTCTGATGGTGAAAACCCAATGAACATCAAAAAAGTCATTGCCAAAAATATTATTTCTCAATACCATAATGAAGAATCTGCTGAAATTGCCGAACAGTTTTTCATCAATCAGTTTCAAAACAAAAATTTCACAGAGAAAGTATTTGAACCAGTTTCTATTGAATCTTTATTTCCAAATCAATCAAAAATCAACCTGATAGAGCTTTGTCATCATTTGAAAAACAACGAAAGCAAATCTTTTATCAGAAGATTAATTGAAAGCGGCGGAGTTCAAATTAACAATGTAAAAATTACAGATTCTAATGCAGAAATTGAGATTTTAAAAAAGACGAAAATTAAGATCGGGAAAAGAGATTTTTTTGAATTGATATAAAATTTAACCATTAAGAAATTTAAGTGATTAAGATGAATTAAGAAATTATCAAAGATATTTTTAAGCGTTACGCTTAACATTTGACAATGTTAAATTCTTAACAATTCTTTTTTACAAGCTTTTACATTTCTTAATGGTTAAAAATATGATTTTAGTTAAACATATTTTTTTACTGATTTGCCATCGTCACATAAATAATTCTTCCGCCTTCTTCATTGGAAAGCAATATTTTTTTGCCTTCAGACAATTCAACCATTGAATTGGGCGGAATCTCTTTTTGTTCGGTTAAATCTTTCATAGAAGTCAAAGTCTGATTCACCAAAACCCATTTATCCTGATAAAAAGTAAAATATCCAACCGGTTTTTTATCTTCGAAAGTCAGACTTTCATTGCGGATTATTTTTCTTGAAACATGCCATTTAAATAAATACTGATTATGATAAACCATTAATCGATGATTTTCAGGCTTCCAAACCTCATCATCATATTTAAAATACAAATCGAGAACAGGCAAACTTCCTTTGTGAGAAGTTCCACAAAACGGACATCTCGGAGTTTGGGTATTATCGAAAACATACCATTTTTCATTACACTCAGGATTATGACAAGGTTGAATGAGGTCTACCGTTTTCAGTAAAGCCGTTTCCCATTCATTTGCCAAAGGTCTTTTTATTGGATCATGAAGCCCATCAATAAAAGCTTTTCTAAATAATTCAGACAAATAAGGTCCGGTAACGGTGTAAGGAATTTTATTTGGATCACCCCAAAAAGCATCCCATTTTTTCAGATATTCAGTTCGTACTTTGTTGGAAGAATCTGTTGGATGTTCTACAAAAAGTGCTTTTTCACCCATTGAAATAATTTCGTCTTTTTCAGAATCCAGATCCCAGATTTTACCGCCTCTTAAAGGATGACGGCGAAGAAGATACATATAAATAAGAACCGCCAAAGCATGAAGGTCGGTCTTCTGATTCGGAAGCTGTCTTCCTGGATCATGCAGGTGCAAATGTTTTGTTTTTAAAACTTCCGGAGCAATAAAATCAGCAGTTCCGATGACTTCGGGCGGAAACAGTTTGGGAACTACCAATCCGTCGATATCAATAATACAAGCCGATTTCGTCACCGGATCAACCAAAATATTATTATAAGAAAGATCTGAATGCGCCAAACCCATCTGATGCAGTTTTTTTATTCCTCGGGTGATGTTGATCGCAATCTGGAAATAACTCAGCCAATCGCCGAGTTCAGATTTATCTAAACGAAGCGGATAATGCTGGTTTCTGAACATTGGAGCCGTAAACCACTTCCCTACTTTATCGCCACCAGCAATATTATCTGAACCAAAATACCCTTTCGCAAAAAAGAATTTCTGGCTGTAGATTGGAACAACAATTCCTGTCAGATTATTTTTCTGAACAATATCATAAGGCCATCTGAAAACCTCATCTAAATAATAATCTGAAGCATTTCCGTTTTGGATATTTACCAAATAGGTAGAAACAATTCTTTTGATCCTTTCTTTTTGTTCGTTTTCCAAAGGTGTTCTGTAAAAAGCCACCACATATTTTCTGTCAGGCGAAAAATAAACATCTTTCACACCGCCTTTTACAGGGTTTTCATCTACATATTCATAAGATTTTGCAGTGTCTAAAATTGAGGAAACGGTGGTTGTTTTTTTCATTATAGCTAATTAAACTTAAAAAATATATTATGTAGTTTTAAAGATGTACCATCCATTACCTATTTCTCTAATCATAATTACACGACTAGGATTCATTTCAGGAATTTCTGATTTTTCTATATTATAAAAATATCCTACAGTATTATCAATCATTCCACCAATTGTTAATGTAAAGCAACTATCACAAGGAAAATAAAAATTTCCATAATTTCCAATCAATAAACTTTTCAATTCTTTTTCAAAATGTTTACTAATTTCCTTATTAGACAATTTTGGATTTTCCTTACTAAATTTTTCTATTTTCTCTTTTAAATCTGCGAACCTCGTTTTATTATCATTAAAATACTTTATAATATTATCATCTGATTCTAATGTAAGTTTTGTATTTCCAATTGTATTGTCTAAATCTATTTGGTTTTTGATTCCTAATTCATCGATTTTGAATAAATTTTGTTTATCTTTTTCAGACATTTTTTCAAATTCATGAAGCATTTGTTGCAAAATCCCAGTTTGTGCAAGAGCTCGGTAAGCAATTATCATCCATGTTTTATCTTTTTCAAAATGTAAATACGTATCAAATCCTTTTCCTAAGCTATCAGTTACAGTAATATTTACAACTGCTGTTTTATCATTTTGACTTAGTGTTTTAAAATCTAATTTTACATTACTGCCTAAGTCATTTTTATTTGGACGTCCCTCAAATTCATCTTTTGAATATTTTTTCACATCCGGAAAATCAGTTAAAAAAAGTTTTTGGGCAAGATCTAAAGGCTCATAGTTTTGGCCAAAAATAGTTAGAGAGTTAAGTATTAAAACTAAAATTATAAATTTCAACTTCATTTCATTTATTTTTTTATTTAATAAATCACCGCCAAAGTCCGATCATCATGATTTCCTTTGCTCCAGAAATCCAGCCAGGAAAGCAATTGTTTGTCGATTGTTTCGTCATTCTGAAAATCAACTTTTGCTTCATCATCATTTTTACCGTTTAAATCTTCAAAAAAAGTTCTCCAACTTTCGATATCTTCCAACTTATTTTCGGTGATAAATTTCGGATCGTAAATTCCGTCAGTCATTAAAACCAATTTAGAAAAGTCTTTGGCATGCGTAATTTTGAAACGTGAAGAAATAGTATCATCAAAAATTTCATTCATTGTGATAAAACGGGTTCCGCCTCCAAATTCGCCAACGTCCATTGTGTTCAGTAATTTAACATCAGAAAAATCTTCATTAATTAGATTAATCGGGCAATCACCTACTCCAAAACTTAAAATAATATATCCAAAATCAAACTTTTTAACCAAAACAAAAATCAAAGTAGAATGTAAATCCTTTAGCGTGACAAAATGTTCTTCTGCTTTATCTTTTAATGTTTTAAAAGTATCAGAAACTCCTTCATAAAGAATTTTTATAATGTTTTGTTTCGCTTCTGAATTCTCATTTTCTAAATTGAAAATTTCATTGAGATGAATATCTAGCTTGGTTAAAACTTCTGTATTTTTAAAATAATTGTTGATTGATTGAGTTGCCAATTCAGAGCCATATCTCGCTAATTGCGCCGAACCAGCCCCATCGGAAACCGAAATAATATTCCAGGAATTGGGTAATTCATTTACCGCAAAATCATCATCTCTGAATTTTCCTTCATGCGCGTGAGAGCGACCTCTTTGCGAAGCGACCACAATCTTTTTATCTGAAAAACTTCCTTTAAACATGGCTTCATCTGTTTTGTGAAAAGGCGCTTCTTTATCTGAAGGAATGTTTTTCCACAAATCTTTTGGATCTGCGTTGACGAAAAGCTGTGCTTTTTTAAATTCAAAATTTTTTTCGTCTTGAATATGAAAAAATTCGATCTTCAAATCGTAAGTATCGCTTTCAAAAGGTATTCCTTTAATCGTGTTTTCTTCAAAGCTTAAACCCGCCAAATCCAATCCTATAATATCTTTAATTCTGATATTCGGAAACTGCTCCATCGGAAAAACAAATTCATATTTCTTCTTGGAATGAGCGTTGGTAATCGGAAAAAATGCGTCGGCAAATTCTTCTCTTTCTTTATAAATCATTGCTTCCTGCATAATTTTGTTCTGAGCTTCGATAATAAGCTGTAGATTATTCTGAATTTCCTTTTGAGTTAACAGTTTTAAAACTACTTTATCCAATATTTTACGATCATGGATATCGTGATTCTTCAAAATCTGTCTGATTGTATTTTCCATTTAGCCTAAAGTTCGGTTGATGTCAAAACCTTCACTGCTAAATCCGTAATAATCTCCGGTTCCACACCAAGGACATTCATTGTAGCCTTCGCCTTTCAAGCAGTGAATTCCACCACACGAACAGGTTGCCAATGCAATAGGATTGGCGCAATGCGGACAAGATGGAGTGCCATGAAGCTCTTCCACAGAAATTTTCTGACTGCTTTTCTGCGCCGAAGAAAGTCGGTAATACGAAGCATCGTCTATTCTGTACGTTCCTTCCAATCGGTAATATCGGGTTTGCATTCCAGCAATTCCGGAGTCGGTAAATGCTTTTTTATATTTAATTAAATACGATTTTTTTGAGTCTGAACATTTTCCATTCAACACCACAAAATTATTATCGGGAAATCTTTGTTGAGCTTCGGGATCAACTTTTTCTAAAATACTGTGATCGATTTTAGATAAATTAATTCCTTCTTTATTGGCTTCCGTTACACTCTGACTGGTTGTTTTAATAGAATCAGTCACCCATTTGAAAAATTCTTTATAAGAATTTTCAGAATTGTTATTAAACAATAAAACATTGTCTGAAAGCGAGCCCAATAATTTATGATTGGTATTATCACCAATGGATATTGCGATCGTATTTGATTTTCCGTGATAATTTTTATTCCATTTTTCGATGGCAATTTGTGCATCATCAGTAGGAACTCCGTCTGTGAAAAGGAAAACAAGAGGTTTCCAGTCTCCTTTTCTGTCGTAAGTAGTTTTTACAATATCTTTGTCGATACAATCCATTACTTTGAAGAGACCCTTTGCCAAAGAAGTTCCGCTTCCTACCGGGATTTTTGGCGGATAAAAAGAAATAATATCCTGCAACGGCGTAATTACTTCTGCTTCTCCTGCAAAACCAATGACGGAAATCCAGACAGTTTCTAATGAATACGGATCTTTTTTTAGTTCTCTTACAATGGTTGAAATACCTTCCTGAACCTGATCAATCGGTTCACCAATCATCGATTCGGAAATATCTACCAAAAAATAAATGGGAAGTCTTCTCATATTTTTTATTGCGTTTTTATTTGTTTCTCGCTGATTGAGCAAATTTTTCAGATTTTTTTGATCTGCTTAATCAGAATAATCTACGAGAAAGTTTTTTAAATTAAACCATTAAGATTTTAATTAAGGAGTTAAGAATATTAAGTTGAGCTTCGCTTTTTTTCTAAAAATCTATTTGATTTTTCTTAATGAAAGTTGACTTCTTAAATCATCTTAATGGTTCAATTATTAATAATTTTTTAAACAGATTTTAAATAATAATATTCAGTTCTGATGGTGGTGGTGGAAGACTGATACTTTCGCCTGTTCCCTGAGATTTCCCGCCCATTGTGATGGATGAACTTACCCATTTGAAAAATGAAGATAATGTTGCAGCATCGGTTGTATCGAGTTTTACGACATTATCTGTTAATTCTTTCAGGAAACTTTCATCAGCTTTTGGACCAGCAGCACAACCTACAATCACCCCAAAATCCATATTTTTGATTACCGGAATCATCTGTCTGTATTTTTGAATATCGGAAGGTTTTCCGTCTGTAAAAATAAAAAGAAGAGGTTTCCAGTCGCCTTTTACTTCTGACGAACCTTTTATTAAATCAACCTGAAGCAGTGCAGAAACCAGTTCCAAAGCAGCTCCTGTATGAGTAGGACCACTATCGGGACACGTAATTTCCATCGGATGAAAACTCGCCAAATCAACCATCGGAATAATATTTTTCACTTCACGGTCAAAAGTGGTGACACTTAAATGCAGTGTATCCATCGCTTGCGGATCTGAACGAAGCGCACTAATCAATCCGTTGAAACCATTATTCAGTGCATGAATTGGTTCTCCATTCATTGAGCCGGAAGTATCCAGCAGAAAATACGCTAATAATCTTCTGTTCATTTTGCTAAACTTTAAAATTTCATTAAAAGAAAATTACTTTTAATGAAACTTATTGATAATTCTATTTTTAACGCAAAGCGCGCAAAGTTTTTAAAAAAAAATTGCTGAATATTTTTAAGTAAGCAAAGGCGTTCTACTCAGCAAAGTCCGCAAATAAAATACGTTAAAATAGAATTGTTTAAATTTGATTAATAAGAATAGTTTTTAAGAATATCTACAAAACTATCGGTATGATTTGGCTCTCCTAATGCACGGAATTTCCAGTCGCCATTATGTCTGTAAGCTTCTGCAAAAACCATAGAACACATTCCGTTCATACTTGCATCACCGGAAAGACTGTATTTTGTAATTTCTTTTCCTCTTGCATCAACCGCGCGGATAAATGCATTATCAATCATCCCGAAATGCTGATTGTTTTTTCTACCCATGTAAATTGTCACCAAAAAAACAATTTTCTGATAACGCTCATCAAGCTGATCTAATTTCACAATAATTTGCTCATCATCTCCGTCTCCAGCTCCTGTTCTGTTATCTCCTGTTAACCAGATTTTACCGCTTGGATGCTGCATCGAGTTGAAATAGATAACATCTCCCTGGTAAAGTCCCATTTGTCTTCCGTCATTCGTTTGAACGGTTCTTCCTAAATTGGCAACTTTTCCGTTTCCATCAAGAAGAAATGCAACTGCATCTAAATCATACTCTGCTTCTTTGCTGAACATTTTCCCGAAAAAACCACCTTGTTTACGAACATCCCATCCTAAACCGATGGTTACCTGAGACAGATCATAAACACTTTCTCCACGGTCGTTTTTTCTTAAATCAATAGTTTGACCTTTCTGTAAATTAATTGCCATTTTTAATATCGTTTTTGTGTTGTTTTAAAGTTTATTGTGGTTTCTTTTTTTGTAGTATTTATTTTAACGCAAAGTTTGCAAAGATTTTTTTCACTACTAACTGTTTTTAAGTACGCAAAGGCGTTCTACTCAGCAAAGATCAAAAGTCTTTGATTACGCTATTAAATTATGTTTTTTTATTTGATGATTTGACCTTTATAGTATTTCTCTAAAAAGAACCCAAGATCTGCTCTGTAACCAATCCCTGAAGCTTCAAATTTCCAGCTTCCGTTTCTTTTGTAAAGACGCCCGAATTCTACCCCTGTTTCAATAGAAAAATCTTCATCAAGTTCATATTTTGCAATTTCCTGATGACTATTGTTATCTACAATTCTAATGTAAGAGTTTCTTACCATTCCAAAGTTTTGCTTTCTTCTCTCGAAATCTTCAATCGTTACCACAAACAGAATTTCTTCTACTCTTGAATCTACTTTTTCAAGATCAATGATAATCGCTTCGTCATCATCTCCGTCACTGCTTTTTCCATCGGGATCATCTCCTGTATGTTGTAAAGCTCCGTCTGGAGAATTTAAGTTGTTATAAAAAACAAAATACTCATCACCGACCAATTTTCTGTCGGCATCAATCATAATTGCTGAAGCATCTAAATCGAATGCATGACCTGTTCCTTCATTTGGATCCCAACCTAAACCGATTGTCATTTTCGTAAGCCCTAATTCTATTTTTTGTCCTTTCTGTAAATTAATAGCCATAATATCTAAATATAATTTTTCCCTTAAGATAGATTTGATTTTTGAATTAACCAAATTAATGATAAAAAGTCATACAGTTTTAAAGTTTTTTTAATATTTGAAAAAAAAATTAAGCAAAAAAAATCCTGCTTCAAATGAAACAGGATTTCTATATTTTAAAATTAAATTTAAAATTATTCTTCTATTATATTATTACGTGCTTTTGCCAACATCGGAATAGAAATCAATCCCATCACCAACATAACGACAATCTGTAACGGAAGCGAAATAAATGAATACGTCAAGCCCATTTCACCACCCAACTCAGCACTTTTGCCCATTGCAAGGAATAAAGCCATAAAGCCGTATTTCATTGCTAAATTAAAAGCTCCAATTCCACCACTTGCAGGAATTATCATTCCTAAAGTTCCTACAACAATGATGAAAAATCCGTCAGCAAAAGTAAAATCTGAGGTTTCGGGCAATGCAAAACATACCAAATACGCTGCAAAGTAATAAGAAACCCAAATTCCTATTGTATATATAATGAACTTTCCTTTTTCTTTCAGTTTGAAAATTGAGGTAAGACCTTGAATAATACCATCAATAAAACCAATAATTTTACCCAGAACAGGAACATTAACAAATTTATTTTTAAAAACAAAAAATAAAACGCCTGCAACAGCTAATCCTCCAACAACTAAAAGTATTTTATTTGGATTAATATTGATCCCCGAATTTTTATAAAAAGCCAGTATTGCTTCATATTTAAAGATTAGGGTCAATCCTAAAAATCCTAACATACAAATCAAATCGACTACTCTTTCCAGAATAATTGTTCCAAAAGATTTATCTACAGGAACTTTTTCCACACCATATAAAGCAGTTGCTCTTGCCACTTCCCCACTTCTAGGAATAGTCAAATTCATTAAATAACCAAAAGATAAAGACCAAAGCGCATTTGAACTTGAGATTTTATGTCCCATCGGTTCCAACAATAAATTCCAACGAATAGCTCTGAACCAATACGCTAAAAGTGCAAATACGGCAGCAAAAGCTACCCAAAGGTAATTGGCTTTCGCTAAAGATTTCTGAATTACTTTAAAGTCTAATCCTCTGAGCGCTAACCACAAAAAAAAGCCTGCAAAAGCAAGCGAAATTACTATGGTTAAAAAAGATTTTAAAGTTTTATTAGATTTTTTCTCCATATTTTAGGTAAGAAGATTGGTCTTTTCGTCCGGGAAAACAATTTTCGGCTGAAACTCCTGAGCTTCTTCCGGCGTCATCTGCGCATAAGCAATGATAATAATAATGTCATCACGCTGCACCTTTCTTGCAGCAGGGCCGTTTAAGCAAACTTCTCCTGATTTTCTTTTTCCTTTGATCACATAGGTATCAAAACGTTCTCCGTTGTTGACATTGACGATATAAACCCTTTCTCCCACTACCAAACCTGCAGCTTCGATAAGATCTTCGTCAATGGTAATACTTCCAATATAATTAAGGTCTGAAGCCGTAACTCTTACCCTGTGAATTTTAGATTTGAATACTTCTATTAACATGGTGCAAATTTATTAATAATATTTAATAAAATCAGTTTAAAATGAAAATTACAACTACCATATATTGAGACAATTATTTTAATCAAAACCAAAATATCAACAATTATATTACAAACTTAACAAGTATATCAATAAAAAAATCAATACTTGATACCAAATTAGGAATTTAATAAATCAAAAACCAAATAACATAAATGTAGCAAAGTCAATATACATAAGTAGTTGGCACGATTTTAGTACCACGAAACGTAGATTTTTCGTAAAAACCTAAATTATCAAATTTTAATTGATTTTAATAAATTGTAAAAAAAATCAATAAGTTTTTACAAAAAATTTGCACAATTTGAAAATTGTTTTAAATTTGCTTTTATAACTAACTAACTTTTAATATTAAAAATTATGAACAAGTCTGAATTAATCGACGCAATCGCAAAAGACGCAGGTATCACTAAAGTTGCTGCAAAAGCTGCATTAGAATCATTTATTTCTAATGTAACTACTACACTAAAGACAAAAGAAGGAAAAGTGTCTTTAGTAGGTTTCGGTACTTTCTCAGTATCTGAAAGAGCTGCACGACAAGGTATCAACCCTGCAACTAAAAAACCAATTAACATTGAAGCAAAAACAGTTGCTAAATTTAAAGCGGGTGCAGATTTATCTGCTGCTGTTGCTACAGCAAACACTCCTGCTGGTAAAAAGAAAAAATAATCTTCTGATTATAAAAAAGAAAACCTCATCATCTGATGGGGTTTTTTTTATTGCTAAATAAACTTGTTATATTAAAAACTAAGGCGCCAATCGAGAAATCTTCCAATCGAGATCTTCTAATGTATAGATAATTCTGTCATGCAATCTATTGGGTCTTCCCTGCCAAAATTCTATTTCGTAAGGTTTTGCCAAATAACCACCCCAGTTTTCAGGTCTTGGGATTTCTTTATTTTCATATTCCTGCTCTAAGACTTTTAATTTTTCTTCTAAAAACATTCTGCTGGGAATTTCCTGACTTTGAGGCGAAACCGCTGCACCAAGCTGGCTTCCTTTCGGTCTTGAGTGAAAATAACCATCACTTAAATTCGGTGCAATTTTTTCAAGATCTGTTTTGATGATAATTTGTCTTTCTAAGCCCGGCCAAAAAAAATGAAGACAGGCTTTATGCGTTTTTTCGATAGCCTTTCCTTTGCGGCTGTCGTAGTTGGTATAAAAAACAAAACCTTCGTAAGTGTATTCTTTCAGTAAAACCATTCTCGTACGCGGACAACCATCTTCTTCCAGCGTAGAAACCGCCATTGCATTGGCCTCAGAAACGGTAGGATTTTCAGAAGCATCTAAGAACCAATCTCTGAATTGCTCAATAGGATTCTCTTTAATCTCAGTTTCAATAAGTTGAGATTTTTCGTAGATTTTTCTTTTATCGTGGAGGTTTTCCATAAATAATTTTTATTAAATTTGAGTATGAATTACTCATACAAAGGTAAAATATTAATTTCCACACCCGATATTTCCGGCGATATTTTTTCAAGATCGGTCGTGCTGATTATAGACCACTCCGAAAGTGGAGCATTCGGTTTGATACTGAATAAGAAAAATAGTAAAATGAGTAATCGCTTCAAAAACTTCTTTGATTTTGAGATTGAAGTTTACGATGGCGGTCCGGTAGAAAATGACAAAGTCTTCTTTATTATTAAAGGAAAAAAAGTAACTGAGAATTTTACAGAAATTAATGATGAGTATTATCTTACAGAAGATATTGAACTTATCATCAATGCCGTTTTGCAGAATGAAATCAGTATTCAGGATGTAAAAATCTTTTCAGGATATTCAGGATGGTCTCCATCACAGCTTGAAAATGAAGTTTTGCAGAAAGTCTGGACCGTTGTAGATGTTTATAATCTTGATTATACCCTTCCCAATGACAATACTTTGTGGAAATCTATTATGCAGAATCTTGGTGGTGAATACCTTTTGTGGGCAAACGCACCGGAAGACATTTCGTTAAACTAATCATTACTTCACATGGAAGCGATAAATTTTAACAATTTTTTAAGCTTTTATTGTATAATTTTTAGAATACTTTTCACGTTCTTTGATAACATAAAAACAAGTACTATGAAAGCGGTAAAACATGTTTGTTTACTAATTGAAGCTTTACCAGAATAAAATACAGTTTCTGATCTCAATCAGAATAAAACCCGGTAAAGGACTTTAATGTTGTTTACCGGGTTTGTCAATTTTAGAAACTATTTCTCCAGCTTTCTACCAATTCGGTAAAACGAGTGCTTTCAAAAGTTTTATTTCTAATTTTCTTTACAGAAAAGATTCCTTTTTCATCAGAAATCAATAAAATTTCTTCCGCTTTCTGAGATTCAAAAGCAATAATTTCATGCTCCTGAGTATCGGCAAGATTATTTTTATGCAAAAAGGTCACAAAGTTCTCCAATAAAGGCGAAATATAAGCTCCTTCCGACTGTTTTGGTATCTTGATAACATCTCCTTCCAAGAAAAGAAGATTTCCTGTTGTAGCGCGGGCAATTCGTTTGTTTGGATTTAATAAGATCACATCATCTAAGTCATTTTCCTGGGCGTAAATTCCGCCATAAATATTTTCAGGGCAATGAACTCTGATGTTACTTAAAAGATTATTATTTACATTGATTTCTTTAATTAAATCTAATTCTAAAGGTCTTTGATGAATAGAAAGTACATCATCCATTTCATCAACTTCAAAATAATAAGAAACCGTTGATTTAGATAAAATAGCTCCGTCTGAATTTCTGAATACCAAGAAATTGATAATTCCGTTTTGAACACCCTCTCCTTCAATCACTTCCGTATTAAAAAGATTCTGAAAAAACTCCAGCGTATAAGTAAGAGGAATATTCATTCTCATTTTTCTCATGGAAGCCATTAAAAAGAAATAGCATTCTTCATCCATGATTAATTTTGAATTTCTAATAAAAAAAGAAACTTTCACAGCATCTCCCGAAAGAAATGCACGGTTTTTCAATTCAAGTTCTTCAGATGTAAAATAGGTATTTTTCAAAATTTAATTCTTTTATAAAAAAAATAATGAACGATAAATCGTTCATCAGTTTTGTTCATTTAAAACAGTCCTACTTAAAAATTAAGCAGCACCTAATTTTATTCTAAGGTTTTCGATAAGGTTTTCCCAATACATTGCGTTTTCCTCTTCATCACCTTCCTCACAAAAATCTGTAATATTTAAAGCTAGATCTTCTGTAATATCATCAATTGTAATGGTCATTTCGAAGAAATTTTTCGTTCCTTCGTCTTCTTCCCATCTGTAACGTACGAAACCTTCAGGCTTATATCTGATTAAAGTCGCCTTTTCAGCAGGACCTCCACCCCAACTGAAAAAGAAATCATCACCTTTCTCTACTACCTCATCTGCAAACCATTCAGACAATCCCTCAGCAGTTGCCAAATATTCATACAAAATCTCTGAAAGACAGTGCATTGGGAATTCGTAATGGACTTTATGTTTCGCCATATAACTTATTTTTAACGTCACGCAATATATAAATTAATTTTTTCATTACGCAAAATTATATTTAAATTTTTATGATTTTTGTCAGAAATATTCTTATTGCTTCAAAACGAAGTTTAATAGTCTATATCGAAATAAAACTGCACTAAGAAAACTTATGGAAAAGTAACCTTCTGCGCACAGCTTTATATTCGTTATTCTTCATTTAAAACATCAAGAATAATCTTACATCCTTCTGTAATTTCTTCTTTAGAAATTGTTAAAGGTGGAGAAATTCTGAGGTATTCATTTCGGTATAACTGCCAGAAAACAATAAGACCTTTTTCCATACATTTTTTAGCAACATTGAGTGTAAATTCCGGAGTTCCAAGATTTACCGCAAGCATCAAGCCTTTGCCGTTTATATTTTTTATTTTAGGATGAACCAAAAGTTCTCTGTACAGTTTTTCTTTTTCATCCACTTCATTCATTAAACCACTTTCTAAAACTTCTTTTAAAGTAGCGTGAGAAGCTGCAGCAATTAAAGGATTTCCACCAAAAGTTGTGATGTGTCCTAATTTCGGAGAGTGAGAAAGTGTTTCCATAATCTTTTTAGAACTCATAAAAGCTCCTACAGGAACTCCACCTCCCATTCCTTTTCCCATGACCAAAATATCAGGAACAATACCGAAATGCTCAAAAGAAAAGAGTTTTCCTGTTCTACCAAAACCCGGTTGGATTTCATCAAGAATCAATAAAGCTCCGACTTCTTCACATCTCTTTTTTAGTTTAATTAAATAATCATTATTTGGAACTAAAAATCCAGCTGCTCCCTGAATGGTTTCTAGAATTACGCAAGCTGTTTTTTCTGTAATCTTATCAAAATCATTTTCATTATTAAACTCAATAAAAGAAACCATCGGTAACAAAGGACGGAATTCTCTTTTGTGTCCTTCATGCCCTGAAACACTTAATGCACCATGTGTATTGCCGTGATAAGAGTTTTTGAAAGAAACAATTTCTTCTCTTCCGGTATATCTCTTTGCCAGTTTTAAGCTTCCGTCAATTGCTTCTGCACCGCTGTTGACCAAATAAGTAATTTCCAAAGGATCTGGAGTGGCTTCGGCCAATAATCGACATAATTCGACAGGTTTTTCCTGAGCATATTCGCCATACACCATCACATGAAGATATTTGTCAGCCTGTTCTTTAATCGCATTAACTACTTTTGGATGCGAATGCCCCAAAGTATTGGCAGAAACTCCCGCTACGAAATCGAGATATTTTCTTCCGTCTTTTCCAAAAATATAGCTTCCTTCTGCTTTTTCCACTTCAAAACCCGCTGCAAATTGCGTCGTTTGAGCCTGATATTTAAAAAAATCGTTTTGCATTTCCATTATATGAAAAATTTTAGGCAAAGCTAAAAAACATTCATTAAAAGGAGAAATTTAAAATCCAATAATAAAGCTAAACAGAAATAAAACTTTGGGAAATATAAAAAACACGGACGTTTTGAAGATACATGTATTAGTCGGTTTTGATTTATGCGCATGAGTTTGGCAAATGATGCGCATGAATTGGATAAATCATGCGCATCATTTTATAAGTTAATGCGTATGAATTAAAATCTTGACAAGGCTCTACAAATCAAGCAAATATTTACAAAGAAAAAAGACCAGCTATACAACTGGTCTTTCATTTATTATTTTCTTACCCTTTTAGGTTTTTTAGCTTCTTCTTTAGCTCTTTCTTTTTCCGCTGCTTCCTGTACTTTATTGTAAAGAGCATCGTTGGGTTCGTATTTTATCTCTTCATAATTTGGTGAGTCGACGAGAATATCCTGCCATTTCCGTATTCGGTCTTTGGTATTCCAATTGAAATCTTCAAATTTTTTCTGCTCCGGAGAAATCTGGCTCATCGGATACGTTTTTGCTGCAGCTCCGATACTGCATGAAATAATCTGTACTTGTCGTTGCTCAAACAAGGCACTGATAATTCCGCATATTGACACGGTAACCCCAATCCTATCATTAACCTTTGTTTTCTTATTAAATTCATCGGCATACGTAATTGCTTCTGCATTTCCAATTACTTTAATTTCTTTGATATCCGGACCTTCGTAGTACACCGTCATCAACTTTCCTTTCACCTGATGAAATTCATCTAACAGATTTAATGAATCTACTTTAGCAATCGCAAAACCGTTTCCTATCACTTTTAAAGAGTCGATATTTTCAGTTTTAGTATTAAAATAAGCTTCTACTTTATCACCGGTTACCTGTTTTTCACCGCTCCATAAAATAGGATTGGTGTACATGTGCATAATTCCATCTGTTTCGTTGAAAGCGATAGAATCTGCTCTTCCCTGTGCGTTTGATTTATAAATTCTTGCTTTTCTGAAAGCTCTCAAGTAACTTTTCTTTTTGGTAATGTCTGCAGTATCCGGTTTTTGATAAGACAGGATTTTTTCGGACGAAAAGTAAAGCGAATCTTTTTCAAAAATCTTTACAGCATAAGGCTCTTTGGTCATCATCGACGAATCTTTCTTTTCGTAAATTTCACCATAGCCACCTTTAATGTATCTTTTCTCTAAAGGATCATCAAGCGTAACATTTCCTGTAGCCTTCCCGAAACCAGTGAGCTGATTATAATACATTTCGTCTCCGGTAAGAATCTTGTCATTATAGTAAATCCTCGAGTTTTTCGTAAGAAAAGACTCTTTGGTATTCATATTATGCGTTCCTTTATCGGTAATAATCCTGTTCTTCGGGTTTTTATTATTGGTAATTACGGTATAACCGTTGATGGTAACGATATTGGTATTCTGATTCTGAACTACATTATCACCTTCCAAAGTATAATCTTTATCTACAATTTTCACTCTTCCTGTAAGATCAATTGTACGGGTCGACAGAAAATAAGTAGCCGTTTTTGCATACGTTGTACTTTTCCCGTCATTGATGGTTCCACCTGTATTAAAATAAGCCTGATTAGAAACCCTGTCATAATACATGGTTTCAGTTTTAATAATCGTTCCTTTAGGATCAGTTAAGACCACGTTTTTTCGGGCAACACCTTTTTGAGTGTTTCCGTCGTACTCCATTTCACTGGAAGTAATAACAGAACCATCGCTATTCTGAAGTTTTACATTACCAATAGCTTTGATAAAATTTTCCTCTTCATACCTAATTACTTCATCTGCTGAAAGAATCGAACCTTGATGTTCGATGACAACATTTCCTTTTAAATATTGATTCCCATCATACTTAGCAGGATCTTTAATAATTTCATCAGCATGAATAATTTTCACCTTTTGTGTAGGCTTACTTTTCTGTGGCTGATTTTTTACAGGATTTTGTAAATAAGGATCTCGCTGCGCAGGTTTCGGTGTAACCTGAGCCAAAGTAAACGAGGAAATAAATAGGAATAGAAAAAGAACCAGTCTCATTGATTAATCATTCTTAGTGCCATAAAAATACAGCGAATGAGAATCAATTTTTACGCCAAAAGCTCCTTCTATTGCTTCTTTAATCCCTTGAATTCTAGGATCACAGAACTCGATGATTTCTTCAATCTCTTTGTCTGAATCTTTTTTGTAAATCACCAAATGATCGTGCTGTTTATCAAAATAAGATTTCTCGTAAGAAGATGAAGTTAATGTTTTTTCACCAAACTGGTGCTTACGAATTAAGCCTGCATCAAGGAAAATCTCGATGGTGTTATAAATCGTAGCTTTAGAAACATGATATTTTTTCTGCATCATCAGAAGATACAGATCATCTACATTAAAGTGATGATCCATATTATAGATCTCTTCTAAGATCGTGTATCGTTCAGGCGTGTTACGAAAACCTTTTTCAAGTAAATAATTTCGTAAAACGTCTTTTATTAAAGCTATATTTTTTTCTTTTTGTAAAGTATCCATTAAAAAATTTATCTTACAAATTTATTGATTTTTATTTAAATCAATATCATGTATTTAAGCTCTGTAATGCAAGTATTAAAAATTAGATCTTCTAAATTCTGCCTGTTGAATCTTACTGCTTGAGATCGTTTCTTCCGTTAATGGTGCCGATTCTACAACAACATTGTGTGAAGTAACGCCCCAAGATTTGAAGTCATCACTACCGATATATTTAACAAAATTATAAATATTTAACGTTATTTTTTGTTTTACCGTTAAAAGAATATCGTTGATATAGGTGTTATCTATGATTACATACTTCAAATCTGGCGGAACATTGTGCGCTCTCAAAGAAGGATGGCTGCTTCGTGAAGGAATCGTTCCGTCTGCCATTAAATCCTTTAAAACCATATTGAAATAGTCATTGATTCTGCGATCTACTTTAAATCCTAAAAGGAAATTGATTTTATAGATTGTTCCAGGCAAAATCTCATCCACACTGTATTTAAAAGTATAAGGATCTTCCTGATTGACAATGCTCAGAATAAAATAATGATCAGCTCTTTTCGGTTGTTTTTTAATGATAGAATAAATAATTTTCGATTCTATTTCATCATTTCGTTTTGCACGACTCAGATACGCAAGATTGGTACAATATTTTGGAATTGTTTCATCCAATTTCATGTCTTTGATGATAGAAACATATTTGTCGATCTTCACATAGCTTGTGAAATTGGCTTTTAATAATCTTCCGTTATACCAAGCGTACATACAAACCGCAATGAAACCTCCAAGAACCATCGTTAACCAACCGCCATCGAAGAACTTAATCACATTCGCATAGAAGAATCCAGATTCGAGGAAAAGATAAATAGCTACAAAACCAAAAAGAAATACTTTATTAAGTCTTGTACGGCTCAGCCAATATGTCAATAAGATTGTGGTCATCAACATTGTGATGGTAATTGTTAAACCATACGCTGCTTCCATGTGTTCTGATTTCTGGAAGAAAACAACGACGATGAAACAGAAAAACATCAATCCCCAATTGATTCTTGGGATATACATCTGTCCTTTTACTCCCGAAGGATATTCGATATGCTGATTCGGCCAGAATGAAATTGACATTGCCTCAGAAAACATCGTAAACGAACCTGTAATTACCGCCTGACTTGCAATAATTGCCGCTAAAGTTGCCAAAATTACTCCCGGTAAAACAGCCCATTCCGGCATAATTCCGAAGAAAGGATTGACTCCCGTGAAAACTTTTTCATAGTTATCTAACAACCAAGCTCCTTGTCCTAAATAATTCAAAATCAACATTAATTTAACAAAAAACCAGCTTACACGGATGTTTTTTGCTCCACAATGTCCTAAATCTGAATATAAAGCTTCAGCTCCAGTTGTACATAAAAACACAGCACCCATAATTACAATTGCGCTTGGTGAATGGGTAATCAGGTTATAGGCATACATCGGATTGAATGCTTTTAAAATTTCAATATGATCAGAAATATGCATTAATCCAAAACCTCCTAAAACTAAAAACCAGGTTACCATAATAGGCCCGAAGAATTTTCCGATAGAAGCAGTTCCGAATTGCTGTACGACAAAAACAATGAAGAGAATAAATAAGGTAATGAAAACAACAGGTGTTTCGGGATTGTAAATTTTAAGCCCTTCAATTGCAGACATTACAGTAAGAGAAGGGGTAATCACGCTATCTGCAACCAAGGTTGATGCTCCGATGATGGCGACGACGTAAAGCCATTTCTTTTTTAGCTTTTTAACTAAAGAATATAATGCTAAAATTCCACCTTCACCGCGGTTATCAGCTTTTAGAGCGATAATTACATATTTAAGGGTTGTCTGAAGTGTTAAAGTCCAGATAATACAAGAAAGTGCACCTTCAATGTAAGCATCGAAAGGCATTGTAGAGCCATCTTTCCTTGCATTGACAATTGCTTTCATTACGTAAAGTGGTGATGTACCGATATCTCCGAAAACAATTCCGAGAGAAACAATTACTCCCACAAATGAAAGCTTCTTAAGGTCGAAATGATGACCTCCTTCTGTAACTTCTGCCATGTCAGCTTATTATTTTTAAAAGCGCAAATTTATATTAAATTTATCAGCCACCGTCACATTAGTCATGCATTGTATAAATGAAAAAACTTCCTTTCGGAAGTTTTTTTCTATAATCGCATAATATTATTTCACGTACATCGCTTTTTTGATTTCCTCTTTCACTTTTTCAAGTTTAGGGAACCATTCTGCAAATAAAGCAGACGAATAAGGAGCAGGTGCATCAGGAGTAGTAATTCTCTTGATTGGTGCATCCAAATAATCAAATGCTTTTTGCTGTACCATATAAGTAATCTCTGAAGATACAGAACCAAATGGCCAAGCTTCTTCTAAAATTACCAATCTGTTTGTTTTCTTTACTGAAGCTAAAACAGTATCGAAATCTAAAGGACGAACTGTTCTTAAATCGATAACTTCTACAGAAATACCTTCTTTAGCCATATCTTCAGCTGCCTGAAGAGCCAATTTCATGATTTTTCCGAAAGAAACTAAAGTAACATCAGTACCTTCTCTCTTGATATCAGCTTTTCCTATTGGTAAGTAATATTCTTCTTCAGGAATTTCCATTTTGTCTCCGTACATCTGTTCAGATTCCATGAAAATTACCGGATCGTTATCCTGAATTGCAGTTTTTAATAATCCTTTCGCATCATAAGGGTTTGAAGGAACTACTACTTTAAGACCCGGAACGTTTGCGAACCAGTTTTCAAAAGCCTGAGAGTGCGTTGCTCCCAACTGACCTGCAGAAGCTGTAGGACCACGGAAAACAATCGGACAGTTCCACTGACCACCACTCATCTGACGGATTTTTGCTGCGTTGTTGATGATCTGATCGATCCCAACAAGAGCAAAATTGAATGTCATATATTCTACAATTGGTCTGTTACCATTCATTGCAGCGCCCACAGCGATTCCTGTGAAACCAAGTTCTGCGATAGGTGTATCGATTACGCGCTTAGCACCAAACTCATCCAACATTCCTTTAGAAGCTTTGTATGCACCGTTATATTCTGCAACCTCTTCTCCCATTAGAAAAATGGATTCGTCTTTACGCATTTCCTCACTCATTGCCTGCGCAATCACTTCACGAAAAGTATGTTCTGCCATATTTATTTGAAAAATTTAGAGTACAAAAATAGTGTTTTTTTATTATTTATATAACAAAAAAGACAACTCATTGCTGAGTTGCCTTAATATTTAATATTATTTTAAACTGATTAGTTTACTTTCTGCCAAACCTGTGTTCTGCCTAAAATAGAAACTCCCATATATCCTCTTACATTTAGCTTATCTCCGCTTTTTGTAATGGTACATTTGTAAGTTTTACCTGTTTTAGGATCTGTAATGGTACCTCCTGTAAATTCATCGCCATCTTTTGCCAAGCCTCTGATGATTTCCATGCCCAAGATTGGTTTCCCTTTTCTGTCATCTTTACAGCCTGTACAGTTAGGATCAGCAGGTTTTATCAATAACTGAGATACTTTTCCGTAATATTTACCATCAGATTTTTTGTAGATTTCAACAATAGATTTCGCCTGTTTAGTTTCATCATCTATGGTTTTCCATTTTCCTTCGATTTGTGCAAAAGACATCACACTGAATAGTGAAAGTACAAATGTTGCTAATAATTTTTTCATATTATAGAGTTTAATTTAAATTATAGATTCTTAAATTCTTAATTAGTTAAAAATAGACATAAATTTTAAACACACAAACATTTTTATTATCCTTTGCATATATAACAGCCGAAAAAACTATTTCAAAAATTAAACAATTAAAAATCAGTTCAACTTTCTATTGATCACACGGTTCATATAATCCTGATACCACGCTTTTGCCACTTGTTTTCCTTTTTCGGTTTCGGGAGATTTTATTTTATCATTCAGGTTATTTTCAAAACCTAAATCATTTTTATCATAAATTCCGATAATGTTTTTACCATCAAATCTATAAATATAGTTTCCGTAAATAAACTGTTCCGAAGTTCCGTCTGAGTTGACGATCAAAGGCTGGTATTTTTTTTCGCTCACCAGACTTCTGCCCCAGCTTCTTATTTTTTTATTGTATCCGATCAAATCTGCCAACGTAGGATAAATATCAATTTGCTGTGCCAATTCATCATTTACTCCTTTCAACTGATATTCAGGATTTGGAGAATAAAAAATCAACGGCACCGCAAAACGGTTCATCGCTTTCTCATATTCAGAATAATAAACCTGATTGGTATGATCTCCTGTAAACACAAAAATGGTATTTTTAAACCAAGGTTGTTTTTTGGCAGTTTCAAAATATTCCTTGATTGCATAATCGGTGTATTGTATTGGTTCATGCATTTCAATGTTACCTTTTTTAAATTTCCCGTTATATTTTGCAGGAATTTTAAACGGATGGTGTGAAGATGCTGTAAAAACGGTTGCCATAAAAGGTTGCGATTTTCCTACATTCTTAGCAAAATACTGTAAAAACGGTTCATCCCAGATTGCCCACATTCCATCAAAATCTTCATTATGATTGTATTCGTCTTTTCCGAAATAATGTTTAAATCCAAGAATATTTCCAAAACCTAAAAATCCCATCGAACCATTCGGAGCACCATGATAAAATGAAGTATCATAACCCATATCATTACAAACCGAAACAATCGACTGAATTTTCTGATTAGAATAAGGCGAACTCGTAAAAGCATCCATCAAGCTCGGAATTCCCGCCAAAATACTGCTCATCCCATGAATAGACTGTCTTCCGTTGGCAAAAGTATTTGGGAAAATCAAACTTTCGTTTGCCAAACTATCAATAAATGGCGTGTAAGAAACGTAATCTTTAATATTTTTATCTTTATTAAAAGCACCCGAATATTCTCTTCCGAAAGATTCTACAATAAAAATCACAATGTTTGGTTTATTCTGAATCTGTCTTTCGTAAGTTTTGTAGGGATTAATATTTTCATCAATAAATTTTTCATCAACAAAATGAACTTCTTTAAAATTATTGGTTCGCATGGTTCTGAAAAACGAAAAAGTAGAATTCAGAACGATATTTCCCTGAAGTGGAGTCTTTACAAATTTATTGGCATCCACTAAGTTAATCGGTCTTGTACTGTGTTTAAAATCACCTCTGATTCCGCCAACAATTAATACCGCAGAAATACACAAAGTCACCACAGACCAAATAAAATAAGGAATGAGTTTTACAGGCTTTTTATAATTAATTTTAAATCTTTTATACAGAAAAACCCATGTAGCCATTAAAAATACAAACCAAATAATCACAAAAGGATGCTCTGTGACAGAAGCTGTGAATACTTTGAAAATATTCGTCTCGTGTTTTGCCACCTGAAAAGCTGCAGAAGTAAGCCTTGCCTGAGAAAATTTATAATAAATAAAATCCCCAAAATTCATCGCATACGCAATTCCGTTGGTGATAAAATACAGCCAGATCATAAATTTCTGATATCCGCTTTTTGTATTGATTACAATCGGAATTAAACTCAACAAAATAAATAGAGCATTAACGTACAATATCGCAGTTGTATCAAATGCAATCCCGTGGTAAGCCAAGCTCAGATAATCTGAAACACTGTCAACTTTTATCAGATCTTTATTGAAAAACCAAAACAAAAGTCTCGCGATTTGATAAAAAACGAAAGCCAAAAAAAGCCTGTAACACAAAACAAGGATCTCTTCTTTTCTGAATTCTTTGAAAAATTTCATTTTTAAATAGTATTGTTTTTAAAAGTCGATTATTTATCGGTTGCAAAATTACATTAAATTCATATGTAGATATTTATTTTTTTAAAGGTCGTATGCAATCGCCAATCTATATTGACCTATCTTTCACTGTCAGTTATAGTGATTTCATAGGATTCTAATTTTTAGTTGATATTAATTAAGGTTAAAATTTTTAAAAAATGTAATTTTGCTTCTATGAATTTCATTAAGAACAATCTGGCAAACGCCATTACGCTGGGCAACCTCTTTTCGGGTTGCGTTGGTGCTGTACATTTGATTTTAGGTGATTACCAAACGACTGCGATCTGCATTATTTTATCTTTGGTCTTAGATTTTTTCGATGGTTTTGTGGCAAGAGCCTTAAAAGCCAATTCCAATTTGGGAACCCAGCTCGATTCTTTGGCAGACATGGTAAGTTTCGGATTTATTCCGGGATTGGCGATGTTTAAAATGCTGGAACCGTTCGGAAATGAACTTTTCGGATTACAGCTTCCTTTTGAAATTAAATATTTGGGGTTTTTAATAACGCTTTTCTCTTGTTTGAGACTGGCTATTTTCAATCTGGATGAAGAGCAGAAATATTATTTTAAAGGCTTGAATACTCCTTCAAATACAATTTTGGTTTTTGGATTATTTTATGCTTTCAAAGAAACCCAAAGCTTTAGTTTCCTTCTTGAAAATGCATTATTTTTATTGATCTTCACTGTAATTTCTTCTTGGATTCTTATCAGTCCGATTAAAATGATTGCTATGAAATTCAAATCGATGAAACTACAGGACAATTATCCGAAATTAGCTTTATTAATTGGATCAATTCTTATTTTAGCGATATTTAAAATTGTCGGGATCTCGATGGTTATTCTTTATTATATTTTTATTTCAATTATATTTCAAAAACAACTGAAGTAAGAAGCTGGATGGTGGAAGCTGGAAGTTTTATTCTGATTCCATTTTCAAATTAATACATTCTCAAATTTTCAAATTATAAAAAATGAACTTAAAACTGCATAAACCTCTTTGCGTATTTGATCTTGAAACAACTGGAACAAACGTTGGAAAAGACAGAATTGTTGAAATCTGTATTTTAAAAGTAAACCCTGACTCATCAAGAGAAAGCAAAACATGGAGAGTAAATCCTGAAATGCCGATTCCTGTTTCTTCGAGTGAGATCCACGGAATTTATGATGAAGATATCAAAGACGCGCCAACTTTCAAAGAAATTGCTCCAAAAATTGTTGAGATGATCTCCGGATCTGATTTAGGAGGTTTTAATTCAAACCGTTTCGATGTGCCTTTGTTGGCTGAAGAATTACTTCGTGCAGAATTTGATTTTGACTTAAACAAATTCAAATTAGTGGATGCACAAACAATTTTCCATAAAAAAGAACCAAGAAATCTTGGAGCTGCTTATCAGTTTTACTGTGGAAAAACTTTAGAAAATGCCCATTCTGCAGAAGCTGATGTTTTGGCTACGTTTGAAGTTTTGGATGCCCAAGTTGGAAAATATGATGATATTTCTAATGAAATTGCCGAGTTAAGTGAATTTTCTACTCAGAATAAATTTGCAGATTTGGCCGGAATGATTCATTACAATTCAAAAAATCAGGAAATTTTTGCTTTCGGAAAATACAAAGGTCAGGTTGTAAAAGAAGTTTTCCAAAAAGATTTGGGTTATTTCGGATGGCTGCAAAATGCTGATTTCCCTTTGTACACCAAGAAAGTTTTTACTAAAATTCAGCTTTCAAGTAAATTTTAAGTTTAATAGTCTTTTAATTTTCTATAAGGTATGAAAATTGAGTTATAAAAAATTAAAAAAAAATGAGCGATTTAGTTAAGTTTAAATTTTACGAAACTGCACTTGAAGCCAATCGCGACAAGCAGATTCTTGCCGAAAACGGCATCAACAGTTTTATCGCAAACGAACAGCTGATTCAGTCGGATTGGTTGCTTTCACAAGCTGTTGGCGGAATTCAGCTACAGGTTTTTGAGGATGATTTTGAAAATGCCGAAAAAGTCTTAGCTGATTATAAAGAAAATGAAAAGTTTGCTCTTGAAGTAGAACACACAATTGAAGATCCAAAATTTGATTTTGTCTGTCCGAAATGTGGCTCAAATCACATCTATAAAGATGACAGATCAACAAGTTTTTTTGGAATTTCCTTACTTTCGAGCGACAGATATGTGTGCTACTATTGTGAGAATGAATTTACGCATTGAGAAGATGGAAGATGGAAGTTTGATGTTGGGTGATGGAAGTTGACATGATTGAGGATAAATTTAAGATTGATTTACTTCGATAAGCTCAGCACAGGCTAATTCCACTTTTTTGCAATAATACATTTGAAATGACATGCGGAATTCCCCTCCTTTGGAGGGGTGGCGAAAATTTCAAAGAAATTTTTGACGGGGTGGTCTTAAACGCAAAAATTTTAATTAGCCCCGATTGCAGCGACATCCTTTTGTGTAGCGAAGCGGAACAAAAGATACAGCGGAAAGCGGGAAAAAGCTCTTAAAAAATACTACTAATAAATAACAATGAGTGATTCTGAGATTGTTTTTTCGCTTCGCTCATCACAATGACAAATAAATTATGAAAATAATCTGCATAGGAAGAAATTACAGCGAACACGCAAAAGAATTGGGAAATGCTATTCCCGATCAACCTGTGATTTTTATGAAACCCGACACCGCGGTTTTAAAAGGAAACGATTTTTACATCCCTGAATTCTCCAATGATGTACATTACGAATTGGAAGTGGTGGTAAAAATTTCAAAAGGTGGAAAATACATCCAAAAAGAATCTGCTAACAAACATTATGAAGAAATCGGTTTGGGAATCGATTTTACAGCAAGAGATTTACAAAGCGACCTGAAATCTAAGGGTCTTCCGTGGGAACTGGCAAAAGGTTTTGATGGTTCTGCAGTGGTAAGCAGTTTTTTTAAAAAAGAAAATTATAATCTTGAATCTTTGAATTTTTCACTTCTAAAAAACAAAGAAAAAGTACAAAACGGAAATTCAAAAGATATGATCTTCAGTATTGATGATATTATTGCTTTCGTTTCGCAGTATTTTACATTAAGAGTTGGTGATCTGATCTTCACAGGAACTCCGGAGGGTGTAGGAAAAGTATCTGAAAATGACGTATTGGAAGCCTATCTTGAGGAAGAAAAAATCTTAGATATAAGAATTATGTAACATTATCATTTAAGATTGGTCTGTTTTTTTCATATCTTTAAGAAGACTTAAATTACAAATTCAAAGCTTATGATAAACATTATTTTACCTGTAGATTTTGGGGAGAAAACAGACCAGCTTGTTGATGGCGCAGTAAAATTTGCCAAAGAAGTAAACGGAAAAATTTGCCTTATTCATGTTGCGCCAACAGATATTGGTTTTGCAATCGGAGATATGGGATATCAGTACTTTCCGGAAGTGGAAGAAAATGAAATAAGAGAAGAACTGGTTCTTTTAAATAAAATCAACCAAAGAGTTCTCGCTCAGGATGTAGAATGCGAACATATTCTGAAACAAGGTATCGCAAAAGATATTATTCTGGAATATTCTGATCTTAAAAATGCCAGTTACATTGTAATGGGCTCTCATGGAAGAAGTGGCATTTACGATGTATTTGTAGGAAGTTTAACCAAAGGATTAACGAAAAGCTCGAAAATTCCGGTATTGGTTCTTCCAATTCACGAATAAAATATATTACTTATCAACGTAAAAAAGACCGATCAAAAATTTTGACCGGTCTTTTTCTATATAACCAATTAATTAACCTTCTTTTTTATAGATCGCAGGATCGTAGTAAGGGTGCTTCCCTTCTGTAGGAGAATAATAATCTTTGTCTTTGTCTCCACCAAGAGTTACCACCAAAACGTAGCACCAATACGTGAATAGTACGCAACATACTGCGAACAAAATCCAGTTTAAAACGTTTCCAAAAATATCGTAGAAACCAAATGCCCATTTGAATGCATCACTTAAGAATAGAAAGAAAGACGTCATTATTTTCCTTTTTTAAATTAACTTTGCACAAATTTATAAAAAATGTTTAGATTACTTTCAAAAGAAAGCAATATTTTTTCAATTCCTGTGTACATTGGTTTTCTGCTTTTAATAGTAATACTATTTAACATCCTGAATTTCAATACTTATGAAGGGATTATTGCAGGAATTACTTTTGTAGGAATTGCATTGGGATATTTCTGTTTCAACGCCATTGATCTTAATTATCACACTCATTTACCATTGTTCCTCTACACATTTTTTATTTTCGGATTGTACGATGGCAATATCGACCTCGGAATTGCAGTTGCCATTCTTACCAATTCTTTTCTTTTGCTGCTTTTAACGAGTACAAATGAAGATGTAAGAAAGAAATCATACGTTTTGGTAGGCTCTATTGTTGCGCTCAACTTTATATTTTTGCCAACAACCTGGCCGATGATGATTTTCGTATTGATACATTTAATAGTTACTTCAGAAAGAGTTGCTTTAAATATTTTCAGATTTTTGTTGGGAATTATCCTGATTGGACTGAGCTATTTTTCGGTGATGTTTTTCTTTCAGTTCAATTCCTGGAATACCGATTACATTCCTTTTGGAAAAATAGAAATGATGACGGATTACACAGACTTATTTTCGCTGATTCCTATCGCTTTAATGCTAATTTATGCAATATATGACCACTTTACTCATTATAATAAGAAAAGCCCTGTAAGCAGATATAAATATACTTTTTTGCTGGTTTTTTCTTTGGCTCAGCTTATAAGCATCGTTCTTTATATGAATAAAAGCTACGAATATTTATTACTTCTGGCTTTCCCTTCAACGATCATCTTAAGCAGAATGTTTAAGTTTTTACCTAAATACTGGATGCAGGAAACCTGTGTTTGGTTAACGATTGTAAGCTTATTTGCTTTTAAAGCAGGAACTCACTTTAATTTATTTTAAAAAAAAAAGATTATGATTCAAATAGACGATAAATTAATTTCTGAAGATATTTTTTCTGAAGAATTTGTTTGTAACCTTACCAAATGTAAAGGTGCATGTTGTGTAGAAGGCGATGTAGGAGCTCCTTTAGACAAAGATGAGCTTGTGATTTTAGATAATATTTATGATAAAATAAAGCCTTATCTTACAGAAGCAGGTATTAAAGCACTGGACGAACAAGGAACTTGGACAACCGATCCTTCCGACGGAATGTATGTGACACCAATGGTGGAAGATGCAGAATGTGCTTATGTAACATTCGACGAAAAAGGAATCACAAAATGCGGAATCGAAAAAGCTTACGAAGATGGCGCTGTAGATTGGCAGAAACCAATTTCGTGTCACCTCTACCCGATCAGAGTTACCGACTATTCTACATTCTCAGCTTTAAACTATCATGAGTGGAATGTTTGCAGCGACGCCTGTACTTTAGGAAAAGAACTTCAGGTTCCGGTGTATAAATTCCTTAAAACTCCGCTTACCAGAAAATATGGTGAAGATTTTTATGCTACTTTGAGTGATGTTGCTGAAGAGTGGAAGAAAGAATATGGGAAATAGTTGATAGTTGATAGTTGATAGTTGATAGTTGAAAAATAAATGATTTCGCTATTATTATATTTCGATGCCTTTAAAGTCCCGAAGGGACGACTTAATAAGGAATAGGATGAAGTCCTGTTAATGATGATTTCAATTAAATGCAATTATCACAAAACATTTTAGCATTATTCTTAAAAAAACAAACCACCGCAGAAAAATTTCTTCGGTGGTTCTCATTATATGTAATCGACTAAGATTATTTTGCTGCAGAAGCTTTTACTGCTCCAGAAGCTTCTTTTTTAGGAGCATTTTCCCAACCGTCTTCTGGCATTAAAGTAGCTATAATTCTGTTTTTTGTCAGGTATTTCTTAGCAACATCCTGTAGATCTTTTACAGTCAATGCTTTTACTTTTTCCTGATAATTTAAGATTTCGTACTTATCGCTTCCGTCTAATTGGTTTTTAGAAATAGCATTCATCCAATAATTATTGTCTTTGATGTCTGTTTTATAATCATTCATCTCCCCTTCTTTGTACTTATCAAGATCTTTTTGTTCCGGACCTTTATCTATTAGTTTTTGAAGTTCTGCAATGGCACTTTTCGTCAGTTTATCTGCATTTTCAGGTCCACAAGGGAAGCTTAAGCTAAAACTATAGCTGCTGTAAGGTACTTTCCCCATATAACCTCTTGCTCCACCGCCGTAAATTCCACTTTCGTCTTCTCTCAGTTTTTCAATAACTTTGATGGTTGCCACTTCACCTAATGCTGAAAGTGCCAAAGCTTCTTTCTCGTTATAAGGAGCTTCACCCGAATAAACGATCTGAACCATACTCTTCGGATCTTTACCTTTTTTATAGACTTTGGTATAATCTCCGGTGATTCCTCTATATCCTGTGTCTTTGAAATTGGTAGTTTTTCCTGTAGTTGGTAAACTTGCGATATACTGTAAAACTTCATTTTTAAATTTAGCTTCATCAATATTTCCTACAAAATAGAAGTGGAAGTTTCCGGCGTTGGCAAATTTCTCTTTGTAAACATCGTACGCTTTTTTATAATCTGTCGCCGCCCAGTCTTTTTCCATTGGGATAATTCCGATGAATCTCGGGTTTTTCTGATTCGTAAACTTAGCATGTTCACTTGAAAAATAGAACTGAGGATTTGAAAGCAAATTATCGAGCATTGCAGACTGCTTTACCTTATAAGCATTGAATGCTTCAGGACTGTAATTTAAACTTGTAAAATAAGCATAAACAAGCTCCATTGCAGTACCAAGATCTTTCTGATTGGTTCTTCCTGAAATCCCTTCAAAAGTATTGCTGATGTAAGGATTTACACTTACCTGCTTTCCTGCCAAATAATTGGTAAGATCTGCTTTTGAAGCACCGCTTACTCCAGCTTCGGTTAAAGCCTGATAAGCAAACTGAGTTTTATTGTAATCTGCATCATTTAATAATGAGTTTCCGCCTAAACTTCTTGCTGAGAAAACGATCTCATCATCTTTAAAGTCGGTTTTTTTGAAGGTAACTTTTGCACCGTTACTTAGCGTCCACGTTGTAGTTCCTAATTTAGCATCGGTTTCAGTTTTAGCAATTTTACCTTCAGACTTGAATGGTTTTACTAAATTTTTAATGGTTGCTTTTTCTTCGTAAGGCTTAAGATCAGCCATTTTTACATCATCAAAAGTTTTTAGAACCAAAGCTTCTGTAGGCATCGTTACATTGTCTTTTTTAGGACCTGTAATTACAATTACTCTACTGTCTTCTTTCACCATTTTTTTGATGATATCATTGGTTTGAGCCAATGTTACAGATGGTAAGAAGCCTTTCACATCTTCATATTCCCAGGCAATTCCCGGCATTGGTTCCTGCTCCAGGAAGTTTCTTACGTATTCGTCTACCAACATATCACTTTCCGTCTTGTCGCGGTTATTGTAAGATCTTTCCATATTAGAAATGATCTGAGATTTTGCTCTGTCTAATTCACTTTGTGTAAAACCAAATCTTTTGGCTCTTTCAGTTTCTTCTAAAAGTACTTTTAAAGCATTAATTTGATTCCCTTCTTTTACCATCGCAAATCCCTGGAAAGCTTCTTTAGTTCTTGCATACGTTCCACCATGATAAACAGATCCGAAAGTAAACGGCGGATTATTAGAATTCACCAATTCTCTTAATCTGTTGTTCAGCATTTGTGTCGCCAAGTTTTCAACCAAACTTTGGTTGTATTGTTCAACGGTAACATCAGGTTTATAAGAATCTGCATCCTTCATGATGAACTGAACCATAGAATTAGTCGCATCCGGATCGGTTTCTATCGCCACTAAAGTTTCTTTGTGATTAGGAAGATCAAAAGTTTTTCTTTCTCTCGGCTTAGAAGGGTTTTTGTATTTGCTGAAATTGGTTTTAATTTTCTTTTCTACCTCGTCTACATTAATGTCACCTACCACAACAATTGCCATCAGATCCGGTCTGTACCAGTCTTTGTGAAACTGCCTGATCACTTCAGGCTTAAAGTTTTCCAGAACTTCTTTTTTACCGATAGGAAGTCGGTTTGCGTATTGAGAATTGTAAAGAAGCTTTGGTAAATATTTATCAGACATTCTTTTGTCTGCCCCTAAACCTAATCTTAATTCTTCTAAAACAACTCCTCTTTCTTTATTGATCTGCTCATCCGTCAATGTTGCATTAAATGCCCAATCTTCCATTACTTTCAAACCAGAATCCAGATTCCCGGGTTTATCTAAAGGAACAGGAAGCATATAAACGGTTTCGTCAAAACTTGTATAAGCATTAAGGTGTTGACCAAATTTAACTCCAATCGACTGTAAAAAGTCTACTAATTTGTTGTCTGGAAAGTTTTTGGTTCCGTTGAAGTTCATATGCTCCATAAAGTGAGCAAGCCCTCTTTGGTTTTCGTCTTCAAGGATAGATCCTGCATTGATTGCCAATCTGAAATCTACCTTTTTCTCAGGTAAAGTATTCTTTTTGATGTAGTACTTCATTCCGTTTGGAAGAGTACCTGTTCTTACAGAAGGATCCATCGGGATATTTTGTGCAAAAGCCATAGACGACATTAAAACTATTGCCGCTACTGATGATAACATTTTTTTCATACAATTTGATTTTTAAATCTGTTCTTGGAGATAAAATTAAAAATTAATCCCAGTATGAAGAAATTTAATCCCTATTTTTTTAGTTAAACTTACGTTAAAGTTTAAAAACAAAAAAACCAGCAAAAAGCCGGTTTAAAATATACTATTACTAATAATTATTTAAAATCTGCATCAGTAACCCCAGAGTTGATGGTAATTTTTGTTGTTTTAATAACGACCTTTTGCCCGCTTCCTTCAGCTTCTATATTCTCAGGAAACTTAATTCCGTCAACTGTTAGGTAAGATTTTATCACCGCATCGCCCATTTCTGTATTCGATTTATATAAAAGACCTGTAGCCACATCAAAATAAAATTTACCTTTATCTGAAGTCAATACATTATAATCTTTACCGTCTATTTTTTCTACAGTAACTCCACTGAAATTAGCAGCATCATATCCTAAAGCGTCAATTGTTTTTCCTTTTTTCAGCTCAGGAATTACGGTTGCAGGAAGATCACTTTTTGTTCCCATTTGATTAACGTATCCTTTTTCGCCATCAAACATCTGCGTAACTTCTTGTCCCATTACAGACTGTACAGATTTGAATTTATTGCCCATTTTTTTGGTATTCATGGCAATTTCCATTCCCTGAAGAGACATTGTATTTTCTGTAATTGTTGTTTTTACAGCTTCCAATTTACTTTTCCCGCCAAGTGCATTCAGGTAACTATCGATAACCAATTGAGGAGAAACTTGAGATTTTACTGCAGTTGCAGCAGTTGTCGTTTTTGTCTGCGCATTTACAGTAGTGGTAAACAATGCTGCACAGAAAAACGGGATGATGATCTTTTTCATATTGAAATATTTATTGTTTTAAAAGCTTTTGAAACCGCATTATTTCTTTCGGTTTCATTGTTAAATTAGGAGCGGTAAAGATAATCATATTATAGAATATACGATGATGAGCAGCATCAATCCTATGAAACATTTTTATATTTCGAAAAAAATATTTTGATAAATGAAAACCAGCAATTAGTACAAGAGCCAACCCTAGACTTTTAATCTTTAACAAATTTTGTAGAGGTTGAGTTTCCGTCTTTATCGATTATTTGCAAAATATAATTTCCCTTTGTCAGAGACGACACCTTAAGTTGTGGCAATTTTGAGCTGTTTTTCTGCGAAAAAACTTTGCGGCCTGCAAGATCGAATACATGAAACTCATCAATTTCTTCAGGAGATTTTACATAAAGAATATCTTTTACAGGGTTGGGATAAACCGACGTGCCATTATCAATTGTTACAGACTGTACACCTAATTTTTTTTCAGAATTGATTCTGACATGAGAAAAATTTGCCAATGTAACATTTGTACCCTGCTCCCAACACGCAGAAATATAATTCCCGTAACTTGTGGAATTGGTATAAATAGCTTTTGCAGGGATCGAAGCAGGATTACTATTTCCTGTATGACGTATTTCTATAAGAAGATTTCCACCATTATAAAGGTAAGGTGTATCGAAAACTAAAGTATAACTGAAAGGATTGGTACTGTTTCCGGCAGGAACCGAGCCTGCAGGAATCGTAAGGCTTCCCGATTTTACCATGGTCTGAGTACCGGTAATATTTGCGGCAAAATTCATCTGCATATTGGCAGGATTTACTCCGTTACTAATATAAATCTCATAGCTGCCGAATGTGGTATCTGTAGACGGCCAGGAATTCGTATAAGAATTCTGAAGACTAAACGAAATAGAAGTAATTGAATTACCTACCATTAAAGAGATTGGCGCATAATGAATAAGTAGCTGAAATCTTCTGGGAGTATTTGAATATGGTCCTAAAAAAGCCCCGTCTTCACTGCTCCCGGGAATTGTTATGAAACTGGTCTGTGCTTTAAGGTTTGAAGACATCATTAATATCATTAATAATAAAATCAACCATATTTTTCTGCTTTTTTTTCCATTGAAAATAACAGATGAACTTAAGAAAGCATAACCACTAAGGAATAGATTTTTATTCATACGTATTATTTAGTGTTTATAAAGATACAGTTTTTGGTTACATCCCAACTAAGGGTTTTATATTTTATAATACAAAATCTTATTATTTTTAATCAATTGACAACATAAAACACAAAAAACCTCCAATTTCTTGGAGGTTCTCAAATATTTATATCAAAATAAATTATTTTTTAAGTTCTTCTAAAAACTCGTCGTGAGAGATTTCAGTTTCCTTTTTTGTTGCTTTTTCAAGAATAACGTCTTTCAATTTAGCCATTGCTACTTCAGAAGAGATTTGTCTTACCTGCTCTTGGTCTTTCAACATTTCAGCAGCGTATTTTTGAATTTCTTCGTCACCTAAATGGTGAATTCCGTAGATTGCCAATTGATTTTTAACTAATTGTTCTGCCTGAGCCAAAACATCAGCATAGTCTAACTGAATATCGTTATCAGACATCAATTTACCTTCGATGATCTGATATTTCAATTGAGTTTTCTCAGCTTCAAGAATTGCTTGCGCCTGCTCTTCAGACTGAATGTTCTGGTTAGAGAAGATCAACCACTTCGTCAAGAAAGACTCAGGAAGTTTTACTTCTTCTTTTTCAGAAACCTGCTCCAACACTTTGTTTACAAAGTGTACGTCTGCATTCTGCTGGAAGTACTCGTCTAATTCAGCTTTTACTTTATCTTTAAGCTCTTCTTCAGTTTTGATGTTTCCTTCACCGTAAACTTTATCAAATAATTCCTGATTAAGTTCTGCCAAGTTTAAGCTATAGAAATCTTTTACTTTAACTTCAACTTCAGCGTGGTGTAAATGCTCAACTTCTTCTTTAGCGAAACCTAATTCTTTAGCCAAATCTTCGTCAGCAGCAAGAGTTTCTTTAGAAACTTTTACAGACTCATCCATCTTCAAACCTTTAAGCAATTTGAAAGCTGTTTTGTTTTCAGCTGTAATGGTAGCGATTTTTGGTGCATGGTTGTGCTCTCCTTCAGCATCTTCTTCAACAACCTGAGTGATCTCAAAGTTGATGTAAGAATCTTTAGTGATCTTATCTTGAGGAACCTGCTCAGCAAAACGCTTCTGCATATTTTCGATGCTCTTGTTGATTTCTTTATCTGAAGCCGAAACTTTGTAGTGAGGCGCTTCATATTTAGCCAAATCGATTGTAAAATCAGGCTCGTAACCTACTTCGAAAGCTACTTCCAACTGCTCTGCATTGTGATTGAAATCATTCACAGGCTGAGGAACCGGTTGACCAACTAATCTTAGTTTGTTTTCGTTGATATAGTTATTTAAAGCGTCAGAAACTTGTTTGTTGATTTCTTCGAATGCAATCCCTGCTTCATATTGCTTTCTAACCATACTCAAAGGCACTTTCCCTTTTCTGAAACCAGGAACTTGTGCATTTTTAGCATAATTAATCAATTGCTTTTCTACTTTTTCTTTGTAGTCAGATTTCTCCAATGTTACTGTAAGCAATGCACTTACATCATCATGGTTTTTTGCGGTAACCTTCATTATTGATTAAAATTTTAGGTTGCAAAAATATGAATTTTTTATTAAAACAAGACATTCCTTTTGTTATAATACGTTAAAATAAAAAAGACATTACCGAAATAATGCCTTTTTGTAATATTAAAAATTTGTCTGAACTAACTTTTTAGTGTGCGTCAACCGTAATATCTACATCACTTTCTCCTCCCTGAGTCTGCCCCAATTGGTTAGTTGCAGAAGGATAATTCTGGTTTACAGAAGTAGGTGCATGAATCAGTTTAATATTCATTTTTCCTGTCGGTTGTGTAGAGTTAATGGTCCATTCTGTTTTTAAACCTAATTTGTTACCATCTGTTCTTACAATGTCGTTTGCCGCTCTCAAGACCACAATATCTGCATTTGCGGGTGCAAAAGTGATAAAATGCTCATCTTTTTCTTCTACAATTTCATCTGAAGAATGATAATGATCGTCATGCTTAATCTGGAAATCAAGTACTGCAGTATAAGTATCTCCTTGATGCAAGTGAAGATGAGCATCTGCAACTCCGCCAATTACATTTACGGTTTGTATATCTGTGGCATCAGCTTTATTGGTCAATGTTAAAACTACTTTTCCGATCTCGTCGTGTTCGTGGATATCTTCCGGGATATCATCATCTCCGTTTCTACATGATAAGATAAAAACTGTTGCTAAAAGTAATAGTGTTATATTGAATAATTTTTTCATTTTAAATTTAATTTTAAGTATTAATAATTAGAAATTGTATTTCAGAGTAACGATAAAGTTTCTTCCGGATTCCGGCATAAAATATCTCAGCCTGTTAAGATATTCGCGATACTCTGTATTAAAAATGTTATTGATTCTGAAATTCACATTCAGGTTTTTGTATAAGTCTGCACCCACAGATGCGTTGAATAAGGTATATGCCGACGGAGGAGTACTTAGATCAAGCTCTTCAGTATACGTTGCCCCATCTTCAATAAAATCTATATTTTGGTTTCTGATCGGGAAACGATTTTGTCTAAACACATTTTCGTTTTCCACTCTCACGTAGAAGTTTTTGGGTGTATTAAGTTTAAACTCAACCGCATTTCGCAGATTAGCAGACATCATTAAAATCAGCGGCTCATCATGAGTAAGATCATCGCCTTTTAAAGCACTGAAACTCGTATTCCATTTTAAATTATCGAGAATATTAAGTTCTGCATCTGCATCAATTCCGAAAATCCGGGCTTTAATCTGCTGATAGCTCCAAACCGGAAAAACGCCTCTGTTTGAAGTTTCGATTCCAGTTGGCACCTGATTAATAAAGCTATCTGAAATCATGTAATAAGGATTTGCCTCAATGTGTAGTCCTTTCAAAACATTGAATTTTCCGATTAAAGAAAGATTAGCATTATAAACCGTTTCTTTCTGAATAGACAAATCCCCCTCTTCAATAATCGCAGCAGAATGGTGAAGACCATCAGAAAAAAGCTCTGCCGGATTCGGGGTTCTGTCTGCTCTTGCAAGGTTGACTTTAAATTCAAAAGTATTATTGGGTTTATAATTTAATCCTAAGTTGGCAGAAAAATTATGATAATCTAAAATAGGGCGTGTCAAGATCCTGCTGTCTGCATCTTTTACAAAAAACTGAGGATAAAGACTTGCAAATTTCGCGTTCCAGTCTTTTGCATCATAATATTTATAAGCATCATATCTGCTGAAATCATATCTTGCTCCCGCTTCAGCATTTAGTGTTGAACTGAATTTATATTTAAATACAGAAAAAGCGCCTGCATCATATTTATAATAATCAGGGATCAAACGTCTAGCTTTCGTTGCCGGGTTCGGATAATTGTCCTGAAAACCTGCAGAAAGCCCGCTTTCCAAGCTCCAGTTTCCTCTTTCAAGAAGATGAGTAAGACTTGCAGAATGTGTAATCAACCTCAAATCCATCGAAGGAAGCTCGTTAAGTTCTCCTCTTCTGATATCATATTCTTTACGCTGATTTAACTGAAAACTGTATTGAAAATTGATTTTTCCAAAGTTTTCGAAACGTTTATAAGCAGACAATTTTGCGATATGATGCTCTACTTCCTGTTTAGGATTGGTTATATCATAACTGAAATCATCAAGAAAATAAGGTTGTCCAAATTTAATTGCTTTATAAAAGTCAAGTGGGCTTCCTAAATGAGCTCCTTTATAAATCCCAAATTCCTGATTGATTCCGCTGTAAGAAACATCAAATCCCTGCATAAAACCATGATTTCCAAAAGAGAAATTAAAAGAATTCACTTCCGCTCCGGTATTTTGAAGCGTGTGATGAGGAATATACAAATCTCCCAACTTCTTATAACTTCCACCAGTTTTTACAAACCATTGGCTTTTCCATGTTTTAGCAACATTTGCAGAAATCTCACCGCCTCTGCCATTAGAAATACCTGAAAGTTTTATATTTCCCATGATGGTATCTTTTTTAGGCAAAACAGCAGGTTCCAAAACAACTGCTCCACCCACTGCGTCACTTCCATACTTCAATGCAGATGCTCCTTTAATGACATCTACATGCTCAAAGTCATTAACATCAACATTCGGAGCGTGCTCTACTCCCCATTCTTGCTCCGCCATCTTCACGCCATTATTCACAATTGCGATACGACTTCCATACAATCCATGAATAACAGGTTTTGAAATATTATTTCCTGTTTTCAACGCTGTAACTCCTGAAATTTTAGATAATAAATTCCCCAAATTTTCTGTAGAATTTCTATCAATTTCTGTTTTATCAAGCGTTCGCATAATTACAGAACCTTTTGTTTTGTGGCTTCCATGAATCGTTACCGTTTCAATATCACCCACATGATGTTCTAGAGTAATTGCTAAATGCAAATCTCTGTTGACTCCCACATTTTCAGTATAATCATCGCACAAAGAATGTTTAGCAATGAGATGATAATTTCCTGCAGGAATGTTTTTAAATGAAAACTCACCTTTTTTATTGGTATTGGCTGTAAAATTTCCAATTTTCACCACTGCATTTTCAAGCATTGTTTTATCGTGAAAATCCTGAACAGTACCTTCTACCGTGTAAGTTTTCTGTGCGTTTGTTATTGCAAATCCGCAAAGGATAAGCAGTACACTATATATCAATTTCATTGTAAAATAGATTGATTGAGTATTTTTCAAGCTGATTTTAATTAATAAATCGCTTAAAAAAATATATTCGTTAAAATTTTGAATTGGATTTTTTCCTTGAAACTATGAATCTTTACGCTCAATTTTGAATCATTAAGATTTTATTTAAGCGGTTTAGAATAATTAAGTTCAGCTTCGTATTTTAAAAGACACTTAAAAATCTATATGCTTTTTCTTAATAAAACTTAGCTCTAAAATTTACCTTAATAGTAAGAAGCAGGGTTAGTTTAATTAAAACACATCATACATATATTCAAATCTTGAAAAATTTAAAGCAAAAAAATCCGAAAAAGAATCTAAAGATTATGAAATTGAGGGAGGTCCTCGAAGTTGAAAAGAAAATTTAGTTTGTGACCAGATTTTTTCCTGTACAGCAAAAATCTGCTCTACCTCATGAGTATGTTTGATCAAATTGAAACTAAATTCGTCCGGTAATAAAGTGTTTCCTGTTGCTAAGAAGTGACAAGCCAAACAATCGCCTGCTTTTTCTTTTGCTTCTGTTTTTGAAATAACGTTTTCTGTTTTTTTAAGATTAAAATGCTTAAAATCTCCAGACTCGTGACTGTGAAAGCTTGAAGAAAAGAGTGCAAAGAAGTAAATCCCAAGCATCAGCTTTGAGATAAAATTCTTTAATTGTCTACTTTCCTTAAAAACCATTGGGCAAAATTATAAAAAATAAATGAAAGGCTTTTCAATAAACATTAATTTTTGAATAATAAAGCATTATTTGTAGAAGATAGCATTCCTACGAAATGCATTATTGTGTAATAATTTTATTTCCTACACAGATATTATTTCGATAGAGGGTGTCGCTCCTACGGAGCTTTTTATCTTTTGCAGCTTTCCCTTGCTACAAAGGTTTTTCTCCTACGGAGCAAAGCATATCTCACAAAAAAGAGTTAGTCTCACAACTCATTGATGTGGGTTCAGAATCGACTGTATGAAAATCATTCTCCGACAGGAGGTCGAGGAAAATCATAAAAAAACTCCGTTTTCATTAGTTGTGAGACGGACTCTTGATATTTATTTACAAAAATTAATCTAGTTGCGTTCCCAAATGTTCCCATTCCTGCAAAGCAAGATCAAGTTCTTCTTTGGTTTTATTGTATTTTTCTAGAGTTTCTTCAGAAGGATTTTCCTTAGTAAAAGAAGCTTCGAAATTTTCGATTGCTGTTTCCAGCTCAGAAATCTTTTCTTCTACTTTCTTTAATTTATTCTGAATACTTTTTTGTTCTTTGCTGATAATGGTTGATTGTTGTTGGTTATTAGTTGCTGGCTTTTCTTCAACTTTTTTAACCTCAACTTTAGGCTCTTCACCGTGAAGTTTTGCTTTTTCGGCAGAAATTTCTCTGATAGATTCTTTTTGTCTGAACTCAAGATATTCATTGATGTCACCCAAGAATTCTTTCATTTTACCATCACGGAATTCGTAGATTTTATCACAAAGACCTTGCAGGAATTCTCTATCGTGAGAAATTACGATTAATGTACCTTCAAACTTCTGTAAAGCCAATTTGATAATCTCTTTAGACTGAATATCCAAGTGATTGGTAGGCTCATCCATAATCAACGTGTTGAACGGGCGAAGAAGCAATTTACAAAGTGCCAAACGGTTTCTTTCACCTCCGGAAAGTACTTTTGTTTTTTTGTTTACTGCTTCACCTTGGAACAAGAAAGATCCTAACAAATCACGAACTCTTGGTCTTGTTTCTTCAGTTGCAGCATCTTCTGCTTCTTCCTGAACGGTTTTATTTGGTGTTAAAACTTCTTCCTGATTTTGAGCGAAATATCCAATATTGACGTTGTGACCTAAATTCCAGTTTCCTGAATAATCTTTGATATCTCCGGCAAGAATTTTAGCTAAAGTGGTTTTCCCTTGTCCATTTTGTCCAAGAAGGGCGATTCTGTCACCTCTCTGAACGATAAAGTCTACATCATCAAAAATTTGTTTTTCACCGTAAGATTTCCCAAGATTTTCTGCTTCGAAAATAACTTTTCCTGGAACCTGAGATTGTACGAAACGGATATTGAATTTAGAAACGTCTTCGTTATCAACCTCGATACGCTCAATTTTATCTAATTTTTTGATCAAAGACTGCGCAAAAGACGCTTTGGTTGCACTTGCACGGAATTTATTGATATTATCTTCCATTTGCTTGATTTCCGCATCCTGATTCTTTTTAGCCTGAATCAGTTTTTCACGGCGATCTTCACGCATCACCAAATATTTAGAATAATTGGCTTTATAATCGTCTACTTTTCTATTGTTTACGTCAAAGGTTCTGTTACAAACAGCAGTCATAAACTGTTTATCGTGACTTACCAGAACAATTCCTCCAGGATAATCTTTCAAGAAATTTTCCAGCCAGATAATCGATTCCATATCCAAGTGATTGGTAGGCTCATCGAGAAGCATCAAATCATTTTTTTGAAGAAGCAATTTTGCCAGCTCGATTCTCATTCTCCAACCTCCGGAAAATTCGTCGGTTATTTTTTGAAAATCATCCGCTTTGAAACCTAAACCAAACAAAACTTTTTCGATATCACCTTCCAAATTATACGCATCATGATGCATCAAAAGATCATTCAGATCGGTCATTCTGTTGATCAAATCTGTGTAAGAATCACTTTCATAGTCGGTTCTTACCGTCAATTGATGATTGATTTCTTCCAATTCGTCTTTCCAAGCATTAATTTGCTCAAAAGCCTGCATTGTTTCGTTCCAAACGGTTCTTCCTTTCACAAAATCAAGATCCTGTTTTAGAAATCCGATGGTAATATTTCCTTCGGGAACTACGTTTCCTTCGTAGAAAGTAATTTCGCCGGAAAGCATTTTCAGAAGCGTAGATTTCCCCGCTCCGTTTTTACCAACCAAACCAATTTTATCATCCTTTTTGATGGTGAAATTTACGTTTTGAAACAAATAATTACCCGAATGATGTAATCCTAAACCCTGAACCGAAAGCATTTGAAATGAATATTAAAAGTGAATAATGAATGTGAATCTTTTTCGGGTGCAAAAATACGGAAAAGAAATGAATGATCGTAAAATAAAAAGAGACGCCTTTGTGAGGCGACCCTATCCTAAATCTTAACAAAAATATTTACCTTCATAGCTTTGCTTCGTCGGCATAATATTTTTTTAATAACCTTTTGTATTCGCTATTTTGTGACATGTTGAATACAATTCAAAGTAACGAGAATAAAACAATAAATACTATCGTAAAAACAACGAAATAAAGCCCGTATTTATACGGAATCTGCTTTTAAGCCGGAGAATAAATATTGTTAACAATGGCGTAAATTACAATACCCACCGTATTTTTTGCGCCTATTTTTTCGATAGCTCTTTGTCGATGACTTTCCACTGTTCGTGGACTAATGAAGAGTTTTTCTGCAATTTCATGATTGGTAAATTCCTGACAGATTAGCTTTACAACATCTTTTTCTCTTTCGGAAAGATCACCATCCATACTAAACAATGATTTTTTCTTGGAAGTATTATTCATATAAGAAAGAAGCATCTCATGATCTTCAGTCGTAAAGAAAATACCATTTTCAAAAACTCTTGATATAGCTTCTATAAATAATTTTTTGTCGGAATTTTTCGGAAGAAAAGCAGAAACACCCAGCTTGACCATGTAGCCTAAAACCGATGTTTTATAATGAGATGAAAGAATAATAATTTTTAAATCAGGATATTTATCTTTTAAAATCTCAACCAATTCGAAACCATTCATAGGCTGCATCTGAACATCAACCAAAGCAATATCCGGAAAATCTTCTTCGGCGCAGGTCTCAAGGTTTTCGAGAAAACTGTTTCCATTATTTGCCATCATCGTTACCGAAAAGTTTTTTTCTTTAGACAATAGCATTTTTACTCCTTCAAGAATTAGCTGCTCATCATCAACCAAGGCAATTTTTATTTGGTCACACATTATTTTTTCTGAATTTTAAAGATTAATCGACTTCCTTTATTTATGATACTCTTCCATTTGAATCTGGCATCCATCGATTGCATTCTGGATTCTATATTTTTGATCCCCATTCCTTTTTTAACTTTTTCATAATCAAAACCTTGCCCATTATCAAAGATAACAATTCCGGTAAAATCATTAAAATCTTTGATAAGAATATCAATTTTGTCTGCACTTGAATGTTTAATAACATTTGTTGTAAACTCTTGTATAATTCTATAAATCTGAACTTCTACAAAGACATCTTTTTTGTGATATTCTGAAGAAACATAGAGTGAAATATTAATTCTTGCCGATAAATTGGTAATTAATTCCTCGATATATAAAATCAAGCCTAACCTTTCCAGATTTACAGGATAAAGTGAATGTGAAATATTCCTCGTACTGTCAATTAGCTCCGAAATCTGACCTGAAATAACTTCTGAAGTAGAATCATCTTCAATATCAAGATTATTCAACCATAAAGAAAGAATATTTAATCTGTTACCAATATCATCATGAACAGAAACTGCAATTCTTTTACGCTCTTCTTCCTGCACCTTGGTATTTTCTAAAACCAACTGTTTCTGATGCTGAATTTCTGCTAAATTCTGCGCTTCTTTTTCTTTTATAATACGGTCTACAAAAGTTTTGTATGCCATCAATATAAAAAATACGATAACTGCAAGTGTTACAATTATCAGAATAAGCAAATTGATATTTAAGGTTACTTCTTTAATTTTAAAAAGGTATATACGATTGAACAATAAAGAAAAGTTGACAGAACATTATTAACACCCATAATTAAATAAACGCTTTCTGTAGATAAATTAACAAATTGCGACAATACGACAAAAATAAGAACAGAAACCGAATAATAAAAGAAGATACTTGCATCAACCAAAATAAACCGATCTATATTTTTCCCGTTTTTAATCTGCTGAATAAGAAATGTCGCAACAAGGCAAATGATAACCAAATTGGAAATAATTTTTGCTAAATCATAATTAAAACTGATCTTTAAACCATAGATAACAAACAAAAAAAACAAAGAGAGAAGTCCTGAAATAATCAAAAAGAGTTTATTTAAATTTAGCTTTCTTATAAAAAGTCCTGTTAAAAGGCAAAATTCTCCTGCAATAAAGAAATGATACAAAAAAGAAGTATCATCTGACTCTAAAATATAAGGCAATGTAAAACTGCAAAGTTCAATTAAAAAAAGAAAAACAATATAATAAGTATATTGTTTTTCTTTTTTATTAAGAATGGTAAATTTCCAAAATATCAAGAATATGATGGCTAAAAGCAATCCATAATTGATAAATAAAAATGTTTTGTAAAATTCTACCATTTTTAGAAATTATTCATCAGTTCCAAGATCTGGTATTTTGCAGATTGGAGGACATGGTTTTGCGTAGTCGTAAGTATTTGAAATTGTTTCTACACTTCCTCCGTTTCCTAAGTTTTTATGGAAAGCAATAAATACTAATGCCGGTAATTGTTTTTGATAAATCTCAGAATATTTCAATCCAAACGAACAAACAAAGCTAAGATCTGCATCTGCATGAGAAATTTTCTCTGAAGGAACATAAAATTTATTGAAAATACTTCTTGCTTTATCTTCTTTATATTGAGCATAAAACCAGTCTTGCCCGTTACTTTGCCATGATTCGATAGAGTTTACAGCTTTATCCTGCTCCATTATCGGCTGGCTTGTGATTGGAAAAAACATATCAGAATCGTTATCAATCTTGCGCATATCTTTTGATAACAACGCATTCTTAACAACAGTATAAGTCTGAACTTCAGTTAATTTCAGATCATTTTCTAAAGGTTCAAAAGTACAGTAAGGAAACTCACCAACAGCCATTTTATTCCCTTTTTCATCCAATGGACATAAAATCATCGTCAATTGACCATTAACAACTCCTATCTCAGCACAAAATTCTTTATTAAGGTTAGTTTTCTTAAGCCACTGTACCTGTTCAGGTGATAGATTGAATACATAATTTGGCGGAAAAAGCTCTTCAATTCTTTTAATGTCTTGCTTTGCCATAATCCAGCCTTCCAAAGCCATGGAATATTCTTCTCTGTTTAAATTGTTCATAAAAGATGGTTTTTAATTCTGCGCATAAAATTATTGAATCTGCCCAAACTACACAAACATCCCATGAATAAATAATAATTATTTAATAGTTTCTCACCGTCACATGAAAACAGCTCTGTTGCTTTTCTTTAATATAATAAATTCGACCTGCATCTGCGTAGTATTTCAGAACTTTTTCTAAAGCTGCTTCCATTTTTGGATTATTCTTTAAAACTCCATTAAATCTCACATAAGAAATATCGAATGAATTTCCGTAATTATGTGAACTAATCCCTAAACTCGCATTAGAATTTACCCTTCTCAATCTGCATTGATCTTCAAGCGTTCTGGTAATCGATGAGACCGTAAAAGTGTGACCTTTTGTTTCTTTACTGAATCTTGCTCCGATTTTTTCTAAAGTTGCCTTTGCTTTAGAAACCATCCAGGCTCTGCTATAGTCTAATTTTTGAACCTTAAAGCCTTTTCCTGATTTTTTTATTGAATGAAATTTTCCGCTGTTGATGTATTTCTGAACGGTTGTTGTAGTTTTCAGAAGTTTCACATTAAAACTTTTTGAAGCATCTAAATGTGGTTTATAAAGCGGAGTAGGCTCTACTTTTAAAACTTCCGTAAGATCATAACAAGGCAACGTTTTTTTAGATTGCTGACCAGGAAAAATGGGATGGAAAAACAAAGGGATTACAAAAAGATACTTCCTCATTAAAAATCATTTAAATGTAAAACGAATAAAATATTGATTTTCTTATGTTCAAAGATATTAAATTCAAGCAACGGCATAATATTTTACTTTTAAAAAGATTAACTTAAAAAAAGTTAATTAACACAAATATCATCAAAAATAAAACCCTAATCAATACAAAATAATTACATAAAATAAAAAATCATTGAATTATTAATTTTCGTAAATTAGCTTGCTAATTAAAAATACAATAAGAAATGATTTCAAAAACCTCAAAATTCGTAGCTGAAATGTTCGGCACCATGGTTCTGGTCTTAATGGGTTGCGGAAGCGCTGTAATTGCAGGCGCAGACGGAACTACAGGAGTAGGACTTCTAGGAATTTCTTTCGCATTTGGCTTAAGTGTTGTTGCAATGGCCTATGCAATTGGTCATATTTCGGGATGTCACATTAATCCTGCAATTTCTATTGCGATGGTTGCAGCAGGAAGAATGAAAATGGGCGAAGCAATGAGCTACGTGATTGCTCAGATTATCGGAGCTATTATCGGAGCAGGAATTCTTTATCTGATTTTCACCAATCATCCCGGCGCAGAAATGAAACCTTGGGCTTTAGGGTCTAATGGGTGGGGAACCGGATATCTTGACCAATACAACACAATTGCAGCTTTTGTTGCCGAATTTGTATTCACCTTTATCTTTTTGATGGTGATTTTAGGATCAACTTCTACAAAAAACATTAACGGTGGATTTGCAGGTTTAGCCATTGGTTTCTCTCTGGTTTTAATTCATATTGTTGGAATCAAAGTAACCGGAGTTTCTGTAAACCCGGCAAGAAGTATTGGCCCGGCAATTTTCGCAGGTGGAGAGGCGCTTTCTCAATTATGGTTATTTATTGCAGCTCCAGTTTTAGGAGGGATTTTCGCAGCTTTCACTTACAATTTACTGATTGAAAAACCTGAATTAGCAAAATAAAAAACACACTTCCATATAAATTTAATTCCTGTCTTTTCGGACAGGAATTTTTATTTTGTTTTCTTAATTTCAAAAGGGTTTTTAAAGATTAATTCTTCATGCTTTCCTTTTACTTCCATTTTTTTAGATAATAAATTAAGTGCCATTTTTCTTATAAAAAGATCTTTATCAGTAAGGTTCCAATAAGAATCTTCATGCACTTTTGCCGGTTTTCGGATTAAATAAAATTCGGTTTCCCAGGAATCTACATTATGATAAAACTCAATAATTCCGCAATGTTCAGGAATTACAGAATGCTCAATCATTCCCATTGGTAAAAGAAAACTGAAAGAATTACAGATATAATCTCCACAGCAAATCTTATCGTGTTTTAAAAATTTTTCACCTGTAGAAGTATTGACGTAAGATTTTTTAAAATCATTTTTAAAATCACTTTTAGACAATTTAATTTCTATTTCGTGGCTAAAACCTTCAGAATTAATAATCAAAATATCTGCTTCCCAATCTGCCTGAAAATGATTAGTGAGCACAATTTCTTTCTCAAAATCACAATGAGAATGAATATATGCATGAACTAATTCTTCTATTTTTAACACTGAATTATTTTTAACGCAAAGAGCGCTAAGATTTTTTTAAAATTGTTGTGAATATTTTGTGTTCGCAAAGGCGTTTCACTCAGCAAAGATAACTAACTAACTAACTAACTAACTAACTAACTAACTAACTAACTAAAAGACTACAACCCCGAATATCAGAATGATCAATTCTTCCTAAAACCTGAAATTTATCACCAACAATTTTTCCTAAATCCTGAGTAGCAATAAATGAGCAAGAATGAATATTTGCTAAATCAATAATATTAATCGCTCCGGTTTTTCCTTCTTTTTCATAGCTGAAAGGATCTTCTACATTTCTAACTAAAATTCGCATCCAGCTTGGGCATTGATATATGTTTTGCCCTAAAGAATAAGCTTGCGAAAGAAGCTCGGTCATAGAATATTCGGAATAAATTTTATCGGTTTTAAAACCCGACTGCAAAATTTCAAGCAATTCATCTTTCGTCATTTCTTCTTTTCTACCTTTCATTCCACCCGTTTCTATTACTGTCAGATTGCCGGAGAATTGTAGAATTTGAGCATTTAAATTGCAAAAATCCAGAAAATCTAAAAGTGCAAACGAAACTCCAAAAAGAATAACTTTTTTGTCTTTTAATCCATTCAAAAGCCTAAATAGATCTTCATGGTTATAAAGAAAATATCCGTTTTCAGGTTTGTCGGATTTTTTCATTAAATAATCGACCATGTAGATTAAAGAAGAGTTTTGTTTTTCAAGATAACTTGGCAGCAGCCCAAGAAAAATAAAATCTTCAGGTTTTCCAATAAATTGTTCGAAGCTTTTATAAATGCTTTCCTGATAAATATTTTCATCAGCAATGAAATGCTTAGACAAATTCATCTGAGTTGTTCCTGAACTTTGAAAATATAATTCTGTAGAAACATTTTTGTTTAAAACCTGATGATTTTTAAACATCTCAATGGGCAAAAACGGAATTTTGTCTAAACTTTTAACTTCTTCAGGATCGATGTTCAAATAGTCAACAAACTTTCTATAAACTTCTATGTTGTCATATTGATAACGAAATGTCTTAAGTGACACAGCCAAAAAGTCATCTTCTGTCTTTATGTTGAATATATTTTCCAATGATATAAATATTTTTTCAACCTGTTATTAGCTCAAAATGAAGCATTTATTATAACAAGCATAACTTTTAATTATTTTTTAATATTAAAATCAAAAATTTGGTCAAGTTTTTGTAACTTCACTCTCGGAATATGGATTAGTAATAAAGATTGTAAAATCTTTTTACAAGGATTACCTCATTTATGGGGTAATTTTTTTTATTCCTGTTTTTCAAACGTTTTCAGTTGAAAATCATGCTCGAAAACTCCGTAGGTGAAATAGGAGATCCAGTCTCCCAGATTGATATATTTTGAATTTTTTCCTAAATCTAAAACCATCGGCAAATGTCGATGCCCGTAAATAAAGTAATCAATATTCTCAGTTTCGAGCTTTTTTTTAGAATAAATAATCAAAAACTCTTTGTCTTCACCCAAAAACGCTTTGTCTTCTTCTCCCGAAATCATTTTATTTTTCTGAGACATATACAAAGCAATCTTCATTGCAATATCGGGATGCAACCATTTAAAAAACCATTGTGCAATAGGATTGGTAAAGACTTTTTTCATTCTTTTATACCCTTTATCTCCGGGCCCTAAACCGTCTCCATGAGCTAAAAGAAACTGCTTTCCGGCAATTTCGAAATATTGTTTCTTATAAAAAACGGTACAGCCAATTTCTTCTTCAAGGTAATCTTTCATCCACAAATCGTGGTTTCCTACAAAAAAATAAACCTGAACACCATGATCTTTTAATTCTGCAATTTTCCCAAGAACACGTACGTATCCTTTGGGAATGACATGATTCCATTCGTGCCAAAAATCAAACAGATCACCCATCAAAAATAAAACCTGAGCATCTTCTTTGATCTCATTCATCCATCGGATAAATTTTTCTTCACGCACTTTGCTCTCCTTTGGATTAGGAGCTCCAAAATGCTGATCCGAAGCAAAATACACTTTTTTTCCCGGCTCTAAATTAATGGTTGTTTTAATCACCTTTTATATTTTAAATTCAGTAAAAAAAATATTAATTATCTTCTGCAAACCATTCTCCGTAAGAGTTTTCGGTTTCGTGAAGTTTAAGATAAGCTAAAGAAATCCCTTCCGGAAGCTTTGATTTTATTTTTGCAGCAATGGCATACAACATATTTTCGCAAGTCGGCTGAAAAGTACAGTAAATCACTTTGTGACCCTGATTTTCTAAACCTTCTCCCAACTCTCTATGCGGAGAAACACCATTAATCAAAACAGCATGATCCCAAACATCAACAATTTCAGATTTTACAATATCTTTAATATCGCCAAAATCTACCACCATCCCGTTTTTAGGATTTTCAAGATCATTTATCGGTTTCCCTTTTACTGTAACGAAAAGTTTATAGGAATGTCCGTGCATATTTTTACATTTCCCGTCATAATTGTACAAAACATGAGCAGTTTCGAATGTAAAAATTTTTGTAATACGTATCATACTGCAAAGATAAGGAAATTCGATATGTAAAAGAATCACCTTACTCTGACTTTAATTTTAATCTAATTAAAATACCGTCGCTATAAATACAATCAGCACAATTGGCACAACAATGAAGGCAATGGGTAAAATAAGATTAATAATTGCTTTTCCTATCGAAAATTTTTGCACTTCTGAAAGTCCGATTACCATAAGAACAAGTGAGGCAAAAGATAAAAGCATTTCCATTGAAAATGAAATCCAGAAAACAATACTTCCTTCAATACTAGACTCAAGATAATCTGTGTTGCTCCTGAAATAATCATTTCCAAACACCGCAATTTGTAAAAACAGAAATACCAATCCTAAAATCGAAGGGATCATTGCATAAGCCATCATTCTGTAAATAGATGAAGTATTTCCTACTCCGTTTAGCCATTTTCCTGTCCAGCTTAATAGTGCCGAATAAATGTAATAAGAGATCCAGCCCAACATTCCTCCTCCAACAACACAACTAAAAACAATAGTAGGCAATGAAGAATGATCACCCATATCTTTTGAAGACGCCCGATCAAAAGCCCTTACGATACCCGCAAAGATAAGCAGAAAGTACAAGTATTTCTCGTACTGTGTGTCGTTTATAAATTTGAAAACCCTTCTTGGCTCTGTCCAGATCTTTGTAAAAATATCCTGATCAGAAAGTGCATCATATTTTTCAAACTCTTCAAATTGATCTTCTGTATATTTTGTTTCCATGTAGTTTTTATAGGATCACGAAAATAAACATATTTATTAAAAATTAAAGTAAACTTAACCAATTCTCATCCAATCTTTTAATTTTCTGCGTTTCTTTATCAATAAAAACCCAAAGCGTAAGAGAATCTACAACCAAAATATCATTACAATAAAACTCTACTTTTCTCGGTTGCCGAATTCCTTCCGGAGGTTTGGGATAAGTTTTTATAGAAATCACATCTCCTAAATAAACCTGTTTTTTATACTGAATATGATGATCGAGAAGCATCCAGATATCATCAGGAAAACCCAATTGATTTTTTACAGAATCCCAATGTTCACCGGCAATTTCTTCTACCCATTTTACATATTGCACATTATTGACGTGATTATTTACATCTATATGCTGCTCTGTAATTTTTATTTGTTTTTCAAAAATCAAACTCATCTTCTTCAAATATTTACTCAAAAATAAAGCATAAAAACAGAACCTTCCCAAAATTGAGAAGGTTCTTAACAATTAAATTTAGTTAAAATGATCTTTTTAATATTTTCTTCATTTGGAAAACGCAAAAGCGCAAGAATTTTACAAATTATACGTTTTAAGAAGCAAGGATTTTATCTTCTATAAAATTATCAACTTTTAATATTAAAAATCTTTGATTTTCTTGCGCCTTAAAAACATTATAAATTTAATTAAGCTTTGCGCCCATGCGTTTTTCCAACAAATTATTTTTAATGAATTCTTTTAATGAAACTGTGCAGTTTCTGTAGAATCTTTCATCGCAACAGTCGCCGAAGAACCTCCTGTAACAATATTTTGAACCTCATCAAAATATCCTGTTCCCACAAAAGTCTGGTGCTTCACCGCTCTGAAACCTTTTTGCTGCAAAGCAAATTCTCTTTCCTGCAATTCAGAATAACCTGCCATACCTTTTTCTTTGTAGGCTAAAGCCAATTCAAACATCGCAGTATTCAATGCATGGAAACCAGCCAATGTAATAAATTGGAATTTGTAACCTAATTTCGCCAACTCCTCCCTGAAATTCAACATTTCTTCGACACTCAGTCTCGATGCCCAGTTGAAAGATGGTGAACAATTATATGCCAACATTTTTCCGGGATATTTTGCATGAATTCCTTCAGCAAACTTTCTTGCCTGCTCAAGATCAGGATTTGAAGTTTCCATCCAAATCAAATCTGCGTAAGGAGCATAAGATAAACCTCTGTCAATTCCCTGTTCTACTCCATTTTTCACCACATAGAACCCTTCGGAGGTTCTTTCATCAGTTACAAATTTTTTATCTCTGTCATCAATATCTGAAGTCAACAAATCTGCTGCATCCGCATCTGTTCTTGCAATAATTAAACTCGGAACACCCAAAACATCCGCCGCCAAACGAGCTGAAATTAATTTATTAATCGCTTCCTGAGTCGGGACCAATACTTTTCCGCCCAAATGGCCACATTTTTTTGCAGAAGATAACTGATCTTCAAAATGTACTGCTGCAGCTCCCGCTTCAATCATTTGCTTCATTAATTCATAAGCATTCAGATTTCCTCCAAAACCAGCTTCCGCATCAGCAATAATCGGAACTAAATATTCCTTTTCACCACCGCCGTTTACCGATTGTATCTGATCTGCCCTCAACAAAGCATTATTAATTTTTTTCACAACAGAAGGTACTGAGTTCGCAGGATACAACGATTGATCAGGATACATTTCACCAGATAAATTCGCATCTGCAGCAACCTGCCATCCTGAAAGATAAATCGCTTCCAATCCAGCATCGACTTCCTGTACAGCTTGGTTTCCCGTTAATGCTCCTAATCCTGCAACGAAATCCTGAGAATTCAGTTTATCCCAAAATTTCTTTGACATTTCGGTCGCAATTGTATAATCTAATTTATAAGAACCTCGAAGTTTTAATACCTCTTCTGCTGTATAAGGTCTTTTCACACCATTCCAGCGTGGGTTTTCCAGCCAGTCTTTTTCTATTTCCTGAATTTGGTCTTGTCTTGTTTTCATAATATTTTTTGTTTAGTTAATTGTTGATTGATATTAGTTGATAGTTGTTGGTTTTTAGCTGACAGCTTATAACTCTCAGACTCTCAAACACTAAAACTCTCCCACTCAAATGAACGGATATGCTTTTAATGTTAAAAATTCTTCGAAGTTTTCACAGAAAATCAATTCGTTGAAAAGTTCTTTTGCCAGATTGAATTTTCCGTTTTTGAAACGTTCTTCACCTACATATTTTTCGATGCGTTCCAGTTCTTCAAATTCCCACTGCAAAATCATTCCTCTCGTCAATGTTCGATCATCATTTAATACCGCTTCATTTTTTAGCCATTGCCAAATTTGGGTTCTTGAAATTTCAGCCGTGGCTGCATCTTCCATCAGATTATAAATGGCTGCAGCTCCAATTCCCATTAACCAAGATTCGATATAAAGAATTCCGACGTTGATATTTTTTCTTACCCCTTTCTCAGTGATTTCACCTTTCGGAATTTCCAGTAAATCATTTTCTGTAATTTGATAATCAAACTTTTTATCTATTTGATTTTTCTCAGGCATAAATTGGTCGAAAATATCTTTCGCCACAGAAACCAAAGCCGGATGCGCTACCCAAGTTCCATCGTGACCATTTTTCACTTCCCTTTCTTTATCAGTTCTTACTTTTCCGAAGGCTACACTATTCGCTTCATAATCATTTTTAATAGGAATTTGCGCTGCCATTCCGCCGATTGCATGAACGTTTCTTTTGTGACATACTTCAATTACTCTTTTAGAATAAGCACTCATAAAAGGCGAAGTCATGGTCACCTGATCACGATCGGGAACGATAAATTCAGGAAGATTTCTGAATTTTTTAATGAATGAAAAAATATAATCCCATCGTCCGCAATTCAAACCGGAGCTGTGTTCTTTTAATTCAAATAAAATTTCGTCGATTTGAAAGGAAGCTGTAATTGTTTCAATTAAAACTGTTGCTTTAATAGAACCTTGCGGAATACCAATGTAGTTTTGAGCAAAAATAAAAACATCATTCCACCAACGAGCTTCTTTGTAATGCTCTAATTTTGGAAGATAAAAATAAGCTCCACTTCCGTTTTCCTGCAACCTTTTCACATTTCTGAAAAAATAAATTCCAAAATCGATCAACGAAGCAGAAGTTGGCTCATCATTAATTTTAACATGTTTTTCGTTTAAATGCAAACCTCTCGGACGAACCAACAAAACAGCTGTTTTTTCATTCAATTGATAAGATTTCCCTTGCTCGTTCGTAAAATCAATCTTTCGATTAATTGCATCAGAAAGATTGATCTGTCCTTCCATACAGTTTTTCCAGGTTGGCGAATTGCTGTCTTCAAAATCTGCCATAAACGTTGAAGCCCCGGAATTCAGAGCATTAATAATCATTTTCCGATCGACTGGTCCGGTAATTTCTACTCTTCTGTCAAGCAAATCTTCAGGAAGAGGTGCGCAAATCCAATTTCCATTTCTGATCTCTTCAGTTTCAGACAAAAATTTCGGAAGAATTCCTTTATCAAATTCCTGCTGAGTTTTTTTTCTTTCTTCTAAAAGTTCTAATCTTTTAGCATTAAAGTTTTGATGAAGCTCCACCAAAAAATCGTTTAAATCATTAGTGAAGACTTCTTCAAACCGTGGCTGAGTATTTATATTTAATTGTGTTTTAGTTTCCATAACGTCTTGATTTTGTGATTCGACATTACAAACCTAAATAAAAATTTTCACATACAGCGAACGTTCGCTAAATTTATTTTAAAAATTATTATGCAAAAAATCGCTTCTAAATATTATATTTGAACTATGAATTCTGACAGTGACTTTATCAAAACGGTTTTCGGACTTAAACTAAAACAGCAGAGACAAAAGAAAAATTGGTCTTTGCAGGATCTTGCCGTAAAGACTGGATTATCAAAATCTTACCTTAATGAAATTGAAAACGGTAAAAAATATCCGAAACATGACAAGATTATCCAGCTTTCAGAATCTCTGAACTGTACTTTTGATGATTTGGTTTCAACAAAACTTGATAAAAGTTTAGCACCTTTCAATGAAATTTTACAATCGGATTTTTTTAAAGAAATTCCTTTGGATCTTTTCGGAATTAATAAAAATAATTTAATCAGTATCATCAGCGATGCGCCGAAAAAAGTGACCGCTTTTATTAATGCTTTGATAGAAATTTCACAGAACTATAATTTAGGAAAAGAGCGGTTTTACTTTGCCGTTTTACGCTCGTTTCAGGAATTAAATGATAATTATTTCCCTGAAATTGAGGATAAAGTTTTGCAGTTTGCACAGGAAAATCAATTGAAGATCAATAAAAATTTACAAACTGATATTTTAGAAAAAATATTGACCGATAGATTCAGTTACACGATTCAATCAGAAGATTTTGAACAATATGGAACATTGGATAATCTTCGGTCGTTATTTATTCCTGAGAAAAAATTATTGCTTTTAAATAAAAAATTAGAGCAAGATCAAAAGACCTTTATTTTTGCGAAAGAAATAGGCTTCAATGTTTTGGAATTAAAGAATCGTCCGAACACTTATTCATGGCTTGATTTTGGAAGTTTTGAAGAGATTTTGAATAACTTTTATGCTTCTTATTTCGCAGGAGCTTTATTGATCTCAAAACAAAAAACAATTGAAGAAACTTCTGATTTTTTCCTACAAAACGATTGGAAGCCGACCAATTTTGAAGATCTAATTAAAAAATTTACTCATTCACCTGAAACATTTTATTATCGTTTAACCAATATTCTTTCTTCAGAATTAGGAATTAAGGATTTGTTTTATTTATGTCTGGTTAAAAAGAAAAATTCAGATAAAATTCAGATTTTAAAGGAATTACACCTTAATCATCAACAAGCTCCACACGCCAACGCAACCAATGAACATTACTGCAGAAGATGGATTGCGATTAAAAACCTTCATGAATTAACTGAAAATGAAACATTGACAGATGCCCAAATTTCACATTACAAAGATCAAGGCGTAAGTTATTTGGTGATTTCTACTTCACAAAAAAACCCGTTTTCGGATGGAAGTAACAGAAGTTATTGCTTGGGAATTTTATTGAATTCGCAGACCATTAAAAAAATTAATTTTATTAAATCTGAAACTTTAAAAACCATCAATGTTGGGGTAACTTGCGAATCGTGCAGCATTGCAGATTGCGAAGTGAGACAGTCTCCTCCAATTCGATTGGAAAAGGAATATTTTAATTCTAGTATGAAAAATGCGATTGAGAAGATCAGGAAGGATTTTTAGGTTGGGAGTCGGATGATGGGAGTTTAATGTATTGAGAATATTCTTTTAACGCGGAGTTCGCAATGATTTTAGGATAATATTTTGTTGATTTTTCGTTCGCAAGGGCGTTTCACTCAGCAAATGAAAACAGTAGAAAAAATTAAACCGCTATGTTTTAAAACTTCCGACTTCATGCTTCCATCTTTTAACCAAAAACTTTTCTTCTTCCAGCCATTTTCACTATCTTAGTTAAAACAAACACACAAATGATTTTAGATATTTTCTTCCCGAATCGTTGCATTCACTGCAACCGGATTATTGACGGCGACTTGCTTGTCTGCAATCTTTGTTTTGAACAAATTCACTTTACACATTTCAATTTTTTAGACGACAATTATATTTTAGAGAAATGTAAACTTCTCTTTCCAATTGAAAATGCTTTTGCACTCATGCAGTTTGAAAAGGAAAATTTAAGCCGAAAAATTATTCACGAATTAAAATATAAAAGCCGAGAAAAAGTAGGAAAGATTTTAGCTGAATGGACAACAGAACGTTTAGATCTCAAAAATGAAAAACCTGATTTGTTGGTTTCTGTTCCATTGCATCCAAAGAAATTAAAAGAGAGAGGTTATAATCAACTGCATTTGTTTACAGAAACATTATCGAAGTTTTATGAGATTCCTTTTAGGCATGATTTAATTAAAAGAAATCATTATTCAAAAGCACAAGCTTTGAAAGACAGACAACATCGTCTGGAAACCCAAAATCCGTTTTCAATTACAGAAAACATTTCAGGAAAACATATTTTATTGATAGATGATGTTTTCACCACCGGAAATACAATTGCTTCAATCGCCTGGGAAATTTTGAAAACAGGAGACAATAAAGTGAGTATTTTGGTAATGGCAATGGATGAATGATTTTTAAGTCAGTTTAAAATAGCTTTAGATTTAACCGCAAAAGCAACAAAAGACAATCATAAAGCTATTATTAGATAATCAAAGTTCTCAAAAGAATAAAAATCAAAGATTTTTTAAAGGCTTTTTTTCATTAAAAAAGCCCCAATCATTAAAATTGAGGCTTTAAAAGTTTTTATTAATCTATTTTTTTTCTTCTAAATTCTTCGAAACTATCTTCATATTCTTCAGAGCCTCTACTCGACTTCATCATTCCATTATTTTTAGACTTATAATATTTATTCAAAAAGGCAAGATATGCATTCATCGATTTAAAATTCATCGCCATATTATAATCAAATGAGAATTGACCAGGATCAAAACTTTCTCCTTTCAAATTCCTATTGTATCGTAAAAATTCAGGAGTGTTGTAATTAAAAAAAGTAGCTCCCTTATTTGACGACGGCAAGAGAAACGAAGAGAATTGTTGTTGCGACGGCGCATGGCAACTCATACAAGAGGTCATTGGCAATCTGGCAAGTGTATCTGTTTTTACCACACCTTTGTCGGTAACATCAACCACACCTTGCAACGCAACAGCTCCGTCATTGGGACCGCTTAATCTTCCGCCCCACCCTAGAGTTTCTCTGCTATAGTAAGGAGCGTTATCATTAATCCATGTTTGTGTTAATTTTTTATTTTGTACTTCTACCGTTTTAAAATCGGTATCAACATCCGGATCCATCCCCCACATTGCACCCAACGGAACAAATTTGTCTAAAATATTAGTGGATTTAATATTTTTATCATACACAAAAGTTGTGAAAACCCAACCTGTTTCCGGAGCGGCTTTAGAATCTTTTACCACAACATCTATCTGAAATAGACTCACCTTTTTATAGTCATATTTTTTTCTGTAGGGATCCGTAGATTGAGCATCCAACTGATTATAAATCGTAAAAAGTGGCGCATCTTGCATATCTGACCATTCATCGCCATTCAACTCTGAAAAAGCAAACTTCACGATTACCGAGCCTTCTTTGAACTGACCTTTATCTTTATTCAGATCAACACTGATAAAGCTATTAATCGGTTTTGAGCTTTTAAAATAAGCCGAATCTATTTTTAACGGAACATTTCCGTTTTTATCAAAAACTTCGCCTATCGTAAACGCCGCCAATGGATCGTACAATACCAGTACAAAACCTTCCTGGTTTTTGTTTACACCTTTAAAAGTTCCTGCAGAATTGGGGTTTCCGGGATAAGTTCCCATGATAGGATCTCTTTTGCTTCCCATCCAAGGTTCATGAAACCAGCCGACATCTTTTGCATTGAATTTGTCTTTCTCATTAATCATTTTGGTAATTAATGGCGATGCATAATCTTTCAGTCCAGAAACATACTTTTCTGCATTTTGTACAGTGATTTTTTCATTAAAATCATTAATGAGTTTAAATCCTACATCCGGTTGTGTTCGAGGATAATCTGCATTTAATTTAAAAAATTCTGTTCTGTCTTTCGGGATAGAATCGGAATGATTCTTAAACGCTTCTTTCCTCACCAGTTCATCCGGCGGTAAATCTGATTTGGAATTCTTTTTCTCTTCGCTACAGGAGCATAGCGCAAGCGAGCCTAAAGTAAGGCTTAAAAAAAATGTTTTCATTGAATTAGTTTTTGGTTATTAGTTTTTTTACCATCATCAAACTTTTACATTCAATAATGATTAATTAAATATATGAATTTTTTAAATATAATTTAACATAAAATCAAAAACAATATAAAATTAACATTAACTTAAAGATATATTTCAGAAAACTTATTACAAAAAAACCTTAGACGAATCTAAGGTTTATATATTTTGATTAAAAATTAATGTCTTTCAAAACTTATCTCTGAAGTTTTTCGCCGTAACTTAAATCTCCGGCATCACCTAAACCTGGTGTAATATATCCTTTTGAAGTTAAGTTTTCATCAATAGCCCCTACCCAAATTTTTGCATTTGGATAAGCTTTTTCGATGGTTTCAACACCTTGCTTTGAAGCAATTGCCGCTACAATATGAAGCTGAGTAGGAGTTCCGTTGGTTAATAAATCTTTGATTGCTTCAATTAAAGAAGCTCCGGTTGCCAACATAGGATCTGCAACAATTAAAGGTCTTCCGTCAATATTCGGACAGGTAAGATAATCCTGTTTGATTGAAAAATAATCGTTGGCATCATGTTTTCTATACGCTGCTACAAAACCGCAATCTGCTCTATCCAAATAATTTAAAATCCCTTCAAACAAAGGCACTCCAGCTCTTAAAATCGTGGTAATAACAGGCTGAACAGCAATTTCTTTTACTTTAATCGTATCTAAAGGAGTCTGAATTTCAACTTCTTTCTGTTCTAAACTTTTACTGATTTCAAATGCTGCAATCTCCCCGATTCTTTCCATATTCCTACGGAATCTCATTCTGTCGTGCTGAATTTCTACGTTTCTAAGCTCATTAATCCAAGTATTAACCAAAGAAAACTGTTCTGATAAGACGGTAACCATAATCTTAATTTGAAAATTTAGAAATTTGAAAATTTGAAAATAATTCTAAAAAGCTTAACTAAAAACAATGATTTTAATTTTCAAATTAAACCTTTATCAAATTTTCAAATTGATATTATTTTTGTCTGAAATACACTTCAATAGGAACTCCGGTAAACCCGAATTGCTTTCTCAATTGGTTTTCAGTAAATCTCTTGTAAGGTTCTTTCACATATTGCGGCAGGTTACAGAAGAATACAAACTGTGGTGACGGCGTCGGAAGCTGTACACAATATTTGATTTTAATGTATTTTCCTTTATTTGCAGGAGGTGGAGTTGCCTCAAAAATAGGAAGCATCACTTCATTTAATTTTGAAGTTTTGATCTTCTTCTTACGATCTTCGTAAACAGTCATAGCCATTTCTACAGCTTTCAAAATTCTCTGCTTCGTTAAAGCCGAAACAAACAAAATTGGAATATCACTGAACTGTCCGATCTTGTCTCTGATTGATTTTTCGAAATCTCTGATGGTATTTGTTTGTTTGTCTTCAATCAAATCCCATTTGTTGACAACAATTACGATCCCTTTTCTGTTTTTCTGAGCCAAACCAAAGATATTCATATCCTGAGATTCCCATCCTAAAGTAGCATCAACCATGATAATCACCACATCAGAATATTCGATTGAACGAATAGAACGCATTACAGAATAGAATTCTAAATCTTCATTTACCTTAGACTTTCTTCTCATTCCCGCTGTATCTACCAATACAAACTCGTGTCCGAATTTATTGTACAACGTCTGAATACTGTCTCTTGTAGTTCCTGCAACATCAGTTACGATATTTCTTTCAGCATCAAGCAATGCATTCGTCATTGTAGATTTCCCTACGTTCGGACGACCTGCAATGGTGATTTTTGGTAATCCTTCAAACGGATCTTTATAATCTGTAGTTGGGAAATCTCTTACAATATCATCCAAAATCTCTCCTGTTCCGGAACCTGTTGCAGAAGAAATAGTGTAATATTTATCAATTCCCAATTGGTAAAATTCTGTAGCATCTAATTCTTCTTTTGAAGAATCTACTTTATTAATAACAATGTAGGTAGGCTTGTTTGATCTTCTCAACATTTCATGGATCTCATGATCCGTATCGGTAAGACCTTCTTCTACATTCAGCATAAATATAATTGATGTAGCTTCGTCAATCGCCAATTGTACCTGTTTAGAAATTTCTCCCTGAAAAACATCATCATTATTAACGTCATAACCTCCTGTATCGATTACAGTAAAATCTACACCATTCCAGTCAGATTTTCCGTAGTGACGGTCTCTGGTAACACCGGCAGTAGAGTCTACAATAGCCTCTCTTCTTTCTAATAAACGATTAAATAACGTGGATTTTCCTACGTTGGGACGCCCAACAATAGCAACAATATTTGACATAAAAAATGTTTAATAATCCTTCGACAAAGCGATAGGACAAGATTATCAATGAGTTACTCCAACTTTTGGAGCTCAATTTTTTGCAAAGATAAGCTTTTATTATTTAAGCAATAAAAATCTCTCTGATTGTGAATCTGATATTTTTAAATAGCTGTTTTTATCATTCTATTTTTTTAATAAACTTATACTTAATCACCATAATGACTAAACAAAAAAAAGACAGTCAAACGACTGCCTTCATAAATATGATTTATAATCTATTTTAAATCAAATCGGTCTAAGTTCATTACTTTCGTCCAAGCTGCTACAAAATCTTTTACAAATTTCTCCTGAGCATCCGAACTTGCATAGACTTCAGCTAATGCTCTCAATTCAGAATTTGAACCGAAGACTAAATCTGCACGACTTGCTGTCCATTTTGGTTGTCCGCTTGATCGGTCAGTTCCCATATACAATTCGTTATCTTCTGAAATAGCTTTCCATTGCGTTCTCATATCCAAAAGATTTACAAAGAAATCATTGGTTAGAATTCCGGGACGCTGAGTAAATATTCCGTTTTTAGAACCATCAAAATTGGTATCTAAAGCACGCATTCCACCAATCAACACCGTTAATTCCGGCGCAGTAAGCGTCAACAATTGTGCTTTATCGATTAATAAAGCTTCTGTAGAAACAGAGAATTTTTTCTTTAAATAATTTCTAAATCCATCTGCTGCAGGCTCCAAATACCCCATTGATTCTACATCGGTCTGCTCTTGTGAAGCATCCATACGACCCGGAGCAAAAGGAACAGAAATATTTTGTCCGGCATCTCTTGCTGCTTTTTCAACCGCTGTACTTCCTGCCAAAACAATTAAATCTGCCAATGAAACTCTTTTATTTCCAGATTGAGAACTATTAAAATCATTCTGAATATTTTCCAAAACAGATAAAACTTTCTGCAACTGAATAGGATTGTTTACTGCCCAATCTTTTTGTGGAGCCAAACGAATTCTTGCCCCGTTTGCACCTCCTCGTTTGTCACTTCCTCTGAAAGTTGAAGCTGAAGCCCAAGCTGTAGAAACCAATTCAGAAATACTTAATCCGGAATTTAAAATTTTTGATTTTAAAGAATCAATATCAGAATTATCTACCAATTCATGATTTACTTCAGGAATCGGATCTTGCCAGATTAATTCCTCAGCAGGAACTTCAGAACCTAAGTAACGAACTTTCGGCCCCATATCTCTATGCGTAAGTTTAAACCAGGCACGAGAAAAAGCATCTGCAAAAGCATCAGGATTTTCAAAAAAGTTTCTTGATATTTTTTCATAAACAGGATCAAATCTTAACGAAAGATCCGTTGTAAGCATGGTTGGTCTGTGTTTTTTATTAGCATCAAAAGCATCAGGAATAATGTTGGCTCCGTTTTTCGCCACCCATTGATGAGCTCCTGCAGGACTTTTAGTGAGTTCCCATTCGTTTTCGAATAAATTTTTAAAGAAAAGATTACTCCATTCTGTTGGTTTTTCAGTCCAAGTTACTTCTAATCCGCTTGAAATTGCATCTGGACCTTTTCCTGATCTATAAGAACTGTTCCATCCAAATCCTTGTGCTTCAATTCCGGCCGCTTCAGGTTCTTTGCCTACATGATCTGCAGGACCTGCACCGTGAGTTTTACCAAATGTATGTCCACCTGCGATTAACGCAACCGTTTCTTCATCATTCATTGCCATTCTTCCGAACGTATCACGAATATCTTTTGCGGCTAAAATCGGATCAGGGTTTCCGTCCGGTCCTTCAGGATTTACATAGATAAGCCCCATTTGTACTGCTGCCAAAGGTTTTTCAAGATCTCTGGAATGTTTCACTTCAGAATCATCTTCTGCGGGAAGAACACCATGCCCTTCAACACCCGGAGAACCGTGCGCATAACGAAGATCTCCTCCTAACCAAGTTTTTTCCGTTCCCCAATATACATCCTGATCTGGTTCCCAAACATCTTCACGACCTCCTGCAAACCCAAAAGTTTTGAAACCCATTGATTCAAGAGCAACATTTCCCGTAAGAATCATAAGATCTGCCCATGATATTTTTTTGCCATATTTCTGTTTGATTGGCCAAAGTAATCTTCTTGCTTTATCTAAACTTACATTATCCGGCCAGCTATTTAGCGGCGCAAAACGCTGTTGTCCAGCTCCTGCTCCACCTCTTCCGTCACCTACACGATACGTTCCTGCGCTGTGCCAAGCCATACGAATAAATAAAGGTCCGTAATGTCCAAAATCTGCAGGCCACCAATCTTGAGAATCGGTCATTAATGCATGAAGATCATTTTTTACACTTTCTAGATCGAGACTTAGAAAAGCTTCAGCATAATTAAAATCTTTTTCCATAGGATTTGATAGAGACGAATGCTGTCTTAAAATATCAACTCTTAATTGATCCGGCCACCAATCTTTATTGTTGGTTCCGCCTCCTGCAAAGTTTTCTTTTTTCATCGTTCCGTTATGAAACGGGCATTTACTAATGTCGTTTAAATCATTTTCCATTTTAGTTTAATTTTTTATGTTGGTTTAACGTTTTAATAATTTTCTATGCTTTACAATTATGCAAACTTACAATGCTTAATTAATAAACACAATCTATCAATAAAATTTTTACAATAGTTAAAAACTATAACAAATAATAACTTGTTAATTTCTATTTACAAACTCAAGAAAACATATTACAATGCAATTAAGTTAATAAAATTTGGCATTAGTTTAGATAAAAATCAATATTAAGTATTCGTATTTAGAATTATTCAATTTAAAGCCTCTGTTACAAAATTTATCATATTTATATATTGCTAAAAATTTACTATCTTTAATTAGTTTAGAAACCCAAATCTCAGCGTATGAAAAAAGTAATGATCATTCTTCTTGTCGCCTTTATTATCATCCAGTTTTTTCCGATTGATAAAACCAACAAGCCTCTTAATCCGAGAATGGATTTTTTAAAAATTAAAACCCATACTTCTCCGGAAATATCAAAACTGATTACCAACTCGTGTTACGACTGTCATTCTGACGAAACAAAATATCCTTGGTACACCAATATTGCTCCGGCTTCGTGGTGGATAAAAAATCATATTGATGAAGGAAGAAAACATCTTAATTTTTCTACATTTGCTACTTACGAACCGAAAAGACAGATTCATAAGATGGAAGAATGTGTAGAAATGCTCGAAAAACATGAAATGCCTTTGGAATCTTATTATTTGGGACATCAAGATGCAAAACTCACCGACGCTCAAAGAAAAGAACTGATTACTTATTTTAAAAGAGAGATCCAAGAAACAAAATTTAAAACAGAATAGTGGAAATCATGCCGGAAATTTGGGAACAAAAACATATTGTATTTTTTGACGGTGAATGTGGTGTATGCAATTTTTGGGTGCAGTGGATTCTTGAGAGAGACAAAAAAAATCAGTTTATGTTTGCTTCTCTGCAATCAAATTTCGGGCAAAAATTTTTATCGGAAAGAGGTTTAGAAACAAAACAGTTTAACACCCTTTATCTTTGGAAACCCCATCAATATTATCTCATTAAATCTAAAGCTGTTCTAAAAATCGCCAATCTTTTAGGCGGAATCTATAATTTATCCGTGATCGGAAAATTGATTCCCACATTTATAAGTGATAAAATTTACAACAAAATTTCTGAAAACAGAATGAAGCTTTCGTCTCAAAAGTGCTTCCTGCCCGATCAACATCAAAAAAAGAAATTTATTGAAGTCTGATTTGGTTCAGAATTTGGTATCAGATTACTATAAGAAAATCTTAAATATTTCTATTAAATTTTTATAAACATTTAAGTTTTTCGAAGCATTATTTTTATTAATCCATATATTTGCAGACTATGGAATACAATACCCAAAAAACTCATCTCAATATGCCAGAATATGGCAGAATTATACAACAGTTGGTTGAGCGTTGCAAAGAAGTTTCAGACAAAGACGAAAGAAACGAAATGGCAATGGCAATCATTGATTTTATGGGTCAGAGAAACCCACAGCTCCGCGACGAAGAAAATTACAAACATAAACTTTGGGATCACCTCTATATTCTTGCCAATCATGATTTGGATGTAGATTCCCCATATCCCTTTCCTACAAAAGAAGAACTTGCAGAAAAACCAAAAAGAATGGAATACCCTAAACTTCAGGGAGATTTCAAATTTTATGGAAAAAGTATTCTTCAGTTGATCGAAAAAGCAATCGAACTTGAAGCCGGTGACGAAAAAGAAGCCCTAATCGAAGTGATTGCCAACAACATGAAAAAGTCTTACAATGTTTACAACAAAGAACATGTAACAGACGATGTGATTTTCCGTCATTTGAAAGAACTTTCGCAAAACAGATTAGACCTTACCGGTATTGAAAGCTTAGAGAAAAGCAAAATCTACTACGCTACCAATAACAACAGGAATAACAACAATAAAAACACAAACAACAAAAACCAATCCGCAAAAAGAAGATTTAACAATAACAACAATAATCATAAGAACAGAAGGTAATGAGTGGAACATTTCAAATAAGAGGAGGAAAAAGACTGCAAGGTGAAATCACTCCACAAGGAGCGAAAAATGAAGCTCTTCAAATTTTGTGTGCAGTTTTGCTAACTGATGAAGAGGTAAGAATTAAAAATATTCCAGACATCCATGATGTCAACAGACTCATTGAGATTTTGGGGGACTTTGGTGTAAAAGTGACCAAAAATGCTCATGGTGATTACACTTTCAAGGCAGATAATGTCAATTTTGATTATATAAAATCTAACGAATTTAAAAAAGACGGTGCCAAACTGAGAGGTTCAATTATGTTGATGGGACCGATGTTGGCTCGTTACGGTGAAGCTTATATGCCGACTCCGGGAGGCGACAAAATAGGAAGAAGAAGATTAGATACTCACTTTCAAGGTTTAGTAGAACTTGGAGCAGAATTTAATTATGATGAGGAAGAGTATTTCTATTCTTTAAAAGCAAAAGAGCTTAACGGAAAATTTATCCTTTTGGAAGAAGCTTCTGTTACAGGAACTGCGAACATTGTAATGGCTGCAGCTTTAGCGAAAGGAAAAACAAGAATTTACAACGCGGCTTGCGAACCTTACCTACAGCAACTTTGTAAAATGCTGAACAGAATGGGTGCGAATATTTCAGGAATCGGCTCAAATTTATTGACGATTGAAGGAGTAACTCATCTAAACGGAACAGAGCACACGATGCTTCCGGATATGGTAGAGATTGGTTCTTGGATTGGTCTTGCAGCGATGACAAAATCTGAAATTACCATTAAAAATGTAAACTGGAATCAGTTAGGAGTTATTCCAAATACATTTAGAAAATTGGGAATTCAGCTGGAACAAAGTGGTGACGATATTTACATTCCTTCTCAGGAACATTATAAAATTCAGAAATTTATCGACGGATCTATTCTTACGGTTTCAGATGCACCTTGGCCAGGATTTACGCCAGATTTACTTTCTATTATTTTAGTTGTCGCAACTCAGGCAAAAGGAAGTCTTTTGGTACATCAGAAAATGTTTGAATCGAGATTATTTTTCGTTGATAAATTAATCGATATGGGTGCTCAAATTATTTTGTGTGATCCACACAGAGCTACCGTGATCGGTTTAAATCAGGAATCTCCGCTTCGTGGAACAACCATGGTTTCTCCGGATATCAGAGCAGGAAATGCACTTTTAATTGCTGCACTTTCGGCAGAAGGAAAATCAATCATTCATAATATCGAGCAAATTGACCGTGGTTATGAAAATATTGATGGAAGATTGAAAGCGATTGGAGCGGATATTGAGAGAATTTAGTCTAGTTATTAGTTATTAGTTATTAGTTATTAGTTATTAGTTATTAGTTATTAGTTATTAGTTATTAGCGAAATTAATTTTTATTATTCAATTTAAAATATAAAAAGCGTTTAGGATTATTTTTCTGAACGCTTTTTTATTAGAAATATAAAATGCTTAATTTTTAAGCCTTGTCAAGGTTTTGAACCTTGACAAGGCTCTTTATTTAAATTAAAAGAGAACTGATTTATTAAATCAAAATCATTTTTTTTAATGCTTTTAATGAAGATCGGCTACCAACCGCCACCTCCTCCGCCTCCGCCACCTCCGCCGGAAGATCCTCCACCGGAAGAACCGCTGGAACTTGATCCACCAGAATAGGATGATGAACTTCCTGAAGAACCAGATGAAGAAGATGAAGAACCGCTACTTACTGGAACGACTGTGGTTTCGTTAAGCGTACTTGTAAAAGCTCCGGCAAAACTATATCCAAAATTATACTGAACATTTTCATAAGGTTGAGCAGAATCAATGGTTTCCTGCAGTTTATCTCTAAATCTTTTACCCCAAATTCCTTCAACTCCAAAAACAATGGCGTACGGAAGAAATTTCTCATATACATCTGAAGTCATTTCCGGAGGATTATGAAATTGAAGCTGATTTTCTTCAGCAGCACTCAGATACATTTTGAAACCGTCAATCTCAGATTCCATTTTAATTTTTTCTTCACTTGGTTTATTAATCAAATAACGAAATATTAAAATCGAAATAATTCCGAGTATTAAAAACTTAAAACAGTTCGATTCAAAAGCTGTAATATCATCAGAATCTGCAAATGCTATGAAAAACATCGGCACTATAAATGTCATAGAAAACATCAGTACAACCAAAAAAATGAGCTTATTCCCTTCTTGCCAAGTCAATACCAAAATCGTTGTAAAGAGACTTGCAAAAATAATTATAACAGAAGCTATAAGTAGGGTTTGAAAACTCCACATGATTAAAGAACTTATAATTAAAGCAAGAAAAAAAGTCGCAAGCATTATTTTTATAGCTTGATAAACAATCTTCTTATTAGAAATCTTTTCAACAAAAATTTTATTTTCTTTAATGATAAAATTCTCAAAATCTTCAACTGCATTTTTAATTTTGGAATTGTAAGTACCGTTTACCGAAACTTCCTTTTCTTTTCCAAACATCTTTTTTAAAAGCAGTTCTTGATCATTCTGGATATTAATATTACCAGATTCCTTTCTCTTTAGTATAAACATCTTTGAAAGAAAACTTTTTTTAATGTCTTTCACCTCATCAATATCTACAAAACCTTTAATAGAAAGATCTACAAGATTTGCCGTCACCAAATTAACTTCAAATTTGCCATTATCAATATATCCTAAAGATGCGGGCGAAAGATTATTGGGTGCATTAAATTGTGGAATCACTACAGGTTTTTCAGGATCTCTTCCGTACTTCTTCCAGTTTTTATAGTAGAAAAACAACAGATAAAAACCAACGATAACCAATGAAAGACTGGGCCAGTTTCTATTGATCCATTTAGAAAAACCTGAAGGCTCTTTTAAAACACCTGCTTTAAAACCTACAGCTATCGTAAGGTTTTCGTGTTGGTTTAAATCTTTAGCATTAAATTCAATCTGTGTAGATGATATTTTTTTGCTGGCGCAATTCTGATCTTTACTTCCTTCTCTGCCTGTATAACAAGAATTCTGAATAATATCAGCATTTTTTGACAAATGAATTATTGCCTGAATGTTTTCAACAGGAAAAGACCAATCGGTTCCGTTTACATTCCAATAAAATTCATCATAGCCTTTGAATTTACCAATCTGATTCTGCGTTTGATAAACAATTTTGTAGGTATAAAAACCTGAAGCAAGTTGCTTATCTTTATTTCCGATATAAATAGTAAAAATACCATTCTCCTTTTTGGTGTGGTAAGGTTCTTTTACACTCTCTTTTTCAATCGCAATGATTTTGTAGTAAACACTTTCTTTTCTGCCGTTAATGTTTCTTACCGTTGGTAAAGCACGAAAAATCCCCCTTTTAATTTCATTTCCATTGGCAAAAACTTTAATAGTTTCTGTTACAGTAACATCTGCGTTTTCGGCAATAGTAATATCAGAATGAAAAGAAATAATTCTCTCTCTCTGAATATTAATTTGATTAAAATCCGTTGAATCTTCCGAAGTAACAGGCAATACTGCCGCTCTATCTTGCGCAAAAACAAGAAAACAGAAAAATAAAGCAATGACTTGTATACAATTTTTCATATCTAAAATTTTACCAGCCGCCACCACCGCCGCCACCGCCACCACCGCCGGAAAAACCGCCGCCACCAGATCCGGAACCAGAACTGCTTCCTGAACTTGAAGGTTGTGTCGCTGAAGATTGTATAGAATTGGTTAAACTGGAATTAAGCACACTTGTCATCGCATAATGATTCATTGACGAGCCAACATACCAATTGCTTTGATATTCGTAAGACATTTTTTTGAGCAAATCGTCGAATTTCTTACCCCAAATTTCATCAACACCCAAAACCATTGCAAAAGGCAATAGTTTTTCGAAAGACTGCGGCGTCATTTCCGGAGGATTGTGAAATTTAAGCTGTTGATTTTCGGCAGCTTCCATATACATTTTGAAACCATCGATCAAAGATCTTTTTCTCAGTTTTTCTTCTGAAGGACGCTTAATTAAAAACTGATAAATCACCAAAGACATAAAACCTAAAACAATAAAAATATAGCAAATATTAAAATTATTGTCGATCGTAAAATCGCTTCCTTTATAAATAAGCATTCCTAAAACGACAAAGGCAATGACAGGAAAAACCAAGAAAATTTTAAATAAACCAGGGAAAAATTTAAACAAAATAATAGCAACCACAAAAGCCACCGTTAAAATAGCCAAAATAAAAATTCCTAAAAATACTTTTTCAAGCTCAGGAAAAATAGTAAAACTTATAAAAAGTACGAGGAAATAAACTCCTAAAATGACTAAGATCGGTAAAATGAGCTTTTTAGAATTATTTCCTTCGTTCAACATTTTATCATGTTGAAATTTTAGCGTTGCTTGAAAACTTCGAACAGCCTGTTCTATTTTAGAATCATATTGTCCGTCAAATTTAATGCTATCCACAATACTTTTAGAAAATAGATTGTTCATCAAATTAATTTCCTCTTTTGGTAAATTCTGATCTGGATTTTTCAGTTTTTTCACCGTAAAATGTTTCGATTTAAACAAACCAAAAATTCCGGGATCTTCATCTTCAACAATCTGAACATAACCTTTTATCGCCAAATTGACCAAAGCTGCAGTGAGGTATTTATTTTTAAAACTTTCATTATGAATATAACCTAAAGAAGCCGGTGACAAATCATCCGGCGAATTGAATTGCGGATAAACCGTAGGTGTTTCAGGATCGACTCCATATTTTTTCCAGGTTGAATAATAATACAACAGCAATCCTAAAAAGATGATAATTCCGGCAATCAGAATTCCAAATTTCTCAAGAAAAGTTGGCGGCGGTGGCGGAATCAGAATTCCTTTTTTAAAACCAACCGCAATTGTGAGACCTTCACCAGATCCCAAATCTTTTGCACTCCATTCAATTGAATGCTCAGAAAGAACTTTTGCCAAACAATCCTGAGAAGTACTTCCATAACCGCCTTTATAACAAGAATTCTGAATAATTCCGGCTTCTTGCGGAAGATTTACTGTTGCTGAAATACTGTCAACAGGAAAATTCCATTCAGTTCCGTTGACATTCCAATACAATTCATCATACTTTTCAAAAAAACCGATTTGCTTTTCTGTGGTATATTTTATTTCGTAATCGTAATCTCCCGGAGACAAAATGACATCCTTATTTCCGACATATACTTTAAGATAACCATCCTCAATTTCTTCGTGAAAATCTTCATCAACACCATCTTTCTTTACAGAAAGGATGTTGTATTTTACTTTTTGAGTTCTGTCGTTCAAGTTCCTCACCAAAGGTAATGAACGAAAAATTCCTCTTTTAATATTTTCTCCAATACTGTGAACTTTTATTTTTTCAGTAATGCTCAGTTTAGAGTTTTTGTCAACATCTATATCTGCATGAAAATTGAGAATTCGCTCGGAGCCACTAACGAAACCGCTCGACTCTTCGCCAACAGCTACCGCTCCTTCAGCTTCCTGCGCAAAACCCAGAGAAAAGAAAATAAGAAAAAGAAATGCTATAAGCTTTTTCATTCCTTAGAATTTTACATTAGGAACTTCTCTGTCGGCAATATTTTCAAGCTCGAAGAATTTAGATTTTTCAAACTTGTACATATTGGCGATAATATTGCTTGGGAAAGACTCTACCAAAGTATTGTTTTCTCTTACCGTTCCGTTGTAATATCTTCTGGATTTTTCTATATCATTTTCAATTGAGCTCAGTTCAGCTTGTAATTGCTGAAAGTTTGCATTCGCTTTCAGATCGGGATATTGCTCTGCAACAGCAAATAAATTCACCATTGCCTGGTTCAGATTTTTTTCTGCCGCTTCTTTACCTTCTACAGAATCTGCTCCCACTGCCAAATTTCTTGCTTTGGTAACATTTTCAAGAGTTTCACGTTCGTGAGCAGCGTAACCTTTTACCGTTTCAACCAAATTTGGGATCAAATCGTGACGTTTTTTAAGCATTACATCAATACTGCTCCAAGCTTCCTGAACAAGATTTCTTAATTTTACGAGGCGATTGTAGATAGATACTCCGTAAAGTAAGGCAATAACCAAAACACCACCAATAATAAGTGCAATCATAATTTTGTAATTTAATTTAGATTAAAAATAATCTTTTTCTCGGAGAATTGAATAAAATCTATAATGAATATTAATTCCGTCACTTCGAGTAGATTTTGAAAAAATCGTATCGAGAAGTTGATAGCAAAAGTTCTCGATATAAATTCTTGCAGAATTTTACTCGAACTGACGGTAATCAAGAATAATCTTAACATCAATTAGATTTAAAAAATAAAAAAGCGCTCAATAAATTGAACGCTCTTCAAACTATATGGACGTACAGCTTTACGAATACTTTCTGCAGGTATATTCTACAGTGGTATTCAAGAGTTTATTATGATTAAGGAAAAATTCTAATTCCTGAGATTCTTCATCTGTTGCATTGATGTATAGCTGAAATGAGCCAAAATTGTTTCCGTTCATATACTCCACATTTGCGCTTAATACTTTGTAACAAATTCCCATTTGCTGATAAATAGCATTTAAAAGATGATCGAATTTCATTTTCCCGTTCAGTTCTACTTCAAGGATCAATTCTTTTCGGATAAGGTTTACATTTTTTGGCAAAGCCTGCACATTGGGTGTAATCATAACTAAAACATTTTTGATTAAATACTACTTTCTGAATTACATATTTTTAAATATTTTCTCATTAATTCTTTCACAAAAGTATTAAAAAATATTAGTCCACCAAATTAGTAGACTAATATTTTTTAATTTTAACATAAAAAAAGAGAAGCCTTTCAGTTTATACAGTTTTTATAAGACTCTAATGAATATAAAAAAGCCACGAATGCACGAATATAATTCATTCTAGTTGAAATTATATTCGTGCATTCGTGGCAAAAAAAAGATTATTATAGCTCTTTTATTCTTTCTATTTTATCTGAAGCAGCCAAACCATTTGGGTTACAACCCGGCTCACCTTCCGGAACTTTGAGATTTTTTTTAGCATAAAACTCTTCCCAAAATATATTTGTTTTTCCGGTTTTGGGATCGATGAAGGTCATCGGTTCTAATGTAAATATTTTATCTTTTCTAAATGCCCTTTCAATATAATCTGAACAGTAATAGGAATTTTCATCTAAAATATAGTTGAAATTGTAAGGTTTTCCCAACATAGAATTTGCCTTTTCAATGGCATCAAGAATATTTTTCTGATACTGAGGTTTTAATCTGTAAGCAACAACTTTTTGTCCGTCATTTGCCTGGTCTTTTAGAAAATCCTTCAGATCTTGTTTTTGAGAACCGCCTTTTGGTGCAGCATGAAGAACAAAAACACCAGATTTATCTTTTTGCAGGATTCCGATATGATCAAACGAAGCATTTTTCTGTTTTTGGGTCACATTATTGATCGCACCAGACAAACCACTTTCTTTTGCTGTAACAAACAACAGGTCTCCATTTTTTAAGCCTAAAGATTGAGAATTTTTGCAGCTAAAGACCAAAAGCAGAATTGAAAAGAAGAAAACTAAGTTTAATAGAAATCTATTTTTTAAGATTGCTTTCATAAATATTGATCCATTCATCTACAGTCATTTTTTTACTCAGTTCGGCAATTAATTCAAAAGGAATTTCATCCATTTTTTTGAAACGGATACACGATTTTCCCATATCTAGTTTTCTTTTTGAATGTTTCGGAAACTCTGCCACAAACCAGTCTAAAAGTTCAGGTTTTGCGTACATTCCCATATGATACAAAGCGATAAAATTTTTCTGCGAAGCCATTCCCATAAAAGGCAACGCTGAGCCAGGTGTACAATGATAGCCTGCAGGAAAAGTTTCTAAAGGAACATTCCAACCCACCATTCCATAACTGACACCTTTCTCAAAACCCTGAGGTAGATTATCATTAACTGTATCAAACATTTTTTTGAAAACCTCCTGTCTTTCTTCAGGAATTTTTGAGATATAATCTTCTACTGATGTCGATGGAATTTGCATTGTTTCAATTTTTATCAAATTTAAAAATAAAAGGCTTTATTAAATTACAATCTTACAAAAAATAAAAACAGCCTTACATAAATGCAAGGCTGTTAAAAAAAAATAATTCAAAAATAATTTTACTTTTTAATAGCTTTCACTGTATTTTGCGAACCGTCTTTGAAATACATTGTAATCAAATAAAGTCCTGGATTTAATGAGCCTAAACTGATTTCCTTCGTAGGATTTTCTATTGTTTTTAATGTTCTTCCAGCTACATCAGTAACTTTAACTGTTTTAACATCTTTAAATTCTGAAATATTAATAATATCACTGAATGGATTTGGATAAACTTTACCTTCTTTTTTAGCTGCAACAACATCTGAAGTTGATAACAATGAAGCATCATAAGCAGAAACTTTAAACTGTCCGCTTGTAGAAGATGAATAATTCCATACGCCAATTAACAAAGTAGCTCCCGGAGTTTGACCTGTTAAAGTAACAAGAGAGAAATTTCCGTCAGATGAACTGTCATCATCACAACCAATCTGCGTTAAACTACCGCAAGATCCTGAATAAACACCTAAAACCGTATCTGAAACAGACGAACCAGAAACCGATTGTGTTTCAATACTAATATTTCCGCTTGCAGGAACTACTACAGAATACCAAGTATCGTTATAACCTGTATTTTGGCATGAATGAGTAGCAGTAGCATCAGTAGTCGAGCTTGCTCCTACTGTTGTACCAATAACCGGATTTGTTGCGAATGATCCTCCAGGAGTAATAATAGTCGGAGCCGAGCATTCATCATTTATAGCTTTAGTAGTTACAGCAATCCCTGTCCAAGCGCTTAAATCAGTAGTAGTACATTTTGATCTTACCCATAAATAATATGTTGTACTTGGAGACGGTAAAGATATTGTAACCGATGTGCCTGCATTAGCTGTTCCACTTCCTGTAGGTGCAGAATTCGTAGTAGTGTAAGCATATTCATAACCATTTGCAGGTACATTTATAGGTGCAGTCCAGCTTAATGTCGCAGAATTTGCAGTAACACCCGATGTAGCAAGCGCAGTAGCTTCCAAACAAGATGGCATACTTTCAACCGTAATATCATCAAGATAAATTGCTCTGTAAGTTCCTCCCAAATTATGTCTGAAAGCTAAATAAGAACCTCCTCCTGATGGAATATTAACTGTATACTGAGTGTGTGTACCTGTAATAGTTGTTGTATTAAACGAAACAAATGTAGAAGGATCCGAAGGATTCGTTAAAGTTCCTACCTGTAAAGTATAGTTCGTACTACCTTTTGCATAAAACCTTACCCTCTTTGTCCCATCAGACAAAGCCGTTGTTTGAGGCGAAACCAATAATTGATTTCCTGTACTTGCCGAAGAATTATATAAATAATAGCTGTTTGTTGGTGAGTTTGAATTGCTATTGACAACATATCCATATCCTGTAAATCCGCTTGTTTCTAAATACGACCAGCACATTGGCGCATTGGTATTCGAAGTAGATCCAGCTGATGTAGTATCAAAATTTTCAGTATAAGGTACTGTAAACGTAGAACAAGGTGTTGTAAACGTTGTTCCGTAAGCCCATTCTCCCACAGATCCACCACAGTTTGATCTTATCCAGACATGATATTTGGTCATAGGAGAAATTCCACTGGTAATATTTGTTGTAAGCCCTGTAACACCGGAAACTGTAGGTGATGTACTCCCATTCGGTGCAACCGTGGAAGAAGTATAATAAATATCGTAGTTGGTAGGAACTGTAGCAGGAGCAGTCCAGCCAAGAGTAGCAGAACTTACAGTAACCGCTGAAGCAGTGACTGCAGTTGGTGCCAAACAAGTGGTAAATCTATTGGCTGAAACACCAAAAATATTGACAAACCCAGTACCCGAAGTCTTACTAAAAGTAATACTTTGTACAGTTTTAGATTGATTCGCAGAAGATATCGCTAAAGGAATCTGATAGATTCTAGGATTTGTACCTCCTCCATCTTCCAATGCATTAGTCGTAATTTTTATTCTGCCAATTCCCTGTATTGCAAAATTCGCCTGATCGTACCAATCCCCAACTGATAAGCTTGTAAATGTCTGATTAGTCCCATCTGTAAAATTAACAACAGCACTTACAACTCCAGATCCACTTCCGCCGGTTGCTAAGAAATACAAATTAAAAGCCGCTGTTGGTGTATTAAAAGTTAATGTTCCTGAATCAGCAACAGCGTTTAGCTTTAATGCATTGCTGCTGTTGTAAGAAGCCAATTGATAAGTTAATCCCGGAGTTGTACCCACAACACTCATAAATTGCCCCGAAACAGGAAGCCCGTAAGTAAGTGCAGGACTTGTTGCAGTAGTCTGAAAATCTTTTGAAACATAAGCATAATCAACAGCATCTACAGAAGCAGTTGTACTAGAAGAAGCATTTCCTATTCCATTAGCAATTACATCTTGTGTAAATCCGCTTACAGCAACGGGGTGATAATATTGGGCAAATACCATAGGCGCATAGAAAAGCGCACATAGATTAACCAATCCAAATAGTCTTTTTCCTTTCATAGAATATTTATTTTATTTAGTTCGGCGTAAAACTATGAATTAAATCTAAAAACACAATGTTTATTTTAAATTATTTTTAATATATTTAAAATATTAACACATTATAATCAAATCATAAATGTTTATATAATTTTAAATTGTACTTTTTTTGAATTATTAACATTAATAACGTAATTAATATTTACTGCATAATACTTCCAATATCATTTCAGATATATTCTCATGTGCCGAAATATTTTGTTATTTTTGTGCTTACAAATTTTAAACAATGCCAAACATTTCAAACAGAGCACAACAGATGCCGCCTTCACCGGTAAGAAAACTGGTTCCTTTTGCCTTACAGGCTAAACAAAGAGGTACAAAAGTATATCACCTTAACATCGGGCAACCGGATATCGAAACTCCTGAAACCGCTTTGAATGCTTTAAAAAACATTGATTTAAAAGTTTTAGAATATGCTCTTTCAGAAGGAAATATTGAATACAGAAAAGCGCTTACAGAATATTATCATTCTTTAGACTTCACAGATCTTACTCCTGATAATTTTATCGTAACCAATGGTGGATCTGAAGCTTTAAATTTCGCCATTTCTACTCTTTGTGATGACGGTGACGAAGTAATTATCCCAGAACCTTATTACGCAAATTACAACGGATTTACAAGCACATTCAATGTAAATGTCGTTGCAATTCCTTCTTCTATTGATACAGGTTTTGCTCTTCCTCCGATTGAAGAATTTGAGAAGAAAATCACTGCAAAAACAAGAGCAATCGTAATCTGCAATCCTGGAAATCCTACTGGATATCTTTACACCCGTGAAGAACTTCAGAAGTTAGCTGAAATTGCTTTAAAATACGACATCGTTGTAATCTCTGACGAAGTTTACAGAGAATATGTATATGACGGAAAACAACAAGTTTCAATGCTTGCTTTCCCTGAATTAAGCGAAAACTGCATTATTATCGATTCTGAATCTAAGCGTTACTCTATGTGTGGCGTAAGAATCGGTTGTATGATCACCCGTTCGAAAAAGATTCACGATGCTGCAATGCTTTTTGCTCAGGCAAGATTAAGCCCGGTACTTTTGGGACAAATTGCTGCAACTGCCGCTCACCAAAATGATGGAGCTTACATAAGAGCCGTAAGAGAAGAATATACTCACAGAAGAAATGTTTTGGTTGATTTGCTAAATGCAATTCCGGGAGTAATTTGCCCTAAACCGAAAGGAGCATTCTACTGTGTTGCTGAGCTTCCGGTAGATGATACTGAAAAATTCGCACAATGGCTCCTTGAAAAATACACTTTGAACAATGAAACCATTATGGTTGCACCTGCAGGAGGATTTTACAGCGATCCTGAATTAGGAAAAAAACAGGTGAGAATTGCTTACGTTCTGAAAGACGAAGATTTAAGAAAAAGTGCAGAGATTCTAAAACATGCACTTGAAAAATACAAATTAGAGTTCAATCTTTAATAGGATAAATATGTCGGCAGTAAAAATATATGATTTGAAAATTTTCGTTTCAATGTTTTTACTGCTGATTTTTTTTTCGTGTAGTGAAAAAATTACTGATAAAAAATCAGATTCTAAAACCGAAGAAATTACATTTATTGGTTTATCGGAAATTGGCGGTCAATTGGGTTTTTACAGAGTGATAAAAGTTACGAAAGACTCCATTCATCTTGAAACCGGAGCAACCTCAACCAAGAAACATAAAGAATGGCATTCTGCCATCAAACCGGAAACTTGGAAAAGTATAACTTCCTCTTTTAAAATCAAGAATTTAGACGGCATCGAAAGTTCACCAAGCATCCAGCCGATCGACGGAATTGACGAGAGTTTTCAGATTAAAACCAATAAAAAATCTCACGTTTACGTCAATGCACAAAACGATATTCATTATAATCAGTTTGCCCGTTTCAAGCAAGAGCTTTTAAAAATTATTCCTCAGGAATATCATTAAAATTTTATTTTCAAATTAATTCTAAACATTTACTCAATCTAATGCAGGAAAATTTTTCACTAAAACCTTTCAATACTTTTGGAGTAGAAGCAAAAGCAACATATTTTGTTGAAGTAAATACTGTAGAAGAATTAATTGAAACTCTAAAACTATCACACTCTCAAGCTCTCCCACTCCTATTCTTAGGCGGCGGAAGCAATATTCTTTTTACAAAAGATTTTGACGGTTTAGCGATACAATTAAATTTAAAAGGAATTTCTGAAGAATTTTTAAGCGAAAACGAAGTTTTAGTAACAGCAAAAGCCGGAGAAAACTGGCATGAATTCGTCATGTTTTGCCTGAATAAAAATTATGGCGGACTTGAAAATCTTTCTTTAATTCCTGGAAATGTAGGAACTTCACCAATGCAAAATATCGGAGCTTACGGAACCGAAATAAAAGACCATTTTGTAAACTGTAAAGTTTTAAACTTAAAAACATTAGAAATTGAAATTTTTGACCTGAAAAAATGCAGATTCGGGTACAGAGATTCTATTTTCAAACAAGAAGGAAAAAATAAATATGTAATTTTGGAGGTTAGTTTTAAATTAACCACTCAAAACCATACCATTAAAACTGAATATGGCGCTATACAATCTGAATTGGAAAATTTAGGAATAATAAATCCAACAATTCAAGATGTTTCAAAAGCCGTTATTAACATCAGACAAAGCAAACTTCCCGATCCGAAAAAAATTGGTAATGCCGGAAGCTTTTTTAAAAACCCCACTATTCCTTTAGCTCAGTTTGAAGATTTAAAATTAAAATTTGAAAACATTCAAGGCTATCCAAACGGAAATTTTGTAAAAGTTCCTGCAGGCTGGCTCATCGAACAATGCGGCTGGAAAGGAAAACAAATCAGAAACGTCGCTTCTCATCAATTACAGTCATTAGTGATTATCAATGCTACAGGAAATGCTTCCGGGAAAGAAATTTTTGATTTCTCAAGTCTAATTATTGATTCTGTAAAAGAGAAATTCGGAATTGAATTGGAAAGAGAAGTGAATATTTTATAATCTAAAAACAACCTCAAATCTTATCTGACATTTGTCAGTTATTTTAATTTGTTCTAAATAAATTTCATATCCGCAAATTTAATTCCTACTTTTGCGGTCGATTTTGCATTCGACAAATTAAAATAATGATGATCAGGCATTTAACATTTATAATACTATTTTTTTTCGGCTCTCAACTTTTATTGGCTCAAAACGAGAAATTACAATTAAGCATTAGTATTTCAGGTGAAAATCAGCAGAAACTGAAAGGCGTTACTGTAAAAAGTTCTCAAAACTCTGCAGTTACGGATGAAAATGGAGTTGCAACATTAGTCTTAAGCGAAGGCAAACATCATTTAAAAATCACACACTCCAATTATCAGGAAAAAGAGCTTGATGTAAATCTAAACAGTTCAAAAACATTAAATTTTCAGCTTCAACCCGTAGATAAACTTGAAGAAATTGTTATTTTCTCGAAAGAAGGAAAAGGTTTAACGACAAAAACCATCATCGACAGAAAAGCAATGGAACATTTGCAACCCTCAAGTTTTACAGATTTGATGGAGCTTTTACCGGGTGGATTGGCAAAAACACCTAATCTAAGCATAAACAACAGACCTATGCTTCGTGAGAACAGAGGTGATCTTTCTTACAGAACCACAGAATACAACACGAGTGCTTTGGGAACTCAATTCATGATTGACGGAAATGTGATTAACTCTAATGCAGATATGCAGGTTTCGCTAGACAACAGACAATTTGGATATTCACCTGAAGCTAGAGAAACTGCCACCACCGGAGTTGATATGAGAACCATCTCAACCAATGATATTGAAAAAGTTGAAATAATCCGTGGAATTCCATCCGCATCTTATGGAGATCTAACATCCGGAGTGATAAAAATCGAAAGAAAAATCAGCGAATCTCCTTTGCAGGCGAGATTTAAAGCAGATGGTTTCAGCAAGCAATATTACGTAGGAAAAGGTTTTAAAATTAATGAAAACTGGCAAATCAGTGCTGGTGCAGATTTTTTAGATTCTAAAGCTGACCCAACGGATAATTTCGAAAATTACCAGAGAATGACTGCTTCTATTCGTTCAAAAAAGAAAGGATTATTATGGTCTAATCCCTTGGAATGGCGTTCAAACATTGATTTTTCTTCAAATATCGATTCCAAAAAAAATGATCCGGATAATGGTGTTCCGGATATTGACCGTTACAGACAAACCAGAACAAGAATTAGTTTTACCAATAACTTTTTATACAGTTTAGATAAAGCTTCATTTTTTGATAAAATTATTTTAAATACTGCAATCAGACAGGGATTTGAAAAAATAGATCAGACAAAACTGGTACAATTGTCGGGACCGAGATCTTTTTCTTTAGCCACAGAACAGGGAGAAAATGTAGGCGTTTTTCCGGCTCTTCGATACATCAGCGAATACAGTACAGAAGGGAAACCGCTTGACATTACAGCGCTTCTTCAAACGACTGGAACAAGAAATACTTTTGGAATCAATCATCAGTATGAAGCGGGCTTAGACTGGAGGTATTCTAAAAACAACGGACGAGGCTTAATTTACGACATGAATTCACCTTATGCTGCTGAATTAAACAATTCAAGACCAAGACCATTTAATGATATTCCTGCGTCTAATTTAATGGCTGCATTTTTAGGAGATCAGATGAGCTATGCTGTTGATGAGCATAAGTTTACCTTATACACAGGATTAAGATTCTCAAAACAAATGGGAATTGACAAATCTTATGTTATCAGCAAAAAAGTTTTTGTGGAACCCAGATTAAATCTTCAATACAACCTTCCGCATGTAATGATTAATAACGCTCCATTAAAAACAGATATTACGCTTGGATACGGACAGTTCTACAAGCAACCTACTCTCTTGATGTTGTATCCGAATAGAAAATATTGGGATTACACTCAGCTGAATTATTATCACAATGACGCTCAATATCGTTACGTTAATTTTATGACGTATGTGCAAGATCTTGAAAACAAAAATCTTGAAGCAGCAAAAAGCATCAAAAAAGAAATCAGATTAGATCTTTCGTACAAAAATCACAGCATATTTTTAACTTATTTCAGGGAAGATATGACCAATGGTTTCCGTCAGATGCTTCATACGACATTACATACTTACAAGCAATATGATGCTTCACAAGTTGACCTTTCACAATGGAACAACGGACCGAATTTGGCTAACACGCCTTACGTTGAAAGAAAAACCAACGTTAACTATTCTCTAACAGAAAACGGAAGTGAAATAATTAAAAATGGTATTGAATTCGGATATACATCACCTCGTATTAAAGCAATCAATACAAGATTTACTTTAAGCGGAGCTTATTTTAAAACACAATTAAGAAATTCAGTTCCTATTGTATTCAGACCAAATGCATCCATCGGCGCAGATGGATTTCCTTATTATGGAATTTATCAGAATGATGATGGTTATGTGAATTCTAATATGAATTACAATCTTTTCATCGATACTTATCTTCCTAGTTTAGATCTAACAATTTCTGCATCATTTCAAGGAAGTGTGTTTGATCATCAAAGAAAAGATCAAAGAATTGCAGAGCCTATCTCTTATTATGGAATTGACGGAATTATACATCCTTTTACCGAGGCAGACAAAACAGATACTTATAAACAATGGTTAGTAAGAAACGTTTCTGTAACCGATAATATGCCGACAGATTACACATTTACGATTGTAGGAAACTTAAAAATCACTAAAAGTATTTACAAAGCACTAAGAACATCGATGTTTGTAACGAGAATTTTCAATTACAGTGCTCCTTATACTTTCAATAATGTTACGGTGTACAGAAGAGGAGCCAATACTCCATACTTTGGGATGGAACTGAATTATAATTTTTAAAATAAATAGTAATACATAACAAATAGAAAACGACATGAAAAAAAGAGTTATACTACTAAGTTTGGTAGCAGCGATGGCAACAGGATTTACCGTTACATCATGCTCAAGTGATGATGATTTTGGAGTAACCGCAAAACAAAACGGTGTATTGACACTTAATTTCACAGGTGAAAATATCACAGAGTACACCAATTTGGAGGTAGAAATTATGGAAATCAATACCGGAGCCATAATTAAAGAAACATTAAAAAAAGAAAATGCACATTCTTTTGAAGTTGCTTATGGTTCATATAAAATCACAGTAAATGGTGTTGTCATTGCAAGCAACGAAGAAGTAAGAGCTGCAGGTACAGGACAAACAGATGTTACTTCAGCTGTTAAAAACCTTACCATTCCTTTGTTTGTAAAAAAATTCCATGAAGATTTTATTATTGAAGAAGTATTTTTTACTGGGGTAAAAACATCTGATAACAAAAATTACAATTCTAGCCGTTATTTTAAAATCACCAACAATACCAATAAAATTCTTTTTGCAGATCAATTAATCATTGCACAATCTGAGTTTTTAACAACAGACGATAAAAACCCTACTCCTTACAATAAGAATTTATCTTTTGCTGTAAAAGGAGTAATGGTATTACCTGGAAGCGGAAATCAATACCCGGTACAACCAGGAGATTTTATTGTAATTGCCGACAATGCGATTAATCACAAACAAAACACAAGCACAGCATACGATTTACACAATGCAGATTTTGAATTCCCGTCTACAAACCCTGCTTTAGGACAAGTTGATAATCCTTCAGTTCCAAATGCGGAGGTTATTTATACTCAGATGACATTCAATATGTTCTTTCTTCACAACAGAGGTTTTGAAAGCTATGCCATCGCACGTTTCCCGACAGGTGAAAACAAAGAGACATTCCTTCAGAAATTCAAATATGACTACACTTATCAAAACAGTGCAGGAACGATCACTTCAAAAAGCGCTTATGCAATCCCAAATTCTTGGATTATAGATGCTGAAAACAATTCTGTGCCTACAAAATTTATTCACACATTAACTGCTCCGGGTATTGATTCAGGATGGACTTCTGTAGGTGCCACAGACAATGACGCCAATCGTTACGGAAAATCTGTAAGACGTAAAACTGCAGGAACCATGACCAATGGTAAAAATCTTTATATGGATACCAACAATTCTACAAACGATTTTACCAAAGATGCTGTACCAAGTTTAAAAGACGGTATTCAACATTAATAAAAAATTAGTATTTGAATAATACTTAAAATTATGCTCAATTTAAAAAATTCTTTTTCACTGATGATTATTGCTTTGGCTTCGCTTTCTGTAAAAGCGCAGGACAGCATTCAGCTTTATCAGAAGATCAATAATCAATACAGTATCGAAAGAAATTTTAGAAGTCAATTTTACTATAATCCGGCAAATAAGTCGGATTATAGTTCTTCTTCGTTCTCAGAATTTAATGTCGGTTATCATAATGATGATCAAAAAGTGTATCGCCAACAGCTTGGATCAGGTGAAAAAGGCTTAACAGTAAATGCAAAATCTTTTTTAAAGCTCAATCCGAATCGTACAGTCTGGGGAAATGCAAGCTATCAGAATCTTGAAAAAAAATCATTCAGATGGAATGAAAATCTCGATTACGAACGTATTGCACCTTACACAACTGCAGATTCTCTTGGTGGAACTTTAAACTTGGAACGTTACTATTTTGCCGGAGGAATGTCACAGAAAATCAACAAATGGACGATTGCTGGTGAAGTAAGCTACCTTGCCCAACTCGGCTATCGTAGCCGTGACCCACGATTAAAAAGTACTACTTCAGATTTATCGCTAAATGCAGGAGTAAACTATAAAGTATTCAGAGAATATGAAGTAGGAGTTTTCGGAACATTCAATAAATACACACAAAACAGCTCTTTAACTTTTCAAAGCGTTTTAGGAAAACCTTTTGTTTACCAAATGGTAGGATTGGGTATTTCAAATTATTTTTTCAGCGGCGGTGTTGATCCTTCTCAAACTTTTGAAGAATTTGGGTATAAAGGTGGAATCCAACTAAGCAATCAACAAGGAAAAGACTTTTATCTTCGTGCTTCAGCAGGTCGTTCAAATAATACAAAAAGTTATCGCAGTAGCGGAGGAAATACAACGTTTGAGATCTCGGAGCTTGAAAATAAAAACCTTGAACTGGAAGGTGCAAAATTTTTCACCCTAAAAGAAAAACACAGAATCGGGGTTTCTGCAAACTATAAAGCTATTGTAAGAACAGGCTCAGAATTTGGATATTCTGTAAACACCAATGCCACAGAACAGATATTTAAAAGAAAATCTTACCGTTCAGAAAATTTCATCAGCTCAGTAAAAGTTTTGTATCAATACAACAGCGATAATTTTACAGTGAGCGCTTCGCCGTTTTTCGGATACGAAGAAATTAAAGAAAGAAATCTTTATCCAAATTCAGGGCAAAAATTTGAATATTCATATTTTGGTTTAACTGCTGATTATCGTCAGTCAATTAGTTCCAATCAAGCCATTTCATTTCAACCTTATTTTTCTAAAAGAATGGTCAATAAGTCGATTAATGCATTAAGTCTTATGGCAAATCAGGAGATTAACGATTGGATCTTACACGACTACAACTTTCAGGCAAGTGACATCAGCACTTTTGGAGCGTCTTTAAGATACGACATCAAATTGGAGAAACTTCCGGCATTCTTTGTAAGTGCAGAATATCAATCACAGAAAATCCAGAAAAAAAACAATAATTTTGTTGGCGCAAGTTTAGGAATTACATTTTAGAAATTGTAAAGATTAAGAGATTAAAGATTTTATGAAGTAGTTCTTAAAGCGAAACTCAACTTAATTTGCCTCAACTGCTTAATGAACCTTAATGGTTTAAAAATTAAAATAAATTTATAATAGAAAAGTATCAAAAGAATATTTAAATTAAAATGAAAAGAGGAATTTATTGGAGTTTAGGATTGATTTTATTTATTCTTTGGAGTTTCACTTCAAAAGTAGGAAACGAGTTATCAAACATTCAGGAGCCATCTATTGAAGACATTGTAAAAAGCTACAAAAAAGCGATTACAGAATGGCCAAAACCCAATATCGACAAAGGTGTAAAATGGTCAGAATTTGCTCCAATCAAAAGCGATTCAGCTTATTTTACTGAACAGGATAAACCCAATGTTATTTTAGGAAAAATGCTTTTTTTTGATCCTAAATTATCAAGATCCAACCAAATATCTTGCAGCACCTGTCACGATCCAGAAATGGGATGGCAAGACCGAAGACGTGTCGCCCTTGGAAACGACCACCTTTTAGGAAACAGAAATACCATTTCTCTTTACAATATCGCAGAAAGAACTTCTTTCTTCTGGGACGGAAGAGCCAAAACTCTTGAAGAGCAAGCTTCAGGACCTCTTGGAGCTCATCACGAAATGGCAATGGATGTAAAAACACTTCCCGCAAAAATCCAAAATATAAAAGGATACAATTCGCTTTTCAAAAATGCTTACGGAACCGAAAAAGTAACGTACGATAAGATTGTAAAAGCCATTGCCGATTTTCAGAAAACCATAAAAAGCCAACCAAGCCGTTTTGATAAATTTCTTGAAGGAAAATACAGCTCGCTAACAGACGAAGAAATCTACGGAATGCATATTTTCCGTACAAAAGCTCGTTGTATGAACTGTCACAGCGGAAAATATTTAACTGATGAATCTTTCCACAATATTGGTTTAACTTACTATAAAAGAAAATACGAAGATCTAGGCTTATACAACATAACCAAAAAAGCTGAAGACGTTGGAAAATTCAAAACGCCACAATTAAGAGATTTAGCACTCACTCAACCTTGGATGCACAATGGGCTTTTCGATGATTTGGAAGGAGTTGTCAACATGTACAATAGCGGAATGCATCAGCTTGATCCCAATGCAGAAAAAAAATTGGCAGATCCGCTTCATCCTTCTACAGATCCTTTGTTGCAAAAACTAAATTTAAATAAAGAAGAAGTAAAAGCTCTGGTTTCTTTTCTTGAATCTCTTTCAGGAACAAAATATAAGATGAGAAGACCCGAGTTTCCTGTGGAATAAATTAATTACTTTTTAAAACCATTTCTGCTCTAATTTTAACAGAATAGCTTATTTTAGTTCAAATATTTCTAAAATAGCTATGGCAGACAAAATGCATTCTGATAAAAAATTAAAAAAAACGATTCAGAATCACCTCACTAAAACGCATTATGTAAAAGTTTTCTTTTCCGAAGAATGCCCGGAAGAGTTTACTTCAGGGTTTATTATGAATGTATCTGAAAAATTTTTAATGGTTCAGGAATCTCATAATTTTACTTTAGATGGGATTAAAATTGTTCCTTACAATAAAATTTCAGGCACCCGTCACAAGAAATTTGAAAAAACTTCTGAGAAAATATTTTCAGAAGAAGGTCTGATCAATTTCAATCAAAAAATCATCAGCAATACTTCGTTAAAGAGTTTTGAATCCTTATTTAAATCTTTAAAAAAGCAAAATTTTCATTGCATAATCGAAAGCTCTACAAAAAAGAAAAACATATTTTCTATTGGTGAGATTTTAGAAATAAATGAAAAGTCAGTAGTGATTAAAAATTACGATGCTACCGGAAAAATTGAAAAAACATCTGACAAAATTCTATTCAAAAATATCAATTTCATTACTTTTAATGACCGATATTCACTAACGTTCAGAAAATATTTAATTGAATAAATAAAACCACAAATATGAAAATCGCCATCATCGGAGCCGGAAATATGGGTTTATCTTTTTCAAAATCATTTTTGAAATACGAACTCATTAAACCTGAAAACCTACATCTGATTACAAGAAGCCAGTCTAAAATTCTGAAAATAAAAGAAGAATTTCCCAAGTCTGAAGTTTCTGTATTTGAAGAGGTGAAAAATTTAGACGCAGATCTTATTATCATTGCCGTAAAACCTCAGGATTTTCAAAAAACAGCGGAAAGTTTTCAGTTTTCACTAAACGAAAACCAAATGATCTTGTCGATTATGGCAGGAATTAAAATTGAAAAAATTCAGGAATCTTTAAACCACAAATTTGTCATAAGAGCAATGCCCAACTCTCCTACTCTTTTGGGAATGGGAATTACAGGTTACACTTCTGCAGAAGGAATTTCCTTTAATCAGTTGATGAATATCGAAAGACTTCTGAACAGTACCGGAAGATCTGTTTATTTGGAAAACGAAGATTTACTAGACGGAGTTACTGCCCTTTCAGGAAGCGGACCAGCATATTTTTATTATATCGTAGATGCGATGATTAAAGCAGGAACAGAAATGGGAATCGATGAAAATCTGTCTAAACTTTTCGTAAAACAAACGATGTTGGGCGCTTATCATTTGATCAATAATTCGGATAAAAACTTGGGAGATCTTATAAAAGATGTTGCTTCAAAAGGTGGTACAACGGAAGCTGCATTGAAAACTTTTGAAGAAAATAATTTTAAGGAAATTTTGCAGCAGGGAATTTTAAATGCTGAAAAACGAGCGAAGGAATTGAATGGATAAATTTTAGATAATATCTCTCGCAGATTTTGCTGATTAAGCAGATTTTTTTCAATGTTTAAATCTGCGAAATCTGTATGATCTACGAGAATTTTTAAATTAAACAATTCTAAAAATCTCATCTGGACTTCTGCGGAATGACAAACTTGATGTTAAATTATTCAACTATAAATTTGCTGAATCTAGTTTCTAAGATCCTTTTAATTTGCCAACCCAAAAACACACCAAAAGTGTTCAGCAAAACATCATCCACATCAAACACTCCCAATCTTGAAAAATACTGCAGAGCTTCTACAATCACAATGGCAGAAACAAAAGTGATGATGAGACTTTTCAAGTTTTTTAACTGCGGGAAAACCCATCCTAAGAATCCGAAAGGAACAAACATTACCACATTTCCCAGGACAATTCTAATAATATCAAGCCAGCTTATTGTTTCATGAATAAACCAAATTGTTGAAACAATCGGTTTAATTCTCACAATATTATCATCATACTGCATTCTTCCCATCCCGAAAAACATCAGATAGAGCAAAAAAATAGTGTAGGGTAAAATGATGAATTTATAAAATTTCTTTAACATCATTTGCAAAGTTATTCATTTCAAAAGCATTAAATTTGGTGTGTTAAACTAATTTAATGAAATACGTCTTACTTACGCTCATTTCAGCGATGTTGTTATCGGTTTCTTGGCCGACTTACGGAGTTCCGTTTTTTATATTCTTTGCCCTCGTTCCACTTTTGATGATGGAACATGGCGTTTCTAAATTTTCAAATTACAGTAGAAAAAGCTGGGTTGTTTTCGGTCTTTCTTATTTGTGTTTTGTGATTTGGAATGTAGTTACCACAGGCTGGCTGTACGGATCAAAAAATCCGGATGGAAGTCATTCGATGATGGCGGTTCTATTTCCGGTTTTAGTCAATTCTTTTTTATATTCACTCGTTTTTCAATGCTATCATTGGTATAAAAACGCACAGGGAACGTATTGGGGAATGGCTTTTTTAGTAGCAATATGGATGAGCTTTGAAAAATTTCATCTCAATTGGGAATTAACGTGGCCTTGGTTGAATCTTGGAAATGCTTTTTCAGATTACCCGAAACTGATCCAATGGTATGATACTTTGGGATCAACCGGTGGAAGCTTTTGGATCTTATTGGTCAATTTACTCATATTTTACACCATCAGAATTTGGGAAGCCGGAAGAAAAAGAAAAGATTTAATTATTAATGTTTCTGCAACGGTACTTTTGATCGGTCTTCCGATGATCATTTCATTAATAAAATTCAATAGTTTTAATGAAAAACCAATTGGTGAGGTCAGCGTTTTAATGTTGCAACCGGATCTTGATCCTTACAACGAAAAATATTCTAAAGACAGCATTACTATTCAGAACGATCTTTTAACTTTAGCCGAAAACAACACCAAAGGAAAAATTGATTATTACATTGCTCCCGAAACAGCACTTCCGGGAAGAGGTTCTATTTCTGAAACCGCTTTTGAAAAAAGTGAACTGTTAAATAATGTAAAAGGTTTTCTTGCAAAACATCCAGGTTCTGTTTTTACAACAGGAATTTCTTCGCACAAATATTTTTTAGATAAAAATACGGCTCCATCAAATGCTTATCAGATTAATGACCGAGTTTGGGTAGAAAGTTACAATTCTGCGGTGCAGATTATTCCAAATCAAAAAGTTGAAGTTTACCATAAAGGAAAGCTTGTTCCGGGTGTTGAGATTTTTCCTTACATGAGTGTTTTCAAGCCTCTTTTAGGTGATGCAATGATTAATTTGGGAGGAACGGTTGCTTCTTTGGGAACCGATAAAGAAAGAATTGCATTTTCAAATCCTTACAATAAAGGAAAAATTGCACCGATCATTTGTTATGAAAGTATTTATGGTGAATTTGTAACTGATTATGTAAAAAAAGGAGCCAATTTTCTTGGAATTATGACCAATGATTCTTGGTGGGGTGTTACAGAAGGACACAAACAGCTGCTTTCTTACGCAAGAATGAGAGCCATCGAAACCCGAAGAGAAATTGTACGAGCAGCAAACAGCGGAATTTCTGCGCATATTAATGCTAAAGGTGAAATCTTAGAAGACACTTTCTATGGAGATCAGACAACTTTATTCACTAAAGTTAATCTTTATGAGGGCGAAACATTTTATGTAAGAACAGGAGATTTTCTTTCCCGAATTTCTATTTTCGCTTTTGGATTTTTACTGTTTTATTTTTTAATTAAATGGTTTCAGAATAAAATGAAGAAAGAAAACAAAAAGTAAATTTTAAGATTTAGATTTTAAGCCACAAAAGACACTAAAGATTTTAAGTTGTTATAAAGTCTACAAAAGATCACAAAATTACAGATAAAAACCAGCCTTTTTCGGCTGGTTTTCTCAGTTTAATTTAAGTTTAAAAAATCAAATTCAAACTACTATTTACTTGATCATTAGTTTTTGGATCACCCAGTTGTTGTTAATTTTAATTTTCAGAATATACATTCCTTTTGGAAGATCAGAAACGGTTACCGACTGATCACTGTTGAGCTGTACATTTAGTTTTTTTCCATCCATTGAATACATTTCCACCGCAGTTGCTTTTTCACCTTTAATAAATACCTTTTCAGAAGCCGGATTTGGATAGATCGATAGTTTTGTTTTCGCCGAAAAATCATTCACACCTAATGTATTTTCCACCGACGGATCAGAATACACTTTTGATGCATCAATCGCTCTTACGCTCCAATATACCTGCTGAATAGAAGGATCAAGCGTCAAAAACCAAGAAGGTGTTGTTACAATATACTTTGCCACATCTTGTGTTCCAGGAGTGGTTCCTACTTTAATTTCGTACTGTAAAGCATTGACCGGAGTTTTATCATCCGTTGCGCCGCTCCATGTAAAATTGAATGTATTTCCGTTTTTGTTTAAATGTAAATTGGTTGGAGCAGTTGGTTTTAAATTGGTTATCGTAGACGTATTTTTATAAAGTTTGGTAAATGAATTTAAATCAGGATCAGTCCAATCGAAGCCCGTCATTAAAACATCCAAATGATTGTTTCCGTCGTAATCAAAAAGCCTTACATTTCCCGTTCCGCCAAGATTATACAAAGAAGTATTGGTTGCTTTTGTAAAAGATTGGGAAGCCGGATTGTAAAGGAAAACATTCACCGCTCCGTCATTATTTTTATCATCACCAATCACCACAAAATCGTAATATCCGTCATTATTAAGATCTCCAACATCAACACTTGAAGCAGAAAGCCCTTCTCCAGAAATTGCATGTGTTGTAAACTGTCCTGTTCCGTCATTCATAAAAACACCAAGATATTCATCATAATTTTCATCCTGACCAATCGCTACCAAATCTAGAAAACCATCTGCATTGAAGTCTGCATACGCTAATTTCCCGCTTGCTAAAGGCAATAAAGTTTGAGATTCCTGAAGAGTACCATTCGAATTTAAATATACTTTAAAAACAGGATCTGTATCTTTATCATAACCGAAAATGACTACGTCCAACAATTGATCGTTATTCAGATCTAAAACTTTGAAACTTCCGTTTTGAGTTCCGGGAAGCCATGATTGAGTTAATTGAAAACCATTACCCGAGTTTTTATAAAGACTTAAATCATATACAAAACCGGTTCCTTGCACATATTGAGGTCCGTTAATTGCATAATCCTGTTTTCCATCATGATTAAAATCAAAAACCTCGATAGAACCATAAACTTTTCCGGCAGTATCTTCTACTTTTGAAAAACCTGTTCCATTATTCAAGAAACGATAGTGTTTGTAATTTACAACATCCTGATAACTCAAACCTGTAGACACAAGATCAAGCAAACCATCATTATTGTAATCTATAAATTTAATATCTCCTAAATGCGTAACATCTGCTCCTAAATCTCCATAAGCAGAAAAAGCACCGTTATTATTGATATAAGTTTCGTTAAAGGTAACATCTGCACTTCCATCTGCATCAATATCTATAGCACCATTATAAATAACATCAGGTTTTCCATCATTATTAAAATCTCCGATGTCGCTGGATCCGTAAAAGAAATTTTTTATATTGGTAGAAACTTCAGAAAAAGTTTGAGACTGAAACATCATTGGAATAAAAAAAGCAAAAACATACAACTTTTTCATTTTGTTTTTATTTAGATTAATTAAAAACAAAGATAATATCAAATATTATTTCAGCGTTCAAATTGAGACTGATATTTATCACATACCCACAATCGAGAGACTTTAAAGAACGCAAATGAATTGGTAAGTCATTAAAAATGATAAATATTTATTATAAAATTTATACAAAAGTTTGTCTATCTAAAAAAATCTTCGTTATTTTGCAACCTCAAATATTATACAAATAAGAACATCGAGATATGTCAAGAATTTGCCAGATAACAGGAAAGCGTGCAATGGTTGGTAACAACGTTTCTCACGCTAATAACAAAACGAAGCGTCGTTTTGAAATTAACTTATTGGAGAAGAAATTTTACCTTCCAGAGCAAGATAAGCACGTTACTTTAAAAGTTTCAGCTCATGGATTGAGAGTAATTAACAAGATTGGAATCGAAGAGGCTATCGAAAGAGGCATCAGAGGAGGATTGATTAAAAAGAACTAAATCATGGCAAAAAAAGGAAACAGAGTTCAAGTAATTCTTGAATGCACAGAGCACAAAGAAAGCGGTATGCCAGGAATGTCTAGATACATTTCTACAAAAAACAAAAAGAACACTACAGAAAGATTGGAATTGAAAAAATACAATCCTGTTCTTAAGAGATCTACCCTTCACAAAGAAATCAAGTAATTTATAAATATAATTTACCATGGCAAAGAAAGTAGTAGCAACCCTACAAAGCGGACAGTCAAAAAAAATGACTAAAGTCGTGAAAATGGTGAAGTCTTCTAAATCAGGAGCTTACGTTTTCGAAGAAAAAGTAATGAATGCAGACGAAGTTGACGGTTATTTGAAAAAATAATCCAGAACTTTATTTACAATACAAAAACTACTCATATTTTGGGTAGTTTTTTTGTTATCTTTGCTTTTCTAAGCAGGAAGCCAGATGTTGGAAGCTGGATGTTTACAATTATAATATTTTATTTTGTAAGCATCCGGCTTCCTGCACCCAGCTTCCAACATTAATTAAAATTCCGAAATTCATACAATGAGTTGGTTTAAAAATATTTTCAAAAAAGAAGAAAAAGAAACTTTAGACAAAGGTTTGGAAAAATCGAATCAGGGTTTCTTTGAAAAAATGACTAAAGCCGTAGTCGGCAAAAGCAAAGTAGATGACGAAGTTCTGGATGATCTGGAGGAAATACTGATTGCTTCAGACGTTGGCGCTTCTACAACCATCAAAATCATTGAGAGAATTGAAGAACGTGTTGCCAGAGACAAATATGTTGGTGTAAATGAACTCGACAAAATTCTACGTGAAGAAATCTCCGGACTTCTTTTAGAAAATCCTCATGCAGGAAGTGGAAACATTGACACAAGTAAAAAACCATATGTTATTATGGTTGTCGGTGTAAACGGTGTTGGAAAAACCACCACTATCGGAAAATTGGCACATCTGTTTAAATCTGAAGGTAAAAAAGTAGTTTTAGGAGCTGCAGATACGTTCAGAGCTGCAGCAGTAGATCAATTGGTTATCTGGAGTGAAAGAGTGGGTGTTCCTATCGTAAAACAGGAAATGGGATCAGACCCGGCTTCTGTAGCTTTCGACACTGTACAAAGTGCTGTTGCTCAGAATGCCGACGTTGTTATTATTGACACCGCAGGAAGGCTTCACAATAAAATTAATTTGATGAATGAGCTTTCTAAAATCAAGAGAGTGATGCAAAAGGTTATTCCAGATGCTCCACACGAGATTTTACTGGTTCTTGATGGTTCTACAGGTCAAAATGCTTTTGAACAGGCAAAACAATTTACAGCAGCTACTGAAGTAAATGCTTTGGCGGTAACAAAATTAGACGGAACCGCAAAAGGTGGTGTTGTAATTGGTATTTCAGATCAGTTTCAGATTCCGGTAAAATATATTGGTGTTGGAGAAAAAATGCAAGATCTTCAACTTTTTAATGGTACAGAGTTTGTAGATTCGTTCTTCAAGAAGAGATAAATTCTTTTTTTGAAACAAATCAAACAAACTTATTAACATTAAAAAATTATTACTATGTGGACATTTATTCTTTGGATCATCTTCGGATTGATTGTAGGTGCAATTGCAAAAATGATTATGCCTGGAAAACAAAATATGGGTTGGTTAACGACTAGTATTTTGGGAATAGTGGGAGCTTTCGTCGGTGGTTTTATTGCTAATACCATATTTGGCGGAGGTGGCGCAAATGATGAAAGAATGTTTCATTTTTGGCCATTAGTTTTCTCAGTAGGCGGTGCTCTTGTTGTTCTTTGGATTTACGGAATGTTGACAAAGAAGAATTAAAACATTTAGATAAAAAAACAAAATCCCGATTTGAAAATTTCAAATCGGGATTTTTTATGAACAATATAATTTAATAATTTAGTTTATTTTGATTCTGTAAGGCATTTCCATTTTCACCTCAGATTTTAATTTCTCGCTGGTAAGCTGTTCTAAAATCTCATAGTTTGCTTTCCCAATTTTATTTTTGATTACTCTTGCAGAAATATCGTCTTCATTTAAATCTTCAAAGATCTGTTCAAATGCAGTCATCTTTTTAGGATAAGACGCAACGTTGTAAGATTTCAGATTTGCTTTTTGTGCAGCAAATTTTACGGCATCATTTAAAGTTCCCAATTCGTCTACCAAACCGATTTGTTTTGCACGAACTCCACTCCAAACTCTTCCGCCTCCGATGTTATCAATCTGCTCGAAAGTCTGTTTTCTGTTTTGAGTTACAAAATGTACAAATCTTTTATAAGTTCCTTCCACGCTTCTCGTCATTAAATTCACTCCATAAGGTGTAAGACCGTGCAATGAAGAATAATAAGCCGAGTTGGCATTGGTTGCAACAATATCAGAACGCACTCCGTTTTTATTGGCAATATCTTTAAAGTAAGGCAACACCCCGAAAACTCCGATAGATCCTGTTAAAGTATTTGGTTCAGAATAAATTTTATCAGCTCCCATTGCAATATAATAACCACCTGAAGCAGCATAATCACCAAAAGAAACAACAAGAGGTTTTGTTTTCTTCAACTGCTGAAGTTCAAATAAAATCTCATCAGAAGCATTTGCGCTTCCTCCCGGAGAATTAATTCTTAAAACTACCGCTTTTACTTTTTTGTCTTCCTGAAGTTCTTTAATATACTTGATGTACTTTTCAGAATAAATTTCATTGTATTCATCACCACTATTAATAGAACCTGATGCGTATAAAACTGCTACTTTTTCTCCTGAGCTATCTTTATCTTTAAATGAATCGATATATTTTTGTAGCGAAACTTTGTTTAGTTTATCTTTTTCAGCAAGACTTAGCTTTGTTCTGATTAATTGGTCGTACTCAGTTTTTTGAATCAGCTTATCTGCCAATTTATATTTTACACTTAAATCAGGAATCATTCCGTATAAACTGTCTACAACTGTTTTGAATTCTTCAGCTTTCATTTTTCTTGAAGCTGCCATTTTAGATGAAGTATTACCCCAAATATCATTTAATAAGGTGCTCAACTGCTCCTGATTTTCCGGAGAAATATCATTTCTTAAGAATGGCTCTACAGCAGATTTAAACTTACCATGACGGATTACTTCAATCCCGATTCCATATTTTTCGGCAAAATCTTTAAAGAAAGTAACTTCTGTAGCCAAACCTTTAAGCTCAATTCCACCAGACGGATTTAAATAATACTGGTCTGCAACAGAACCTAAATAATAAGAAGCCTGTGAAACTGCATTTCCGTAAGCGTACACAAATTTTCCGCTTTTTTTGAAATCTTCAATAGCATTTCTCAAATCATCAATCTGAGTAGTTCCGGCGTTAATATGGTCGGTTTCTATACTGATACCTTTAATATTATCATCTTCTTTCGCTTTATGAATAGCTTCCACAGCATCATAAATCAAAATATTCTGATTTTTATCTTTTATATTAAAAATACTTTGTTGCTCTTCTGTAGGACTATCAATAATAGAAGTCTTCAGATTAATAGTTAAAACAGAATTCTTTTTTACATCAACCGATTTCTCTCCACTCATTGAACTGACAGCAATCATGATAATAAAAAAGAAGAAAAACACGAAGCATAATATGACAATAGCCACTATATTTGCTAATACATTTTTAAAGAAACTCTTCATAAACAATCATTTTTCTATATGTCGCAACATAAGGTGGTTTTGTTACTAGGAAGTAACATTGGTAATCAAAAAAATAATATTGACCTGGCTTTAAGCAAAATAAGTGAAGCCTGTACAATATTAAAAAAAAGTGAATATTTGACTTCAGACCCTGTAGAATTTGTCAGTTCTAATATTTTTTGTAATATTGCAACAATAATATCTACTTACCTATCACCTATTCAACTGCTTGATTATGTGAAAAAAATAGAAATTGAGATGGGCCGGCTTACAGATTCTTCAATTTCTAAAGTCTATACAGACAGAATAATCGATATTGATATTGTGAAGTATGATGAGTTAAAATTTATATCAGAAAGGTTAGAAATCCCTCATAACAAACATCTTTTTGAAAGGGAATTTTCTCAGATATTATTAAAAGATTTTATTTAAAAAAACAACACATAAAACATATTGTATGAAATTAGGTTTATTATTATTGGCTGCTTTGCCTATTGCTACTTATGCTCAAGACAGTATTTCCATAAACTCTACAAATGAGTACCCCAATACGTTTTCTTCTGGTTCCGCTAATGTTCAAAAATTTGACAATAAAGCAAGAAGATTCAACGATTGGTCTATTTCTGTGGGTGGAGGTGCTGCATTAATGATGAACTCAGACCTTACTTCTTTTTATGATAAAAAAGTAAACTGGGGATATAACAGCTACGTAAGTATAGACAAGCAAATCTCACACACATTTGGGATAAGTATTGCTTACCAAAGAGGTGAAACAAATCAAAAAGGTATGCAGGATGGTACACGTGGGCAATTAGCCGGTGTAGGAGTCGCAAAAACAAAGTATAACCAAGTAGTCTTATTAGGAGATGTTAACTTTTCAAATATTTTGAGAAGAGTTGACAACCATTCACCTTATAGATGGGCTTTTCATGGTTATGGAGGAGTTGGCTTAATGAGCTTCAAAACATCTTTACATGATAATGATGAATTTAGATGGAGCAATTCACCAAGACGAGTACCATTATTTATAGATCAAAAGCTTGATCTTAGCTCATTCTACTACCAATTTGGTGCAGGTTTGAAATATAAAGTCTCAAAACTTATAGATATCGAAGCCAGAGCAATGTATATTATCAGTGGTGATGATGAATTTGACGGCGGTGGTTATGCAGGTCCTGCAGATTACGATCCTACCAGTGGTAATTCTAAGTATAACATGATTAATGATAAAAGATCAGATAACATGTTAACCGTTAATTTAGGTGTATCATTTAAATTAGGAAAGCATATGTCTCATCTTGCTTGGCACGATCCTTTGCAAGAAGTTTATTACAGAACGAATGTACTTGAAAGCACTGCCAACGAACTCGTTGTATGCGAAAAAGGAGACAATGATAATGATGGTGTTTGTGACGACTGGGACAGAGAACTAAATACTCCTGCTGGAGCAAGAGTTGACGGTGCCGGTGTAGCATTGGATATGGATCTTGATGGTGTTATCGATTTATACGACAAATGCGTCACCGTTCCTGGATCACCAGATAATAATGGTTGCCCTATCAATTAAGCTTACAATAAAATTCATTTAATTAACTAAATAAATAAAAATACATACTATGAAATTAAGTTTAGCAATTATTGCATTAGCCTTAGCTGTTCCTACAGTGAGCTATGCACAAGATTCAATAGCCGTAGTTTCTACCGACGAATATCCAAATACATTTTCTTCTGGCTCTGCCAACATTTCGCCTTTCACTCAGAAATCTAAAAGATTTAATGATTGGGCGGTGTCATTTGGTGCAGGTGTTCCCTTACTGCAATCAGGAGATTTAACGTCTATTAAAAATGGTAACGGTAAAAATCTTTTCGGTTATTCAGCTTATGTAAGTATTGACAAAGCAATTACTCATGCTTTCGGAATCAACTTACAATACGACAGAGGAGAGACAAGACAAGGTTGGTTTAATACAAAAGATGCAGCTCCTTCAGATTTAAGCCAAGTAGGTGCAAGAACTCAATATGATGCAATCTCTTTATTAGGAGACATTAATTTCTCAAATCTTTTGAGAAGAGTTGATAATAAATCTACTTACAGATGGGCATTACATGGTTATGCAGGTGTTGGAACAATAGCATATAAAGCATATCAAAAAGATGCGAACGGTCAGAGATTAATGACGGAGATTAAGCCATTTAAATTAGGTTCTTTCTTTGCACAAGCGGGTGCAGGTCTTAAATTTAAAGTAAACAGAAGATTAGATATTGAAGGAAGACTAATGTATGTTTACACAGGTGATGATGAATTTGATGGTGGTGGGGCTCAATACAGCGCTATTAACCAAAGAGAAGAACAAGTTTCTGACAACTTCTTCAACGCTACACTTGGTTTGTCTCTAAAATTAGGAAAACACGAATCTCACCTAATGTGGCATGACCCATTGCAGGAAATTTATTATAAATTAGATGTTTTGGCTAACAAAAACCAGGATATTGAAGTTTGTAAAAAAGGAGATGCCGATAATGACGGAGTTTGCGACGATTGGGACAGACAGCTTGATACTCCTGCAGGAGCAAGAGTTGACGGTGCTGGTGTAGCACTTGATGCAGATTTAGACGGAGTTATCGATCTTTACGACAAGTGCGTAACAGTTCCAGGACCAGTAGAAAATCAAGGTTGTCCTTTGACACCTGAACCTACTACCAAAGGGCCAGTTGATGAAACAGTAAGTAATATGGAAGGAATTGAGTTTGATTTAAATTCTGACAGAATTTTACCAAACAACACGCCAATTCTGAACAACGCTGTAAACTATATCAATTCTTCAAACGGTACTTATACTGTAATTGGAGCAACTGATACCAGAGCTTCTGACGAGTACAACCAAAAATTGTCTGAAAGAAGAGCAAACAGTGTGAAAAATTATCTAATTAAAAACGGTGTAGATTCTTCTAAACTAAACGCTGTAGGTAGAGGTGAAAAAGACCTTAAATACCCAGAGTGTGATCCTGCTACTAAATGTCCTGAGTGGAAAAACAGAGCAAACAGAAGAGTTTATTTCGAAGCTAAATAGTAAAAACTTATTATTATAAAATTAAAGCCATGCATTGCGTGGCTTTTTTTGTTTCAATACTTTCCTTACATTTACCTTATGATTTCCCCGAAAGATTTTAATGAACTTAAAAGTAAAACCCTTAAGCATTTTTGGGGTTATGATCAATTCAGAGATTCTCAAGAGTTGGTTATTGATTCTGTTCTCAACAGAAAAGATACTCTAGTTCTTCTTCCAACCGGTGCAGGAAAATCATTATGTTATCAACTTCCTGCTTTATTGCAAGAAGGAACCTGTCTTGTGATTTCGCCTTTATTGGCATTAATGAAAGATCAGGTCAACCAATTAAAATTCAGAGGAATTGAAGCAGAATATCTAAGTTCAGAATTGGATGAGTTTGATGCCGAAGTTATTTACAACAGATGCAAAGATGGCTTAACAAAGTTATTATATGTTTCACCAGAAAGACTCACCAACAAACTTTTTATTCAGCAAATTGAAGAAATTCAGCTGTCATTTATTGCGGTAGATGAAGCGCACTGTATTTCAGAATGGGGTCAAGATTTCAGACCAAGTTATCAGAATATCAAAGATTTCAGAAAAAACAATCCTGAAATTCCTTGCTTAGCTTTAACAGCAACGGCAACCCCAAAAGTTTTAGATGAAATTAAAACTAAACTGGAGCTTAAAAATCCTAAGGTTTTTCAAAAAAGCTTTAAAAGAGACAATATTAAAATATTTTCTGAAGAAGTTTCAGACAAATATCAGAAGGTTTTTAACATCCTGAAATACGCTAAAGAATCGGGAATTATCTATGTGAGAACCCGAAAAGATGCAGAATTACTCACAGAATTTCTTCATCGACATAAAATCCAGAATGTAGATTATTTCCATGCAGGTTTATCAACAAAAGAGAAAAACGAAAGACAAAATTTCTGGAACAGCAGTGATCAAAATGTACTCATTTCAACTAATGCCTTCGGAATGGGAATCGATAAAGACAATGTGCGTTTCGTCATTCACTTCTCCCCTTCTCAGTCGATTGAAAATTATTATCAGGAAATTGGTCGTGCCGGAAGAGATGGCAAAAAAAGCTATGCATTTATGCTTTGGAACAAGCAGGAAATTTCAAATTTTGATCAGATTTTAAGAAATCAAATACCCAATAAAGCAGAGTTTTTAAAAATTATTTCTTATCTCTATTCTAAATTTCAGGTGGCAGAATTTGAGCTTCCTGAAAAAGTTTTTCAGCTAAATACATCAGGAATTCAGAGTTTTACCAAACTTTCAACAGCAAAAATAAAAAATGTTCTGAATTTCCTTCACACCCAGGAAATCATTTTTCATAACAGTAACAAAAGTTTATCATCACTGGAACTTCTCATTAAGCCTGATGAAATCGATCAGCTTCCACAGAAAGATGCTTATTTTATCGAACTTCTTTTGCGTTCTGTTTCAGGAATTACGACACACAAAGTAATGTTTAGCGAGCAGAATGTAAGCAATAAAATAGGAGTAAGCGTCCATCTGATTAAAGAGCGCTTGAAAGAATTACAGCAGAAAAATTATTTGGAATATATTGATGGAGCTTTGGCGAGTGTAAAATTTCTGAAACCACGAGACGAAAGAGCCATCAACGGATTATACTGGAATCTTTTTGAACACATTCAAAAAAATAAAATCCAGAAATGGGAAGAGATGAAATTTTTCATCGAAGACAATCAATACTGCAAAATGAAATTGATACTCTCCTATTTTGGTGAAAAAAACACTAAAAATTGTGGACAATGCACCATTTGCGAAAAAAACAAACAGTCTATTTTTGGCAAAAATGTTTCTTTGGAAATCATTAAGGTTTTAAATAAAAAACCGGCAACCATTGAAGAAATTTCTATACAGCTACAGTTTCATTCTAAAGAAAATATTTTAGAAAATCTTATTTTCTTATTAGATTCCGGAAAAGTAAAAATGCTGAATTTTAGAACATACGCCTTGACATGAGTAATTGGTAATGGATAATTAGTAATTCATAATTATCAATTCATAACTCATAATTTCTAACTTATAACTCAAGAGTTTTATCTTTGCATCATGAAATCATTGAAAGTCGTTTTTTTAGGCACTCCCGAGTTTGCAAAGACTGCATTGGAAGCCATTCACCAGTCTCATCATGAAGTTGTAGGCGTTGTTACCGTTGCCGATAAAGCAAGCGGACGCGGACAAAAGATCAATCAATCTCCTGTAAAAATTTTTGCAGTAGAAAATAATCTTCCCGTTTTTCAGCCTGAAAAATTAAGAAATCCTGAGTTTTTAGAGGAATTAAAAAAACTGGACGCCGATGTTTTTGTAGTTGTTGCTTTCAGAATGATGCCTAAAGTTTTGTTTGAAATGCCTAGAATGGGAACTTTCAACCTTCATGCATCGTTGCTTCCTGATTACAGAGGTGCTGCTCCAATTAATTATGCAGTAATTAATGGCGAAGAAAAAACAGGTGCAACCACGTTCTTTATTAATGAAAAAATTGATGAAGGAAATATTTTATTGCAGGAAGAAATTCCGGTTTTAGAAAATGAAAATGCAGAAAGTCTTCACGACAGATTAATGGAGATGGGCTCGAAATTAGTGGTAAAAACATTGGATGGATTAGCCGAAAATTCAATTATTGAAAAACCTCAGCCAGAAGTTGAACATCCGAAAAACGCTTTTAAGATTTTTAAAGAAGATACCAGAATCGATTGGACGAAAACTTCAAAAGAAGTTCATCAGTTTATTTTAGGAATGTCACCTTACCCTGCAGCTTTTACTACTTTAAAAATTGGAGAAGATGAAAAGGGATTAAAAATATACAATGGAAAATTCGAAGTTTCAGAGCACGGAAAACCTCTTGGAAGCTTAGAGATTTCAAAAAATGATTTTAAGATCTATACCAAAGATGGAGTTTACTTTCCTTTAGAATTACAATTGGAAGGAAAGAAAAGAATGAATATCAAAGATTTTCTAAACGGATTTAGAAATTTTGACGAAATAAAAATGGCTTGAGTAAATCAAGCCATTTTTTTATTGTGAATTGTGAAAAGTTAATTTTGCTCCGCAAGTGAATTGAAAGCGCAATCAAAAAATTGACAACGAAGTTAATTCACAATTGACCATTCACATTTTAAAGTTGAACCATCTCTGTCACCTCAACATCATAACCTCCAACCTGAGGCTTTACATTAGGATTTTGAGTGATCACTTTAAATTTATTGATTCCTAAATTCTTCAGAATCTGAGTTCCGATCCCGTAATCTCTGTAGTTAAATGCCGCAGTAGGATGCTTTTGTTGTCCATCCTGATAATTTAAAAACTGCTGTAATTTTCTTAGTGTATTTTCAGAATTTGAAACGTTATTGATGAAAATAATTGCTCCTTTTCCTGCTTCATTCACCATCGATGTTACTTTTTCCAATAATGGTTTTTCACCGTTATTCAATCTGGTTAAAACATCAAAATAAGAATCAGAAGATTGTACTCTTACCAAAACTGGTTCGTCAACTGTCCAAGACCCTTTTGTTAAAGCAAAGTGAATTTGGTCATTTGAAGTCTCTCTGAAAGCACAGAAATCAAATTCACCATAAGCAGTTTGTACTTTTCTTTCCTCAATTCTTTCGATTAAGTTTCCTTTTTTAAGCTGATAATGAATCAAGTCTTCAATAGAAACAATTTTCATATCATGCTTCTGAGCAAAAACATGCAGATCCGGCAAACGAGACATAGAACCGTCTTCGTTCATAATTTCACAAATTACACCACCTTCTTTTAAGCCTGCTAAAGCAGTTAAGTCGATAGCAGCTTCAGTGTGACCTGCTCTTTTCAAAACACCACCTTTTCTTGCACGAAGCGGGAAAATGTGACCAGGACGCATAAAATCTGTTGGTTTAGATTTTTCGTCCATCAAAGCTAAAATAGTTTTTGCTCTGTCTCCTGCAGAAATTCCGGTAGAAGTTCCGTCGCCCAAAAGGTCAACAGAAACCGTAAATGCAGTTTCTTTAGGATCGCTGCTTCGGCTTACCATCACATCCAAACCTAATTCATCACATCTTTTTTCTGGAAGAGGCATACAGATCAGCCCTCTTCCGTGCAATGCCATAAAATTGATGATTTCGGGTGTTGTTAATTCAGCAGCACAAAGAAAATCACCTTCATTCTCTCTGTCTTCATCATCTACTACTATGATTATTTTACCATTTTTAAGGTCTTCAATTGCCTCAGGAATAGTATTTAATTTAATATCTGACATTTTTACTTTAAATTTTCGCAAAGATACTCAATAAAATAAGCATCAACAATTAATATGAGTGGTTTGTTTTAAGCCATAAATTTTAAACACAAAAGTATTTAACACATGAGTCACATAAGTTTTTAGTTTAAAATATTGAAAATACTTTAGAACACATAAGATTTAAAAATCTTTGATTTTCTTTTATCCTCAAACAATCTGTGTAAATCCGTGAAATCCGCGGGAATTAAAATTAGAATAAAGAATCTGTAGCTTTTCTTATGATCTCGTAAGATTCCAGTCTTTTTTGATGGTTGTAAATATGAGAATTAATCATCAGTTCATCCACCTGATATTTTTCCTGAAAGTTTTTGATCTGTTCAGCAATTTCTTCCTGATTTCCAATAAAGCTGAATTTCAATTTCTGTAAAACCATCGATTTTTCCATGGCTGACCAAACCGTATCCATATCTTCAATCGGAGCCGGAAAAGGTTTTCTGTCGTTTCTGATAATATTGATGAAAGCCTGAAACAATGTCGTAGAAAGAAAATGTGCCTCTTCAGAAGTTTCTGCGGCAATTCCGTTCACACAAGCTAAAACAAAAGGTTTATCTAAATATTTTGAAGGCTCAAAATGCTCTCTGTAAATTTTAAAAGCCATATCCATTTGTTCGGGAGCAAAATGTCCCGCAAAAGCATACGGAAGACCCAATTCTGCAGCTAACCAAGCGCTGTCTGTACTCGAACCGAGAATATACATTGGAATATCTAAACCTTCACCGGGAATTGCACGAACCAAAGCGTTTGAATTTTCTTTCGAAAAATATTTTTGCAATTCTAAAATCTGTCTCGGAAATTGTTCATTGATAATGGCCGGGTTTCTTCCCAAAGCTTGAGCCGTCAAACCATCTGTTCCGGGAGCTCTTCCCAAACCAAGATCAATTCTTCCCGGAAAAAGAGATTCTAAAGTTCCGAATTGTTCGGCAATAACGAGCGAACTGTGATTTGGAAGCATAATTCCTCCTGAACCCACTCTTATTTTTTTTGTTCCGTTGGCAATGAAACCAATCAGAACTGAAGTTGCGGAACTGGCAATACTTTCCATATTGTGATGTTCGGCAAGCCAGAATCTTTTATAGTCTAAATTTTCGGTGTGATTTGCCAAAGACAAACTGTCCTGAAAAGTATCGTGAATGGTTTTCCCTTGTTTTACAGGAGCTAAATCTAGCACAGATATATTAAAATTTTTCATTTATTAAATTTAACAAAGCAAAGTTAAGACTAATAAATTGCATTAGTTACTTTTTGTAATTGATGGAATTGATTGGTGTGTTGTGGGAAAAACTATTGATTATTATTCTTTTTTTGAAATCTTTTTAAATTTAATTCTAATTCGTATTTTAGATTTTGAAATAAATTTTAGGAATAACAATAAACAGAAAGGTTATTAAGAATGGGAATAATTGTAAGCTATAGTATAATTTTAGATGACAACATATTTAAAGAAGTTGAAAAAAACATTAATACAAAAATTTCAATTGAGGATATTATTAACCTGTATTCTGATAATATAGAATCATTCACTTCGTATGTAAAAACATGGGATTCACTTTATTTTCTCCTTTACAAAATATCATCAAATAAAGTTTTTCTTAAACTTAGAGAAAATCATCAAAACGCTGAAACCAATGAATACACAAAAATTTTCTCAAGAGAAGAAGTTCAGGAATTATTTCAGGAATTACAAAATATTAATCAAGAAATTCTGGACTCTTCATTGAACTACAATAACTTAAAGCAAGCCATTTCCGAGCATAGCGGCTATAATATGGACTACATTTTTAATATGGAATGCGTTCTCATTGAGTTTAATGAGTTAAAAAATGCTGTAAATAAAGCTTATTTTTCAAATTCTAAACTGATTCAGATATTATTTCCTTAAATTTCTAAAATATAATATTTAATGAAAAAAATTTTACTCTTCGTCACTTTAACGCTATTAGTAAACTGCTCCTTTAATCAAACGTTTTCAAATAGAGAATCTGATAGAGATGATGCAGAAAAAATTTCAAAAAAATTTTACTGGGAATTGTTACAGGGCACAAATAAAGATAAAATCTACGAGCTATTTAGTGACAAATTTTTCGAGGTTACTAGCAAAGATCAATTAGATAAGCTCATATCAGATTCGCAACAAGAATATGGAATTATCAAAGAAAATAATTTAGAACATTGGGAAACTTTAGTCGTAAAAGGCTCAAACTCTAAAAGCGAGTATCTTCTCACTTATAATGTAACGAGGGAGTCTGGTACTACTAAAGAAACATTTTCAATGCTCAAAGAAGACGAAAACATAAAAATTGTTGGGTATCACATCAATTATATTTTACCGGATAATTAATTATTTTTCTCCTTCTGATACGTAAAATGATTAATCAAAATCCTGATTTCATTAAATTCAAAATCATTTGGTAAAGCAGCTTTCCAATCGGTTAAATTTTCTTTAGGATCTCTGTGAAACATTTCCTTAAACGCTTTTATTTTATCGGAAGTAATCACTCTCGCGATATCCAGCAAACCCTGTTCTGCAAATTTTGCCAAATGACCGATCACAGTTTCTTTTACCAAACCTCTTTCCATGGCAATTTCGGAAATCGTTTTTCCCTGTTCAAACAATTGGAAAGTAAGAACCTGAGACGGAACTTTTGCAATTTTCATGCTGACTTCCTTATCATTTTTTTCATCTAGAAGTTTAGTTTCTAGTAAATGAATTTCTTTTAGACTGTTCAGGTATTCTTCAATATCTTCGAGCCAGTTTTTAAGCTCTTCATTGTATTGTTTTAAGCCTTTTGCGCCTTTTATTTCAGCATAAAATTCTTTCAGCGGATTAAAAACCTTATCTCTGATCTCGGTAAAAAAGAAATTCACCGCACCTTTTGATTTGCTTTCGATCTCGCTCCAATCTTCTTTCTTTTCAATAAACAAATTGACTTTCTGGAAAATAATACGCTCCAGTTTTTCAAAGATCTTACCTAAATTCAAGACATCACATTTCAACTGAAGATACAGCTGATTCGATTTTGTACGGTCGATACTTTTGGTAACAATTGAAAGATTATTCCACTGCTCTACTTCTTTTAAAAACCATTGACAATCTACTGTACGAAGTACCTTTCGGATGCTGTAATCGTATTTTTCCTGATTTAAAATACTTTCAACATTATCATTTGCCTGCGTTTCACCCTGAAATTTCAGAATTCGGTTGTCTTTAAAAATAACTTCAGGAGTAATTTTAGATTTTAAAACAATTCCTTCCAAAGTTCGGCAACGCGACAAAGCAACATAAACCTGACCTGCTGTAAAACTTTTTCCGGCATCGATAATCACTTTATCAAACGTTAAACCTTGGCTTTTGTGAATCGTAACCGCCCAAGCTAATTTTATAGGAAACTGCTCAAAGCTTCCCAAAACTTCTTCTTTAATATTTTTATCGGTATCGAGAGAATATTTTTTCTGTTCCCAAACTTCTCTTTTTACGGTAATTTCACGCTCGCTTCCTTCAAGAATAACCTTGATTTCGTTTTCATCTAAAGAAGAAATTTCGCCCAATTTACCGTTGAAATATTTTTTTTCACCTGTAATATCATTTCTAATAAACATAACCTGAGCTCCAACCTTTAATTCTAAAAACTGCTCATTCGGAAACTGATTTTCTTTAAACTCACCAAAAAGTTTAGCTTCGTAAGACTTCGGGCTTACTTTTATATCTTTCAGTTTTTCCTGATTGATATCGTCTGCCATTTTATTGTGCGAACAAAGATAAACGTAAGGTTCTTCTCCCGCTTCGAAACCTGGATCATACCTTTCATTCAGATGATCAAAATCGATATTGGCAACATCTCCGTCACGAATTGCATTAAGAATTTCTAAAAATTCCTGATCGGTTTGACGGTAAACTTTGGTTAATTCAATCGTCAATAAAGGAATATCTTTAATCGCCAAACTATCGAAAAAGAAAGGCGAATTGTAAAACATTTTCAAGACATGCTCATCTCTCACCACCGGTGGAAGTTGATACAAATCTCCGATGAACAACATTTGAACACCACCAAAACGCTGATTATTTCTACGGATAAATCTCAAAGAAAAATCCATCATATCTAAAACATCGGCACGAAGCATCGAAACTTCATCAATGATCAAAACCTCAACTTCTCTTAATAATTTAAGCTTATCTTTTCGGTATTTAAAATGCTGTTGAAGATCGATAATATTATTGGCCAAACTACTGTCGATACGGTCTGTAGTCGGTAAAAAAGTACGCAAAGGCAAACCAAACATCGAGTGAATGGTAACTCCGCCTGCATTGATTGCAGCAATTCCCGTGGGCGCCACAACAATGTGCTTTTTTTTCGTTTTCTTTACAAATTCGTTTAGAAATGTAGTTTTCCCCGTTCCTGCTTTTCCCGTAAGAAAAACACTTCGGCTGGTGTATTCAATTAAGTCAAAAAAATGATTGTTCATCGCATGCAAAATTACGGAAAATGTGAATAGGCATAAACTTTGATTCGCTTAAAAAAAATTAATTTATGAAAAACTCGATCATTAAATATTCAACCATTGCGTTAATCAGCGCATTTACAATCAGTTCATGTGCCTCTTCAAATTCTGGCAACGCCACAAATTTACCCATAGATATTGCAGACAGACCTGCAGATGAAAGCAGTAAAAAATATGATGAAGCCAATCTGGATAAATTAAAAAGCATCATAGAGTCTGAAATCGCAAAAGAAAAATGCACCGCAGCTTCTGAATGGACTTTTGCACCAATGGGAGCCAAAGCTTGTGGCGGACCTGTTTCATATATTGCTTATCCAAAAAAACTGGAAACTTCAGTTCTTAGGAAAATTGAGCATTACACACAAACCATGTCTGAATTCAATAAAAAATATGGTATAACATCAGATTGTATGATGGCAGCAGAACCTACTGGTGTAAGATGTCAAGGTGAAAAAGCAGTTTTGGTATATTAGTTTTTAGTTGATAGTTGATAGTCAAATTTCAATAATTATATAAAGAAGTTAAAAAAAGCTCTGAACTAATTTACAGTCAGAGCTTTTTAATTATTTTTAAGAGAAAGAAAAAATTCTTAGTCTTTATACCAAGAAGAATATTTCACATAATTATCTGCAATTCTATTTACTTCGCCTTCCAGAAGCGCTGCAGAAATATCTTTAATTTTTCTAGCCGGAACACCGCCCCAAACTTCACCAGATTTAATATGCGTTCCCTGAGTAACGACAGAACCTGCTCCAACGATAGAGTTTTGCTCGATTGTACAATCATCCATAACAATAGAACCCATTCCTATCAAAACATTGTCGTGAATTCTACAACCATGAACAATTGCATTGTGACCGATTGAAACATTATTTCCAATCTCTAAAGGAAACTTTTCATACGTACAGTGCAACATGGCATTATCCTGCACATTCACTTTATCACCCATCGTAATATAATGTACATCACCTCTGATCACTGCATTATACCAAATGCTACAGTTTTTTCCCATCGTTACATTTCCGATAACCGTTGCCGTTTCTGCCAAAAATGTATTTTCACCAATTTGCGGTGCCTTTCCTAAAAGTTCTTTTATAAGTGCCATATTTTATTTTGAAAATTTAAATTCTTTAATTGGAAGCCAATAATAATTAGGTTTAAAATTTTGAAATTCTGATTGAGTATTTGTTGTAAGTTTATTATAATTTTTAGAATTAATAACAATCCCGTCTATGTATCTTTTTGATAGAAATTTAAACTTATCAATTCCTGTAACTTTTTGAAGATTTTCATCTCCCTCAGACGAATTCTTTATAAGAAAAGCTATATCATCTGTCATATCTTCAGCACACATTAAGTAATCTGCAGCTTCAAGTTCAAAATGAGTAAATTCAAAATCAACTTTTAGATTCTTAATGTATTGGTAAAAAAAATATCTGATTGTATAATAATTTGAAATTTCGAATAAACTTAAATCTATACCAACATTCCCTAAACCATTTACTAGTACGCATAAAACGTAAAGTTTCTCTTTCAATTTATTATTATCAGCATGCCCAGAAACAGATGGAAACAATTTTACAAAATTTCCGTTTGGTAAAGTAATTTTCTGATTTTGAAATTCGCTACAGCAAAAATTCGCATCTTTTTCATTATTAAAAGTAATTCCCAAAGAATAATTTAATCCCATAACATTTAAATTAAACTCATAGCTAAAATCTAACTCTCAACCTCTAGCTTCTAACTTCTAAATCCGTATTTTTGTACTCTCAAATTTAACGAAAAAATGCGTACGATACTTATAGAACCTACCGAAAACCCAAAAGTGATGAAATTTGTAGCTGATTACAACTTGATTCCGGGGTCTTTAGAGTTGGACAGAGATTCAGATATATCAGAAATTCCTTTGGCACAAGAGCTTTTTAATTATCCTTTTGTGGAAAGAATTTTCATCACAGCTAATTTTGTGGCAGTTGCAAAACAAGATACTGTGGAATGGGAACATGTTGCAGAAAGCCTGAAAAATGTAATTGAAGACGAGCTTTTAGCCAACCCGAGAATTTATCTTCAGAAGAAAAAAGAGATGTATCAGATTTATGCTGAAATGACTCCGAATCCTAATGCAATGAAATTTGTATCAAGCAAAATGCTAATGGATGGTTTTGTGGAAGTAAAATCAAGAAACGAAGCTCAAGGAGTTCCTTTAGCTCAGGCGATTTTTACTGAATTTGATTTTGCCACCGAAGTTTTTATTTCAGACAATTTCGTAGCAGTTACGAGAGATAATTCTGTGGAATGGCATCAAGTAATGATGGCTGTTCGTGGTTATATTGCAGAATATCTTCAAAGCGGAGGTGAAATTTCTAATATCGAATCTCAAAAACACGAAAATCCTGTAGAAAAAATCATCAACAGAGAGTATACTGATGATGAACAAAAAATTTCAGATATTTTAAATGAATACGTCGCTCCTGCGGTGGAAAACGACGGTGGAAAAATTTCTTTGATGGAATATGACGCGGCAAACAAAACGGCAAAGATGTTGCTACAAGGTGCTTGTTCAGGATGTCCAAGTTCAACCGCAACATTGAAAGGGGGAATTGAAAATATTTTAAAACAATTCGTTCCGGAATTAGTGGAAAGAGTGGAAGCTGTAAACGGATAAAAATATTAGTAATGAGTAATGTGCAATCAGCAATGCATTACTCATTACCAATTACTCATTACTTATATTTATGAAAGGAATATTATTAGTCAATCTCGGCTCACCAAGGTCTACGTCTGTACCCGATGTAAGAGAATATCTTGATGAATTTTTGATGGATGAAAAGGTAATTGATTACCGATGGTTTTTCCGTGCGCTTTTGGTGCAGGGAATTATTTTAAATACAAGACCCGCAAAATCTGCAGAAGCCTACAAAACGGTTTGGACCGATGAAGGCTCTCCATTGATTGTGATCACTCAAAAAATTCAGAAAAAACTTCAAAAATTGGTTGACGTTCCGGTAGAAATCGGGATGCGATATGCACAACCAAGTATTGAAGCTGGAATTCAAAAATTAGTTGATCAGGGAGTTTCGGAAATTGTCCTTTTCCCTTTGTATCCGCAATATGCGATGAGTACAACAGAAACGGTGATTGAAAAAGCAGAGGAAGTAAGAAAAAAGAAATTCCCGGGAATTAAGATCAATTACATTCAACCTTTTTACAACAGAGAAATTTACATCGACTGTCTTGCAGAAAGCATCAGAGAAAAACTTCCTGAAAATTTCGACGCATTACAGTTCTCTTATCATGGAGTTCCGGAAAGACATATTTATAAAACAGATCCTACAAACACGTGTAATCTGAACGACTGTTGTTCCAGAGAAAACAATCCGAGTCATCAGTTTTGTTATCGCCATCAATGTTTTGATGTGACCAATTCTGTGATTCAAAAATTAGGTTTACCGAAAGAAAAAGTGATGGTTACTTTCCAGTCAAGATTAGGAAAGGACAAATGGATGGAACCTTATACTGATGAAACCCTAGAAACAATCGGTAAAAAAGGAATTAAAAACCTTGCCATTGTTTGTCCGGCTTTCGTTTCTGACTGCCTTGAAACTTTAGAAGAAATTTCTGTAGAAGGAAAACATCAGTTTGAGCATGGTGGTGGTGAAAACTTCCATTACATTCCTTGTCTGAATGATGAAGATCGATGGATCGATGTGGTAAAAACACTCTGCGAAGAAAAACTGAATGAGTTTTATTTAGTTTAAAACTTATTTAAAAAATATATAGAGGACATTTGAGAGATCAGATGTCCTTTTTTTATTTATTTTTCAACCACCCCCCCCTTAAAAAACACCTCAACATAAATAAAAATATATTTTTTTAAAAATAATTACAATTTTGACAGGGGTTAGTTTTGTTTTTTAATATTTTTTCATACTTTTACTCTATCAAAATATAGGGGTTAATTAAAATTTTTATAAATAATGAACACAAGTATAGAAATATTAAAAAAGAAGATTGAAAATTTCACTCCCGAAATCGCAGAAGCGTTCATTAAAATTGTTGATAATTTAGATATAGCTGTAAAATCGAATGTTTCACAATTTCAGTTGGATGAAGTCTTTAGCCGAATTGAATTTCACACAGAAAATCTCGCAACGAAACTTGATTTCTTTGAGAACATTTCAGAATTAGAAAAAATCTGTGCGTAATGAAAGTTTTACTGTCATCGATTGCAAAAAATGACATTAGAATGCTAATGAGGGTTTTCAATGCTGAGGAACAGAATAAAGACAAATATTTCCTGAATGATTTAAAAGAATCGATCAATACGATTTTGAGCGATTATAAGAAATTAGATATAAAAAACAGAGAACTTCAGGTTTATAAAGCAGAAAATTTTCCTGTACAGATTTATTATTTATTTGAAGACAACGACAGTCTTTTTATAACGGCAGTTTTTAAAGAAAGCAATTAAGAATGCCTTTAATACAGAACTTTTTTGACATTATTATATAGTTTAATTTTTCTGTTGATGTCTTCTCGTAAGGCATTAAACACTTTCAACAGAACCTTCCAAATGTGCAAGTTTGGAAGGTTTTGTATTTTAAATTATAGTCTAAATTTCAGAAAGCAATTCTTAGAATTTGTTTAAATTTAAATGAAAATAATTTATCTCGCGGATTTTGCTGATTAAGCAGATTACCTTACCGGTGTTCTGAATTCTCCGTATCCAGCTAAACCATCATAATTTCTTCCGAATGGTTTGTAATATAAAAATGCCTGATAAAGATTTTCTGTCTGCCAGAAATTACCGTTTATTTCTCCTAAATTTAGAGAGCCATTCGCTTCTTTTGTCGCTAAAATATAATTGTAAAAACCTTGCTTCATATACACTTTAGCAACATATTTCTTAGCGGCTTCATCGTAATGCATTTGAAATTCTTTGGTTGCTTTAAAATCATTAAATCCACCTACAACATACAATTCTTTATCTATCGGATCAGAATCTATCGAAAAATGCACCCATGCATAATCAGCTTCACGAGTTGCATCTCTTTCTAATCCCAAATCATTTCTTCTGTAATACCAAGCTCCGTTTACATCCGGTTGATATTGGTAATTTAAAGGATACGCCCAAACCGGATGAAGATACGTTTGGTTAACTCCGTCAACAATTCCAGTTTCACGAACCATATCTGCTGCAAGTTTCATGTTTTTATTATCAAAATAATAAAACTCGTTATTTCCGGGAAAAGCAAGACCCAACTGTTGAAAAAGCAATTGATTTCCCATCGTTGCGCTTGGTTTCTGATTGGTGATCTTCATATTCGGATTGTTATTCTGCATCACCGTAAGCGACATAGAATTTACATTCGAAGTAAGATCTCCGGCTTTTGCAACAGCCTGCACTTCTACCCTTTGATTAACATTTGGATTTTTTGCATCTGCAATTCTTGAAATATTCAGTGCTAAATTCACATTATCTTCCACAACAGAAAATCTTCTTTTGAAAAGAGGCTGATCTACCGAACTTTTATAAACAATCAATTCAAAATTTCCCGAGATTTTTGGCTGCATTTTTTCATTCGGAAACTTTAAAGTATAATGAGTATAAGCCTGAAGCGTATTAAAAGAATACTGAAACTGATCCAGCAACGCATTCATCGAACCATTGGCGATTTCACTAAAAAAAAGATTGTCATCTTCCCAGTTTCTGTCGAAATGTTTGATGGTGTAACGGTACAATTCACTTGAATTGGTTAAATCGTCAAAACTCAACACCAACTGCTGATTCATCGTGATAACCGGCGTTTCGTCATTGGTCTGAGGATTAAACAACTGAATACTTTGAATGTTCTGCCCGAAAGCCAGCGAACCTAAACTGAGTAAAAATATCTGCAACGTTTTCATTATGACGAAGATAACGAATCTCTAAAGAATATTGTATTTTTGATAAAAAAATATTCAGAATATGTTTCAAATACAGGCCTTCGTGTTCAATTTTGCGAGTGAAAATACTTATGTTCTTTTTAATGAAAATAAAAACGCCTGGATCATCGATCCTGGAAATATGAACGAGCAGGAAACCAAAGCTATCGAAAATTTCATCAAAGAAAATGAATTAAAGATTGAAAAAATCATCTTGACCCATGCTCATATTGATCATGTTTTAGGCTTACAGTGGGCTTTTGACACATATAAAGTTCCGGTAACGATGCATCAGGAAGATCAGGAAGTTTTAGATATGCTTCAGGCAAGCGGAGCAAGGTTTGGCTTTCAGATTCCTGCAGTAAAAGTTGACACCGAATACATCAATGAAGGTAATGAACTGGATTTTGATGGAGAAAAATTTAAAATCTATCATGTTCCGGGACATTCTCCAGGAAGCGTGGTTTATCATAATGAAACTCAAAAATTTATGATTTCCGGTGATGTTTTGTTTGAAGGAAGCATAGGAAGAACAGATCTGTACAAAGGAAATTATGACCAATTAATTGATGGAATTAAAACTAAACTTTTTGTTTTGGATGATGAAACGCAGGTTTTTTCAGGTCATGGAAACCCTACCACGATTGGTTTTGAGAAACAGTATAATCCGTTTTTGAGATAGTTTTTAAACCCGTTGTGCATTTTAAATTTTGTTTTTCGGAAATAAATGAAATCAAAGATTAGACGTAGTCAAACGGCTTTGTATATCTTATTCCAGTATTTTTTTAAAATTCCTTGTCTATCCTTGCGTTTTTTAATCGCTAAGAAAGACAAAGCTCATTCAGATAGACTTCTTTTTTTAGATAAACAAAGGCATTTCATTTAACAAAGAAACACAATAGTTTAAATATTAGGCATTTAAAGTTTATTCAGAATGCAC
>NZ_JAPDKN010000002.1 GCF_026163565.1 Chryseobacterium sp. YIM B08800
GCACCTTTGGTGCCGCCGAAACTCTTATTTATGTAAAGATTAAATTATTTTGGTTCCCACAATTCAACTTTATTTCCTTCCAGATCAAGAATGTGAACGAATTTCCCAAAATCATACACGGCAATTTCGTCAAGAATCGTTACTTCTTCTTTTTTTAATTCTTCCACCAAAGCTTCTAAATTTTCAACGGTATAATTGATCATAAACTCTCTTTTCGAGGGTTCAAAATATTCTGTTGTTTCTTTAGTTGGGCTCCAAGTTAAAGAACCTTTTGCATTAGAATCAGACATTTCTTTCCAGTCAAATGTTGCTCCGTAATCGTTGGTATCGATTCCAAGATGGGTTTTATACCATTCTTTCATTTTGACTGGATCTTTACATTTGAAGAAAATCCCTCCAATTCCTGTTACTCTTTTCATTGTATTATTTTTAGTTTATATATTCAGCTTTTAACCACAAATCGAAAATTGACATAGTTAAAATGATAAATGAATATTTAAAGTTTACACGCTGTTTTTTTAAATTCACATAAAAAATCAACGATTTTAATCTATCAACCATCAACTAAAACCCATCAACAAAATAGATTATCCTTTTAAAGCTACAATTTCGTCTCTCAATTTTGCGGCTTTTATAAAATCAAGATTTTTTGCGGCAGCTTCCATTTCTTTTTGTTTTTGAGCGATCATTTTTTCGATATCCTCAGTAGCGTAAGTTGCTTTTACTTCGGCAACTTTTTGGGTAATTTCCTTTTGAGTATATTTTTCGTCAGGGAAATCTTTACTTCTTCCGACAAGATTTTCAGAAATCTTTTTATTTAATGCGGTCGGAACTTTTCCATGTTCTTCGTTATACTGCATTTGTTTTGAACGTCGGTATTCGGTTTCATCTAAAGTTGCCTGCATCGATTTGGTAATTTTATCAGCATACATAATGGCTTTACCATTTATATTTCTCGCAGCACGACCAACCGTTTGAATCATCGATCTTCTACTTCTCAACATCCCTTCTTTATCGGCATCTAAAATTGCAACCAGAGAAACTTCAGGTAAATCAAGACCTTCTCTCAATAGGTTGACTCCAATTAAAACATCAAAAATTCCGAGACGCAGATCCTGCATGATCTGAATACGCTCTAAAGTTTCAACATCAGAGTGAATATATCTTGTTCTGATCCCGAATTTTGTGAAATATTTTGTGAGTTCTTCCGCCATTTTTTTGGTTAAAGTCGTCACCAAAACTCTTTCATCAATTTCAGCACGCTTATTTATTTCTTCCATTAAATCATCAATCTGATTTAAGGATGGTCTTACTTCAATAATAGGATCTAAAAGCCCTGTCGGACGGATAATCTGCTCAATATATTCTCCCCCCGTTTTTTCCAGTTCATAATCTGCCGGAGTTGCCGAAACATAAATAACCTGATTTTGAATCGCTTCAAATTCTTCAAACTTTAAAGGTCGGTTATCCATCGCTGCAGGAAGTCTGAAGCCATATTCCACCAAAGCTTCTTTACGACTTCTGTCACCACCATACATTGCATGAACCTGAGGAACGGTAACGTGACTTTCATCAATCACCATTAAAAAATCTTTTGGAAAATAATCTAAAAGACAGAAAGGGCGCGTTCCCGGAAGTCTTCCGTCAAGATAACGCGAATAATTTTCAATTCCTGAGCAATAACCAAGCTCTTTGATCATTTCAAGATCTAATTCTGTTCTTTCCTGCAGTCTTTTTGATTCTAAAGGCTTGCCGATTTCTGCAAAGAAATCGACTTGCTTTACCATATCATCCTGAATGTTTTTTATCGCACCATTCAAGGTTTCTTTTGTGGTTACAAAAAGATTCGCTGGATAGATCTGAATTTGGTCAAAATTGGAAGTTACATTTCCGGAAACAGGATCAAAACTTTGAATTTTTTCAATTTCATCACCAAAGAACTGAATTCTTATTCCATTATCGGCATACGCAGGAAATACATCGATCACATCTCCTTTTACACGAAACGTACCACGCTGAAAGTCAGCCAACGTTCTTGAATACAATGCATTAACCAAAGAATGAAGCAATGCGGTTCGCGTTGTTTTTTCACCAATTTCAAGAGAAATTAATGATTTATGAAATTCAGCTGGATTTCCAACACCATAAATACATGATACTGAGGCAACAATCAAAATATCTCTTCTTCCGGAAAGCAAACTTGCAATCGCCGAAAGACGAAGTTTTTCTACTTCTTCATTGATGCTTAAGTCTTTTTCAATATAAGTTCCAGAGCTTGCAATATAAGCTTCGGGTTGGTAATAATCATAGTAACTTACAAAATATTCGACAGCATTTTCGGGAAAGAATTCTTTAAATTCCATAAAAAGCTGAGCCGCCAAAGTCTTGTTGTGCGCCAAAACCAAAGTGGGTCTTTGAACGTTATTCACCACATTGGCAACGGTAAAGGTCTTTCCAGAACCTGTTACACCAAGCAAAGTCTGATATTTTTCGCCAATTTCTATTCCATCGGTCAATTTTTCAATTGCTTTGGGCTGATCTCCTGTAGGTTGATATTCTGATTTTAGATTGAATTTCATACTTCAAATTTAGCAAATAAAAAAATGCAACGATGAAGAGTGAAGTCATAAATTGTAATTTCTCATTTGAAGATTTTCATTAAAAAATTATATGATAAAATCATCATTAAAAAAACCGCAAAGCATTAAACTTTACGGTTAAAAATTGATATAGCTGAAAAGACTATTATATTTATTGTGTTTTTTTGTAGGAAGCAAATTGCATTGCTATAGGAAGATTATACCGATACGCAACTGGTTCTCCATCTTTTGTAGCAGGTTTCCAAGTGATGTTTTCATTGGCTTCTTTTGTAACCCTGAAAACTTCATTATTAAATTTCTCGTTCTCTCCTTCTGTTTTTAGATCTCTTATATTTCCATTTTTATCAACTACAAAAGTTATTGTTGATTTTACCAAGCCTTGGCTATCAGAAAAAATGGCAGAATTAAAATTTTTAGATACTTTCTTTCTTAATTCATTGACTCCTCCCGGATATTCAGCCGGAGTAATATTAGCTTGTGTACCTTCAGCTGCAGTTGAAAGATCTTGTTCATTTTTTTTGTTTAAATTTCCCTCAATATTTCTCTTAATAGGAATGGTATCTTTTCCTTTGATGAAAGCCTTTGCTTTAAAGCCCATAAATATTTTTTCCTTTTCGTTGCGGTAATCCTTAAAATATTGATTGGTCATTAAATCGACTTGGTAAGGTTCAGGATTTTTCTTGCTAATTGCATTAGGATATCGTTTACTTACCGACTCATGTGAAAAATCTTCAGGCTTATATTTTTTAAGATCCAGATTATTGGTTTTCTTACCGTCAATCCACAAACCGTATTTTTTTGAGTTCATAAAATCATCGAGTTGTTTTTGACTTACATTCACTCTTTCAGATTTTTTTACATCAAAAAAATATAAAGGCGTTTCATCTCTCTGCTCTTTTGTAAGTTGAAAATAAAGTTCTTTAAGTTTAGCCCGATCAGACAAACTAATTACTTTATCAAACTCGGCATACTTTTTTTGCTCTACAAGATTGCCGTATTTTTTTATAATTTGATTGTATTCTGAAAGAGGATCGTTTGAAAACACATCAGAAATGATACTTTCTTTTTCCTGATTTAGATTTTCATTACTTTCTTTTGCGTATGTTTTTTCTGCAAAAATTATCGCTAAAACAGCAAATGCAGGAACTGCAAGATAGTTTTTCACCTTCGCAAATTTTGAATTTTTATTGTTCATCATAATAAATCTTTTTTTGGTGTTATTAAAATTAAACTGATGGATTAAAGGAAGATTCTGTTGTTTTAAAATTTCCTGTAGAATGAGTTCCTGATATTGTTTAATATTTTTATTCTGGCTAATTACACTTTCATCAGCAAGAAACTCGTGGTTGTTTACCATTGCTTTTTTATAGAACCCAATCAATGGATTAATCCAGAAAACAGCTTTTAAAACTTCCACAAGAAGTATATCTAAAGAATGTTTTTGTTTTATATGAATCTCTTCGTGTAGAAATACAGAGTCCTCAATTTTAGAATCTTTAAAATAAGTTTCTGAAAGGTAAATGGTATTCCAAAAACTGAAAGGAGCAAGATCCTGTTTTAGAAGAAAAACAGTTCTGTTTTGGTACTTAATTTTTCTTCCTTTTAATCTTTTAATTTTTAAAACTGAATAAACAATCTTGAAAAGCAAAAAAGCAGCGATACTACAATAAATGATTAAAAGAATTGGTGTATAATCAAAACTTTCTTGCTGCGTTAGGATTTGCGTTTCTACAGGCTGTTCAATACTTTCTGGAAAAACTGTTGCCGGAATTTCTTTTACAACTTCTTTCGTTTCTATCGTTGCAAATGGAATACATAATGAAAATAGCAAAGCTGCAATTAAGTAAAACCTATTGAATGTAAAAGTTTTTTCTTTTACTAAAAACAAATGATACAAACCGAGCAAAATTCCCGAACAAAGAATTATTTTTAAAACAATTAACATAATTATTCTTTTATCTGTTGATCAATAATATCGCGAAGTTCTTTCAATTGTTTCTGTGACAGTTTAGAATTGGATGTAAAAAACGAAGCAAACTGCGTTACTGAGCTGTTGAAAAAACGGTCAATCATAGAAGTCATTTCGTCATTGAAATATTCTCCTTTTGCTACTTTTGGAAAGTATTCACGAGAGTTTCCAAAAAGTTTGAAGCCTACCAAATCTTTATTCTGCATTCTTTTAAGCACCGTTGCCACAGTAGTCGTTGCCGGTTTAGGATCAGGATATGACTCTAAAATATCTTTCAAAAATGCTTTTTCTTTTTCCCAAAGAATATCCATCAATATTTTTTCGGAATTTGTGAGTTTTATTTCATTCATATTCTACAAAATTAAATCTTGCTCTACAAATGTAGAATAAATTTTTAATTGCACAATATTTTTATGGCATTATTTTTCCTTTCATTTCAGAAACCAATCTAAATTTTAAATATGAAAAAATTCCTCTTACCCATTCTACTGGCTTCAGCAACCACGATCGTTTCTTGTCAGGGAAAAGGAAAACCAAGTGAACCTTCCGCAAAAGAAGAAAAAGCAAATACCAATTACACGCCTGCTTTTGAAGGTCAAACCCGTATTGCTCCCGTAAAAACTACAACGCCTTATAATGTAGAAGTTCTAACTAAAGATTTAGGCAGACCGTGGGGAATCATTAATTTACCTGACGGAAGATTTTTAATTACAGAAAAAACAGGCTTCATGAATGTAGTTTCTACCGATGGAAAACACATCTCTAAAATTGAAGGTTTCCCGAAAGTAGATGATAAAGGACAAGGCGGAATGCTCGATGTTGTACTCGATCCTGATTTTAAAACCAATAATATTATCTATTTCTGCTATTCTGAACCTTATAAAGGCGGAAATCATACAGCCGTTGCAAAAGGAAAACTTTCATCAGATTTAAAAAATATTTCTGAGGTAAAAGTGATTTTCCGCGCGACACCAACTTATGACGGTGATAAACATTACGGAAGCCGATTGGTTTTTGATAAAGACGGAAATCTTTTTGTAAGTACAGGTGAAAGATCAGACAAAGAGACTCGTGTTTATGCCCAGAAAACAGATAATTATTTAGGAAAAATCTTAAAAATAACGAAAGACGGAAAACCCGCTCCTGGAAATCCTTTCATTGGTAAACCTGGTTACAAACCTGAAATTTATGCGTTTGGAATCAGAAGTCCGCAAGGTTTGGTTTTGGATGAAAAAGGTCAGCTTTGGGATATTGAAATGGGACCGAGAGGTGGAGATGAAATTAATTTAATTCAACCCGGAAAAAATTACGGCTGGGGCGATGTAACGTATGGAATTGAATATTCAGGAGAGAAAATCAATAACGGAACAACCCAAAAAGAAGGAACCGAACAGCCCGTTTATTACTGGGATCCTGTAGTTTCCCCAAGTGGAGTAACTTTCTATACCGGAAATATTGATGAATGGAAAAATAATTTATTCATCGCATGCTTAAGTGGCCAACACATCAACAGAATTGTTTTGAAAGACAATAAAGTTGTCGGTGAAGAACGTTTGCTTTTAGATCAAAAAGAAAGATTCAGAGATGTCTTAAATGGCTCTGATGGAAATCTTTACGGAGTTACCGACAGCGGAAAATTGTATAAAATCTCCAAGAAATAAATTTAAAAACAGAGAGTCCCAAAGGGACGACTTAACAAAGGATAGGATAAAATCCTATCAAAACAATATTAAAAATAGTTCGGGCGCAAAATCTTCGATTTTGCGCCCGAATTTTATCAATTATTATAAAGAATTTAAGCTTCTTCCAAATGCACCGTAAAGTGTCTTAAAATTTCAGGTTCCCAGGTAATATTGTACCCTTTTGAAATTTCATCTCTTCTTTCGTATACATTGTTCACCGCAGCTGCAATGTAATCCATGTGGTTATTCGTGTACGTTCTTCTAGGAATTGCCAAACGAACCAACTCTAATTTTGGGTAACGGTTTTCTCTCGTTTCAGGATCTCTGTCTGCCAATAAAGTTCCGATTTCTACCGTTCTGATCCCTGCTTCTTTGTAGATTTCCAAACCTAAAGTTTGCGCCGGATATTCTGCACGAGAAACATTCGGTAAAAAATTTAATGAATCAATGAAAACAGCATGTCCACCAATCGGTTTCTGTACAGGAATTCCGTATTCGATTAATTTATTTCCTAGATATTCAACCTGAGAAATTCTGCTTTCCAGATAAGCAAATTCAGTCGCTTCATCAAGACCAACTGCCAAAGCAGCCATATCTCTTCCTGCCATTCCACCATAAGTGATGAAACCTTCATAAATGATTGTAAAGTTTGATGCTTTTCTGAAAACCTCTTCATTATTTAAAGCAATGAAACCTCCGATGTTTACCAAACCGTCTTTTTTAGAACTCATCGTCATTCCTTCTCCGTAAGAGAACATTTCTTTACAGATATCTTTAATGCTTCTGTTTTCCTGGCCTGCTTCTCTTTTTTTAATGAAGTAAGCATTCTCAGCAAATCTTGCAGAATCAAAAAATACAGGAATTCCATATTTATCTGAAAGTTCTTTTACCGCTTTCATATTTTCAAGAGAAACGGGTTGCCCTCCTGAAGAATTGCAGGTAATAGTCACCAAACAGAAAGGAATCTGCTCTTTTGGATGAGACTGATAAACAGCTTCCAGCTTTTCAAGATTGATATTTCCTTTAAAAGGATGAAGATCATTAATATCAAAAGCCTCATCAATTGTACAGTCGATTGCGTGTGCTTTTCTAATTTCGATGTGACCTTTTGTAGTGTCGAAATGAGAGTTTCCAGGAACAACATCACCGTCTTTCACTAAAACCGAAAACAAAACGTTTTCAGCAGCTCTTCCTTGGTGTGTCGGCAATAAATATTTAAAACCTGTAATACTTTGTACAGTATTGTGTAATTGTTCGAACGAACGAGAACCTGCATAACTTTCATCTCCCATCATTAAAGCTCCCCATTGTCTGTCTGACATTGCTCCAGTTCCGGAATCTGTCAAAAGATCAATGTAAACCTGCGAAGATTTTAGATTAAATAAATTGAACTTTGCATCTTTCAGCCATTGTTCTCTTTCTTCTCTTGTAGATTGACGGATCTCTTCCACCATTTTAATACGAAACGGTTCTGCGTATGGTAATTCCATGTGATATATTTTTTAGATTTTATTAAAGAAAAATTTGTTTGAAACTAATTTCAAAACATCAGATGTATTTTTTGATACTGTTTTAATTTCAAATAGTAAGAAAATCAATGTTTAAGATTGATTAAGAAAACACCAAAGATGTTCTTATAAAGTACAATGCTTAAATATTCTTATTTAACCAAACAGTTTTAAAGTGAGTAAAAGAAATCTACTCAGGAGCTTTAAAGATATTTTCATCTGAATGAAAACCTGCTACACCACCGCTTACCGCAAATTTCATTGCCGTAGCAGCAGACATTCCTACAACAGGTTTTATATTTTTTTCTTCAGTAACGATCACCCAACCAGAAATCGCATAAGAATGCGGAAGATAGACAGCAACGTAGTTATGTTTTTCAACATCAGCCATTTCCTTTTGTGTAAGAAAACCTATTCTCCAGATTTCAGGATTTTCGTTGGTTTTCACCCAAACAGGATCGCTAAATTTCTTCTTATCTCCTACAAATGAAGACATCACATCTTTTGTAGGCGAATAAATATGCTTGATTCCCGGAGTTTTTTCTAAAAGTCTGTCGACTGCATCTACAAAAAATCTTCCTACAACAAATTTATTACCTAAATAGCCCAACAAAGCAGTAATCAGCAAAGTAGATACAAAAACCAACCCCGGAATTTCGCTTGCAACAGACGGAATGATGTTGTCGATCGACGTTATCACATACCAAATTACAAAAATGGTCAATCCGATAGGACCAATAATCAACAATCCCTGAAAGAAGTTTTTCAGAAAAAAATTAGTCAGATTTTCAAAAGTCGGCTTTTTCAATTTGCTTTTATCCGTGTATAGTTTCTTTGTTTCCGTAAGATTTTATGATGCTTGCTTCATATTCCAGCCATTCTTCCCATCTTTTGTTCACTTTTTCAGGGTCACCAAGCTGTCTTGCAAAACCAATAAATGTTGTGTAATGATTGGCTTCAGAGATCATTAATTCTTTATAGAAAGTTTTTAGTTCTTCGTCTTTTATATTTTCTGTTAAAACTTTAAACCTTTCACAACTTCTCGCTTCAATCATTGCCGCAAAAAGCATTTTATCAACAATTAAAGTATCTCTGTGACCTCCTTTTTGAATGAAATTGACCAATTCGTTGACGTAATCATCTTTTCTTGTACGCCCAAAAGTGTAACCTCGTTTTGTAATGATCTCAAGAACCTGTCCGAAATGTTCCAGCTCTTCTTGTGCAATTGCCAAAAGTTCCTTCACGATATCCGGACGTTCCGGAAGCATTGTAATCAGTCCGATTGCATTGGTAGCGGCTTTTTGTTCGCACCACGCATGATCGGTTAAAATTTCTTGAATGTTATCCTCCGCAATATTTGCCCACCTTGGATCGGTAGGAAGTTTCAACTTAAACATAATTTAAAAATTTCTGTAAATTTAAAATAAATTGCGATAAGAATTATCGTTTTGTTTCAAATTCGATAGCAGATTTAGTTTTGAGAAGCTGTTTTCTTTCTTAAAAATTCTAAAATCTTCCAGCCAAAATCATCAAATTTCTTCAAACCAGCCGCAATTATGAATGCTAAAGCAACATTTATAATGTAAATAATGACCATTAAAACCCACCAAGGCATCAATTCTTTCATCGGAACGACCAGAAAATAAACCAATGATGAACTGATTCCCTGACCGAAATAAAAGAAGATTGCGTTTTTACCAATATGAGTTACAAAATTTTCTTTGGTTATCTTTAATCTGTTGTACAAAACAAACAAAGTCGTCAGTGAAAATAAAGTCCAGATAATATATGGCGTTTGCGGCGGAAATTTTTGCTTATTGATTTTAAAAAATATTTCGTTTCCGAAGTACCAAAACATCCAAACTAAAGCTAATGCCACCAATCCGTAAAGAACGGGGATCATTTTTGTAGGAATTTTTTTGCCTCTCATTCTGTTTCCAACAAGAAAAACAGTCATATAAAAAGCAACATATCCTACTTGCCCAGTTGGATAAATTTCCGGGAAAATATTAAATAATAAAGTTAAAGCAACACAAATTCCGATAAACCAATTCACATGTTTCGGAAAAAACTTTAAAATTAAAACTCCAAAAACCGTTAAAATAAAATAGACTTTGAGATACCAAAAACTTCCCATCACGACAGGAAAAGTATCTGCATTTCTGTATTCGTGAAGGTACCAGTTTCCTAAATTCTGCCATTGCGGAGCTGTCGAAATACTGGTTGCCGAATATTTTGAGCCAAATGTAGAATAGAAACTTTGCAGCCATTCTAGCGAGAAAAAGGTGAGTCCGAATATTTTAAAGAAATAATCTAAAAAGAACAGCAACGTCACAAAAAGCATGTACGTAATCTGTAGTTTTAATAATCTATAAAACGTTTTCTCGATATTTGAACCTGAGGTAATTCCGCTTAAAGCATAAAAAATCGCAACATCAAATACCAGAGAAAACACCCGAATTTCCGGAATAATATAAAACTGTCCCGACCAAAACGCCGTGTGAATAAATATAATGGAAAGTGTGGCTAAACCTTTCGCAAAATCAATGTATAGATCTCTGTTCATCTAAATGTGGAATATTTTTCAAAAGTAATTAAACTTTACGAATATTTTATATAAAGAAAAAGAGGTAAGAGCAACGTCTTACCTCTATCATTAAAAGATATTAAAATAAATGCTTATTTAAGATTTTTAAATTCTTCCGCTGAAATTTCTCCTGACTGAATTTGTTTCAACTCATCAAGATACTGGCTCATGTAAGCATCCAACTCAGGAAACTTTGAGTTTTTTGCCATTTTGTAAGTTCCGTTTAAAACTCCCTGATAATAATAAAAGAAATTGTAATCAAAATCTGCAGCAGAAAGGTCGTACTGCCCTAAAAGAAAGCCTAAACGCACTGCAGATCTTCTCTGAGGCGGCGTTCCGTGATGCCCTGCACTGGTTGTTTGATAATCGCCAATACTTTGGGCAAACTCATACGCTGCCGCAATCTGGGCAAATGATGTCTGGTTGTAACCATTGGGTCTTCTTAGATAATATCCAGCAAAACCATCTGCTTCCAGTTCGTTGGGTCTTGCAGTGGATTCACTTACAGACGGAAGTCCAAAAATATACTGCAACTGATGACCGTATTCATGAGCGAGAATCATTGCATTAACGATGTTTCCACCTTTGCTTTTTGCATCTGCATAAATTGCATAGCCATAGTAGATCTTTCCGGTAGAATACGAGATCGCATTATACGTAGAATTTGGGCTAGACGGATCATTTACAAAACGTAATGTTGGATTACTTCTTCCCCATAAACTGGCAATTTTTGTCATCTGAGCATTCATAAAACTCGTGTCTGTAGAATTGGGCAATGATGTTGTCAATACGGCATTTGAGCTCCAATACTGGTCAACATAATAGCAGATCTTTTCGAGTTCGCTTGGCTGCTCAGGTTTTAAATTTTCTGTTTGAGTTTCAGATACAGGTGTTTCCATTGTATCGTCGTTACATGCTGATAATGAGAATACAGCAAACGCTCCTGCTAGTAAGCAGAAATTAAAGTTTCTTTTCATATTGAAATATTTTGGTGAAAGCGAAGATATACAATAATGTGAAATAATTCACTAATTCATACTGAAAAAAAACTATGCTATGCAGGTAAAAAATTATTTTTTGATGTTGGATTCTGATATGATTTAAAACTAATTATAAATAAAACAGAAGTAATTTAATTTCTATATTTGGAGAATTAATCGCAAAAATATGAAGTTTATATACAGCCTTATTTTGGCAATATTTGCCGTTCTCAATTTATCTGCGCAGGGAAATCGTTTTATTTACGAATATCAATTTAGAATTGATTCCACAAAAACAGACAGCCTGAAAAAGGAATTTGTGAACCTTGATATTTTCCCGACCAAATCTTACTTTTATGGACAGGCAAAATTTGCAAGTGATTCTATCACGAACAATTCTATTATTGAACAGAGAAAATCTACGCCGAATAGTTTAAGTTATTCTTCCACCACAGAAGAGTGGAATATTTCTTATTTAATAGAAAAGTCATATCCGAGTTTTAAAACTACTTGGTTTACCAATATTGAGCAAACCAATATGATTGTAGAGGAAACTCCTGTTATAAAATGGCAGATTCTTCCAGAAACACAAAAAATTGAAAACTACAATTGCCAAAAAGCGACAGCAAATTTTGGAGGTAGAATCTGGGAAGCCTGGTTTTCTAAAGACCTCCCTTTTCCGGATGGACCTTACAAGTTTCACGGTTTACCCGGTTTGATTGTGAAATTAGAAGATAAAACCAAATCGCATCAGTTTTTATTAAAAGGAAGTAAGAAACTCAAAGCTGAGGATCATTCTTGGGATTATATTTCAGCATTGGAAAAAGAGGCTAAGCATGAATTTGAGGGCGTAAAAGTAAATCCGGCTCAATACAAAAAGTTATATCTGACTTACAAAAATGATCCTGCAAAAGATATTAAACTAGATTTAGCTAATCCCAATAATTCTATGACCGTAACTACTGGAGATGGCAAAAAAATAACCAATAATGCAGAAATTATAAAGTTCTTTGAAGAATCTATGGCTAAAAAATATAAATCAATTAATAATCAGCTGGAAATAAATCTACACAGAAAGTAGAAAATTTCTCAAAATCACATTGTTACTACAAAAATAATCAGTACATTTGCACCTCGAATTAACTAAAAATTTATAGACAATGTTTGCAATTGTAGAAATAGCAGGGCTTCAATACAAAGTTGAGCAAGACCAGAAGTTGTTTGTGAACCGTTTGAAAGGAGATAAAGGAGGAAAAGTATCTTTCGATAAGATCTTACTTACTGTAAACGGAGCAATCACTGTAGGCGCCCCAGCTGTAAGCGGTATCACTGTAGAGGCAGAGATCCTTGACCACGTAAAAGCTGATAAAGTAATCATCTTCAAAAAGAAAAGAAGAAAAGGTTATGAAGTTAAAAACGGTCACAGACAATCTTTAACTCAAATCAAAATCACTGGTATTACAGGATTTGAAGGAAAAAAAGCAGAGAAGCCTGCTAAAAAAACAACTAAAAAAGCTGACGCTGCTGAAAGCGCAGAATAATTGTTAAACCAAAAAACCTTAGAATAAAATGGCACACAAGAAAGGAGTTGGTAGTTCCAAAAACGGTAGAGAATCTCATTCTAAAAGATTAGGTGTGAAGATTTTCGGTGGACAAGACGCTATTGCTGGTAACATTATTATCAGACAAAGAGGTACTCAACATCACCCAGGTGAAAACGTTGGTATGGGTAAAGATCACACTTTGCACGCTCTTGTTGACGGTAAAGTAGTTTTCAGAAAGAAAGCAAACAACAGATCATACGTATCTATTGAGCCAAACGCATAATTAAATTAGCGTTTTATAAAAATAAAATCCTCAGCATTTTTGTTGAGGATTTTTTTATGCTTAAATTTTTTCTGAAATTTCGTTTAAAGTTAATTTATAAACAAATTATTATCAAAATATTCTCTCGCAGATTATGGAGATAGAGCAGATTGATATGAATTATAAAGTTTTGTATAGTTTCCTAAACCAGAGAAGTTTCAAAATTTAAACACATGAGTCACATAAGGTGATTGAATACTTTACCGTATAAAAAGAGCACATTAGAGAAATAAATTCTAATGAGGCATATGTGTTAAAAAGAATTGTGAGTCAAAAGAAGAATTAAAACCCAAACTGGAAGCCAGCCTTAATCCCAAATTTTGAAACATCTGGTCTGTCTAGATAGTTTCCTCTCCAGTTGAAATCTACACGGAAAATCCTGATATTTCCAAAGCCAATATTTTCAATCCCAAAGCCATATTCGTAATAAATTTGCTGGTCTGGAGCCGAGTATTTTAAATTGTCAACATTGATATTTTTTGAAGCATCACTTAATGATCCGTAAGCTCCTCTAATGAACGCAACTTCTCTTAACTTCAGTTTCTTAATTAAAGGGATAAAAGAAAGGATTTTACCGTTAAAATGGTGTTCTATATGAAGCGTAGAATAGGTGTCTGCAACAAATTCATAATAATTTAACTGAGCAAAGGTATTCGGAACAATTCCATACGACTGGTTTCCAGGAATAATGTTCTGCAATGCCAAAGGAACAGTATCAAAGTTTTTCCCAGCTTCAAAATTAAGCAATGTTTTTCCCCAGCTTCCCAAAAGAATCGGTTTATAAAACATAAACTGCAATTTATTATAATTAAAATCAGCATTAAATAAACCTTCAATACCTCTCGTGTATTTTAAAACAATGGTTGGAGCCAAAGTTCCATGCTCATATCGATCAACACCGGTCTGAGAAAAAGTAGCTCCCGGTCTTGCAATTAAACTAATCGTAACATGTGAATCATTGGTCGTTTTTCTTAGATCACCATTTCTGAAATACATCAAACTAAAACCCGCAGGATTAGCAGATTTAATGCTTTGCATCGTTCCGTCAACTCTTACCTGAAAGTTTTTCCAAGGTTCAATAGAAGTGAAAAAACTCGTTTGGTTTACCGAACTTAAAGAAGCATTTTCTCCTCTTGCAAAAACCGTTGAAGAAGCAAAAGAACGTGATAAAATTCCGTCTTCGGTCGTTAATTGCACTCCAAGTTGTGTAATATCTCTTTTTGTTCCTCCTCCAATCATAAAACGGTTGACTCTATTGAACATATATCGACCTTCTACCCCATATTTGAATTGCTGATCTTTAAAACCATAGGCATTATAAAACTCAATTCTCCAAGGATCATTTTGAGTAAAATATGTTCTTGCTCCTAATCTTATTCTATCACCTTCCACTTCATTCTTCCCATAAATAGATGTTATAGGACCCAAATCGATTCCTTTGGTAACATTATAATATCGAGAAGCAAGCGTTTCTGTAAGCTTAATAATTCTATTGAATTTTGGAGTCTGCTGTAATCGATCAAGCATTTCGTAAACTCCTTTTTCTTCTTTAGATAAAGAATCTGGTCTTGCGTTTACCCAAAAATCATCATCCTTGTCTACAAAGCGATCGTCGTATTCTTCTTTTTTTCTTGTGAAAACGGTATCAGATAAAGGCTTATTAAAATCATAATCAGAATAATCTACAGATCTTTTGGCAATAACGCTTTTTGCCGTTTTCTTTTTAGAAAAAGGGGTCATTTCAATTTCAGTGACATATTTTTTAGGCAAAAATGTTTCGTCATCCGGATTATCATATTCTAATTCTGTAGAAATAGCGTTGATGAAATTGACATTAATCTTATTTGTCGACTTTAAAGTAGCTTCCAAAACCGCATAAGAATCGGTATCAATATAAAGATACCCCTGAAAAGCTAAAACTTCAGCTCTCCTCGGCTGATAACGTATTTTATATGCCTGTTCTCCTCTAATAGAGACCGTATCTGTTAAATTATAATCATAAGTGCTAAAACCGTCGCTTCCTACCGGACTAGGAAATCCTATATCGAAATAATTTAAAGTATTATCATAAATATTGATATCACGGTAAAGGTTTTTAGCTGTAATCGAAATCACTTGGTTATCCTGAAAACCCGAAGTTTTCTGAGCAACTAAAAGCTTTTTAGTTTTTTTATTGGGTTTGTTTTGTCCGAAATGATTGTAAATAGATTCATTTAAGAAGATTGGCAATGCCATTTTTCCTCTTGCAGTAGAATCTGCATAATCAAAGATAAAATCTAATTTATTGAAGATTTTTTTGTGCATAAAGGCACTGTCGAGATTATTGGCGTCAAACTGAATCTTTTCGTATTCTTTGTAGGTATAAGTATCAAATTTATCCAGACCGTTATTTCTTTTACGCTTCCAGACTTCCTGCATAATTCGGTATGCCGGATTTTCTTTTTTATTTTTAAATTTCGTTTTTTCGTTATGAATAACAACCTCTTCAATGCTGCTTACTTTCTCCGAAGACAGTTTGATAGTAAGATTAATGCTGTTATCAGGAGTAATTTCTACACTTTCTAAAGCATAGTTTTTTTTCTGAAACTTAAGTTTGTAAATAATACTGTCAGATTGCACAGTAAAATTTCCTGAAGTAGTTGTAAGAACAGGTGTATTACTGTCATTAATAAACACCTCAACACCACTAATCTCTTTATTGGTCTTAGAATCCAAGACTTTTCCGTTTGCCGAGTTTTGGGCATGAAAAAGACTGGCTATAAAAAGGGATATGTAAAGGAAACCGTATTTAAATTGATTGGTTGACATCATTCGTATCTTCAAGCAAATTAGCTAAACAAAAACTATGCTGTTTTATTATTAAAATTTAAAAGTTTTTTAAAGATCTTTATATTTATCTCCAAACTTGCAAATGTAACGAAAATAAAGCTATGAATATTGTACCTATAGAAAGCTAAAACCCAATATCTAATAAAAAAACTGAAGTTATATTGGGAGAATAAATAAAATAAAAAAGACCTACATTTCTGTAAGTCTTTTTGCTCCTCCTGCTGGTTCCGCAACCGCAAAAACCCTTCTGATTAATCCCGAAGTTTCGGGACTCTAACCAACTGAGCTAAAATCCAAGACAGTTCGTAATTTTCATCACATAATTTTTCCAAAAGTTTTCGGGATTTTTGTTTTTTAATATATTGTTCAATAGTAATAGCGATAGTTTTATCATCTGAAACCTCAAAAAGCGCAACTATTTTCCATGGCGAAATTTTCGAGTAAATGTATTAAAGTTTTCCTGCTGATTATGTTTTAAAAGTCTCTCTTTCGGAAATTGCGAATATCCGATGTAGTATTTATCTGCTGACTCAGAAAACAAAATATAAATATAATACATAAAAAAAGTCGCAATCTAAATGACTACGACTTGCTCCTCCTGCTGGGCTCGAACCAGCGACCCTCTGATTAACAGTCAGATGCTCTAACCAACTGAGCTAAGGAGGAATGTTCCTCTTTTAAGGTGGTGCAAAGATAATATGAAAAATAATAGTAAGCAAATATTTTTTATCCAAAATTACAGGAAACCTGCTATCAGATTATTTTTCAGGAATTTAAATTTTAAATTTTATTTCAGAACAGAAAAGTATTAAACAAAAAAAAAGACCTACATTTCTGTAAGTCTTTTTTGCTCCTCCTGCTGGGCTCGAACCAGCGACCCTCTGATTAACAGTCAGATGCTCTAACCAACTGAGCTAAGGAGGAATGTCCTTATTTTTAAGTGGTGCAAATATAGGACGGATATTTATACCACGCAAGTTTTTTATTTATTTTTTTAAATAATTTTAAAATTTGTTGGTAATAATCTTAAAGATGTCTGCTCCAAAAATCAGTAACATCAAGCCCAACAGGAAGATAACACCCACCATTTGAGCGTTTTCCAATACTTTTTGTGGAACAGGTTTTCCAACAATCATTTCATATAATGTGAAAATAACATGACCACCGTCCAAACCAGGGATCGGAATTAAGTTTAAGAATGCCAACCAAACAGAGAACATTGCTGTAAAACTCCAGAAAGCCGTCCAGTCGATTGACACGCTTCCGTCTTTCGCTTTGTCAACAGGCATATTTTTGATAATAGCTAATGGACCACCTACTTTCTTATAACCCTGAACTTTTTTATTGAAGATTAATTTAAACTGCTTTACCTGATATGTCAAACTTTCAATACTTCTCGTGAAACCTCTTCCGATAGATTCTCCAAAAGTAAAATGTTTTGTTTCGTAGAATTTAGTCAATTGTTTATAAGAAGCCAATCCTAAAGTTCCCTCTTTAGATACCGATAAAACAAGCGGTTGAATTGCTCCACCTCTCATTACATCTACTTTAAGATCTTTTCCGGCACTGTTTCTTACCATTTCCTGAAATTCATCATAATAAGAAATTTTCTTTCCATCAACTGCAACAACTTGGTCACCTACTTTCAGCCCAGCCTGTAATGTTTTAGGATTGTATATAGAATCGATTACTGCAGGAAATCTTGGTGTAAGAAACGCTCTAGGATTTTCATCTCTAAAAGCCATCGCTTTACCATCATCATTCGTAGGAAAAGTAACTTCTTTACCGTTTCTTAAAACTGTAATTTCATCGCTTAATAGAACATCTAAAGCTAATTTATCAAGATTATTCTGAGTTTTTCCATCAACTTTTAAGATTTTATCTCCATCCTGAAAACCCATTCCTTTAGCAACATTCGTATAATTCATTGGAGCATCAACTTTCGCTGTATCAAAAGAAGTTTCACCATTGAAGAACGAAAGACATCCATAGATAATCCAAGCAAGGAAAAAGTTTACAGTAACCCCACCCAACATAATGATCAATCTCTGCCAAGCTGGTTTTGCTCTGAATTCCCAAGGTTGTGCAGGTTGTTTCAATTGCTCGGTATCCATACTTTCGTCAACCATTCCGGCAATTTTCACATAACCTCCAAAAGGAAGCCATCCGATACCGTATTCAGTTTCGCCAATTTTCTTTTTAACCAAAGAAAAATAAGGGTCGAAGAAAAGATAAAACTTTTCTACTTTGGTTTTAAAATATTTTGCGGGTAAGAAATGCCCAAGCTCGTGAAGAATTACTAAGATAGAGATGCTTAATATAAATTGAAAGATCTTAATTGCTAATTCCATTAATTGTTTTTAGATTTTAATTTGCAAAGGTAACAATTATCAAAAGGATGCCAAACAAAAAAGCTCCTCTAAATGAGAAGCTTTGTCATATATTGTGGCTGATTTTTAAAAATTGAAAGAAACTCCTAAACTTCCGTTATTTCCAACTTCAGCAAAAACACCAACTTTTTCTGTAAAGAAATATCTTGCGCCAATGTGAGCTCCAATACCGAAATCTCTGCCAAGAACCCCAAGATCAACTCCCGGATAAATATCTAGCTTCTCCGGTAGTTCTAAAGCTTCCTTTAAATGGAAATTAACTCTTCCAAATATAAAAACTCTATTATCTTTATTATTGTCTTTATAACCGTCAAAATAAGCATTAGCTCCGGCTCCGACAGATATTAACTGATTTAAACCATAGTCGTAAGTTGCGGTAATTCCCGTTCCATAACCCCATGCATTGAATCCTAAATTAACCTTCTGATCCCCTTTTCCGGTGTAGGCTTGTGCGCTAACTGCCACTCCGGCAAAAACCATCAACATAAAAACCAATTTCTTCATAGATTTTAATTTTAAATTATTACTAATCACAATTTGCAGCAAATATAAAACCGAAACCATTTAAAAACTGTAATTTTATACAAGTTTTGAATTTGAAATATGAAATCGCGATGTTTATCTTTTAATCATAAATGTAATTTTAAAAGGGCGATTCCATACGGCAATTAAAAAAAAATAGAAATCTGCGTATGAAAATTATAGGATTAAATCAGGATATTATCTGGAAAAATAAAATCGAGAACTTTCAATTAATTGAAAAACAACTACAAAATCAAGAGGCAGATTTATTTTTTTTACCGGAAATGTTTTCTACAGGTTTTTGTATGGATGCTGCTGAAGTTTCAGATAAAAATGAAGAATCGTTGGAATTTTTAAAGAAAATTTCAAAAGAGAAAAACTCAGCATTTTCAGGAAGCGCTTCTATAAAAGTTGACAACCAATTTTTTAACAGAATGTATTTCGTGAAGCCAAATTCTGAAGTAAAATTTTATGATAAAAGGCATTTATTTTCTTTTTCAGGCGAAGATAAGATCTACACCCCCGGAAAAGACAGAGTGATTGTAGAATATCTTGGGATTCGTTTTCTGTTGCAGGTTTGTTATGATTTAAGATTTCCTGTTTTCGCAAGAAATAATGACGATTATGACGCTATTTTATATGTTGCCAACTGGCCGGAAAAAAGAGTCGGAGCTTGGGAACATTTACTGAAAGCAAGAGCTATTGAAAATCTGTCTTATGTTTTTGGCTTAAACAGAATAGGAACCGATGGAAATAATCTTTTTTATCAGGAAAGCTCACATTGTTTTTTTGCTGATGGTAAAGAAATTTCTCAGAAAAATGAAAATTTAGTTTCAGCCGAATTAAATTTGGAAGAGCTTAAAGATTTCAGAAATCATTTTCAGTTTTTGAATGATCGGGATATTTTTGAAATAAAATAGTTTTTTAAAAACTTTAATTATTCAAAACTTCTTTTCGCTTTCTTAATTTTTTCAAAGCTTTTCTGCCTAAAATTATAATAACAATTACGGTTGCAATTGCCAGAAAAGCAGCGATTACCGGAGCAACCATTGCTAAAGTGACCATAATTCCTGCTCCTGCAGTTTCTGTAGTTCCCACAACAGAATTTCCAAGCCCACCCGTTGTCGCTGTGGAAGCTGCACGAATTCCTGCAAATCCTGAACTGATTGTTGCAGCAGTTCCTCCTCCTGCAATTAAAGCCAATCCCCATTGTGGAAATGTCCCTAAATCGGCAAATTGACTTGCAAAAAGTACAGAACCCGCAATCGTCGCCATCGGAACAGAAACAGTATCGAGTAAATGATCTACTATTGGAATATAATAAGCTAAAACTTCTACTAATGTGGCAATTCCTGTAGTAATTAGTGCAGGAAGACCAGAAAGCCATTCAAAACTTTCATGAGTGGGGATCCACTGGAAATAAGACGCCAAACTCACCGCAAACATTGGCAAGAAAACTCTGAAACCTGTTGCAGCAGCAAGTCCGATGCCAATAAACGCACTCAGCACATAGGGAAGATAAGGAATTTGATCTAACATAAGTCATCAATTGTTTGTTTAAAGCTACAAAAAATATAAATATCTAAATTTCAAATTTTTAAGTATGATTTTTAGAATGATTAGTTTCGGCTCCTTCGGAGCCGAAACTTTGTAGAAGAATATAAGAAACGAAAATTGCGCTCCGTAGGAGCGCAACCTTTTATAACTAATAAATTTCAATCTTTTTATGATTTTTTCTGAGACTGACATAATTTAATAAACTCTGCCTCCATATCCTGAAACTTTTTAGGCAACTCATTTGAAACCCAAAACAACATCGCAATTGTCCTATCACCAAAACTCGTTTTAAAAAGATCTTTATTTAAACGGTAACACTCTCTCAAAAGTCTTTTCACACGGTTTCTATGCACCGCTTTTTTAAAATATCTTTTAGAAACCGAAACTCCTAATTTTACATTTTCATTTTGTAGATCCGGATGATTTTTAAGAATGATAATGCGCAAATTTCCACAACTTCGCCACTTACCTTTTGCAAAAAGTAAAGTGATTTCATTCTCTTTTTTGAGTTTTTCTTGTTTTGGATATTTAAAATCAGACATTAATCTTTCTTCACTAGATGATTGATAACTTCTGCAGCGGCATACAATCCGAAAATAGCAGGAAGGAAACTTATAGTTCCATAAAAAGACCTTTTAAAATTGCTTCCGTCGGTCATTTTTAAGCTTTCTTCATCCTGAATTTCATCCGAAAAAACACAACGAATTCCTTTATCTATTTTTTCTTTTTTTAGCCTTTTTCTAATTTGTCTTGCAAGATGGCAATGTTGCGTTTTACTGATATCACGAACGATAACTTTAGAAGGGTCAGATTTTCCACCTGCCCCCATTGAACTTACGATTTTTATTTTTCTGCGTCTTGCAGCAATAATCAATGACGTTTTCGGACTTATACTATCGATGCAGTCTAATATGTAATCAAAATTTTCACCGTCAAGAATTTCCGCCATTCTTTCCGGACTCAAAAATTCATTGATCTTCACCAATTCAAGATTTGGGTTTATATCCATCAATCTCTCTGCAACAACATCTACTTTATGCTTTCCAACGGTAGAATGCAAAGCGGGAAGTTGCCTATTAATATTCGTAATATCTACAGTGTCACCATCTACAATCGTCATTTTTCCTACTCCGGCTCTCGCTAAAAACTCAGCAGCAAAAGAACCTACTCCGCCTAAACCTACAACCAGAACAGTGGCTTTGTTTAATTTTTCAACACCTGCTTCTTTTATCAATAATTCTGTTCTTTCAAGCCAAACTTTATCCATGCTGAATTGTTTCTAAATTTTCTGAAATTTGTTCGTTAAGTCTTTCTAAAGAAATCCTTTTTAATTCTGAAACTTTTATATATAATTCTTCGATATTAAAATCTTCATTATCAGTTTCCAAAAATATTTTTTCTAAAGGAGTTCTCTTTAAAACATTCTGCAAAGATAGATTATACAAAACAGCTTTTCCAAAACTCAAATAAAATTTATTTTTAAGCAAATCATCTGCAATACTCTGCTTTTTATTAAACCCGTGAATAATCATCGGTTGATCTGCCATTTTCCTGAAAGAAATCACTTCGTAGAATTTTCTTATACAATGAATGATTAAAGGTTTTTTAAACTCATTAGAAATTGCGATTTGTTTTTTGAAAACCTGTTCCTGTATTTTTTGTTCCATAGAAATCAATCCATCAAGTCCACATTCACCAATTGCAAAACAATTTTCAGTAATAGTAGAATTTAACCAATTGAATTGGCTTTCAATATTTTCCCATTGAATATCTTGAGGATGAATTCCTATTGAATATTGAAATTCTGGTGGAGTTTCGCCATATCCAAGATTATAAATCCCTTTGCTTATATTTTTTTTATGATGATGAAAATCAAAAAAATCCATATTCAAAAATACTACAATTACCTTAAGACTGAAAATTATTAAACATCTGTTTACAGATATGTTAAAAAGTCTTAACTTTACTAAAAACCTAGTCATGGGAAAAAAGTTTTCTGAGAAGCAAATTCACATTCTTGATATTGCCGAAGAACTCATCGCCAAGAAAGGATATGAGGGAACATCTGTACGAGATATTTGTACAAAAGCCAATATCAATGTAGCAATGATTTCTTATTATTTCGGCTCTAAAGAGAAGATGATGTCTTATCTTTATCAGTATAGAGTATTAAAAACAAGAGAAAATTTTTCTGAATTTGCAGACACCATAAAAGATGGCAGACCCGAAATGCAGATGAAAGAAATGATTAAATATATTGTCAGCCAGCTTTTCAGATACAATTATTTTCATGGCTTTGTCACTCAGGAACTTCGTCATACAGAGAATCTCAAAGATGAACTGCTTGATTTCTATCAGCTTTTTGTAAGAAAATTAGATGAAGTTATCAAAAAAGGAGTCACTTCGGGAGCTTTTACATTTACGCCAAAACCTGAGGATATCTTAACTACAATACTGGGTTCTACCTTATTTGTCATCAGAAACAAAAATTTCTATGAGCTGTATGTTCCTCACAAAGATGACGAATCTTACACCAAAGAAGCCGAAAAAAAGGTGAGAATGAATCTCTTAATGAATGTTTTTGCTGTTTTGGGATACGCAGCAGACTAAATTTACGTTAAATAATCATAAAAAAAAATCTTTTAGCAAAAAAGTTATATTTTTGCAAATTAATAGGTCGGTAAACCCGAAAACTGTTACATTTTATATGAAAAAGTATATTTTAGGTATTTTCGCCATTGCTGTTTTGGCATCGTGCAAAAGTCAGCAAGAAAAAGCGTTGAGAAGTGCAGACAAAAACTTTATTCTTAAAGCTGCAAACGAAAATTTTGCTAAAAAGAAGTGGAAAAATGCATTGGCACTTTACGACAGACTTCCCAATTTGGTTGCAGGTACAGATGATGCACCAAACGTGGTTTTCAATTCTGCGTATGCCAATTATTACGATAAAAACTACAGACTGGCCGGAAACCAGTTTAAAAACTTTTCGGTAAGTTTCCCTCAGGATAACAGAAAAGAAGAAGCGGCTTATATGTCTGCATTGTGTTACTACAACGGTTCTATGGATTATAACTTAGATCAGTCGAGTACAGAATTGGCGATTAATGAGCTTCAGGAGTTTTTGAATGCATACCCTAATTCGGAAAGATCAAAAAACATCAATACAATGATTGATGAGCTTTCTTATAAATTAGAATTCAAAGCTTACGAAAATGCCAAGCAATATTACAGAATGGCAGATTACAAAGCAGCAGTTACTACTTTTGAAAACGTTTTGGATGATTTTCCAAGCACAAAGCTTCGTCCAAAAATCTATGATTATATGATGAAGTCGCGTTATTCTTTGGCTGTAGGTTCAAACTATGACTTAAAAGGTGAGCGTATCGAAAGCGCATTGGCTTTTACAAGACAGGTTGAAAAAGAACTTCCCGATACAGAATATTCTAAAACAGCTCTTGATTTAAGACAAAAACTTGAAAAAGAAAAGAAAGATTTTGTTGTAGCTAAAAAACAATTAGACGAAAAAATTGCAGTACTTACCGCCAAACAGAAAAAGATTGCTGATAAGCTTGCAGAGCAGAATAAAACAGAGCAGCAAATAAAAGAACAAATCGCTAATGAGAAGAAAGCAATGCAGATTCAGAGGGACAGTGCAGCGTTACAAACACCTCCTCCTGCGGCGACTTTCAAAATCCAAAGATAATTCGTAAATTTGCCACCTTATAAATAAAATAATTTTCTCAAAATGAGCGTAAAAGATACAAAAGCAGAAGTAAATACTATTACTTACGATAAAGATAAGATTGAAGACAAAGTAGGTTCAATCTATGAAGCTATTGTGATCATGGGGAAAAGAGCAGAGCAGATCAATGCAGAAATCCGTACTGAATTACACAATAAATTAGACGAATTTGCTGTTCACAACTCTACTTTGGAAGAAGTTTTTGAAAACAGAGAGCAAATCGAAATTTCAAAACATTACGAAAAGCTTCCAAAACCTACATCTATCGCAATCCAAGAATGGTTGGAAGGTGATGTGTATTTCAGAAAAACTGAAGACAGAAAATAATAAAATTTTATTTTTATAAAATCTAAGGTCATAGAAGATTCATTTCTTCTATGATTTTTGTTGTTGTACCTATCCATTCTTTTTGAAATCTTAATTACAGATAAAATCTAAACAATTAAGACCAAGAGGTTCTTGAAAAAAAGAAGTAAATTAGTGCTTTAAAAAAATTTACATGAGTATTTCCGGGAAAAAGATCCTCATTGCCGTTTCTGGTGGAATAGCCGCCTACAAAATTCATTTTCTCATTAGAGATTTGGTGAAAAAAGGTGCCGAAGTTCAGGTAATTATGTCTCCTGATGCCGAACATTTTGTGACCAAACTGAGTCTTTCTACACTTTCAAAAAATCCTGTTTATACAGAGTTTTATAGCGACAACGGAACCTGGAACAGTCATGTTGAAATGGCACTTTGGGCAGATCTAATGATTGTTGCGCCTTGTACAGCAAATACTTTGGCAAAAATGATTCACGGGATTTGTGATAATTTGTTGATTGCAACGTATATGTCGGCAAAATGCCCAGTTTTCATTGCTCCAGCGATGGATTTGGATATGTATCAACATCCTTCAACCAAAAACAATCTGAAACTTGCCGAAGAATTTGGTCACACCGTAATTCCTGCCGAAAGCGGAGAATTGGCAAGTGGTTTAGTTGGTCAGGGAAGAATGGCAGAACCGGAAACGATTGTTAAAACTATTGAAGCGTTTTTTAATTCTGATCAAAAAAAATCTTTAGAAGGAAAAACAGTTTTAATTACAGCCGGACCAACTTACGAAGCCATTGATCCTGTTCGTTTTATAGGGAATCATTCTTCAGGAAAAATGGGGTTTTCTTTGGCTGAAGAAGCTGCAAAAAGAGGGGCAAAAGTGATTTTGATTTCAGGACCAAGTTCTTTGAAACCTAAACATCAAAATATCGATTTACACCGAGTTACATCAGCAAAAGAAATGCTCGATAAAGTTTTCGAATATTACCAAAGCATCGATATCGGGATTGCAAGTGCCGCCGTTGCAGACTACGCTCCCAAAGTCGTAGCTTCAGAAAAAATAAAAAAAAACGAAGATACTTTTTCAATAGAACTCATCAAAAATCCGGATATTTTGAAAACGATGGGTGATAAAAAAGCGCATCAATTTTTGGTGGGATTTGCTTTAGAAACTCAGAATGAAGAAGAAAATGCAAAAGGAAAACTGGCAAAGAAAAATCTGGATATGATTGTTCTGAACTCGCTTCGTGATGAAGGTGCCGGCTTTAAAAATGATACCAACAAAATAAAAATATTTACAAAAACTGAGAAAATGGAATTTGATTTAAAATCAAAAGAAAATGTCGCCAAAGATATTCTCGATTGTATTGAAGCTCAGTTTTTAAAATAAATGTTATAAATTTCCGTTTTCAATTTTTAATTTGTCAAATGAAAAAAATAATCATACTCTTTTTTCTGATTGTATTCAATTTTGGTTTCTCTCAGGAACTTCTGGCTACAGTTAGCGTCAACTCTCAGCAATTGGGAGGAAGTAACACGCAGGCTTACAAAGCATTAGAGAAAAGCCTCAGAGATTTCATCAACAATACGAGCTGGACAGGAAAAAGACTTCAGAATTTTGAAAAAATAAAATCAAACTTCTCGATTGTTCTTAGTGAAAGAGATGGAAACAGATTTAAAGGAGTTTTAGTTGTTCAGGCAGTTCGTCCTGTATTTAGCAGCTCATACGAATCTCCACTTTTAAATCTTCAGGATACCAGATTTGGTTTCGAATATGCTGAAAACGAAAATCTTATCTTCAACGAAAGACAGTTTTCTGGAAAAAACTTAATTGATGTCATCAGCTTTTATGTGTATCTTATTTTGGGTTACGATGCCGATAGTTTTCAGTCGATGGGCGGAACTCAGTGGTTTTCGAAGGCACAACAGATTGCCCAGAATTCTCAAAACAGAAATTATGAAGGCTGGAACCAGATTAATGAGCCGAAAAGCCGTTCTATTTTAATTGGTGAGATTCTTAATCCGAATATGAGCCAATTGCGTTCTACTATTTACACTTATCACAGAGCTGGTTTAGACGGATTATTTAATCAGGATCAAACTCAGTCTAAAAAGATTATTTTTGATGCTTTAATGCAGCTTAAAACATACGAAAACTCTTTCCAGCAGAATTATTTCTTCAATCTTTTTATGGATAATAAAGCGGATGAAATATTCAACATTTTCAATTCAGGAAATAACGGATCTGTAAACATTGGTACATTGAAGCAGCAGATGATTATTTTCTCTCCAAAGAACACAGAATCCAAATGGAATAAGTGGAAGTAACAGGCATAATTCTTGAATTCTGATTTGTAAATTTTATATTTGCATTAACAAACGTAATCTGCTTCTGAAATCTATGCTTTCAAGAATTTACATTAAAAATTTCGCCCTTATTGATGCTCTCGAAGTGTCTTTAAAAAATGGTTTACAAGTAATTACAGGTGAAACAGGTGCGGGTAAATCGATTATTCTCGGTGCTCTTCGATTGGTTTTGGGCGAAAGAGCAGATATAAAATCAATTTCAAAAGCCGAGGAAAAAAGTATCGTTGAGACAGAATTTGAACTGAATAATCAGTTTAAAAAATTCTTTATTGAAAATGATCTCGATTATGAGCATCAGACCATTATCAGACGAGAAATTTTGCCTTCAGGAAAATCCAGAGCGTTTATCAATGATGTTCCGGTAACTTTGGATGTCTTGAAAGAGCTGACTTCTCAGTTAATCGACATTCATTCTCAGTTTGAAACCTCAAATCTTTTTACGTCAGAATATCAGTTTAAAATAATCGACGGACTTTCGGATAACAAAACCCTGATTGAGAATTATCAGCAGGATTTTTACGAATTCCAGACTTTAAAAACTCAGCTTAAAAAGTTTCAGACTCAGCTTTCAGAAAATACTAAAGAAAGCGATTACAAGCAGTTTCTTTTGAGCGAGCTGGAAGATATGAAAATGGATGATGTAAATTATCCGGACCTGCAAAATCAGCTTTCTATGCAGGAAAATGCAGGAATGATTTCAGAAAATTTAGGACAACTTTTATCCAGATTTCATCAGGAAGAAATAGGAATTCTTTCTTTTTTTAATGAAGCAAAATCTAAACTTTCTAAAATTGCAGAAGTATCAACCAATTTTGCAGAGCTTAACGAAAGATTTGAAACTTCTTTTGTAGAAATCAAGGATATTCTTTCGGAATTGGAAGACGAAGCTGACAGAATTGAAATTAATCCTGAAACTTTAGCCCAGCTTTTAGAATTCAACAATAAAATAAACACCCTTTTTCTAAAGCATAATGTTTCTGATATTGAAGATTTAAAAGAAATCAGAGATCAGCTTTCTGGCGAACAAAAAGGAACGGCAGAAATTGAAGCATACATCGCACAAATTCTTGAAAATATTTCTAAAAAAGAAAAATCTCTGGAAGCTTTAAGCCAGAAACTTTCAAAAAACAGAAAAAAAAGTATTCCTGTTTTCATTAAAAAAGCAGAAGGTTTACTTAAAAAACTCGGACTTGAAAAAGCAAAAGTTGATATTGAAATCAGCGACGCTTCAGAATACAACCAGTTCGGAAAAGAAAATATTCAATTATTATTTCAGGCAAATTCAGGGTTTCCTTTAAAACCTATTCAGACCGCGATTTCAGGTGGTGAAAGATCGCGTGTAATGCTTGCTGTGAAAAAAATCATTGCCGAAAGCGACGAGCTTCCAACTTTGATTTTAGACGAAATCGACACCGGAGTTTCTGGAAAAGTTGCCGAAGAAATCGGAAATCTGATGCGCGAAATGTCTGAAGATATGCAGCTGATCGTTATTTCTCATTTAGCACAGGTTGCTGCAAAAGGAAATGACAATTACAAAGTTGTAAAACAGGATATTAACGGAAAAACTCAGTCAACGATTATTCCGCTCAACGATGAAGAAAAACTGAACGAAATCGCACAACTTCTTTCCGGAAGTAAAATTACTGAAGCTGCATTAACGCAGGCAAAAGAATTAATTGGATAAATAAAACAACATTAATCTCTGTCCAGCTTAAGAAATACATAAATACTTATTGTAAATATTTTATATTTAACGCAAAGCTTATTTTTTTTAGAATCTTATTTTTAAGGGAACAAAGATGAAATCAAAAAATTGATTTTTATGAAGCGTTCGTTATATTCAAGCTTTATCAGCGACTTTGTCGCCATTCTTTGCTCCTTAAAATAATAAGTTTAAAAAATAAAATCTTTGCGTGACAAAAAATCCTTCTCAATTAATATTTCTGTTATTAGTAGCTTTTTGATTTAAATAAAATTAAAACAATCTCAGTTGCTGTTCTTTAGTTCCTGTAAAACCTTCGGTAGAAAGTTTCGGAAATTCTTTCCCGTTGAAAAACTTTTTTCTTCCAATTTTGAAAGTATTATGAATCATTTCTGCAATATTTCCGCTGCCTTTTTGTCTTTCAAAATATCTTTTTTCTCCTAAATTTCCGCCACGCATAGAACGGATTAAGTTTAAAACTTTCTGTGCTCTGTCAGGAAAAGCATCTTCAATCCATTTTATAAAAACAGGCTCTACCGTATCATTTAATCTTACCAAAGTATAGCCGAAACTATGCGCTCCTGCATCTGAAATAGCTTTTAAAATATTCAAAGGTTCATCACTATTCAGCCCCGGAATAATGGGTGCAACCATGACATTAACAGGAATTTTATTTTCAGAAAGTATTTCTATTGCTTTCAGTTTATTGTTTGCTGTGCTTGTTCTGGGTTCCATTTTCCTGCGCAAATCTTCGTTAATTGTAGGAATGCTCAGCGACACAGAAACCAAATTTTGTTCAGCCATCGGTTTAAGAATATCCAAATCACGAAGAACCAATGCATTTTTTGTCAAAACATTTACGGGATGTCTGTAATAAAGACAAACTTGCAGAAGTTGTCGGGTGACTTCAAATTGTCTTTCGGCAGGTTGGTAGCAATCAGTATTTCCTGAGAGCAAAATCGGTGCGGGTTTATAACCTCTTTTTTTGAAAAATTTTTCAAGTAATTCCGGAGCATTTTTCTTGACCATGATCTTTCTTTCAAAATCAATTCCGGCGCTGTAACCCCAATATTCGTGTGTTGGTCTTGCAAAACAATAAGAGCATCCATGCTCACAACCCTGATAAGGATTCATGGAATATTCCATTGGTAAATCTTCGCTTTTCACCTGATTGACAATGGTTTTGGGGAACACTTCAGTGAAAGAAGTTTTTGTGAGTTCGAAATCTTCATCTTCAGGCTCAAAAGTAAATCTGTCGAAACGGTTGATTACATTTCGCTGAGCTCCTTGTCCTTTTATGATATTTTCGTTCTGCATTTCTGATGTAAAATTATAAACCTTTCATTCGAAAATAATAAATTTTAACATTAAAGTTTTCCACAAAAAAAATCCAACACCAATAAAATTGGATGCCGGATTTTAAAAAAATCTATATCTATTTACTACTTCTTACCTTATTTGAATGCGTAAAATTCAATACCATGGTCATCTTCAACATTTTTTTTATCAAAATGTCTGTGATGATCCGAATAGTACTCGTTATACTTTTTATGTTTTTTACCTAAAATTTTCTTTACGCTTAAAAAACTTAATACTGCCAAAAGACCTACTCCTCCTGCCAGTAAAACTCCTACTTCTTTTTTCATGTTTTTTACGATTTTGTATTGTGTTATATCAAATAGTGTACCTTTTTATATTTATGAAACAACAAATTTTGTTAATGTCTAAAGGATTTTTGTTAAAGCTGAATTAAAATAAACCTGTGCAATTATGGTTTAATAATTGTAGTAATTAACTAAAATATTATTATGGAAAAATCAGAAAACAATGACCAAATGACAACGCTGAGTCAGGTTATGGAAACTTTGAGAAAAAGGGGAATTCACAAAGAATTCAGAATGAATGAGCAATGCCAAATGAAATATGACAATTCTGAAAAAAATTATCTTCCTGAAGAATTATCAATTCTGAAAACTTATCGTTTCGAAGGAGATAGTAATCCTGATGACAATGTTGCTTTATACGTATTGCAGGATAATGAGCAAAATCTGGGAATTATCATAGATTCTTATGGTGCGGAAAGTAATTATCCCGGCGAGGAATTTGACACCTTTCTTCGTGCTATACCGATTCAGGAGAGCGACGAATATTAAATCAAACTCAATCAATATATAAAACTCCCGAAATTATTCAGTTTCGGGAGTTTCTTTTTTCTTAAATATTTTTTTGAATAACCCTTTCTTTTCTTTCGGTTTTTCAGGTTTTTTTTCCTCTTTGGGCGTATTGGTTTTAGGTGAAGCAAGCTCCCTGGAAATATCTTCTTTCGCCTGTTTCACAGAATTTTTAACGTCTTTTACGCCACTCTTCACATCTTTCACGGTATTGACAGCTCCTTCAACGGTTTTTTTAGTTTTGTCAATATTTATTCCGATCAGCGTTTTCTTTAAACCATCTTCAACACCCCTCCAGAACATATTGAAAAACGATTTTGTAGGATCTCTTTCTACTCCTTCTACAATTACAGATTCGGGAAGTTTATCGGAGTCTGTTTTAATAAAAACATTCGCAACAGCACTCAAGAAGCCTTTCTTTTGTTTACTTTTTTTGTCTAAAATAGAAATTTTAAGGTCTTTATGTTTAATATTAAATGTCCCTCCAATTCCTTTTGGATTTCCTTTAAAATTAAAAAGCATCTGCTGAATCGTTCCTGTTGCCGAAACACTTAAATAAGGCACGATAAATGAGTTTAAAGCTGTCGCCGGAATATTATCTAAATTACCTGCAATTGTAAAACGATCTCCTTGATCAGCCGTATTGAAGCCCCAATTCACAGAGAGTGGTGAAGACTTCATAAACATACAGTCGATCTTGATTTGTACGTTAGTCGGTCTTCCTTTCATTTTAGCAGAATTCAGGTTTTTTACATTCATATTAAAATTACTGAATGTCAGTTTTCCCGGTCCGCTACTTTTTGGGGTATCTTCTTCGTATTCTAAAATCGAATTTTTAAGATTTAAATTACTGATATACATCGGAATTTTAATCGATCTCAACATTCTTGAGTACAAAGGTTTTATTTTCGGATCATCTGCCGGAATTTTACTTCTGAAAATATTGGCATTTGCAGAATTCACAATAACATTTGTCGCATTGATAAATTTATTTTCAGAAAACAAATCCCAATTTCCCTGTGCCGAAATAGTATTTACTTTGATGTCATACAAATCACTTTCCACAGGAATCATTCTGATAAATTGGGCTCTGGAAACCAAAGGAGTCATCGCAAATTGATTGACTTCAATTTTATTTTTATTTATAGCTAAAGCAGCAACATTCATTTTATAGAACTTTGTTTTGTACACAAAATTTTTAGTTGAAAGCGCATAGTCTTTTACCTTCACTGCCATTCCGTTTTTGGTGGCATTTTCTACCAACTCAAGCTGATTAACAGTTGCATTGAGATCGTTAAAAGTTAAAGGCTGATTTTTGCTTTCGTAAGTAATATTTGAATTTTTAACTGAAATTTTTCTTACCACGATCGGAAACTGAATTCCTGTGATCGCTGTTTTTTTCTTCGGAACAGCATTTCCTGCAGTAATTTTACCGTTAATTCCATCAACCAAAATATCTTTAACGTCTAGATTTAATTTCCTATCAACAAATTTGAAGTCATTGATGGCAAACTGAACGAGATTTGTTTTAAAATCCATGCCCATTTTGGGTGAATTGGTGTGTTGCGCAACAATATTTCGAATTTGCCCGCTTTTTGGATTTAAATTAAAACTTTCAACAGAAATATTTTGCTGATCATTGTAATGAATTCCTTTTCCTGCAATTTTAAAATCTTTGTAAAGTACGGGAATCACTTCTTTCGAACTTTCTTTGGTAAGCTCTAATTTATTGATATTAACGTTTAAATCGTCAGCAAAAAACAAATCAGACTCATCAGCTTTTACAACCTGAATTTTAGCATGATTCAATTGAATATCATCTAAATTAAGCTCGAAATTTCGTTTTTTTTCAGCTTTTTTAACAGCAGAAACTCCTGTTTTATAAACTTTTATAAAAGGATTTTGAAAATCTGCATTTGCTAATGAAACTTTATTTTTTTTCAAAACAATATCCTTAAAATTCATTTTAGGAATACTGAACTGAAACATTTGCGTTTTTTTAGGATAAGCTTTTTTAAACTGTTCAAATGAAATAATCGGCATCAATTGAAGGTTTTCAACCGACATTTGCCCGTTTGCAGTAGCAATTTTATCAATTTTTAAAGTATAAATATCGTCCGGCTGAAAGAAAAAATCTTTCCCACGAATACTGTAACTATCAAAGACTATAGGAAGTTTATTCTCTACTGATTCTTCAGTCATCTGAAGATTTTCTACATACAAATCAAGCTGATCAACACTTACAAATTTCTGTTTGGTGTATTTAAAAACATTGATTGTTCCTTTATTAATTCTAATGTTTTCAAAATTAACAGGATTTCTTTTTTTTCCCGTCTTTTTATCGACCGGTTTTGCTAAAACAATATTAAGATTCGGTTTCGAAAGCAGTAAATCTGAAGAGCTTATCGTTTTATTAAACAGCGCATCATATATTCCGAAACGACTGATTTTTAAAGTATCAATTGTTCCCTGAAGTCCAATAACATTAGTATTTTTCGGATTTTTATTGTTGACGGTAATTCCGGTTGCAAAAATATTTCCGGTTCCCAAATCTACATCCAGCGATTTGTAAGAAACCTTGTAAGCCGTATTTTTTTTGATATAATCAGGAAGCTGGGTTTTCAACCAGATATTAAGTCCAAAATTGGCAATCAGAACGAGCCCGAAAACAATTCCCAGACCTATCAAAAGCTTTTTAACCCATTTTTTTTTCATCTTAGTATGTTTTTAAGAAAGTAAATATTATGCATTATAAATTGATTTTCACATAAATATACCAAATCCTAAAACCATACCAAGAGATAAAGTTGGTTAAAATTTGAAGATTACTTTAATATATCAATGCTAAATCGTTATTTCTATTACATATCCTTCATGTCCTCTTACATTCATGAAATTTCCGCCTTCAAAGCTTAAATACTGACCTTTAATACCGTTTAATACCGCAGTAAATTCAGGTTTTTTATCTAAAGTAAATGAAGTTACTTTTTCAGGTTTTGAAAACGGGTAATCAAATTTCCACATCTCTTCACCTTCAGAATAAAATTTTTGGAAATCTTCAGGAAAATATTCTTTTATTTTCTGCTGAAAATCTGCCAAATCTATTTCGTCTTCAAAATCATCCTGCAGCATTTTTCTCCAGTTGGTTTTATCGGGAAGATGTTCTTTCAGGGCAACTTCTATCATTCCGGCTTCGTAACGGTTTTCTGTTCTCGCAATGGGCAGAGCAAATGTTGCACCCTGATCAATCCATCGTGTCGGGATCTGTGTATTTCTTGTCACCCCCACTTTTACATCTCCTGTATAAGCTAAATATACGGTATGTGGCTGCAATTGGATTTGTTTTTCTATTTCTAAATCTCTTTCGCCAATTCCTAAATGCGCTGTAGAAAGCTCCGGACGAATGATGGTATCACTTGCATAAGGACTTTCGAAAAAGCAGCTTTTGCAAAATCCCATTCTGTAAATTGTTTTATTTAGTCCGCAATTCACACATTGAAAACCTGTATGTTTTATCGTTAATTCTTTTCCAAACAGCTCATTCATATGAATAAGATCCCCTGAAAGATTGAGATAGTATTGGATAGGTTGATCATTGAAACTTGTCATTTTCAATATTTGTCCCGAAAACTGCATTTTAAAAATTTTAATATTTAAGATATAAATGTAAACTTTTTTTCATGTATTTGAAAACTAATTCATAATTTAACTAATAATTAAAAAACATAAAAAAATGAAAAAATTCTACTCTATTTTGTCTATTCTATTGACATCTCTGCTTTTTGCACAAACTACTATTTATTCAGAAAATTTTGGAAATCCGACAGCAACGACCTTGTTAACAGCTTATTCGGGATATCAAAACAGTAGTCCGATTGTTTATTCCGGAACAGCAGATGTAAGAAACTCTACTCCATCAGAAGGCTATACCGGATCTAGCGGAAATGGATGTGTATTTTTAGGAGCTGTTACCGCAATATCAGGAAATCCTGCAAAGACATTGATTATCGAAGGAATTAATACCACAAACTACAGCGCTATTGCAATGACACTTGGTCATTATAAAAGCACAAACGCTTCAAGCAACGAACTTACAATCGAGGTAAGCGAAGATGGTACAACTTGGGCGCCACTAAACTACACAAGACCTACAGGAACCGGAACTTCTAGCTGGATTCTGATAAGTCCTACTGGAACGATCCCCGCAACATCTAATTTGAGAATCAGATTAACCAACGTTATAGACTCTAATGTGGGTATCAGGGTTGATGACATCAAACTAACAGGAACTGCAACTACTTTGGTGACTGCCGAAAACAGTAAAAAAGATTTTAAAATTTATCCTACTTATGTTACAGATGGTAAAATTTTCATCAGTTCAAATAAAAATTCCGACAAAAAAGTAAAAGTTTTCGATCAAACGGGAAGATTACTTATTAATAAAACGGTAAAAACAGAAATAAATGTTTCTGAATTACCAAAAGGCGTTTACATTTTAAATGTAGAAGAAAGCGGGGCCTCTCTATCGCAGAAAGTAGTGATTAAGTAATAAAAAAGTTTAAACTAAAAAAAGAATCTCAGTTTTTTATTGAGGTTCTTTTTTAGTTTATAGATATATTTGTAAAAGAAACTTAGCAAATGATTTATCTCGTAACAGGAGGCAGCGGATTTATTGGTTCTCATTTAATAGAAAAATTATTGAAAGAAGGACATTCTGTCATAAACATTGACAATTTTGATGATTTTTATGATTATAAGATAAAAATTAAAAATACTTTAGCTTCCCTTGAAAAAAACATTGATTTTAAATTTTCCGAAAAAGAAAATGACATTCAAAATTTAATTTCTATTTCAAAATCAGAACATTACACTTTATATTTTCAGGATATCAGAGATCAAAATGGTTTAAAGAAAATATTTCAAAAACACCAAATTGATTTGGTCATTCATTTAGCCGCTCTTGCGGGAGTACGGCCATCCATTGAAAGACCTTTAGAATACGAAGAAGTAAACGTTCGCGGAACAATGAATCTTTGGGAATTGTGTAATCAATTCAATATTAGAAAGTTTATTTGCGCCTCATCATCAAGTGTTTATGGAAACAATGAGAAAACTCCATTCTCTGAAACTGATAATGTAGATAAGCCCATTTCACCGTATGCTGCGACCAAAAAAAGCGGAGAAGTTTTAGGACATGTTTATCATAGTTTATATGGAATAGATATGATTCAGCTTAGGTTTTTTACGGTTTACGGACCAAGACAAAGACCTGATTTGGCAATTCACAAATTCACAAAACTCATTTCCGAGAATAAAGAACTCCCTTTCTACGGCGATGGAAACACAGCCAGAGACTATACTTACATTGATGATATTATTGATGGCATCTTAAAATCAGTCAATTACCTTGAGAAAAATTCAAATATCTATGAAATCATTAACTTAGGTGAGAATGAAGTTGTCACTTTATCTGAAATGTTGTCAGAAATTGAAAAAAATCTCAATAAAACTGCCATCAAAAAAATACTGCCATTACAACCGGGTGACGTGCAGAAAACTAGTGCAGACATTACAAAAGCTAAAAATCTTATTGACTATAATCCCACCACAAACTTCCAAAATGGCACAAAAAAATTTGTGGAATGGTTTTTGAGAAAATGACATCAATCTACCGCAATTGCAATCATAAAAGCACTTGCAGTAAATTATAGACAAAAATTAACAAAAGAATTGAAAATCAAGTCATAAAAAAAGTTTATAATATAAGCTATTTTTATACTTTTGCAAAAAATAATAAATTATGTACTGGACATTAGAATTAGCTTCATATTTAAGCGACGCACCTTGGCCGATGACAAAAGCAGAACTTATCGACTATGCAATCAGAACTGGTGCACCAATGGAAGTGGTAGAAAACCTTCAGGCAATCGAAGATGAAGGAGAAATTTATGATGCTATCGACGAAATTTGGAGCGACTATCCAACAGATGAAGATTATCTTTGGAACGAAGACGAATATTAATGAAAAGCATTTAAGCTTTAGGTGGTATACTTAAAGCTTTTTTAAATATATAATACACACCAAAGCGTGTAATTTTAATATGCTTAAAGCAATAAGCTTTGAGCTTAAATCAAATTCTATGAGTTTTTTAAATAAAGTTCTTAAAGGGTTTTTGGGAGACAAAAAAGCGCAGGACCTAAAGGAAGTAAAAAAAGTTGTAACAAAAATCAAAGCTGTTGAGCCAAACATCGGAGAATTATCTGATGATGGCTTGAGAGAGAAAACTGCCGAGTTTAAATCTAAAATAAAAGAAGCGACAGCAAGTATCACAGCGCAGATAGAACAAATTAAAGAGCAGATAAAAAACTCTACCAATGTTGATGAGAAAGAAGCACTTTTTTCTAAAATAGAAGCTTTGAAAAAAGATTCTTACGAAATTGAAGAAAAAGTACTTTTACAGGTTCTTCCTGAAGCTTTCGCCTTGATTAAAGAAACATCAAGAAGATGGGCTCAGAACGGAGAAATTCGTGTAACCGCAACAGATTGGGACAGAGAATTGGCCGCTGCCGGAAAAGATTTTGTTGAGATTCAGGGAAATCAGGCAGTTTGGAAAAACTCATGGAATGCAGCTGGAACACCTGTTGTTTGGGACATGGTACACTATGATGTACAATTCATCGGAGGTGTAATTCTTCACAGCGGAAAAATCGCTGAGATGGCAACCGGTGAAGGTAAAACTTTGGTGGGAACGCTTCCAATTTACTTAAATGCACTTCCTGAAAGAGGAGTTCACGTTGTAACCGTGAATGATTATCTTGCAAAAAGAGACTCGGCTTGGATGGGACCATTGTACCAATTCCACGGAATGTCTATCGACTGTATCGATAATCACCAACCGAACTCAGACGGAAGAAGAAAAGCATATAACTCAGATATTACTTACGGAACCAATAACGAATTTGGTTTCGATTACCTGAGAGACAACATGGTGACTTCACCTACAGAACTGGTACAGAGAGAACTAAACTTCGCAATCGTGGATGAGGTTGACTCGGTATTGGTAGATGATGCAAGAACACCATTGATTATTTCTGGTCCGGTTCCTCAAGGAGACAGACAAGAATTTGATCTTTTAAAACCTTCTATCGACAGAATCGTTGAAGTACAGAAAAAAACTGTTTCTGCAATTTTTAATGAAGCTAAAAAATTAATCGCTGCAGGAAATACTAAAGAAGGAGGATTCAAATTACTTCAGGCTTACAGAGGTCTTCCTAAAAACAGACAATTAATTAAATTCTTATCGGAAAGCGGAAACCGTGCATTGCTTCAAAAAACTGAAGCGCAATATATGCAGGATAACAACCGTGACATGCCGATTGTAGATAAAGATTTATACTTCGTCATTGAGGAAAAAAACAATCAGGTTGATTTGACAGACAAAGGTGTTGAATACATGTCTCAAGGAAATTCTGATGCCAACTTTTTCGTTCTTCCGGATATCGGAACTGAAATCGCTGAAGTAGAAGCTAAAAATTTATCTAAAGAAGAAGAATTTGAAGCTAAAGAAAAGCTTTTCAGTGATTTTGCTGAAAAATCTGAGCGAGTTCACACAATGAGTCAATTATTGAAAGCCTATACATTATTCGAAAAAGATGATGAATATGTGGTAATTGACGGAGAAGTAAAAATCGTTGACGAGCAGACCGGTCGTATTATGGAAGGAAGACGTTATTCAGACGGTCTTCACCAAGCGATTGAAGCTAAAGAAAGTGTAAAAATCGAAGCAGCTACTCAGACTTTTGCAACGGTTACCCTTCAGAACTATTTCCGTATGTACAACAAACTTGCGGGGATGACAGGTACGGCAGAAACTGAAGCTGGAGAACTTTGGCAGATTTATAAATTAGACGTGGTGGTAATTCCTACTAACCGTCCGATCCAGAGACACGACAAACAAGATTTGGTTTTCAAAACCAACAGAGAAAAATATAATGCAGTAATTGAAGAAATTGAAAACCTTACTTCAGCTGGAAGACCGGTATTGGTAGGTACAACTTCTGTTGAAATTTCACAATTACTTTCAAAAGCACTTCAGCTTAGAAAAATTCAACACCAGGTGTTGAATGCGAAACTTCACAAAAAAGAAGCAGAAATCGTTGCCGGAGCTGGTCAGCCAGGAGTTGTAACAATTGCAACCAACATGGCAGGTCGTGGTACCGACATTAAGCTTTCTAAAGAAGTAAAAGAAGCGGGTGGTTTAGCAATTATCGGAACAGAAAGACACGATTCTAGACGTGTTGACAGACAGTTGAGAGGTAGAGCAGGAAGACAAGGAGATCCGGGAAGTTCGCAATTCTATGTTTCCTTGGAAGACAACTTGATGCGTTTGTTCGGTTCTGAGAGAATCGCTAAAATGATGGACAGAATGGGTCATAAAGAAGGTGAAGTAATTCAGCATTCTATGATCAGTAAATCTATCGAAAGAGCTCAGAAAAAGGTAGAAGAAAACAACTTCGGAACAAGAAAGAGACTTTTGGAGTATGATGACGTAATGAATAAGCAACGTGATGTAATCTACAAAAGAAGAAAGAACGCTCTATTCGGAGATCACCTGAAGTATGACATTACAAATATGATCTTTGATGTTTCAAACTCTATTGTAAGCAAAGCTAAAGCAACTGGAAACTACAAAGATTTTGAATTTGAAGTGATTAAAAACTTCACTATGGAATCTCCGGTTTCTGAAAATGATTTTAAATCAAAACAAATTCCAGAACTTACCAATATTCTATTCAAAGCAGCTCAGGATGATTATAATATGAAACTGAACTTACTGAAAGAAAAATCGTTCCCGATCATTGAGAATGTATATCAAAACCAAGGTTCGATGTTTAAAATGATTCAGGTTCCTTTCACTGACGGTGTAAAAACTTTAACCATCGTTACAGATCTTAAAGAGGCTCACGATACAAATTGCGACAGCTTAATTAATGATTTTGAAAAGAATATCACTTTATCAATCATTGATGAAAACTGGAAACTTCACCTTCGTGAAATGGATGATTTGAGAAGATCTTCTCAAGGAGCTGTTTACGAACAGAAAGATCCTTTGGTAATTTACAAGCAAGAATCTTTCCACCTTTTCAGTGAAATGGTAGACAAGATGAACAAAGAAATTATTTCATTCTTATACAGAGGAGAAATTCCCGCATAAGAGATAAATTATAGATTTCACAAAAACCCGCCTCATTTGAAGCGGGTTTTTGCTATTTATAGAGCAATACTTATTAAATAAATATGACAAATATCAATCGAGTAATTTATTTAGAATAATTAAAAAGAATATATTTGCAAAAAAAATTAGGTATTACATGAATAAATTATTGATCTCTGCTTCGTTATTGGCAACTGTATTTGCTTTTGCTCAAGAGAAAAAGGATTCTACAAATTCTAAAAATATAGAAGAAGTTATCATCAATAAGATGGTGAAAAAGCTCGATACCGAGTCATCCAACAAAATGCCGGTAAAGTTTATTGAAAATCCACAAGTTTATTCTTCTATCGATAAAGGAATTTTGGAGAATCAGAATATTTTTACTGTAGACGATGCGTACAGAAATGTAACTGGTTTACAAAAAATGTGGAATCCAACAGGAAGAGCCGGAGACGGTGGTTCATTTTTCGTTTTGAGGGGATTCCCTTCTCAGGCTTCTACAAGAAATGGTGTGGTTGCTCCGGTTACTTCTACCATTGATGCCATTAATGTTGAAACTTTAGAGTTTTTGAAGGGACCAGTAGGAACACTTTATGGAAGTAATGTAGCTTCTTACGGTGGTCTTATTAACAGAGTTACAAAAAAACCTCAGCAAGATTTCTTTGGCGCAGTATCAGCTTCTGCAGGAACTTATAATACTTACAGAGCAACTGCCGATATTAATGCTCCGATTACAAAAGATTTATTTTTCCGTGTAAATACAGCTTATACAAATGAAGGAAACTTCACAAAAACTGACGCTAAAAACCAATATACAACATTCGCTCCTAGTTTGACATGGAATGTTTCCGATAAACTTCAGTTGAATGTAGACTATGAATTATTCAGAAACCGGGTAACGGCAAATCCTTATTTCTTCTATCTTTCACCAAAAACTCTAAACCAAATTGATAATATGAAAGATTTGGAAAGAGTAGCAGGTTTAGACTATAAAGAATCTTACACAGGAAATGATTTGTATATGACGGCAAGAAATTCTAATGTTTTCGGAAACGTGAAATGGAAAATCAACGATAATATCACGTCAAATACTTACATTAATAATTCCGATTCTTACTCAGACGGTTACAATCCATATTTTTCAATTGGTTATGATAATGCATCTTCTTCATATTTAGTTACAAGAGCAGACCAATCTACAAACGGTAGTAAAAAATCTTGGTTCCAGATCCAACAAAACTTCAACTTTAATTATGATTTTTCAAACGGAATGAAAAACAAAACGGTTGCTGGTTTTGATTATATGAGAACAACGGAAAGATTACGTTATAAATATTTGAATTCTAACTTTGATACTGTTGCAGTTTCAGGAGCAGATTATTCAGGAATGAATGCCTCTGCTTTGTCTGCACTGTATGCAGATCCAAATAAATTTTCAACTTGGGATTATATAAGAGATTTAAATACATATTCAGGATATATTTCCAATTTATTTACTCCTATTGCCAAGTTGCACATTATGGCAGGACTTCGTTATGAAAATAATGATTATTTGGGTGGAACGTCTGGAACAAATGTTGAAAAAGCATACAACCAATCTGCATTTTCACCAAAAGCCGGAATTGTTTACGAAATTGTAAAAGAAAAATTCTCGGTTTTTGGAAATTACCAAAACTCATTCAAGTCTAACGGTTATTATACTTCTGATACAGCAGGAAATACAACTTTATCAGACCCTGAAAGAGGAAATCAGTTCGAAGGAGGGTTCAAAGCTAGTTTATTTAAAAACAGATTCAATGCAACGGTTTCTTATTATAACATCCAAGTGAAAAACCAATTGCTTTACACAGGAGAATATGCTCCGAATTTTGCTTCGGTACAAAAACAAGCCGCTTCTACACTTAGCAAAGGTTTTGAATTAGAAGTTAACGCATATCTTGTAAAAGGATTCTCATTAGTCGGAGGTTTAGCGTATAATGATACTGTTGATGAATCTACCAACACAAGACCAACAACAGCAGGTTCTTTTTGGAATGCTAATTTCAACTTAGCTTATCAATTTGTTGATGGAAAAGTTAAAGGTCTAGGTTTTGGCTTTGGTGGAAATTACGCAAGTGATAATAATGTAACCGGAGATTTTATTTTACCAAAATACTTCGTTTTGAACACCAATGCATTTTACGATGCTAAAAAATTTAGAATCGGGATTAAATTAGACAACTTTACGAATGAACATTATTGGACAGGATATTCTACTGCCAACCCACAAATGTTGGCAAATTTCTTAGGAACAATCGCTTACAAGTTTTAATCTAAAATAAATCAAAAGCTAGCCCTCAAAAGGGTTAGCTTTTTACTATGAAAAAAAAGCATCATCATAAAAAGAAACCGAGTGTCTATAAAAAATGGGCAGGTAAACTGCACCTTTGGTTTGGTTTATCAGTAGGACTCATTATTTTTATTGTTTCTTTATCGGGAACGATGTATGTTTTTAAAGATGAAATTCAGAATCAGCTTAGAAAAGAAGCCATTTATGTAAAAGCTGAAACGGTTACACAAAAACCTTTATCTATTGAAGTTTTAAAAGAAAAAATCACTTTAGAACTCAATGAAAAATATCCGGTAAGTTCAGTTGAAATTCCTTTAGATAAAAGTAAATCTTACAAATTTCTTTTTTATGAAAAAGACAAAAAGGCGTGGAATTATTTTGATGAAGTAAAGATCAACAAACTTATTTATGTTAATCAGTACAATGGTAATATTTTAGGAATTTATAACGAAAAGTACGACCTCTTCCCTATTCTGAAATCTATCCATTGGAGCTTGCTTTTAAAATCAGACTGGGGAAAATATGTGGTCGGAATTCCGGTTGTTCTGTTTGTCATTATGCTCATTACAGGAATTATTCTTTGGTGGCCAAAAAACAAAAAAATGCGGAAAGGTCGTTTTTCATTCGATTGGAAAAACGTAAAAACCTGGAAAAGAAAAAACTATGACCTTCACAATGTTTTAGGATTTTATGCTTCGTTCATTGCTTTATTATTAAGTCTTTCAGGATTATATTTTGCTTATCCATGGGTGAAAAATTCATTTAATTTTGCATTATCCGGTTCATTAGAACTTCCAAAAGAAAAGACAATCAAATCACCAGATTCGCTTTTAGCGAAAAACAAGTCGGTTTTTGATCTTACCATTCTTCAAACTCAAAAAATATATTCAAAATCATCAAGCTTCCGAATTCCATTGAACGGAAAAAACAAAAAAGGAAAAGAACTTGAAAATATTCCCGTTATCACATATGGTAAAGACGGCAGATATAGTGAAAGAAATCAGCTCTTCTACGATAAATATTCGGGAAAACTATTATCAAATAAACCTCATCAGAAATTAACAAACGCTGAAAAATATGCCAATGCCAATTATGACGTACATGTTGGGTCATACTTTGGGATTTTCGGCAAAATCTTATGGTTTGTAACAGGATTGGTTTGTACTTCATTACCGGTAACCGGTTTTTTGGTATGGTGGGGAAAACGTAAAAAACAAGGAAAGAAAACATTATGAAAAAGGCTCTTTTATCAGTAGCTTGCCTTAGCACAATTGCTGTTTTTGCACAGGAAAAAGACAGTTTAAAAGTAAAAAATTTAGATGAAGTGGTACTTACAGCTTCCCGAAAAAAGGAAAGCATCAAAGAAATACCAAGTTCTATTACGATTGTTAGCGAAAAACAAATTCAATCGCAGCTAACGGTTAATTCAGACATTTCTAATATCCTTCAATATACCGTACCGAGTTTAGGACCAAGTTCGGGGCAGACTTCAAACTCAGGGCAAACTTTAAGAGGCCGACAGGTTTTAGTGCTTATCGACGGGATTCCACAGTCTACTCCATTAAGAAACGGCGCAAGAGACATCAGATCGATCGACCCTTCGGCAATAGAAAGAGTGGAAGTCATAAAAGGAGCTTCATCAATCTACGGAAACGGCGCAGATGGAGGTATCATCAATTATATTACTAAAAGAAACAAAACAGATAAAAAAATATCAGGTATTTCTCAGGTAGGTATTACAGGGCAACCTTATGGCGGAACTTTAGGTTTCAGAGCCAGTCAGCTTTTATCGGGTAAAATAAAAAAGTTCGATTATGTTGCTTCCTTAGCTTATGAAAGAACCGGTGATGCAAAAGACGGCGATGGTGTATTGTTAAGTCCAACTTACAGCACCGCACAAATGAACAATTACAACGGATTGTTGAAGCTGGGTTATGATATTAATGATGACCAGAGAATCGAGGTTTCTTACATGGGTTATGCATCAAAATCTGATTTAAATTTAGGTATAAAAACAGGAAAATACGGCGTTACTCCTACCATTGGTGAAGGTGAAGGCAAAAGTCTGGAAACAACTCCCCAAGGAACTCCACGTAACCATAACTACAGAATAAACTACGACAACAAAAATCTTTTCTGGGGTTCTACTGCATTGAATGTTAATGCCTATATGCAGGATTTCAGAACAGTTTACGGATATAGCGACACATTTTTAGGAGGCGGACAATCGAATATTATTTCTAAAAAAATGGGAGCCAGAATCAATTTTGATACCCAGCTTTGGTCTGCCAACAATTCTCAGGCAGAAGTAATCTACGGTCTAGATTTACTTAATGATAAAACCGTACAAAAACTTGAAGACGGAAGATACTGGACTCCGGATATGGATATGATCAACACTGCTCCTTTCCTTTTACTTAAAATTGATCTACTGAAAAAATTAACGATAAAAGGAGGTTTGAGATACGAAAATATGACCGTAAATGTGGGTGATTTCAACACACTTTCTTCAGTAAAAAGCGACGGAACCTTCACTCAAAGTATTTTTGTGACTGGTGGAGATTTAAAATACAACGCTTTGGTAGGGAATATTGGTCTTCGTTATAATATCAATAATCAGATCAATCTTTTCGGAAGTTTCTCTCAGTCGTATTCTATTAACGAGATCGGAAGAATTTTAAGAACTTCCACGCAAAGCAACTTGGCTCAAATAGAAGCCAAACCAATTATCGTCAACAATTATGAATTGGGTGCAACCGGACAGATTTCCAATTGGCTAAACTATGAAGTAACATCTTATGTAAGTACTTCAAAACTGGGAGCTTCTTTTGTACAAGGTCCAGACAGAGCGTTTACTATTCAAAGATCTCCGGAAGTAGTGTACGGTGTTGAAGGTTTCTTACATTTCACACCTGCAAAATGGATTAATTTCGGTGGAAGCTACAGTTGGTTAGAAGGAATCACCTCGCTTAAAGACGATGGAGATTACTCGGCAAAAGTAAACAACAGCAGAATTTCTGCACCAAAAATCTTGGCTTACGTTCAGGTAAAACCTACAGAATCGCTTTCTTTAGGTCTTGATATGCTTCATTCTTTCGAGCAAGACAGATTCAGCCCTAACTCAAAAACAGGTTTGTATGCTTATGGTGAAGGAAGAGTTCCGGAATACACTATTTTTAATTTTAAATCAAATTACGAAATCAACCAAAACTGGAAGCTTTCTTTAGGTATAGAAAACCTCTTCAACACGACTTATCAACCTGCAATTGCATGGTGGAACGCCAGAGATTCTGAATTTGTAAATGCTTTGGGAATGAGAGGAACCTTCATGATCGAATATAGATTTTAATTAATCTAAATAAACTTATTTATATTTGCACATTGCAATTTTCTATGAAGAAAAAACATCACCATAAAAAGAAACCAAGTCTTTTCAAAAAATGGACAGGCAAACTACACTTGTGGTTTGGTCTGTCCATCGGTTTAATCATATTTATCGTTTCAATCACCGGAACTTTGTTTGTATTCAAAGACGAGGTTGAGAATTTTACCCGTAAAGATGTTATCTATCACAACGAGCAAAACATCGCTCAAAAGCAGATTCTGCCGATCCGTGTTTTAGAAAAAATGGTAGATGAGCAGGTGAAAGAAAAATACAAAATCCATTGGGTGAATGTTCCTATCGACAAAAAAATGTCTTACCAGTTCTGGTGGTATGAGCACAACACCGAAGCCTGGAATTATTTTGATGAATTTCCTATCTACAAATCTGCTTATGTAAACCCTTACACCGGAAAAGTTTTAAAGGTTTACGACGAAAAAATGGGCTTCTTTCAAATCGTAAAATCTATTCACTGGAGCTTTTTATTAAAACAGGACTGGGGAAAATATGTTGTCGGAATTCCGGTAATTATCTTCGTCATCATGCTGATTTCAGGAATTATTTTGTGGTGGCCAAAAAATAAAGCGGCAAGAAAACAACGTTTTTCATTCAAATGGAAAAATATCAAAAGCTGGAAAAGAAAGAATTATGACCTTCATAATGTCTTAGGGTTTTATGCTTCTATTTTTGCTTTGATATTTTCAATTACAGGTTTGTTTTATGCTTTCTTTGTAGTTCAGGCAATGATTTATTTCATTTTCTCGGGTGGAAGTACGGTTTATCCAGACTTCTCACACATCACAACCAAAGCACCAATAGAACTTAGAAACGAAACTACTTTAGATAAAGTTATTTCTACCACTCAGGCAAAATATCCAGACTCTTACGGCTTTGCAATTGATTTAGGACATCCTCACATGGATGATCATGAGCATCCTAATTTCTCAGTTTTTGTAAAGCATCTTTCTTATTCTTACCACAAAAACAGCAGTTTGATTTTTGATGAAAATTCGGGTGAACTTTTGCACACGTACAATCATGAAGATAAAAACTTTGGTGAAAAAACGGTTGCTGCCAATTATGATATTCACGTTGGATCTATTTTAGGATTGCCAACTAAGATTATTGCATTTATTGTCAGCTTAATTTGTGCATCACTTCCAGTAACCGGATTTTTAATATGGTGGGGAAGAAGAAAAAAGACTAAAAAAGCGGTCTGAGTTTTCAAATAAATCGGGTTTAATAACTATTAATACAATCTTTTTTATAAATTTATTGCCTCGAAATTATACAATAAGAAAATGTCAGTAGTAGATTTGTCAAAACAGGTTGCATTAGGTATCGATATCGGTGGAACCAATACGAAGTTTGGTCTTGTTAACCACAGAGGTCAGATTTTAACCAAAGGTTCTATACCAACCGATCAATACAGCACGCCTGAAGAATTTGTTGATGCTCTTCACGAGCAGATTCAGCCATTGATTGATGAGCATTGTGAAGGCGGAATTGAAGGTATCGGTGTAGGAGCTCCCAACGCAAACTATTACAGAGGAACAATAGAACTCGCTCCCAATCTTCCTTGGAGGGGGATCATCAATTTTGCAGATTTAATGAAGGCTAAATTCAATAGCCCTTGCAAAATGACCAATGATGCTAATGCGGCAGCTTTAGGTGAAATGATGTACGGTGCAGCAAGAGGCATGAAAGATTTTATCATGATTACTTTAGGAACCGGTGTAGGAAGCGGGATTGTTTCTGGCGGACATTTAATTTACGGTCACGACGGTTTTGCCGGAGAATTGGGTCACACTATCGTAAAACCAGGCGGTAGAAAACATTGGAGTACAGGTTCTGAAGGAAGCTTAGAAGCTTATGCTTCAGCAACAGGAATTGCCATCACTGCAAAAAAAATGAGAGCAGAGTTCCCGGATTCAATGTTAAATCAATTTCCTGAAGAAGCGATCAATTCTAAAACGGTACACGAATGTGCCTTAAAAGAAGATCCTGTAGCGATAGAAGTTTTCAGATATACAGGGCAGAAATTGGGTGAAGCTTTGGCAAATTTTGTAATGTTTTCTTCACCGGAAGCTATTTTATTATTCGGAGGAGTAATTAAAGCCGGAGATTTCATTTTAAAACCTGCAAAACTTCACATGGAAAGAAACCTTCTTCCTATTTTCAGAAATAAAGTAAGATTGGTTTTCAGCGAACTGGATGAGGCGGATGCTGCTATTCTTGGCGCAAGTGCTTTGGTTTGGGAAAAATAATCTGAATTAAATTTAAAATATTGAGCATCCTTTTGGGGTGCTTTTTTTGTTTTGGTTCCCACAGATTGCACTGATTTTCACAGATTTTTTTTTAATTATTCTGAAAATTTTTTTTAGCTACGAATGCACGAATGTTTTTTTATATCTAATTAAAATATTCGTGCATTCGTGGCAAGTAAATTTAGTAGTTTTTCTTGGCTTAAACCTTCTGATGATTTGTGAAATCTATTGTTATCATTTATTCTTAAAAGCTAAAATTTTATTTAAATGAGAAACTTTTTCATAATTTTGATTTCGTTTTTCAGGCTTATAAAAGTTTTAAAAAGAGAATATTTAAATAAAACAATCAATTTAAAAATGGATAAAAATAATTTTCAGCAGATCACTTTTGGTGGCGGATGTTTTTGGTGTGTAGAAAGCTGTTTTAATATATTGAAAGGAGTAGAATCTGCTATTTCAGGTTATTCTGGTGGTCATAAAGATAATCCGACCTACGAGGAAGTTTGCACAGGAGAAACCGGTCATGCTGAAGTGGTTCAGATTACGTATGATCCTGCAATTATTTCTTATGAACAATTGATGGATGTATTTTTCTTCCTTCACGATCCTACTCAATTAAACAGACAGGGTAATGACATCGGAACTCAGTATCGTTCTGTCATTTATTATAAAGACGATGCTGAAAAAGCAAAAGCTGAAGAAGCCATCAAAACTTCACAAGAATCAGGAAGATGGTCTGGAACTTATGTAACAGAATTAACACCTTTTGAAAAATTCTGGCCCGCAGAACAATACCATCAAGGATATTATAACGAAAACCCGACACAGCCGTATTGCAGTGCAGTGGTAGGACCAAAAATTCAGAAATTTAAAAAACATTTTGGAGAATTGGGAATGCTGGAAACAGATTCACAGTAAAAATAGAAGCGGAGATTTTTCTTCGCTTTTTTTATTGCCCTTCTTCCTGAATTCCGCCGTATTTATCGATGATATACTCAGTCGCTTTTCTTAATTCTCTACCATTATTCGGGTCAACTCCATCATCTGTAAAAAAATCTACTTCTCCATTATATTTAGAATACCAAACCTTCCCAAAAGCATTATCTACCGTTAAAGTATCTTTCCGTTCAATTCTTTTAAAATATTCCATTTTTTCATAATCAAAAGGAATTCTATGATTGTAAACCGGATTTTTATCCTGACAATCTATCGGTTTATATTCACTTTTATCCCAATACATACAATTTGATCCCGATTGTAAAATTCCTGCAAAACCCTTTCCCGGAGTTTGGGTATTCGGTTTCTTCGAAAAAGCAATACTTCCTGTAGTCAGACATATTAAAAATGCAATTTCTATAATTCCCATTCCATTTTTCTTCATGAATTCGGGCATCTTGAAATTTTGCTCGTTCGTTATATTGATAATAATGTTGGATAATTTCTCAGTGAGAGATTCTTCATCATTATCAACACTTATTTTAACTGTTGTTTTATTGGTTTCATCATCTTTCTTAATAAAAGTCCTAGAGAAATCTGCAAAATCCTTACAGTCTAAATATTGACTTAGTTTATCAAGCTTTTCAGGTTCAATATCTCTTTCATAATGTCCCAATACATAATCTTCGTAATATCTTACAAAAGTTCTCTCTGAAATTGTAAAATTTAAATGTTCCTCGAAATACACCCATAAAAAAGATGCTAATCCGTTTTTTGAAGTCTTTCCTGAATCTTCCTTGGCTTTTTTAAATACCTCATTGATTAATAATTTTCTTTTGGACATAATTAGTTTTTAAAGGCATTACAAATTAAATGATTTTCAACCACATAACATTATGGTTTCCCGTAATATAAACATGTACGATGGATGTCCATCGATGTCCATACTTTGTCTAACACTTGCCTTCTTTTCTATCCCATCTTTGCCTCAGAAATCAGTGACAAACTAACAATTACAAAAATCTGATTTCTAAAATCACCTGATAAAACGGAAGAAAACTCCGGGTTGGGAAGCAGATGTTTCTCTTCCGTTTTTGAAGGTTTACTTCCCAAAAATTTAGAAGCGCTTCGAAATTTAACGTGTACAGCTCGAGATCAAAGTATCTGCGAGAGGAAGAAAAACAATTTCAACTTCAAAAATTTAAAGGAAATGATCCAATTAATATTAATGCTATTAGGTTTAGCATTCGGAAATAATAATGCAAATACAACAAACTGCAATAACAACGGAAGTACAGTAACTATTCAAAACGGTACAGGAACGGGATTTGATCCGGGAACAGGAACGGGTGAAGATGGAGATGGAGGAACAGGTGGAAATACAGGACAATTACCTCCACCTTTTACAAAACCATAAGTTATAAAAAGGGCAGATTTTAGTAATCTGTCCTTTTTTTCTTATTTTGCGGGAAACTATTAACATGAAAAATTTTTTAATCTTTATTTTATTAATTTCCCTATTTCATCACTGTAAAAAATACAGTACAGAAGATCCTGCTATTACATCAAATCCGAGTTTTGAAAAAGCAAAAAAACTCAAAAATATAAATATAGATTCGGCATTTTACTATTTTAATATCGCTAAAAATGATTTCCTTAATAAAAATGATTCCATAGGAGCTGCAAGATCTTTGGTAAATATGGCAATTATACAATCTGATACAGGTGATTTTTATGGTAGTATTGAAACTTCTTTAGAAGCCGATAAATACTTAAAAATCTCTCCAAAAAATGATTTTGTAAATAACCTTTATTCATCAAATTATAATAACCTAGCAATCTCTTCAAAGTCATTAAAAAATTATAATGATGCTGAAAAGTATTATCAAAAAGCGTTAGAAACAACTGATAAAGAAGAATACAAATCAGTTATTAATAATAATATAAGTGATGCTTTGATTCTTCAAAACAAAACTGAATCAGCAATAAAACTGCTGCAAAGACTTTTAAAAACAAAAGACAGTATCAACTATGCCCGAGTTTTGAATAATTTAGCAAAAGCTAAATTTTTAAGAAATACAAACTATAATGCAATTCCGGAATTAGAAGAAGCCTTGCGCATTAGAAAAGTCCAAAAAGATTCTTTAGGTCTAAATTCCAGCTTTGCAACCCTCGCCGACTTTTTTAAAAATAAAGATAAAACGCAGTCATTATTTTACGCAAAAAAAATGCTAGACAGGGCAGAAAAAAATGAAAGTCCCGATGATCAGCTTGAAGCATTACAAAAAATTATCAATTTAGATGAAAAGAACTATTCTAAATATTTTAATAGATTTCAAAAACTAAATGACAGCTTACAAACTGCAAGAAATAAAGCTAAAAATCAATTTGCAATTGTAAGGTATGATGTAGAACAGAAAAATGCTCAAAATCAAATTTTAAAAACTAAAACCTTTCAGCAAAATATCGGAATAGCTTTTTTAATATTAGCATTAGTAGTAGGTTTCTTCTGGAATGAAAAGAGAAAGAAAAATATTCGACGTGAAAAAGAACAGGAAAAACAACTTGAAGTAAAAAATACTGAACTTAAATACTCCAAAAAAGTACATGATGTTGTTGCAAACGGACTTTATCACCTGATGATTGAGATCGAAAACAATCCTGACATCAACAGAATTAAAATCTTAAACGACATGGAAAAAATGTACGAAGAATCACGAGATATTTCACATGACAGAATGTCTGAGGTTGATTTCCATGAACGATTCGGCAAGATGATTAATTCTTATCAAACTGATGACCAAAAAGTTATCCCTATAAAATATGTAGAAAAAATCTGGGAAAAGATTCCTCAAAATACACAGTCTGAATTATTCTATGCTATAAGGGAAATTTTGGTGAACATGAAAAAGCATAGTGATGCAACATTCGTTGCTTTAAAATTTGAAAAAGATGACAATACACTTCGTATCACTTATACAGACAATGGAAAAGGAATTAAAAATTTAGATACTCAAAGAGGTGCAGGAATAAGGAATACGGAAAACCGTATTGATACAATCGGAGGAGATATTATTTTTGAAGAAAATCCTAACGGAGGTTTAATTATTAAAATAACCATTCCAATACATTCAAAATATGTTTAAAAAAATCCTAATTGCCGAAGATCACGAAGTAAGAAATCTGGGTGTTGTAAATGCGCTTACAGAATTACAGATACATCATTTTGATTTTGTAAGTTACTGTGACGAAGCTTTAAATAAAATAAAAACCGCAGATGTAGAAAATAAACCTTATGATTTACTCATTACAGATCTTTCATTTGACAAGGATCATTTTCAACAAAATCTAAAGTCGGGACAAGAATTGATCCGTGAAGTGAGAAACATTCATCCCCAAATTAAGATAATCGCCTTTTCAATAGAAAATAAACCGAAAATCATAGATGATCTTTTCAAAATTTACTCTATTGATGGTTTTGTAAGCAAAGGAAGAAACGATGGAAAAGAACTTAGGAATACTATTAAAAAAGTTTTTAAAGGCGAAACAGTTATTCCACAGGAAATACTGAATTCCATCAGAAATACCCCACTTACAATTACAGAGAATGACGAATTGCTTTTAAATTTACTTGCAAAAGGCTTTACTCAAAGTGAAATTGAAGATCATTTTAAACAAAATAATATTACTCCCAACAGTAAAAGTTCTATCGAAAAAAGATTAAACGAACTTCGGGAAATTTTTAATGCAAAAAATAATATCAAATTAATTGTTATTTGTAAAGATCTCGGAATTATATAAATTTTATAAGCCATTAATGACCTCAACCTTTCAATTTTTTTTGAAAGGTTTTTTCTTTTACGGTTTTCCGTAAGGATTGGTTTTGAAAGGTTTATACTTTTGGAGTATTAAACAAAATCAATCATGGGAAAATTTACGATCAGCAAAAGAAAAAATGATGAATATCAATTTAATCTAAAAGCCGGAAACGGAGAAATTATTTTAACGAGCGAAGGTTACACTACAAAAGCAAATTGCCATAAAGGAATTGAATCTGTAAGAATCAATTCACAGGATGATGCAAGATATGACAGAAGAGTTGCTGTAAACGAAAAAGATTATTTCGTATTGAAAGCAAGAAACGGTGAAATCATTGGAAAAAGTCAGTATTACAGTTCAAAATCGAGCATGAAAATCGGAATTGCTTCTGTAAAAACCAATGCTCCAGTTGCCGAAATCGTTGATGAAACTCTTTAAAAATAGTATTATGGATCTTAAAATTAAACTTGAGCAATTGCACCAAAAAGTAGTTGGGTTAAAAGAGCAGATCACTACAGAAGAAGCTACCAAAAACGCTTTTGTAATGCCTTTTATACAGATTTTGGGTTATGATATTTTCAATCCTACGGAAGTCGTTCCGGAGCATGTTTGCGATATTGGAACCAAGAAAGGTGAAAAAGTAGATTACGTTATTAAAAACAATGACGAACCCATTTTTATTATCGAATGTAAACACTGGAAAGAAAGTGCAGATGCGCACAATTCTCAGCTTCACAGATATTATCATGTTTCAAAAACGAGATTTGGAGTTCTCACCAACGGAATTGTTTACAACTTCTACACAGATCTTGAAAAACCGAATATTATGGATGAAAAGCCTTTTTTCACCATCAATATTGAAGATATAAAAGACAGTTCGATTAAAATTCTGGAAAGTTTCACCAAAAAAGATTACAATCTTGAAAGTATTCTGGATTCTGCAGAAGCCTTAAAATACATCAAAGCCATCAGAAAAGAATTTGAAAAAGAAATTGAAAACCCTTCTGATGAATTGGTCAAACTATTAGTCAACCGTTTTTTTGAAAAGCCATTAACGGCAAACCGAATAATTTCGTTTAAAGAATATGCCAAAAAAGCGTTGACAACTTCTATTAACGAATCAATTAGTTTCAGACTAAAATCTGCATTGATCATTAATGAACAAATTGAAAAGCAGGATGATGATATAAAAACATCTCAATCCATCGACGAAAATAATGATTCTAAAATTGTAACCACAGAAGAAGAGATTGAAGGTTTTCAAATTGTGAAAGCTATTTTGAGAGAGAAAATTCCGTCTTCAAGGATTGCTTACAGAGATACATTATCCTATTTCGGGATTTTACTGGATGATAACAATCGAAAACCTCTTTGCAGACTACACTTTAATACCGCCAATAAATATCTGGAAACATTTCATAACGGAAAAGATGCCGGAGAAAAGATTTTACTGAACAATCTGGATGAAATATATAATTACAAAGATCAGCTTCATAAAACATTAGAAAATTACAACTAATATAAATTAACTAAAACCATGAAAAAACTACTATTTACAAGCCTTTTAGGTTTAGGATTATTATTACCTGCTAACTTTTTAGCCAATGAAAACTCAACTGCTAAAACCGAATTTTCAAACACAAAACCAAAAAAGAAAAGCAAAAAAAGTAAAAAGAAAAGAACGAAAACAGCGTCTACAAGCAAAGACTGTACTTATAACGGACATGTTTTGAATGTTGGACCAAGAGGCGGTTGCTACTATTACACAGGAAGCAGCAAACAATATGTAGACAGATCATATTGCTCAGGCTGTAATTAAAAAATAATAATAATTATGAAATTTAAAATTTTACTTTTATTGATTTTTTCCTTTTCTTTTTTGTCACAATTTGAGGCACAAAGAAGAACTACAAGCGTAAAAGGATATACAAGAAAGGATGGAACTTATGTAAGACCTCATACGAGAAGCTATAATTCTGGAAGAAGCTACTCATCGAGTGGATCGAATTATTCATCATCTTATCAATCAATCTCTGACAAGAATGATTCTGGATCTACAACATTTTCTGGCGATTATTTAACTTCTACATCAAGCTACAAAGGAGATAAAATAGAGAAATCAAGTCTAATATCTACACAAAATTCGGATTTAGAAACAGAAGATGGAAATATTATTTATTTATCTGTTTTGTATTATAAAGATAAAGTAATTGACATTTGCCCAATCTCAAAAAACATATTTAACAGTTGGACTTTTGACGAAATAAATCATTCTTTTAACAAAAACAACTTAAGTTCTGAGGATGCTTTAGATTTAGTTTCAAATTATGGATGGAGTATTAATAAAGAAAAAATCAGCAAAAGTTTCAGATTTGCAATGTATGATGACAAAGGACTTCCAAATTATTTAACCAAAAAAATGGAAGCAATAAAATTAAAGCAACCATAAAATATTCGATAATTTAGAAAAACTAAAAACACATTCCATATATTACTAAAAGGCGAATTTTACATTCGTCTTTTTTGTTGAATTGAAATCAAAAAGCAGAATTTTCCGTTTATAATCTTTTTCCTATTTTTGTGAAGTTCACTACTTTTTATGAAAAAAATTGTTCTGATTGAGGATGAAACCAGCGTAGTCTCTTTTATTAAAAAAGGACTTCAGGAGAAGGGATATGAAATTTCTGTAGCATTTGACGGTCGCACCGGTGTCAATTTGGTGCAGGAAAATGATTTTGATTTGGTTATTCTCGATATTATGTTGCCCGAAATGAACGGATTGGATGTCTGCAAAGAGATCAGAAAAACCAATAAAAGTGTTCCTATTCTTTTTTTAACGGCATTGGGAACTTCCGAAAATATTGTTTTAGGATTAGAAAATGGTGGCGACGATTATCTTGTAAAGCCTTTTAAATTTATCGAATTGGTTGCCCGTGTAAAATCTCTGCTTCGAAGAAGTAGCCCGATCAACACACCTGATGTGACAGAAAACGAAATCGATAATGAGCATGTTTTTCAGATCTCAGATTTAATCGTGAATGACTACACCAAAAAAGTAATTCGAGCTGGTGAAGAGGTTTCTTTAACTTCTACAGAATACAAACTTCTGATGTACTTCCTCAACAATCCTGAAAAAGTGATCTCAAGAGCTGAAATTTTAGATGCAGTTTGGGGAGTTAACTATGAATTGGGAACCAATGTTGTGGATGTTTATGTCAATTATTTACGAAAAAAAATAGACAATCAGGAAGACAGCAAACTCATTCATACGGTAATTGGAATGGGATATGTTTTAAAAAAACCTTAGAAAATGTTTAATAAAGTCATTACCAATCAAACCAAAACGATGGTGCTTTTGATGGTTGTTTTTACAACCGTTATTCTGATTTTTGGTGGATCGGTGTACTTTTCTATTGTTAATTTTTCGCATCAGAGGTTTTATGAATTGCTGAAAATACGTACCACAACGATTGTGCAGATCGAGAAAAGCAAAGAACATCTCGACCTTCCCGAAAATTACATTCTCAACAGCAGAAATGACGAAGAACTTCCGATGGAAAGAGACTATGTTTTTGCAATTCCTACAGATTCTAATTTCAAAAAAATATCGCACGAAGTGCATATTCCGGACACATTTTTTAAAAATATCATCAGATCCGGTGAAGCCAATTACAACGATTCTGAATTTTATTATATCGGTCAGACCTTTAAATATCAAGACAAAGATTATATCGCAATTGCTTCAGCAAAGAACCATTACGTCGTTCATTATCTTGGTTTTTTGAAGAGAACGCTGATTACTTGTATGATCCTTTCTATATTTTTCAGCATGATCTTCTCTTTTTATTTGTCTAAAACTTTATTCAGACCAATTTTAAAGATTACCGGAAAAGTAAAAGAGATTAGTTCTGAAAATCTGCATTTAAGACTTGAACCTCAACCAGATAATAAAGAATTAAACGAGTTAGTTGAAACTTTCAATACTATGTTGACAAGAATCGAAACCTCTTTTGAGACTCAAAATCACCTGATTGGAAATGTTTCGCACGAGCTCAGAACACCGCTTACTTCGATTATGGGCGAAGCCGATGTTGCACTTTCTATCAACCGAACAGCAGAAGAATATAAAGAAACGCTCGAAATCATTTTGGATGAAGCCGAAAAACTTGATAAAAAAATAAAAGCACTTTTACTGATCGCACAAACCGGGTTTGACGGCAGAATTCAAAAAATCGATAAAGTAAGAATCGACCAGCTTTTATGGGATGTTATCGAAACTTTAAGAAGAATCGACTCCCGAAACAATATTTACCTCGACATCAGTATGCTTCCCGATAATCCTAAAAAACTGAAAGTTCAGGGCAATGAGCAGCTTCTTCACTTGGCGGTTGCAAACATTATCAATAACGGATGTAAATATTCTAATCATCAACAGGTAAAAGTTTCGCTGGGCGCAACAGACACCGACCTTTACATCATCATCAAAGACAACGGGATCGGTATTCCTGAATCTGAAATGAATAAAATCTATGACCCTTTTTTTCGTGCTTCGAATACCCGAAATTATGAAGGTTACGGCATCGGTCTTCCTCTTGCCAGAAATATTGTGAGAATGCACAACGGTGAACTGTTGGTAAGTTCACACGAAAATCAGGGAACAACTGTACAAATGCGTTTTCCTACGATTTATGGTACTCAGAAGGAAGAAAACCCAACTTAGCTTCAAAAAGAAGCTTTTCTTAAAATTAAATTCTAATCTCATTTTAATCTCTTTAATTACATTTTAATTCCGTTCCAAAGATCTTCTAATCTTACAGATATAGTTTTGTATCATCAAAAAGATGTTACACAACTAAATCTAAAGATATGATCAAAACCATTTTAATAGCAACAGATTATTCTCTTGAGTCTCTAAATATTTTAAAAAGAGTTTTAAAAGAGAAAAATGCAGAAGAAAATGACACTCAATACAAAATTTTATTAGTATCGGGTTACGACATGGGAGATTCTATCAGAGATCTTCTTTTTACAACAAAATCTAACATTTTCAACAAAATAAGAACTCAGGAATTTTGTGACGCTTACGGAATTATCGTTAATAAATATCCGCATTTGGTTCACAAAATCGTTTGCGATGTTTTCTCAGGAAGCTTCCAAAGAGCATTTAACAATTATGTGAAAGCAGAAGAGATCTCAGAAGCGTATTACTCGCCTTCGCTTAAAAACAAAAATACCAAAGGAAAATTTGATCTGAATCCTTACATCAAAAAGTGTAAAGAATTGGTATCTCATGAAATGGTATTAGAAGCTCCTCAATTTATGCCTGAAAAAGGCAGGTTGGCAGAAGTTTTTGTAGAAGTTTAAATGACTTTAATAAACGATTAAAATTTAAGTAAAATGTTAAGAAATTATAGTAACAGCAGGACGTTGGGAGACAACATAAAACTGGGGACGCTGACTGCCTTTACGGCAGGAACTATAAATATTGCATCTCTATTAATATTTCTCTCATTTACCTCAAACGTAACGGGACATTACGCCGTTTTTGCAGCAGAAATAAGCAAAGGAAACTGGAGTCAGGTTGCCGTTGTCGGAGCATGGATTTTTCTTTTCTTCTTCGGTAGTTTTACGGCTAACTTTTTCGTGATTAATTTCAACAAAAAAAGTAAATATTTTGCGCACGCAATGCCGATTGTTCTGGAAATCTTATGTCTTTTGGCAGTCGGAATTTACGGACAGTTTTATTATCAGAAAACGCTAGAAGAAGCTGAGGTTCTTGTAGGATTGATGCTTTTTGCAACCGGTTTACAGAATGGTTTAACGGCAAGTATCTCCAACTTTTTGGTAAAAACTACACACCTTACCGGAACTACAACCGATTTAGGGATTTTGATGTCTATGTTTACGCACAAAAAATACAGAAAAAACCCGGAGTTGATTGCAAGAGCAAAACTTTTATCAAGTGTAATGCTGGCTTATGTGATGGGAGCTGTATTTTCAGGACTGACTTATTATTATCTGGAATTCAGCGTATTTTATGTGATAAGTGTTTGTTTGGTAGTGGTTATAGGATATGATCTTTATAAAATCCACCTGAGACACTTTTATACGAGCTACAGATATTCGAAAATTTATAAAAAACCCAATCTTATGGCTTACTTGTACGACAGAATACATGGAAGCGCAGAAGTGGTAATGAAACAAAAACGACCGGAAAAATCTAAACTGGTCTTAGAAGAAAAAATGATGTAATGATCATTGATTAAAATTTGGACAGCACAAATTGTATATACTTAGTTTGGGGCTCTTAATTGTTATACAATTAGGGGCTTTTTTTAATAGGATTGTGTAAAAGTTAGGGATAACTTAATCTTAAATCATTGTTTTACTGTTTTAAATCTTATTTGCTTTGCCTATTTTTGTAAGTTCATTACCCATTTATGTCAGATATTATTCAGCTTTTACCCGATCATGTAGCCAACCAAATCGCAGCCGGTGAGGTGGTGCAGCGTCCTGCATCTATTGTAAAAGAACTTTTGGAGAACTCTATCGATGCGGGAGCTACAAAAATAGAGCTGATCATAAGAGATGCCGGAAAAAACCTTATTCAGGTTGTAGATGATGGGAAGGGAATGTCTGAAACCGATGCAAGAATGTCTTTTGAAAGACATGCCACATCAAAAATACGAGGAACCGAAGATATATTTAAAATAGCAACTAAAGGTTTCCGTGGTGAAGCTTTGGCTTCTATTGCCGCAGTTTCCCAGGTTGAATTGAAAACCAAACAAAAAGATGCTGCATTAGGAACCAATATCTACATTGAAGGCGGAGTTTTCCAGTTTCAGGAACCGGTGCAAACTTCGGAAGGTTCTAATTTTTTAGTTAAAAACCTTTTCTATAACGTTCCGGCAAGAAGAAAGTTTCTTAAAAATAATAATATTGAATTCCGTCATGTCATTGATGAATTTCAGCGTGTTGCTTTGGCTCATGAAGGTTTAGAATTTTCTCTTTTTCATGATGACGAACCTATTTTCAAGCTGAGAAGAGGGACTCAGATGCAGAGAATTGTCGATATTTTCGGCAGAAAACTTCACCCACAACTGATTCCTATTAAAGAAGATATTATCTGGTGTAAACTTCATGGTTTTGTAGCAAAACCGGAAGGTGCCAAGAAAACGCGTGGCGAACAGTTCCTTTTTGTAAACGGAAGATTTTTTAAAAGTCCATATTTCAATAAAGCAGTTCAGGAAGCTTTTGAAGGATTGCTTTTACCAGGATATATTCCTACATTTTTTCTTTTTCTGGAATTAGATCCGGAAAAAATTGATGTCAATATTCACCCACAAAAAACGGAAGTAAAATTTGAAGATGAGCATCTTATTTTTGCGTTGCTTCGTTCTACAATTAAGCGTTCTTTAGGAATTTACAATATTGCCCCAAGTTTAGATTTTGAAAGAGATCCGCAGCTTGATGAAATGATGCATAAAGGTTTTTCGAATAAAAACAACAACATCGGAAATATCAAAATGCCCGAAATTATTGTAGATCGAGATTACAATCCTTTTTTGGAAGAAAGAGGAAATCCGCAGATAGAAATTCAGAATCTTACAACAATGTATCATCAGAATATTTCTGCAGAACCATCGAAAATTAACCTTTTTGAAGATGAAGATTTTGATGAAGATTTAATGCGACTTCCTAATGGGTATTGGCTTTTTAACAAAGGAGACAGTACTTTAATGCTCGATTTAGGCAGAATGCATCGTCTTCTGGTAGCAGAAACCAATAAAAAATCAAAGAAATCCACAAACAGTCAATCTCTTTTATTTTCATTGGAATACCACATGAATGAGATTGAAAAGAACAAGTATAAATCAATCAAAAAACATCTTCCTGAATTAGGGTTTGAGATGACTGTAGCTCACGAAAATGTTTTAAGAATTGATGCCGTTCCTGAAGGTTTGAAAGAATCTCAGGTGATGAAATTTCTGGAGAATCTTTTTGACGTTTTAGAATACAAAACCGAGGACGAATTCTTACAGATTTACCAGAATCAATGGAACAAAATGCAGTCGAAATCCCGTTTTGATTTTATTTACAAAGTAGATGCCGAACAGCTTATCAAAGATTTTACAGCACTTGGTTTCCCGGAGTTTTTACCAAACGGAAAAAGATGTTTTTATGAAGTTCCGTTCAATGATTTTAAAAATAAATTTTAAGTAGATGTTTAATAATATACCGCCGATTACCCGAAATTTAATAATATTAAATATTGTAGTTTACATAGTTTCTAATTTCTTTCTTTACATTTTACAAAACCCACAGCTATATAATTTATTATCTGCTTTTTATCCATTTTCGCCCAATTTTAAATCTTGGCAGATTGTAACGCATATGTTTATGCACGCTCCTTTTAAAGAAGAAGCAGGTATATTACATATTTTATTCAACATGTTCACTTTGTACAGTTTCGGTCCCATTTTAGAACAATCTTTAGGAGATAAAAAATATTTGATTCTATATTTTTTAAGTGGATTAGGAGCTTTTTGTTTATTTAACTTATGGAACTTTATTGAAATTCAACAAATTACAAATACTTTACAAGGATTAGGTGTTGACATTACCGAAATTTATAGACAAGCAGATATAAATTATTCGGGAGACATACTTCTAAATAATAAAACACCTGAGATTTTTGAGCTATCTAAAAAACTTTTAATTGATTTAAAATCGCCTATGCTTGGTGCATCCGGAGCAATTTTCGGAGTTATTGCTGCATTTGCAACTTTATATCCAGAAGCAAGAATTGGAATTATGTTCATTCCCATTCCTGTAAAAGTAAAATATGTACTCCCTATTGTGGTAATAGGTTCAATTTATTTGGGAGTTTCCGGAAATGGTGGTGGAATTGCTCACTTAGCTCACGTTGGAGGTGCAATTGTAGGATTTATTTTAGCTAAGATCTGGAAAAGACACTTGTATCGATTCAAATAATATCTTGTGAAAATTTTCCGAATAATACTTTTTATACTGCATTTAGGATTATTATTTCTGTTAACAGGGGTTTTGCTGAATGCTTATATTCCGCCAAAGATTTTTCCTTGGCTTAATTTGCTCTCTTTAGGTTTTCCTATTTTAGTTATTGGATATATTATGCTCACATTTTTCTGGATTTTCAGCTGGAAAAAAAGAGCATTTGTCTTTATGTTTATGGGATTATTTTTCTTAAATCCTGTAAAAAGATGGGTTAATTATTCTTCTGAAAGTAAAGAAACAGCAAATCTTAAAATTGTTTCTTTCAATATGAAAAGCGGGAAAAAAGGAATTGATAAAATAAAAGATTATCTTGAACAAAAAAATGCAGACATTATATTTATTCAGGAAGAAAATGGCCAGCTAAAATTAAATAATCTGGAGGGAGAATACAGCCTTCCTGTAATTCGTCTTTATTCAAAATATAAAATTGTTTCCCGAAAAAATCTTTTTGAAAACCTTTCTGATACAGACATTACTTCACAATGCGAACAAATCGACCTCGAAATAAAAGGCAAAATCTATCGTGTTTTTAATGTTCATTTACAATCTTTTGGTGTTGTAAAAAGTATGGTAAAGCTTAACGGAAGCAGCGAGGAAGATGAGAAAAAAGTGAAAAATATTGTCAAGAAATTAATTCCCACCTTTAAGTCGCATCAGGAGCAGGTAAAAATCATCCGTGAAAGTATTGATAATTCTCCTTATCCTGTGATTGTTGCGGGAGATTTTAATGCCGTTCCCAATTCTTATGAATATTATAAAACTTCAGAAGGGTTAAAAGATGCTTTTTATGAAGTAGGCAGAGGAAGCGGAACCAGCTTTCATGATTACAAATATCCTTTAAGAATAGATTATATTTTTACTTCAGAATCTATAAAACCGGTAACCTACAAAGTTGATCACTCCGTAAATCTTTCTGACCATTTTCCGGTAGTTGCTACTTTTAAAATCGATTAAACCTTTTATTTAAATTTCATAAAACGCTGATTGGCAGAATTTTTGTTACTAAACAAACATTTGAATTCATGAAGCGGTTTCCTTTTTTACTTTTCATCCATTTAGCTGTTTTAATACTGTTAATCAGCACATTGCCAACGCTTGGATAGCTCCCAATTATTTCAGCAAGCTCAATCTTCTTTCATTAGGTTTTCCTTATTTAATTTTAACCCATCTTTTATTGACAATTATTTGGATCATTAAAAGAAAAAAAATTGCTCTCATTTTTATTCTTTCAACATTTATTTTTTACAATCCTGTAAGACGATGGGTAAATTTCTCTCCACAAAACAGCAATATTACTTCCGCAAAAACAGATATAAAAGTTTTAACCTACAATGTAAAATATGGAAGTTTGGGTTGGAATAATGTAAAAAAATATATCCGAGATCAAAATGCCGATATTATTCTGGTGCAGGAAAAAGACACCAACAGAGCACTCAGAAGTGATTTGGTAAAATATCCTTCGGTGATATTAAAAACCAAACACAAAATTTTGAGGCAGGGAGATTTAATCAATGATGCTTCTAAAGGCAATTCTTTTTTTGCAGATATTAATATCAATGGGAAAATCGTAAGAGTTGTAAATGTTTATCTGGAACCTTTCAGATTAAATAAAAACATGCTTGGACTGGAAAATGAAAACTCTGAGAAAAAAGAAAACAATAAAATGGAAGCTCTTTTTTCGAGGCTAATTCCTACTTTCAGAACGCATGAAGAACAGGTGAAGAAAATCAGAAAAGTGGTTGATAACTCGCCTTATCCTGTAATTCTTGCAGGAGATTTTAATTCGGTTCCTAATTCCTGGGAATATTATAATCTAGGCAAAAACCTTGATGATGCCTTTGTAAAAGCTGGAAATGGAAGCTCTACCAGTTTTCATGATTATAAATTTCCACTGAGAATAGATTATATTTTTGCATCGCGCAGTATTATTCCCAAAAGTTATAAGGTAGATTATTCTGTAAAATTATCAGATCATTATCCTGTAATTGCCGAATTTCTATTAAATTAGTCACATGAAAAATGTGATTTTTGCCAGTGTAATTTTATGTTTATCAATGGTTGCGTGTTCTCAGCGAGAACCCGTTGTAAATAACGTTCAAGAATTAAAAGTAAAATACGACACCACTGCAATAGATTCTTTTTCGGCAGGCGCTACATCGGTTGATATTGCAAGACAAATAAGAATGTCTTCACAAAAATATCAGGATTCTTTAAAAGAGGCCTTAAAATTGCAACAGGAAGAAAAAAGGATTACCGAAGAACTTGAAAAAGAAAACAAAAAGAAAGCTGAAGCCGAGAAAAAACTAAAAGTTTCTGAAGCTACAGCCGAACAACCTAAGCAGGAATAATTAAATTGTTTTTTATCACAAAAGAAAATTTTTGGTTTCTTTTTTCGTTTAAAAATACAATCATCAATTCATTTAAATCAATATTAAAAAATATACACAATGAAAAAGCACATTTTAGCAGCAGTAGCCGTTTCTACACTATTTGTTGCATGCACAAAGTCAACAACAACTGAGAAAACTGAAAATCCTGACGGATCTGTAACGACTACAACGACCACAGAAATCGGTACCGGATTAGATACTTCAAAAATAGATAAGGCAAAAAGCGATATCAAAAATACCGTAAATAATGCGGGCGACAAAATAGAGAATACTGCTCAGAAAGCAAAAGAGGATATCAATGCTGCAGGAAAAGACATTAAAGCTGAAGCCAATAAAGTTGGAAAAGACATTAAGTCTGGAGCTCAGGATGTGAGTAAAGATGTAAAAGATGTAGCTGCAAAAGGAGCACAGAAAGTAGAAGACGGTGCGAAAAAATTTAAAGAAGATCTTAAAAAGTAAATATCTGATTATCTTTTAGCGAAAAAAGTGGATTATTTATAAAACTTTTAGTATATTTAGATTACTAAAAATCAACAAAACAAGTTATTATGAAAAAATCAACTGTATTAAAAGCTAAAAAGTTAACAAGAGAAAATCTGAAAAAAGTACAAGGCGGATATGTTCCAAAAGATGAAGATGACGGATGCGGATGGAATATGTGCAGAAATGCATTTGGCAGATGTTCTGTCTTTGCTTGTTGATTAAATAAAATCAACTTATTAAAATAATAAAAACCGCAGAAATTTCTGCGGTTTTTTTATGCTTTATTTAGCTCCAATAAAGGATCAATATATTCTCTGTCGTTACTCAATCTCGGAACTTTGTTTTGTCCGCCTAATTTACCCTTAGATTCAAGCCAGCAATAGAAAAGATTGGGTCTTGCAATATGCACCACCGGTTTTTTCAGCGTAATGTTATTGTATCTTTTAGCTTCGTAATCAGAATTAATGCTTTTCAGATGTCTATCAAAAATATCGGTAAATAAATCTAAATTTTCGGGATGCTCACTAAACTCAAAAATCCATTCATGAGCGCCGCTTTCATTTTCTTTCATAAAAATCGGAGCTCCGGTAAAATCTTTTACAGAAGAATTGGTTTCCTGACAAGCTTTGGTTAACGCCGATTCTACATTGGTAATCATCAGTTCTTCACCAAAAGCGTTGATATAATGCTTTGTACGACCCGTAATTTTTATTCTGAAGGGATTAATTGAAGTGAAAATAACGGTATCTCCTATTAAATACCTCCAAAGTCCACCATTGGTTGTAATTACCATCGCATAGTTTTTTCCAACTTCTACGCCTTCCAGACTTACCACTTTCGGATTGGAACGGTGAAACTCATCCATAGGAATAAACTCATAGAAAATTCCGTAATCGAGCATTAGAAGCATTTCATCACTATTTGATCTGTCCTGAATTCCGAAAAATCCTTCAGAAGCATTATAGATTTCATAGTAATTAATGTCTTTCCCGATAATTGGTTTGTACTGCTCTTTATAAGGCTTAAAGCTAATTCCACCGTGAAAAAACACTTCCAGGTTTGGCCAAAGTTCAGAAACATTTTTCACATCAGTTTCTTTTAAAACCCTCTGCAATAAAACCATCATCCAGCTTGGAACGCCTAAAATACTTCCTACATCTTCGTTTTTAACTTCAGTAACAATGGCTTTCAGCTTACTTTCCCATTCTCCCATCAATGAAACTTTCTTACTTGGAGTTGTTGTGATTTCAACCCAAAAAGGAAGGTTATCAATTAAAATAGCCGACAGATCACCAAATTTCGTATTAAAATCTGCGTATAATTCAGAGCTTCCGCCCAAACGTAAATTTTTATTGGTGAAAAGCTGATTTTCTGGATGGTTATTGGCATAAATGGAAACCATATCCTTTCCTGCTTTCATGTGACAATATTCAAGGCTTTCTGCAGAAATAGGAATGAATTTACTTTTAGCATTGGTTGTACCCGAAGATTTTGCAAAATGCTTAATGTAACCAGGCCAGCTTACGTCTTTATGACCCTGTCTTGCGCGCTCAACATACGGTTCAAATTCTTCATAAGAAACAATCGGAACTTTATTTTTAAAATCCTGATAACTAGAAATAGAATTAAACCCATACTTCTTTCCGTATTCCGTATCTTCTGCATGGAATAACTGGGAAAACAGGATTCCTTTCTGTGTATCAATAGGATGATCCATAAAATTCTGAATCTGATCTATCCTTTGCTTGATAAACCAATTGACTACCGTATTGAAAAGTGCCTTCGTTGCCATTCTGACAAATATAATAATATTTGGATTTTCAACGAATGATTTAAACAAAAAAACCATCACAAATTTGCAATGGTTCTCATATTACTTTTTAAATGCTAAAAAATTAGCAGTACTCGTCGTAAGCTGCCTGTAAGTTTGCTGCAATAGCTCCTGCAGGATTTCCTTCAATGTGGTGTCTTTCAAGCATGTGAACCAGTTCCCCATCTTTGAAAAGAGCCACACATGGTGAGCTTGGAGGGAATGGTGCTAAATGCTTTCTCGCTGCTTCTACTGCTTCTTTATCGAAACCTGCAAAAACCGTAGTCAAATGGTCTGGTTTTTTATCTCCTGTTAAAGAATAAACAACTCCAGGTCTTGCTGCTCCCGCTGCACAACCACATACAGAATTGATTACTAAAAGAGTAGTTCCTGATTGTTTTAAAGCTTCTTCCACTTGTGCTGGAGTTGCCAAATCTGCGAAACCTTTATCTGTAAGCTCAGCCTTCATAGGCATTACTAAATCTGTTGGATACATTTCTTATTTTTTTTAAGTGTTTACAAATTTACACAATTCTGTAGGTTTTTACAATTTATAAAAACTATCTAAGTATTTAATAAACAAAATGAAAAGCTATTGATATATAACGATATAATAATAATTTTAATTAATATTTAAATAAAACACATTGATATTAAATTATATTTGCTAAATTTGAAATGATTCTAAAAACGATTTCCATGAAAAAAAACTTATTTATTAATCTTTCAGGACATTAGAGTAAAATCTAGTGACAATGTAATTCCCTCACCTTTATCTTTGTTTTGTTTTAAGTTTTTAGAATATTTATAAAAAACATTGATTTAGGATTTACAATAAATGAAGCCCGAAACATAAAGTTCCGGGCTTCTTTAATCAAATCGATATGCAAAGGTTGAATATCCTTTATTGTGTGTGAGGTATGCGTTGCAAGATACGAGTTTAAAACATTATGCATAAACACGGAACTCGAAACACGGAACTCTTATGAAAGCAGCTTCTTAGCCATCTCGGAAATACTTTTTCCGTCAGATTTTCCTGCTAAGTTTTTTGATGCCACTCCCATTACCTTTCCTAAATCTTTGATAGATTCGGCGCCGGTTTCAGCGATAATATTTTTCATTTCTGCTTCCAATTCTTCTGCTGAAAGCTGTTTTGGTAAGAATTGCTCGATTACTTTCATCTGAGCTTCTTCTACTTCCGCCAAATCACTTCTTCCCTGAGCTGTAAATTGCTCATAAGAATCTTTACGTTGCTTAATCATCCTCTGAAGAATGGCAATCTCCTGCTCTTCAGAAACTTCAGCTCCTAAAGCCTCAGTTTTCAGCAATAATATTTGTGATTTTACAGCACGAAGAGAGTCTAAAGCAACTCTGTCTTTTGCTCTCATCGCTGTTTTTATAGCTTCGCTAATTATTAATTCTAAACTCATTATAATTAATTTGAAAATTTGAAAATGGATTAATTTGAAAATGATTGATTCTTGATAGATATTTAATTAAACTGACTATCAATATGTTTTCGTTTAGTACAATTAAATTGTTTGTTTTAACAACACACTAATTTTCAAATTCTCAAATTATTCCATTTTCAAATTGTTTAATCTACGTCTTTATTTAAAAATCTGTTTTCTCTGATCTGCATGTTTCCGTTGTTATCAGACAAATAGGTGTTGATATTTTGGTCTGATGCATTAGAACCGTCAATTGAAATATTTTTTCTCTTGAAAGCAGGTACAGATTCAAATTCATTCACATTATCGAAATTCTGATAACGAGAATTGAATTCTTTCAGCTTGTTTCTTCTCTCAACTACTCTCTCCTGATCTGCAGGCTTATTCACAAAAGTAAATTCAGATTCTGTTTGTTTCTGAGTTTCTACCTCTGCTCTGTTTTGGAAAGTAGATCTTTCTTCCACTTTTGGCTGTTCCGGAGTTTGATAGAATGTTTCAACTTTTTGGGTTGTTTCTTCTATTTTTTTCTCGATTACTGAAGTTTCAAACTCATTTTTTGGCTGTCCAAAATCATATTTAGGTTCAACCACAGGTTCGTTAACAGTAAAATTAAACTCAACCTTTTTTTCATCTGAATAGCTATTGTTGAAAGAATTTTCCTTTGGTTCTTCTTTTTTATTTTCAAAATCAAAAGAAAAAGACTGAATTTCTAAATCATTCGGATCGTCATCGAAAGAAAACAAATTGACATCATTATCATCGCTCAATTCTTCGTTTCTCCAACTCTGAATTGGGCTTTCCAATGTATCTTCCTCTCTATCAGAGAATTTTATTTCCGTTTTTATCTCTTCATCCTCAATAGTCATTTTTTTTTCAGAAGACGTCATCTTAAACTGTGGCGCATCCTGATCTTCATCATCCAATCTGAAAAGATTTTTCCCTCCAAAGTCATATCCCTGTTCAGGAGCAACTTCTCTCTCGTCTCTTGTTTTGAAAGGCGAAGTTTTTTGGTTGTCTAAAGCATCATTTAAACCAATTCTGATTTTCTCAGTAGGTCCGGAAAACTTTTGGTTATCGTTAGAAAAACCAGTAGCAATCACCAATACGCTTACTGCATCACCCAATTCTTCGTCAGCTCCAACACCAAAAATAATATCTGCTGTGTGACCTGCTTCTTTCTGGATATAATCCATGATGATACCGATTTCGTCCATTGTAGCTTCTTCTACACCACTTCTGATCAACAATAATACGTTTCTTGCGCCCGTAATTTTGTTGTCGTTCAATAATGGAGAGTCTAATGCCTTTCTTACAGCTTCTTCTGCTTTGTTTTCGCCAGAAGCCATTCCTGTAGACATCAATGCTGTACCAGAATTCTGAAGCACAGATTTAGCATCTCTAAAGTCAATGTTTACATCAAAGTAACCGGTAATAACCTCTGCCATCCCTTTTGCGGCGTTAGTTAAAACTTCATCGGCTTTTGAGAACCCTTGTTTGAAACCAAGGTTACCAAATTGCTGTCTTAATTTATCATTGTTGATTACAATTAATGAATCAACATTATTTCTTAGTTTATCTAGTCCTAATTCTGCCTGATCCAATCTTCTTTTTCCCTCAAAGCTGAAAGGTACGGTAACAATACCTACGGTAAGAATTCCCATATCTTTGGCAACTTTAGCAATAACCGGAGCCGCACCCGTTCCGGTACCACCACCCATTCCTGCGGTGATGAAAACCATTTTGGTGTTTTGTCCCATTGCTGCTTTAATATCTTCGATACTTTCGATAGCCGCTTTTTCTCCTACTTCAGGATCTGCACCCGCTCCAAGACCTTCAGTAATGGTAACTCCCAACTGAACTTTATTTGAAACCGGATTGTTATCTAAAGTCTGCGCATCGGTATTACAAATCACGAAATCTACCCCGTGAATACCTTTTTCGTACATGTGTTTCAGGGCGTTGTTTCCACCGCCACCAACACCGATAACTTTGATGATCGAAGAGTTTCCTTTTGGCAGATCAAATGAAAATCCTTGTGTGCCTATATTTTCCATATTTATTTTTTTTCTAATTGATAATCGACTATGATAGTTGATGAGAAAATCTTTCATCGCTTATCATTCATCATTTATATTTATTCTACTTCTTCAAAGAATTTTTTCACTTTCTCCATCAGCGACTGTCCGAATGTTGGTTTCGAAGGTCTTGATGTTTGTACCGGTGTTTTAAACTCTTCTTCTACTTGCGGTGCAGCCTGAGTTTGAGATTCAGCATTAACATTTGTCTGACTTTCTTTTTGCTCAACTTTTGTATCAGCTTCAATTTCAACTTTCTCTTCTACAACAACTGTTTTTTTATCTCTGATTTTCAAACTTTCCATCAGCAAACCAATAGAGGTAGCAAATTCCGGTCCTTTAAGATACTGGTTTTTATCGTTTGCAATATATTCATTGGCAAAACCAATTCTGCTGTCGAAACCTGTTGTGTAATTTGCCAACTGACGAAGATGTTTCAAGTTTGAACCACCACCCGTCAATACAATTCCTGCAATCAGTTTTTTCTTTTGTTCAAATGCTCCGTAAGCTTTCAATTCTGTGTTAACCATTTCCAAGATTTCCTCCACTCTCGCATTGATAATCTGCGCTAAAGTTTTAAGAGAAATCTCTTTATCCGGTCTTCCATGAAGTCCCGGAATCGTAACAAATGTGCTGTCTTTTTCCAACTCAGGAACTGCAGAACCGAACTTAACCTTTAATTGCTCGGCGTGCTTTTCTATAATTGAACAACCTTCTTTGATGTCTTCCGTAATAATTCCGCCTCCGTAAGGGATGACGCAAGTATGACGGATGATATTATCTTTAAAAATAGCAATATCTGTAGTACCTCCACCGATGTCTACAATTGCTACTCCTGCTTCTTTTTCTTCTTTAGTAAGAACAGCTTCAGAAGATGCTAAAGGCTCTAATGTAAGCGCTTCCATTTCCAAACCTGCTTCTCTTACACATCTTGCGATGTTCCTGATGCTTCCCATTTGTCCTACAACAACATGGAAATTTGCTTCCAGACGTTTTCCGTGCATTCCGACAGGCTCCTGAATTTCTCCTTCAGAATCAACCTTATATTCCTGTGGAAGTACGTGAATAATTTCCTCGCCCGGTAACATAACCAGCTTTTTTACCTGATCTTTTAGCGCTTCAATATCATCATCTGTGATGAATCTATCCGGATGTTCACGCATAATGTAATCTGAATGCTGCAGTGAACGAATATGTTTTCCTGCAATACCCACAGTTACCTTATGAATAGGAACTCCTGCGCTTGACTGTGCTTCAGACACAGCTGCCTTAATAGAGTTAATGGTTTGTGAAATATTATTCACAATTCCTTTATGAACTCCCAGACTTTTTGCCTTCCCTACACCGAGAATTTCTATTTTCCCGTGTGCATTCCTCCTTCCGACAATGGCGACAATCTTGGTTGTCCCGATGTCAAGACCTACTGAATACTCTTGATTTTCCATTGTATATATCTCGATTTGATTTAATTACTTTTTTTATTAAATAGGATTACATCCTATCCTTTATTAAGCCGTCCTTTCGGGACTCTTTTTTATTCTATTTTAATTTTTGCCTTTGGTTTGGTCGCCGTTTTCTTTTCCGGAGTCTTCTTTTTTTCCTTAGGTTTGACGACTGCTTTTGGTTTCGTGTTTTCTTTCGGTTTTAAAGAAGTTGAGCTCGCTTTCTTAACTACTGCAACCGGAGCTTTTGCCAAATCTTTATGACTTGCTTTTAAAATACTGTCATTTTCTTTAAAATACGGATTCAGTGTTGTTACAATCTGATTCTGATATTTTACCGAAACCATACTGTATTTCTGAGGGTCCTGAAACACAAGATATTTCTCAACAAAAGTTTTAAAACCTTTTACTTTTAGCTCAATATTATCTAAATCCCCAATTTCAACTTTATAATTTCCTTCACTGGTAAGAAGATTATAGCTGTCTTTATATTTTGATATCCCGATGAAATATTTTTTACTGAAATCATCTTTGTCAATTTTATCAACCAGTTCAGCAAGCTTTTCATATTCATCTTTTTTCACATCACCAGTCACCAACATACAAGGATGAGAATAGGTTTTGGAAATCGGAAATTCTATTCCTTTTTCGTCCACATAAAAATCCTTTCCTTTATAATTCAGCCTGAAAACCGGAACTCTTTGTTTGATGTCTAAATTCAGTTTTCCATTTAAATTTAAATACACATTCGCACTGTCAACCGCAGGAAGTGCATTAATTTTCTTTTCAAGCTCTGGAATATTTAAATCTCCAACTTTCCTTGACGGATTTTCTTTATTTACAATCTCACGAATATCTTTTTCATCAATGAAATAAACCGGAGTTTTCTCATTCATTTTTACAGAAATTTTATTGTCCGTAATCTTCTGACCCCCGAATTTCTTCAACGAGAAACTCAGCAGGAACCCAAGAATGATTACTGTGATGGCAATTTTTAAAATTCTGTACTTGTTTTTCATACTTTTTTGTATTCATGTATTAATGTAAAATGTATTTATGAGCAGTCATTAATACGTTAGTACATTATTACTTTTTACATTTTATTCATCCATTCACAAATCGGGTCATACAAAGTATCTATATTTCCGGCACCGACGGTAAGTAGAATGTCAAATTCTTTTTCTTTTATTTTGTTGAAAGCATCAGATAAATTCGACACTTCTTTTTTATCTAAAGTCACTTTTTCTAACAACCAATCTGAAGTGATTCCTTCAAAATTTTCCTGAAGCTCTCTTGCAGGATAAATATCAAGCAAAATCAATTCATTAGAATGATTTAAACTTTCCGCAAATCCATCAGCAAAATCTCTTGTTCTGCTGAATAAATGCGGCTGAAAAACTACCAATAATTTTTTATCCGGATAAAACGTTTTAATTGAACCAACCACAGCATTAATTTCTGTTGGATGGTGCGCATAATCATCAATATAAATTTTACCGCTCGGATAAATATGTTTTGTATATCTTCTTTTAATTCCTTTAAAATTGGCAATTGCTTTCTTTAAAATTTCAAAGTCTACTCCCAGATTATGAAGAATAGCCAATGCAACCGTTGCGTTTTCTACATTGTGAATTCCCGGAATATCCCACACAAAATCTTTTATTGTTTCTGTCGGCGTATGAAAATCAAAATAGATTTTATCATGATCCATACGAAGGTTATCCGAATAATAATCTGCTTTTTCGTTTGCTGCATAGGTTTTATGCGCTCTCCCGATTTCAATTCCTTTTCTTACAAAAAGCTGTTTATCTTCCGGAACTAAAGCTGCAAACTGTTTAAAACCTTCTTCAATCGTATTTTTATCTCCATAAATATCCAAATGATCGGCATCTGTAGAAGTAATCACTGCCCAATCCGGAGAAAGGTTAAGAAAACTTCTGTCGTATTCATCGGCTTCAACAACAGAATATTGCGAACCGTTATATAGAAAATTCGATTTAAAATTCTCAGAAATTCCACCTAAAAAACATGAAAAAGGCAAATCTGCTTCTTTACACAAATGCGAAACCAAAGTAGACGTAGTTGTCTTCCCATGCGTTCCTGCAACAGCGATACAATCTGTATTTTCGGTAATTAAACCTAAAACTTTTGCACGTTTTAAAACTTCAAATTGATTTTCATTAAAATAATCTAAAATCCCCAATTTCTTGATTGCCGGAGTATAAATTACCAATGTATTTTCTTTCTTAAGCGAAGTAATTTTTTCATCAATGACATCTTCAAAAACAATATCAATTCCTTCGTTCATTAAAGCCGTCGTCAATTTCGTGTTGGTTTTATCATAGCCCAAAACATTTTTACCCGAAGCATGGAAGTACCGTGCCAAAGCACTCATTCCGATACCTCCGATTCCAACGAAGTAAAAATTTTGACATGTTTCTAAATTGTTCATTCTTTTTTCTTGTATTATTGTATTCATGTAAAGGGTATTTATGATTTCATTAATACATTTTACAATGATACTTTTTACAGTTTATTAAATATCTCATCTACGATTTCTTTTGCCGCATTGGGTTTGGCAAAATATTTAAGATTTTCAGACATTTCTTTTCTTACATTTTCATTTTCGCAGATCTCTGATAATGTATTCCAGAATTTCTCCTGCATTTCAGAATCTTTAACCATTTTGGCTGCATTTTTTTCAACCAGATTCATCGCATTTTTTGTTTGATGATCTTCCGCTGCAAATGGAAAAGGAATCAATAAAACAGGCTTCTGCGCTACCGCCAATTCTGAAATGGCAATTGCTCCTGCTCTAGAAACAATTACATCCGCTGCAGAATAGGCTGTTTCCATGTCTTTGATGAATTCTCTTATTTGGATGGAAGATGGAAGTTGGGTGTCGGAAGTTTTTTTAGCTTCGCTATTTTCGCTTCCAGCTTCCAGCTTCTGGCTTCCAACAATTTCCGTATAATCCAATTTTCCGGTTTGCCAGATTAATTGATATCCTTTTTCTTTAAGTTGATCAAGATTTCCTTTCCAACCATTGTTTAATGTTCTTGAACCTAAAGATCCGCCAACTGATAAAATGGTCAATTTATTTTTATCTAAACCTAATTTTTCTTTGGCTGAAGAAGTTTCCTGCATTCCTGAAACAATATTCTCACGAATCGGATTTCCTAAAAATTTTATTTTTTCAGCCGGAAAACCTTCTACTTTTGGATAGGCTGTAAAAACGGCTTTTGCTTTTTTACTTAAAATTTTATTCGTCACTCCTGCATGTGCATTCTGCTCCTGAATAAAGATCGGAATTCCCATTTTGCTGGCTTCATATAAAGCTGGTCCGCTTGCGAAACCACCCGTTCCTACTGCAAAATCAGGCGCAAAGTTTTTAATTATTCTTTTAGATTTAGATAAGCTTTTTAAAATTTTAAAAGGCAAACCTAAATTCGACAGCATATTTCCTCTGTCGATTCCTGCAATGTCAATTCCTTCTATTTTGTAGCCAGCTTGCGGAACTTTTTCCATTTCCATTTTTCCGTTGGCTCCAATGAACAAAAACTCTGCATCAGGAAATCTTTTCTTGATCTCATCTGCAATAGCGATTGCCGGGAAGATGTGTCCTCCTGTTCCGCCTCCGGATAACAATACTTTTAGTTTTTTGTTCATACTTATTTATTATTGATAAATGATGATTGATTAGCGATATGAAAATCAATTATAAATTATCATTCATCTTTTATATTTATGCAATGTCGTTTATTTCGACAATGCTTTGTTTTTTGCCCATTCCTTCTTCATCGTAAATCTGAATTCTTGAGCTTATATTTAAAATAATTCCAAGCTGGATGTACGTTACCAACATGGATGTTCCTCCATAGCTTATCAGTGGCAATGGCTGTCCTGTAACCGGAATCAGATTCACTGCAACGGCAATATTTACTGCCAATTGTATGAAAATCATCACACCGAGACTGAGAACGAGCAACGAGCCGAAAAATGCGGGCATTTTACTTGCAATCATTACAATCCTCACAATCATAATCAGATACATACTGATCAGAAATCCGGCTCCAATCAAACCATATTCTTCAACAATTACGGCAAAAATAAAATCGGATGCAGATTGTGGAAGCATCTGTTTTAAAGCTGATTTACCAGGTCCCATTCCGGTAATTCCACCGTGAACGATGGCAGCTTTTGCCTGCATTACCTGATAATTTTTTGCTTTTACACTTTCATCATCAACATCTGCAGATTTTGCCTTGCTCGATGTAAATGTTTCGATACGGCTCATCCATGTATGTACACGGTTTCCGCCAATCATGTTTGTGTTTAAAGCAATTAATAAAAACAATGTGATTGCTATAAATGATGCAGAGATAAATCCTGCAATATATTTCCAATGTAACTGACCGATAATCAAAACAATGACCGAAACCATTAAAATCATTAAAGCGGTAGAACCATTATCTTTTGCCACCAACACAAAAACCAGTAAAATAGGTCCGAAAATGTACATTACATTCTCAATAGGAAGCCTCTCTCTGGTAATCTTCTTGGTTAAATACCTGCACAGATAAATAATCAACATTAAAAAAGCAAAAGACGAAGGCTGGAACGAAATCGGTGTTCCCGGAATTTTCAGCCATCTTGAAGCACTCGCTCCGTCAATCGTTTGTCCTGTAAACATCGTGACAATCAACAGAATAATCATTAAACCCAACATAATACTGCTGAGTTTTCCCATATATTCATACTTCACGGTTCCCACCAATCGCATAATTGCCAAACCTAAAACCACAAAGAACATGTGCTTCATAACATGACCCGTTGTAGTCCCGTTATTTACGATATATTCTAAGTTTGAACTTGCAGAATAAACAGGGAAAATAGAGAAAATGGAGATCACAAGAATGACCATCCAAAGTACTTTATCGCCCTTTAGAAATTCGAATCTGCTTTCTTCTATATTCTGTTCGTTCATACGTTTCGTATTCATGTATTTATGTAAAATGTATTCATGATTCTAAATATCTTTATACATTAATACTTTTTACATTTTACAATTATTTTAATACTTGTTCCTTAAACTGATGACCTCGGTCTTCGTAGCTTTTGAAAAGATCAAAACTTGCGCAACATGGTGAAAGTAAAACCGTATCACCCTTTTTTGCTAATGATTTTGCGGTTTCTACTGCTTCTTCCATGCTTGAAGTGCTGTAAATCAATTCTTTTTTGTTTTTAAAGAAGTCGATAATTTTCTGATTATCAATCCCTAAACAGACAATTGCTTTTACTTTTCTTTTAACTAAATCTTCAATTTCGGTATAGTCGTTTCCTTTATCTAAACCTCCTACAATCCAAACTGTAGGATTTTTCATACTTTCTAAAGCATAATACGTTGCATTTACGTTGGTTGCTTTGCTGTCGTTGATGTATTTTACACCTTCAATTTCTGTAACAAGCTCCAATCTGTGCTCAACCGCCTGAAAAGTCATTAATGAATTTCTTATGCTTTCGTTATTGATTTTCAATATTTTACCTGCAATTGAAGCCGCTAAACTGTTGGCAACATTATGATTTCCCAATAAAGACAACTCATCAACTTTCATTGAGAATTCGTCCTTTAGTTTTACAACAATTTTATCTTCATTTACAAAACCTCCTTCATTCAATTTTTCTTTAGTTGAAAAAGGAATCATTTTCGCTTTAATTTCAAATTTTTCAAGAATATTTTTGCTCATTTCGTCATCTTTATTGTAGATGAAGAAATTATCATTTTCCTGATTCTCAGTTATTCTGAATTTTGCTAAAGCATATTCTTCGTAGTTGTAATTGTACTGATCCAAATGATCTTTCGACAAGTTCAACAATAAAGAAATATACGGTCTGAAATTCTGAATATCATCTAACTGGAAAGAGCTTACCTCTAAAACATAATATTCATGGTTCTCATCGGCAACTTGCTTTGCAAAACTTTGGCCAATGTTTCCGCCTAAACCTACATTTAATCCGTCATTTTTCAGGATATAATAGATTAAAGACGTTGTCGTTGTTTTTCCGTTGCTTCCTGTGATGGCAATGATCTTTGCATCGGTAAATTCAGATGCAAATTCAATTTCAGAAGAAAGCCTGATCCCTTTCTCTTGAATTTTGATAATCATTTCTGCTTTTTTCGGAATTCCTGGGCTTTTTACAATCCAGTCTGCATTGAGAATTCTTTCTTCATCGTGACTTCCTTCTTCAAACTCAATACCATTTTCCGTCAAAAATTGTCTGTAATGATCCTTAATGGCTCCTTTGTCTGAAAGAAATACTTCCAAACCTTTTTTCTTAGCCAAATAAGCAGCACCACATCCACTTTCGCCACCTCCTAAAACAACTATTTTCATATCTTTTTTATTTAATGATTGAAAGATTTAAATGATTCAAAAAATTTTTAAATGCTTAAATCTTTTCAATTTTAAATTAATTTTCTATCTCATCTTCAATGTAATGAGACACACAATTGCCAACATAACTCCTATGATAATCATCCTATTAACGATTTTACTTTCGTGAAAACCGTCTTTCTGATAATGATGATGAAGCGGAGACATTTTAAACAATCTATTATTTTGGGCATATTCCAACCCGAATTTTCTTTTTCTGTATTTAAAGACAACCACCTGAAGCATTACCGAAATATTTTCAATTAAGAAAATTCCACAAAGCACTGGAATCATCAGTTCTTTTCTTAAAATAACCGCCAAAACAGCGATCACGCCTCCCAACATCAAACTTCCGGTATCTCCCATAAAAACCTGCGCAGGATAAGTGTTGTACCAGAAAAATCCGATAACCGCTCCGACCATTGCGACGGCAAAAATGGTAGTTTCACCCATATTCGGGAGGAACATAATGTTGAGATAATCTGCGAAAATAATGTTCCCGGAAACGTATGCAAAAAATGCAAGCGCCAAAAGAATAATGGTACTTGTTCCTGCGGCAAGTCCGTCGATCCCGTCTGTAATATTGGCTCCGTTTGAAACAGCTGTTACAATAAAAATAACAATGGGAATAAAAACAATCCATGCCCATTCATGGGCATCTTTGTCATTCATCCAAAATAAAATTCCGCTGTAATCGAACTCGTTATTTTTGGTAAATGGAACAGTGGAAACGGTAATTTTTTCTGTCGGCGAAAAATTTTGCTCAACATTATTTCTGTTGACTACTTTTGCATCTGCATACTTTCTTTTAACTGTAATATCCGGGTGGAAATACATTGTAACTCCGATAATTAGTCCTAAACCGACCTGACCCACAATTTTGAATTTTCCGCTTAGTCCGTCTTTATTTTTCTTTATTTTCTTTAAATAATCATCTATAAAACCAATCGCTCCCATCCAAATTACCGTTACGATCAAAAGAACGATGTAAATATTGGTAATTCTTGTAAAAAGCAATACCGGAATTAAGGTCGCAATAATGATGATGAAACCACCCATTGTAGGGGTTCCTTCTTTTTGTTTTTGTCCGTCTAATCCCAAATCACGAACTAACTCGCCCATCTGTTTTCCTCTCAGGTAATTGATGATGCTTTTTCCATAAACGAGAGCAATCATTAATGAAAGTAAAACAGCCATTCCTGCACGAAACGAAATGTACCTCAACATTCCCATTCCAGGAATATGGATGCCTTGGCTCGTTAAATATTCGTATAGATAGTATAACATTTTTTTAATTTAAAATTTAATTTATTTAAGAATTTAAAAATTCTAAGTTCTCTCAATATTCTCTTTTAAATACCTAATAAAGTTTGAAATATTAGAAGAAATTTCTCTTGAGAGATTGATTATTTCTTCCGCTGCATTTTCATCTCCTAGTTTCAACCTTTTACTTACAATCATCATGCTTCTTACTTCAGCACAACTGCCTTTTGCAATTTTTAAATATTTAATAAATTGTCTGTTATTATTATATTCTGAGCCTTCAGCAATATTATTTGATATTGAAAAACTGGCTCTTTTTATTTGATTATTAAATTCAAATTCTTTTTCTAACCCTTTAGATTTTAGAAATTGATAGACTTTCTCAATCAATTCTAAACTCTTGATGTAAACCGGAAAATTTTCAAAATTTGTAGTCATCACTAATTTTTAAATCTTTAAATCGGTTCAATCTTTAAATAAATTACTTACTCATAAGCTTCCAAAGCTCATTAATTACTTCTTTATCGTCAAAATGATGTTTCACACCATTGATTTCCTGATAATTTTCGTGGCCTTTTCCGGCTACAAGAATTATGTCTTTTGGCTCGGCAAATTTTATTGCCATTTTTATCGCTTCTCTTCTGTCTGGAATTGAAGTGTATTTGCTGAAATTCTGAGGTTCAACACCTGCCTCAATTTCTTTTATAATCACAGCCGGATCTTCTGTTCTCGGATTATCTGAAGTGATGATTGCCAACGTTGATTTTTTAGTGGCAATATTTCCCATTTCAGGCCTTTTTGAGTGATCTCTGTCGCCTCCACAACCAAAAACCGTAATCAGTCTTTCGTTTTTCGTTCTGATATCGTTGATGCTGTCTAAAACATTTTCAAGTGCATCCGGAGTATGAGCATAATCTACAATGAAGAAAATTCCACCGTCTGATTTAAAGGTTTCGAATCTTCCGGAAACTCTTTTTAAAATACTGATTGCCTGAAGAATTTCGTCTTGCTCAAAGCCTAATTCAGAAGCAATTCCAAAGACCAAAAGCAAATTGTAGACATTGAATTTCCCTGTTAAAGTCGTCCAAAACTCTTTTCCGTTGAAATTTAACAGCATTCCGTTAAAATCAACTTCCAAAAGTCTTCCGTGATAATCTGCCATCGTTTTCAAAGCATAAGATCTTTTCTTTGCTTTGGTATTTTGCAACATTACATTTCCGTTTTTATCATCAACGTTGGTGATGGCAATGGCATTTTCATTTAACTCATCAAAAAATCTTTTTTTCGTTTTTAGATATTCATCAAAAGTTTTATGATAATCAAGATGATCGTGGGTAAGATTGGTAAATCCTGCAATTTTGAAACGTAAACCTTCGGTTCTATTCTGAGAAATTCCATGTGAACTCACTTCCATAAAAGCAAATTCGCAACCCGCTTCAACTGCTTTAGCTAAAATCTGATTGATTGTAATGACATCCGGAGTTGTATGTGTTGCCGGAATTTTTTCATCTCCAACTCTGATTTCAACGGTAGAAAGCAGTGCCGAATTGTAGCCTAAATTTTTAAAGACATCAAAAAGCAAAGTAGAAACAGAAGTTTTACCATTGGTTCCTGTAACTCCAATTAGCTTTAATTTTTCAGAAGGATTTCCATAGAAATTAGAAGCCAGTTGCCCTAAAGTTTTAGACGAATCTTTTACTTTGACGTAGGTGATATTTTCATCTAAATTTTCCGGTAAATCTTCGCAAACAATTGTTTTTGCGCCCTTCTCAATAGACGATGCAATAAATGAATGTCCGTCCGCAACTGTTCCTTTTACTGCAATGTAAAGTGAGTCTTCGGAAACTTTTCTGCTATCGAAAATCAAAGCAGAAACTTCACGGTCGTTTTTACCGTGGATTTCTAAAACTGGAATTCTGTTTAATAATTCAACTAATTGCATTGCTTTGATGCTTTTTATTTTTTTATTTGATAGGATTTTCATCCTATCCTTTATTAAATCGTCCCTTCGGGACTCTTTTTATTTAATTCTGCAGAGATAAATATATTCTCTGATTTTTGCTTATCGTTGTCCCTTCAAGCGGAAATTGTTCTTTAATTCTTCCCACTCCTTTAAAGTCTACACGATAGCCTAAATTTTCCAATTGCGGGATAACGTTTTTACCGATTAACCCAACCACACTTGGCATTTGCTTATTATTCACCGCAACTTTTACATTCGGCTCTACCATTTTATTAAGGTTCACCTTTCTGTCGACAAGCATTTCTTTTTCAACATTCTGTGGTGTTTTAAGGAAAGTTTTTCCTGCAATTTCTTTAAAAACCGGTGCGGAAACCGTCCCTCCATAAAACCCTTTTGACGTGTTTGGTTCACTAATCATCACATAACACGTATATTTCGGATTATCTGCCGGATAAAATCCTGCAAATGACGCTCTGTATTTCATCGGACCGGGAAGCCAATATTCAAATCTTGCCGTCCCGGTTTTTCCTGCCATTTTCAGGTTTGGAGTGAAGATACTTCTACCCGTTCCCTTTTCTACCGCTTTTGTTAAAGCGCTTGTCATCATCTGAATTGCCTTATCAGAAGCCATTTTTTTAACAATCACCTCTTCTTTAGCCTGAAAAATTGTTTTTCCGTCTTTCATTATTTTATCAATAAAAAGAGGTTTTACCATTTTCCCTTTATTAGCAACCCCGTTGTAGAAGGTTGTCAACTGTAAAAGATTAATGTTTGATGAATATCCGTAAGCAATTGAGGCCAATGTTGCAGCATTCCATCTTTTATTTTCCGGAGTCACGATTTTCGGTTTTGTTATTCCCGGAAGCTCGATATCCATTTTATCAAATAATTTCCATCTTCTTAAATGATCTAGAAAAATTTGAGGTTTCTCTGCGTAATATTTTGTAATCAATTTAGCCGTTCCTACGTTGCTTGATTTTGCTAAAACATCACTGATATCGTAAGTTCCGCCACCATGACCATCAGAAATTCTTTGTTTTGCGTACGTCCAAACTCCATTTCCTACATCTACCGTTGTATTTTCATCAATAAAACCGTCATCCATTGCTGCCAAAAGAGAAATAGTTTTAAAAGTAGATCCCGGTTCGATATTGTCTTTTAAAGCATAATTGTAGGCATCTTCATAAACTCCCGGTTCGGTTTGTCTTAAATTAACCAAAGCTCTCACTTTTCCGGTTTCAACCTCCATTACAATTACGGTACCGTGTTTCGCTTCAAAATTAATCAGTTGTTTTTCTAAAGCAGAATGCGCAATATCCTGAATTCTAAGATCTAAAGTTGTATAAACATCCTCTCCATCAACAGGCTCGTTTACTTTCCAAAAATCGATTGGTTTCCATTGAGAAGAGTTAACTCTTTGTTCCAACCTGCTTCCGTCAGTTCCGGTAAGATATTTTGAAAAAGCACCTTCAAGACCTGATCTTACTTCGCCATTATCCATCCCAATGGTTCCGGAACCAATTTCTGAAGTTGCCAGTTCTCGTTTGTAGTTTCTGTCAACGATAAATCCGCCTTTATTTTTACCTCTTTTAAAAATCGGAAAACTTCTGATTCTGTCGTACTGATCAAAGTCTAAACCTTTTACCAAAGAATAATATTGGTTTTTTTTCTTTTTTTGTTCGTCGAATCTTTTTCTGAATTCAGCTCTCGGTTTTCCGAACATTTTGCTCAAAGAATCTGTAAGAGCGCCAATATTATTGCTGTAAACAGTGTCTTTTATTGTTTTAAAATCAAGATAGATATCATAACGCATCACGGTTGTTGCCAAAATTGATCCGTCGGAAGCAAACAAATTTCCACGAGCTGCCTTCAAGGTTGCTGTACGATAGTTTTTGTTGATATAATCATCTTTAATTTCCTGCACGTTGGTATTCTGAAGCACAACAATTCTTGCCAAAAACATCACAAATACGCATAAAGCAACAGTTGCGAAGAGGTAACCCCATCGCAGTGTTTTTTTTCTTTTGTTATCGTAATCATTTTGTTTTTGCATCACTACTGTCTAATTTGATTAACAATTTGTGCGGATGACTTTCTAAAGTCATGAGTGAATCTGCGGCGACTTCCTTGCCCAGTTCAGATTCCATTTTTACCTTGATCAGCTTACTTTGTGCGTAAGCGTTTCTCGATTTATATTCTTCTGTTTCTTCTTTTAAAGCGTTAACAATTTTTATTTTTTTGTTGACTAAATGATTACTGTAAATCATTGCCATCATCAGGACAAACAACAACAGGAAAAATTTGTAATGAATTTTTATTTCATCACGGTTCAGGAAATTTCCTTTTATAATATCTATAAAAGTAAGTTTCTTCTGAGGGCGATTTGTTGTTCTTTTTGCCACGTTTTTTTTTATGGGTAATGAGTAATTGGTAATGAGTAATCCATTGCCTATTACTTATCATTTATTGCTTATATTTTGATTCCGGTTCTCATTTTTGCGCTTCTGGCTCTTGAGTTTTCTTCAATTTCCTTATCATCAGGAATAATTGCTTTGCTCTTCACCAATTCGAATGCTTTTTCGTAATTTCCGTAGATATCACGTTGCGGCTCTCCTTCAAACATCCCGTTTTTCAAAAATCTTTTCACCAATCGGTCTTCCAATGAATGGTAAGAAATAACCACCAATCGTCCACTTGGTTTTAAAATTTTATAAGACTGAACCAACATTTCCTTTAAAACTTCAAGCTCTTGATTAACCTCAATTCTTATTGCCTGAAACAATTGAGCATAAAATTTATTCACTTTATGCGGCGGAAGATAACTGAACAGTTTTTTCAGATCTTCAGTAGTTTCAATTGTTTTGCTTTTTCTGTGATGTACGATATCACGAGCTAATTTTCTCGCTTCTCTCAATTCACCATAGTAATAGAAAATATCCGCCAAGGCTTCTTCGTCATACTCATTGATTACTTTTTTAGCATCAAGACTCTGCATGACATTCATTCTCATATCAAGTGGCGCATTGCTTCTCGTAGAAAAACCTCTTTCGCCTGCATCGAATTGATGAGACGAAACGCCAAGATCAGCCAAAATACCGTCAACCTGAGAAACACCATACATCAAAAGAGAATTTTCAAGAAATCTGAAATTCTGATTGATTAATGTAAATTTCGGGTCGTCGATATTATTTTTAAGAGCATCAAGATCCTGATCAAAAGCATATAACTTTCCTTTTTCAGAAAGTCGACTTACAATCTCTCTTGAATGCCCACCGCCACCAAATGTGCAGTCCACATAAATTCCGTCTGGATTGGTCACCAAATCATCCACACTTTGCTTCAATAAAACGGGGTTGTGATACATGCTTATTTGTGTTTATTTAATTATTATTCATCAAATGCTCCCATCACGTCTTCTGCAAGATTTGCAAAATCTTCTTCATTGGTCGCAATTACTTTTTCGTATGCTTCTTTATCCCAAATCTCAAAAAGCTCTCCCGCACTAGTTATCACAATATCTTTTGTAAGGCTTGCAAAACCAGTAAGATCTTTCGAAATCTGCAGTCTTCCGGCAGTATCAAGCTCTACTGTCTTTACTCCTGCCGTGAACATTCTGATAAAATCAGCATTTTTTTTGACGAATCTATTCAACTTATTTATCTTACCCATCAGCTTATCCCACGCATTCATAGGGTAAACTTCAAGACATGATTGAAACACAGAACGCTTTACTACAAAGGTTTTATCCTCAAAATCCTCCATCTGCTTAATTAGCGATGAAGGCACTTTAAGGCGACCCTTGTCGTCTATTTTGCACTCATATGTCCCAATGAAATTTCTCATTTGGAACAAAATTATAAATATTTTTCCAAATCCTCCCACTTTTTCCCACTTTTTGACTTAATGTTAATAAGTTTCATTAAATATTGAATATCAATGAGATTAAAAAGCCAAAAGACATAATTGTGAACCCTTGTATTTAAAGCATAGCAAAAAGAATTGTAAAAAAAACCATAACAATAGGTTTCATATATTATTTTTAGTTTATATTAGTTATATCAAAAAATTTTTGGTGTTTAATTTGTATTTTTGCAAGGCTTAGATAGGCATTATGAGATTTAGTACAAAAAAAGAAAAGAAATATAACTTTATAGAAGCTGGAGAAGGTCACCCTCTTGTGCTTTTGCACGGGTTAATGGGTGGATTGAGTAATTTTGATAAAATGGTGAGTTTTTTTTCAGAAAAAGGTTTTAAGGTTTATGTACCTCAATTACCTATTTACGATTTACCGGTACTCAATACCAATCTCACAACGATTGCAAAATATGTAATCAAATTTATCGAAACCAATATTGGCAAACCGGTTACTATTGTAGGTAATTCTATGGGTGGTCATGTCGGTTTAATCTTAACTTTGGCGCGTCCGGATCTTGTACAAAATCTTGTACTCACGGGAAGTTCTGGTTTATACGAAAGAGCTTTTGGCGACAGTTTCCCAAGAAAAAACGACCGTTCTTATATCAGAAAGAAAGCAGAAGAGGTTTTTTATGATCCTTCAGTCGCTACAGAAGATTTGGTAGATGAAGTTTTCAGCGTTGTAAATGACCGAATGAAAGGAATCAAAACGGTGATGTTGGCAAGAAGCGCCATCAAACACAATATGCTGAACGACCTTCCTAAAATCTCAAGACCAACGTGTCTGATCTGGGGAAAACAGGATAATGTAACCCCTCCTGAAGTAGCAATCGACATGCACAAATTTATCCCGAATTCAGATTTATACTGGATCGATAAATGCGGGCACGCTGCCATGATGGAAAAGCCAGATGAGTTTAATGAAATTCTTTACGACTGGGTAAAAGACAAAATATAAAACGATGAGTTAGTCTCACAACTCATTGATGTGGGTTCAGAATCGACTGTATGAAAATCATTCTCCGACAGGAGGTCGAGAAAAATCATAAAAAAAGTCCGTTTTCACTAGTTGTGAGACGGACTCATTTTTCTAAATATAAAAATCAATAAAATGGTTATAAAAACAGCAACGTTTGTAAAAAGCAGTGGAAAATGGCAGGAATGCCCAGAACCCGACATGCCGGAATATGCTTTCATTGGCCGATCAAACGTAGGTAAGTCTTCATTGATTAATGCAATGATGAACCACAAAGATTTAGCAAAAACATCAGGAACGCCAGGGAAAACCCAGCTTATTAATCATTTTCTAGTTAACGAAAACTGGTATCTTACCGATTTACCGGGCTATGGATATGCAAAAGTTTCAAAAGTTATCAGAAAAGATTTTGAAAAACTGATTACCAACTATATTCTTAACAGAAGAAATCTTGTGAATCTTTTTGTTTTGGTAGACTCACGCCACAATCCTCAAAAGATTGACTTGGAATTTATACAATGGTGCGGAGAAAGCGGAGTTCCGTTTTCAATTGTTTTTACGAAAGTAGATAAACTGAAACCCAGCATTGCCATCAAAAATGTGGAAGCTTATAAAAATGAATTGCTGAAAACATGGGCAGACCTTCCGGAAATGTATGTAACATCAGCAGAAAAGAAAGAGGGATGTGATGAAATTTTAAATTTCATACAAACTACCAACGAATTCTTAGCCAATAATAGCGTTAACTTCAATGAATAATATTGTTTGGAAAATAAAAAGTTTCGAAGAACTGACCACTTCCGAGCTTTACGAAATCATTAAAGCAAGAGTAGATGTCTTCGTGGTGGAGCAAGACACGCCTTATCCTGATTTGGATGGATACGATCAAAAAGCACTGCATCTTTGGGCAGAGCAAGAAGATAAAACTGTATTAGCATACTGCCGAATTTTCGACAAAGGAATAAAATACGAGGAAACCTCGATAGGAAGAGTTTTAACATCAGAAAAAGGCAGAGGAAAAAATTTAGGAAAACAATTGATACAGTACGCTGTTGAAACTATAGAAAACCGTTATAAAACCTCTGAAGTAAGAATTTCTGCACAAGATTATTTGCTGAGATTTTATTCAGGTTTTGGCTTTACTGCTACCGACAAGAAGTATTTAGAGGACAATATTCCGCATACGGAGATGTTTAGGAAATAATTATAAATATTTTCCTAACTAATTTAAATTGAGATCTTCTTAGAATAAAAAAGCCAGAACCCATGAGTTCTGGCTTAACAAAAACTTTAAAAATGAAAATTAAGAAATGACCTTATTTCTTTTTTTTATATAATGATTTGGTGTCCATCTATTTTTTTAATAATTATTTGTCTGAGGAATAGCGTGAAATTACCAGTAACAGCATTAAACATATAATTCTTATAACTTTATCTTTCATACGCTAATTTTTATTAAATGTGCCGCAGAGAAATCTGTTTCTACGGCACAAAGTACACTTGATGATAATAAGGTGTTAAGATTTTTACCTTAAACACTTAACATTAACAAGGCTAACTTAGCTGTTTTCGGATTTGAAAACAACCAAATGGGTGGTAATTTTCCGGAATATTACAAGCAAAAGTTTAGAAAACAAAGTTCTTCGTACGGAAAACTTAAAAAAAGACATAAAAACATCAGGCTTCATTTTTATCAGAAAATCTGTAGTTCTGAAAACTTAATAGCTCAAAACGGATTATACAGTTCAAATCTTCTGTTTTTTACCTTTAAGGTCAAACGTTTGAGCATTTTGGTCAAACATCCTACCTTTTTACTCAAATTTCTGAGCATTTTGCTATAATATCAAAGCTATTTGCTTGGTTATCCTACCTTTTCACTCAATCATCCTACCTTTTAGCTTGAACGTCGACGTGTTTTGCTCAAATTTATAAGTAATTCTATACAATTAAAAAGAAAGTCTTTCATGCAGATTTGTATAAGAGAGAGCTTTATTTCAACATTTTTTCTTGCGCCTTATAAAAGCGAAATCCGGAATTTTTTAAACTCCGGATTTCATCATGAAAAACATTAAAAAATGAAAGTAATATGAATTACCTTTTCGTTGATATGATATAAAATATGGTGTCATTTGCTTTTTCTGATTATCTGAATCAGAATTATCTTAAAAACATAGAAAACTTAATCATCTCAATGCTTAAAGATTTCGAGTACAAACTTAGTCGCATTTAAGACCAGAAACAAACAAATGGTTAGCAGAATTCCGGAAATTGACTAGTAAACATCAGCTTTCTTTCGCTTTTTTTTCTAAAAGTTTTTTTATTTTCAGAATCTGATGTCTTGTAAAAAGCGGCAGGCTGATTCCGAATTTTTTTACGGAGTGATTGCTTTGTATTTTTATATTCATCTGGTTGGCAAATAGCCCTTCCTGAATGTTTAGCTCTGCAATTGATGATATTGGAAATTCTATTTTTGAAGGAACATATTTCTTTTCGACAAAAGGATGTCTTTCTCTAAGAGAAAAACATTCGCCTGAATTTTCTATTTCAATCCCACGAAGATTGATTATTACCACAAGCATTGCAACAAAAAATGACAAGCTAACAATTTTCCAGATCGAATTTTCAGATATAAAAAAAACTGCGATTGGAAAAAAGCTTAACGTCATCATCGCAACGCCTATAATTTTAGCTCGTTTTAAATTTGAAATTTTCATATTAACCAATATTAATTACATCCAGGCAATTGCTTAGTAGTAAGGTTTATTTAACTATCTGTGATTATGGTCTTTAAACATCTTTCTTTGAATAGTCTATGACTTTATCGGCATGTATAAAAGGTAATAAAAGAAAGCCAGAAATGATTTCGTTCTGGCTTTCATCATAAAAAATACATTAAAAAATGAGTGAAGACGAATTACTTTTTGTGATATTGTTCTAATAAATTTTTAAATAAAATTTAATGTCTGATAAATGTGCCGAAGGAAAAAAAAGAATCATTCCTTCGACACAAAAAACACAAATGATAAAAAAAAATAAACGTCAAAAAATTATTTTAAAGACGTTTAAAACAATACCTCTAACTTACTGGTTTTCAAAATACAAAACAAGTAATTAATTTGTAATATTCCGGAAAATTACAAGGTAAAAATTTAAAAAAAATATTTTTTATGATTTTATACCTGATAAAAAAAAGAGAGCTGGAAATTTTAAAACCCGGCTCTCAACACCAAAAATCTAAAAAATGAAAGTGAATTAATTTTTTTAGTTTATTATATGAAGCAGTAATAATTTCTACTTTAAAAAAATAATTTTTGATAAAAGTGCCGCAGGTAAAAATTGCATCTACGGCACAAAAACCAAATGATGATAACGTATTATTTATCTTTTTTATTGATAGGTGTATCTAGGGAGCTGTAACTTGTTCAATCTTTATGTAGATCTTCGTTTGATCCGGACGAGTTGCTCCTCCGTTAGGTGCCCCTGCATAGATGTAGGCAGAATATTGTACTTTAGTATTTGTCGAATTGTCGATCCAGGAATATCTTCTATACTCAGGTCCGTTATTATTACCATCCATAATACCTTCATTTCCCCAGTTTATATCATTACCTATTGTTTGTGAGAACCAAGTATTACCAGAATCTTCTTCTCCACCCCAAACACCATTAGGAACCGGCAATATACCTGTCTGAGCTATATTGCCGCCATAGGTCGTATTGTAGTTCCAATACAATGTTTTTGATGTACCAGCATTATTATAAACTTGTACATGTGGTCTTGCCGGTGTTACAGGGCTTATTGTATTAAACCATACCCTTATAGCATAAAGACCATCAGGAGTAGCTAATTTAAAGGTATGTCCTGTGGCACCATTAGCATCGGTACTGAGGCTTGCATATCCAACAGCCGCAATGCTTTTTATGTCTGCCGTTGTCTGGTTGAAGACTGTGGCTGTACAAGATTGAAGGGCTGTAAGAAAAGGAATACTGCTTGAATCCATCGGTAAGTTCATCGTATCATTCGAAACAGGTCCTGTAGGAGCAGCAGAACTAACCGAAAACACCAATTCGCCTGTACCATATTCTAATTTACCCGGTCTTAAAGTAAAGACAAGACCGTTTACTGTAAATGAGCTTCCCGAAGAATAACTACCTCCATTCCCTCCATTATAAGTGATTTTCAGGTTTCCGGTATACTCTTGCCCTACCGTATAAGATGAAGGTGATAAGGTGGCCGAAGAACAAAGCAATTCTGTAATTGATGCAGGTATTGTAGCACTGTTATCAATCGTTCTCCATTCAGTTCCGTTCCAGAAGTAATATCCTTTTGGCAAAACGGTTCCATTATTATAAACCAGCAACCCTGCCGTTTGGTTGCTCACGTCATTATCTCCATCCGGATTCAAATCCATTGTATTACTTGTAAGGCTTACACTTGGTATTAATATTCCTTGATTATCCGATGAAATTTCCAACTTTGCATAAGGATTTAAAGCATTTGTTCCAATTGCAATATTTCCTGCAGGAGCTGAGGCTGTTCCAGTAAGCCCCGTTCCAAATATTGCTCCACCGATGTTGAGCTGATTACTGCCTGTATTGCTCGTTAAATTTTGATTTGAGCCAATTACAATATTGGAATTTCCACTTTGTAATAGCTCTCCTGCTTGTTGTCCGATTGCAACATTATTCATGCCTGAACTATTATTAAAGTTCCCTAACGCAGACTTCCCCACAGCTACATTGTTGCTCCCTATTTTGTTTCCGTATAAAGCATGTTGTCCTACTGCTACATTCTCATATCCTGACAAATTATTTGGTAAAGCACTCATCCCTATTGCGACGTTACCATATCCGTCTGTATTTTTAGATAAAACAGCTGCACCTACTGCTACGTTTTGAGCACCATTAGTATTTACCTTCAAGGCATTATTTCCCACAGCTACACTATTAATATCATTATTATTACCCGTACCCACAGAAACACCATTTACATTTAAATTTCCGCCACTTATTTTTTTTATTTCATTTTGAGAATTAGCAATTGTATAGGTGCGTTCTTTTTCAGTATTGCTTGTTTTTACTATAAAATCAACAGCATCGGTCGTTCCTATAAAGTTAGTTCCGGCTATCGTTCCACTATTACCCAGAAGCGACCAATCGTTTCCACTAGCTCCGTTACTTCCCGTGTTGAGCTTTTGCCAAATATTTCCATCAAAATAAAAATACCCTATACTTATAACGTTTACAGTTTTGGCAGTTGTATCTGCAGAAGCCAATGCTTCTGTTATGTAGACCAGACTTGCTTTCTGGTCTGCAGTATAAAGTGCATCTTTAGATTTTAGCTCAGATCCTTTCAGTCTCGGAGCAATAATTCCGTCCGCCTTTGTAACATCCGACGGTTTTCCTACAACATCCAAAGTAGCCTTTGGAGCTTCTGTATCGATTCCGACTTGCGAATACGCAACTGGGAACATTAATACACAGATTATAAAATAGTTTTTTTTCATCTTGCTTGATTTTAAGTTATTGATATATTTAAAATTTAACTTTGTCTTATAAGATTTTAAAATTAATTACATTTGAAATTAATTTCAAACAAATAGCTTGTAAAATTCCGGAATTTTACAAGCTAAAAAACACCATTAAAACACTGAAAATCAAAAAAAACTAATCAACAATTCAATTGCATCAAGTTTTATTAAAATAAGTTTATTGATAATAATTTGAACTCAGTTTTTTTCATCTTTTAAAATTTTTTTCAGAAAAGAAATAAGCTTTGAAGGTGGTTTTTATATCGCTTTAAAAAAATACAAATGATAATAAAAAGTTTATTTGAAAAATATAGAAGGATACTATATTTACTACCCAAAATCAAATTTTCATTTAATAAATATTCCAGCGATGAAATCATTTTTGTGGCATACTATATAAGTAGTTAAAGAGAGCCGGAAATTTGAAGAACCCGACTCTCAACACCAAAAATCCAAAAAAATGAAAGTGAATTAATTTTTTTAGTTTATTATATGAAGCAATAATAATTTCTACTTTAAAAATAATTTTTGATAAAAGTGCCGCAGGGGAATCTATACCTGCGACACAAACAAATGAATAAAAAGGAAGTAACTTTATTCTCTTGCGTCACAGCTTCCGGATCTTTTATTTTAATTTTTAAAAGTGCCGCAGGTAAACATTGTACCCACGGCACAAAACCAAATGATGATAACGTATTACTTATTTACTATATCAATATTTATGTTTTTAGTTAACGGGAACAGCATAAAAGTAATTTTCCCATGCAGAAGTAGAATAAGACCAGTACAAGTCTGGCTTGTTTTCTAAAAGCAAATAAATTCGAGTAGGCTGAGTTACGCTTATTACCGAAGACCCCGTTAAAAAATTAGCATTACGCTGAGGATCTGCATCAATACCTTCTATAGAGCCATTAGAGATTTTTCCTGCAAAAGCTGCATAAGCACCAGGACCAAGATTCTGAAAATCATTCTGAACAACAGAAGTCTGAGAATTAGACAGATATGCATGCTGAAAATGCGTCAAATTAGCCTTAAAACAATAAATTGTCATTCCTGAATTCACCACCCACTTACCCGGTTCTAAATCTATATAAGCTCCTGTATATTTTTGTGGATCTGATGGATCTGTTCCTACTGTATTTAAGGTAGGAAGATCTGAATATGTTGTAATATTTGTAGCTGGAAACACTCCCAAAGTCGTCGACCTAGATGATGCAGATACTCGCCAAGTTCCCACCCCGTTTGCATCGGAAGTCAGTACTTTACCTTCACCTTGTGTACCGTCTACAATTTTAATGGCTCCGTTTGTTGTTCCGTTGTTTACTTCTAATTTTGTAGATGGAGTAGCTGTACCTATACCTATATTTCCTGCAGGTGCAGCTGCAGATCCGGTAAGCCCTGTTCCGAAGATTGCACCACCAATGTTGAGCTGATTGCTGTCTGTATCATTTTTTAATCTTTGATCAGAACCAATTGCAATATTATTACTTGCTCCATCTTTTAGTCCATTTCCTGCAGAAACACCAATCCCAATGTTTTTGTTACCTGTAGTATTGTCTGGTGAAGATAATGCACTGGCTCCTATTGCTACATTATTTGTACCTGTTGTGTTAAAAGTTAAGGTACTTTGCCCTAAAGCAGTATTGTAGTTTCCTTCTGTATTTGAGGATAAAGAGCTATGACCTACGCTTACGTTTGAACTCCCAGTAGTATTTGAATTTATTGCGTAGTACCCCAAAGCTACATTATTTTTACCTGTCGTGTTGCCATCTAAACTTTTTTGTCCCACAATAGTATTTGTTGGTTGGTCACCCTTACCTCTTCCTATAGTAAGTCCGTTTAAGTTCAGATCCCCTCCTTTAATTTCTTTAATAATATTGTTTGCATTGGTAGATTTATAAGTACGCTCTCTTTCCGTATTATTTGTTTTTAACACAAAATCTACAGCATCGGTTGTACCTATAAAATTTGTTCCGGCGGTTGTTCCACTATTACCTAAAATAGACCAATTATTTCCCATTCCGGTAGCTGAATCTTGCCAAGTAGCTAAACCATTTGCATCAGAAGTTAATACTTTTCCAGCTCCCTGTGTACCATCTACAATTTTAATAGCTCCGTTTGTAGTGCCGTTGTTTATTTCTAATTTTGTAGATGGAGTTGTTGTACCAATACCTACATTTCCTCCGAAATAGTTTTTGGTATCTGCGCCTTCAGAATAAATATTATAGGCATTTTCTGGATTGTTCCCCTGAAAGCGGAAGTCGCTGATATAGATACCGTATGCATTTTCAATATTGTAAGAGGCAGACGTCGGCTGAAGCCTGTGAATATAAAGCCCCATCAGCTTTTTAATATTATACGTTCCTGTACTCCCAAAATTAATAGAAGAGTCTAATCCTGCTGCAAGCCCCGTAACATTCAGAACCCCTCCAGACTTAAGACCGGTAGGCTCAAACCTGCCGCTTGCACCATATAGGTTTCCTATATTTACCGTACCATTTCCTCCAGGTCTTACCGAAGCATGCAAGCCGAATACCTGACCCGAATTATACGTAAAGCCGGAATTGGCAAATGGTGCTGCAACTCCGTTGTATGCCCTGTCTTCATCAAAAGTAAGATTGCCCTTCTCTGCAACCCCTGATGTTAGCGCATTTACTCCATATAAAACGCCTGTAGTAAAGTCCCCGTCTAAGGGTCTTACCTGTGCTGTACTGCGAATGCCCTGCAATGAAGGTGTGCTTGACGCCCTTGATGCGCTTACATTGTAAGAAATGTCAGCACCAATACCGGTATGTGGTTTCTTGGAAGAATCCATTACACTACTTCGTATCCCCTGAGTAACTCCTCCTGTTGTAGTACTTGTAGAATTTTCTGTCACGGTATTATCAATTCCAATGCTGGCTCCGGAACCGGTATTGGTTACACTATTAAGAATCCCTGCTTTTAATGTTGTTTCATTATCTGCTGCATAAGTTCCGACCTGAAATTGATAAGGCGAAGTAGGACTTACTCCTACACCTACCCCCACTTTCCCCATCTGATAAATATTCTGGGTGTTGGAATCTGCAGGCTGATTTGTAGCCTCGTTATACCAAGGCTCTATTCCTGTACTGCCGGTATTTCCAGCGTTGAGCTTTTGCCAAACACTTCCATCAAAATAAAAATATCCTACACTTGTAACGTTTATTGTTTTGGCAGTTGTATCTGCAGAAGCCAATGCTTCCGTTACGTAGACCAGACTTGCTTTCTGGTCTGCAGTATAAAGTGCATCTTTAGATTTTAGCTCAGATCCTTTCAGTCTTGGAGCTATAATACCGTCCGCTTTTGTAACATCCGACGGTTTTCCTTTCACATCCAAAGTAGCCTTTGGAGTTTCTGTATCGATTCCGACTTGCGAATACGCAGCACCTGATACCAATACACCGATTGTGATAATAATTTTTTTCATCATTCAGTTTTTTAATTGTTACACTAAATATTCAAAACCTCCCAGTTTTGAGCTTTCATAGTTGTGTTTACCTATTCCTTTGCAGGAATGTCAAAAAAAATCGTAAAAGTTAGTTATAGGTAATTTTAGTTTTTAGGAAGAGTCGAATATCAACTCTTTTTGTAAGCATATTGTTGGAACATCAATGCCTGTTTTCGAAATTTTTTTTTCATTTGTTTTTGTTTTGTGTTTTATTAAATAAACTTTTGTGTCATCTGATTGTCATAATTTCTGAAAATTTAAACAATCTGTTTTTAGAATCGCATCAAGTGTAAGATTAAGAAGATTAGATTAAGGGAATTGGAACTTAATAATCTCGACACTTAACTTTCGGGAGCAAAATTAGCTCCATTTGAAATTGCAGCCAAACAAATGATTTGTAATTTTCCGGAATTTTACAAGTACAAAATTCAAATTAATATATGAAAATCAACACATTACAATTTTAATCAATAAAATTGACTTTTAATCAAATTTTAACTTTTTACAAGTTAATATTTCACATTTTAATCAACATTTTTATTTTTTTCCGCTAAAGAAGAGATAAATTTTGATGGCGTAATCTTAGTTTTTTTAGTAAAGACTTTAGTAAAATAGCTATGTGAAGAAAAACCTGCTAATTCTGAAAGATGGGTAAGTTTGTATTTACAACTTTCTGGATTTTCATGAAGATATTCGAGAATATATTTAATTCTTAAGTCATTTATATAATCATTATACGATTTACCGCTATGCTCTTTTATAATACGGTTTATATATTTTGTATTCGTATCTAAAATACTTACAAGAGTACTTTTTGTAAAGTTTTTAGCGGTAAAAGCTTTTCCTTTTTCAAATCTCTCCAGTTTTTTTAGTAAATCAAATTTTGTCGCATCTAACAAGTCATTCGATTTTGACTCCGAGCAAGTCAAAATAGCCTCTTCACTAGTATCCTCCTCTAATTTATCAAAGATTTCATGTTTTTTATTACTTTCGAGTTCTTTTATAATTTCTTCAAAATAGACCTTTTGCTTTTTTCTCTTTCTTCTTTTAAACACCAAAACTCCAACCGAAAGAAATACAGCAACTACAATAAAAATATATTTATATTCTTTTTGATGTTCCAGATTGACATCCTGCCTGCTAATCTCACCATTAATAACTTTGATATTTTCTTTCTTAGAATGATCTTTATGTTTTATAAATTCGGCAAAAAGCTGTTCTCTTTTTTCTGAAGTATCAATATTAAGCTTTAAGCGCTGTTCTAATAAAACAGTTAATCTCTCATCCATTTCACTTTTTCTAGCAATATCAATTGCCTTATCAAAATAATCTGCTGCGTTTATCTTATCTTTTTCTTTAGCCGCAATCACAGCTTTACAAACATAATATATTTCTGATCTCCAATTAAATCCTTCAGACATTTGCGAAATATCATTATTAGATTCAAAAACAGAAATTTGTTTTTTTGCTTCTTGTAAATTACCTGCCATGAGATAATCGAAAGCTAAATAACACCGTGCAAAAGCAAATTCAGAAATTATAAATTGAGAGCGCTTTTTTTCTATACTTTCCTTCAAATAACTATTGCAGCGTACACGATATGGAATTGCTTCACTAAACCTTTTTTCATCTTCTAACGAAATAGCCTTTAGTTTCAAAGTCATTGCAAGTAAATAGGAATCATCAAGTTTTTGAGCAGTTTTCTCAGCTTCATTTAGATATTGAGTCGCTTTTTGTAATATACCAGATTTATGATAAGATAAAGATAAATAGTAACAGGCAATAAAGTGTTCCTTTTCTTTATTGTTTTTTAAAAATAATAAATCAGCTTTTTTAGCATAAAAAATACTTTTACTAAAATTTCCTTTTAAGTAATAACCAACAAAAAGATAAAAATAACCTTTAGAAACCTCATCGTCGGTATGAGATATCTTAAGCATCTTTTCTCCCTCATTAATTATCTGGGTTGAACTTTTAAATGATTTTTGATAAATATCTGTTTTTAATATATATACATTATCATTTATACTGTTTTGCCCGAAACAGATTAAAGTAAACAAACAGATTACAATTTTTAATACTTTCATCATTAATGCGTGCTTTTTACTGAATTAATCCTTATAGATTATAATGAATCTTAGAGTTGAGTTCACCCAGTTTTACCTAGAATATTGCTCTCTGTTTTTTTAGAATGAGTTGAGCAAATTCTTGCAAAGAAACTCAAAAAGAAAAAGCATCTTGTAAAAGATAGCACACATAAACAGAATACCTTTCAAAAAAACAACACACACTTACCCCATACTTTTTGTTTTTAAGCTTATAATGGAGATTTTATTAAAAGAAAGATAGCTTTAGAAATTTTTGGGCATAAAAAAACCCTCCGTAAATAAAATTACAGAGGGCTTAGTACCCCAGACGGGACTTGAACCCGTACATCCTTGCGGATACAGGATTTTAAGTCCTGCGTGTCTACCAATTCCACCACCAGGGCGTGATGAGAGCGAAAAACGGGACTCGAACCCGCGACCCCAACCTTGGCAAGGTTGTGCTCTACCAGCTGAGCTATTTTCGCAATTTGTAGTGCGGATGAAGGGACTCGAACCCCCACGCCTCACGGCACCAGATCCTAAGTCTGGCGTGGCTACCAATTACACCACATCCGCATTATTATTGAGTTATTTTAAAGAACTTGTTTCGTTTTTGTGAGTGCAAATATAGGGCAATTTTCTTTACTTCCAAACCTTTTTGAAAAAAAAATTAAATTTTTGTAAAATTTATTTGAAAGCATCCTTTTTAAATTTCATTTTATTACTTTTACATCGTTAATATTTACGATATGGAATTACAAGGAACAGTAAAGAAAATCACTGATGTTCAAACATTTGCGAGTGGTTTCCAAAAAAGAGAAATGGTTATTCTTACACAAGAGCAATATCCACAGCCAATCAACATCGAATTTTTACAGGATAAAATAAATTTGCTGGATTCTTTGAAAGAAGGAGAAAATGTAAAAGTAGGAATCAACATCAGAGGTAGAGAATGGGTTTCGCCACAAGGAGAAACTAAATATTTCAACTCTATTACAGGATGGAGAGTAGAAAAAGTTATGGATAATAATTCTGAACCTACACAAGCTTCTCCGTCTCACTCTGCATCTCCGGTTTCAAATGACAACCCTTTTGCTGGTGACGATGATGATGATTTACCTTTTTAATCAGAAATAAAATCAAATACTAATCCTGCTTTTTGAAAAGTGGGATTTTTTTTCTCATAATGGTTCGATTAGACGAAAACGAAATATCTTTTCCCGATCCTGCACAATATGACGGTCACGAAGGCATCATCGCTTTCGGTGGTGATCTGTCTGTAGAAAGAATCTGGTTTGCTTATCAGAATGGTATTTTCCCTTGGTTTAATCCAGGTGAGGAAATACTTTGGTGGTGTCCCGATCCCAGATTTGTGCTTTTTCCTGATGAGTTGAAAGTTTCGAAATCGATGAGGAAAATTTTAGATAAAAAAGTTTTTACCATTACCGAAAATCAAAACTTCAGAGAAGTGATAAAAAATTGTCGGGAAATCAATCGTAAAGGACAGGAAGGAACGTGGCTTTCTGATGAACTGATGGAAACTTTTAACACCCTTCACCGTTATGGGCTTGCCCGAAGCGTAGAAGTCTGGCAAAATAACGAGCTCGTTGGTGGACTTTACGGAATACAAATCGGAAAAGTTTTTTGTGGCGAAAGTATGTTTGCAAAGGTGAGCAATGCTTCCAAAGCGGGATTTATTCATTTTATAGAAACTCATCAAGACGATCTTGAACTGATTGACTGCCAATCTCACACCGACCACCTTGAAAGTCTGGGTGCGAGAATGATTCCTAAAAAAGATTTTTTGAAAATTTTACACGAAAACAATGAACGCAGATAAAGAAAAATGGCTTCTTTTGATTTTACTAAGTGTCATTTGGGGCTCTTCATTTATTTTAATTAAAAAATCCTTAGAACATTTCAGCCCTTATCAGGTGGGAGCTTTAAGAGTTTTAATAGCCGGAATCATCTTAATGCCCGTTGCTATTTCAAAGTACAAGCTTTTCCCTAAAAAACATTTGAAATGGCTTATTTTAGCGGCTTTTACAGGGAATTTCATCCCAATGTTTTTATTTCCTATTGCCGAAACAGAAATCAGCAGCAGCATCGCAGGAATCATCAATTCTATGATGCCGATTTTCGTCATTATTGTAGGCGCTTTAGTTTGGAAATTTGAAACTACAAGAAGACAGATGACGGGAGTTTTTATAAGCTTTACCGGAGTTTGCCTGCTTGCTTTTGGCGGTGATGACAGTACTCAGTTTAAATTATTCCCCATTCTTTTACTTCTTTTAGCAACATTGTGCTACGCTATGAGTACAACGACCGTAAAATCAAAATTAATGGATGTATCGTCTACTATTTTATCGGCATTTGTATTTTCTTTCGTTTTGTTTTTACCTTCAGTAATTGCTTTACTTTCCACAGGTTTTGTTTCTGAATTCACCTTCAACAAAGAAAATATGATCGGATTAGGATTTGTAAGTTTACTCTCTGTTTTCGGAACCGGATTGGCGATGATGATGAATTATCGATTATTGAAAGTTTCCACTCCACTTTTTGCATCAACTGTTACTTTGCTGATGCCGATTGTTGCTATTATTTGGGGCGTTTTAGACGGTGAAAAACTAACGACTTTGCAATTGGCAGGAACAAGTATCATTATTGCCGGTTTAATCTTTTTAAGAGCCAAAACAGCAGTAAAAAAATAATTGTTAAAATTTTTATATTTTGATTGAATATCAACTTACAATATTTAATTAAACGAAAAAACCCCGCATCACTGCAGGATTTCTTATTTTAAGTAAACGTTAAAAATTGATTTCAAGAAGATTAAAAACTTCCATCATCCAACACCAAGCCTATAAATTCTTTTTTTTGACCTTTGCTTTAGCTTTAACTTTCTTCACCTCATCTTTAATATACGGATACTTTTTCTGCATATCTGTAATCAATGAAGGATCGAGCTCTAAAGCTTTTTCTAAAGATTCACTGCCATTTTCATTGTCTCTCAAATTAAAATAACAGTTGCTTAACTGATAAAACAATTCTGCTCTGTAATGGTGTTTTAAAGCTAAATTTAAAACCGTAACGGCTTCTTCATATTCACCAAGCAGCATTAAAACTTCAGAATAGGCGTACCAATTGTAAAATCTTGAAGGTTCTGCGTCTACCAGTTTTTTCAAACAAGAAAGGCTTTCTTCAAATTTACCGGAATCGATGAACAAAAATGCCAATCTTTTCTGATAATCAAGATTACTGTCATTCAGCAAAGTTGCTTCTCTTGCGAAATGCAAAGCTTCCGGCATTCCGCCCATTTCTTCATAAAGATAAGACTGCTCCATCATTGCAAGATAAAACTGAGGATCTTCTCTTAAAGATTTCTGGAAAGAATTTAAAGCAATGATAGGCTGTTTTAAAGCTTTATAGCACAATCCGATTTTATAAAAAGTAAATGCTTTAGTATATTCCAGCTCCAACATTTCTTCGTATACTTCGATTGCTTTATTATACTGATTTAAAGCTTCATAACAAGCTGCTTTGCTCGCATAAACTCCAACTGCGCTGGAATTAATTGCCAACATATAATCGAAACCTTTAATGGCTTCTTCGTAATTTTTTCTATTGAAATAATATTGCCCATACTCGCTCCATGCAATTTCTGAATACGGAAAATCGTCAAGATAACCGTTCAGAAAAGCTATCGCTTCCTCACTCTTATTCAGATCATTAAAGCATACCATCGCATTTTCCAAAGAATATTCATCCATCGGATCGTGCTTAAGAGCTTGCTGATAATGTTTAAGAGCGTTAAAAGGATCTCCCAGATTCACATATTCGTCTGCAATAAAATTATTGAGGAAGTTTTCTTCTTCCTTCAGTTCTAGGGCTTTTTTGCAGATTTCGATGGATCTTTTAGGATTTCCTAAATTCGAATAATATTTGGCGTAGCAAACCAAAAAGTCTGTATTCTCCATAGAAGAACCTTTTAACTCGTTGATTAATTCTTTTGCCATATTATAATCTTCCCATTCTAAAAGAACCTCCAGTTTTTTAATCTTGATTTCTAAAGAATTGGGATGGAGTTTCAGACCAAAATTAACCGCCATATCGGCATAATTAAAGTCTCCAAGCTCCAAATAATAAACAATAATGTCTTCTAACTCTTCTGTATCGAAGTAGAATTCATCATTATTTTCCATCATTTCTTCGAACTTTTTTACCAGTTCATTTCCAAAATATTCTTCCAATATAAACGAGTTTAAGATTTAAGACCAGAGATATGAGATGTACAAATACTCGCTTCTGAAAATCTTATTACTATAAAGTTAATAAATAATTTTTTTAAAATGATGAATTTAGTTTTAATTTAATTGATTGTCTATTTTAATAATAATTTTTAACGCAAAGTTCGCAAAGAATTTTTTTCTACTAACTGCTTTTAGGTTCGCAAAGGCGTTTCACTCAGCAAAGTGCGCAAATTTCTTTTTTATTATTATAAACTTTAGACAGATATTAATTAAATCAAACTTTTGATCTTTGCGATCATATCATCACCCAATTTATCGGCTTCTTCCTGAGATTTAGCCTCTGTATAAATTCTGATAATCGGTTCTGTATTCGATTTACGAAGGTGAACCCAATTGTTTTCAAAATCTATTTTTACGCCATCAACCGTAGAAACCTCTTCATTTTGATATTCTTTTTCCATTTTAGTTAAAAGATCATCCACATTAATTTCCGGAGTCAGCTCAATTTTCTTTTTACCCATAAAATAGCTTGGATAGCCAGCTCTCAGTTCAGAAACTGTTTTGTTTTCTTTTGCCAAATGCGTTAAAAACAAAGCAACTCCCACCAAAGAATCTCTTCCGTAATGAAGATCAGGATAGATAATCCCACCGTTTCCTTCACCTCCGATTACAGCGTTTTTTTCTTTCATCAAATTCACCACATTCACCTCTCCTACTGCACTTGCAAAATATTCTGAGTCGTGAGTCTGGGCAACATCTCTTAAAGCACGGCTCGAAGAAAGGTTTGAAACTGCTACTCCATTTTTATTTTTCAATAAATAATCTGCAACAGCAACCAAAGTATATTCTTCACCAAACATTTCTCCCGTTTCATCAACCAAAGCTAATCTGTCTACATCCGGGTCTACAACAACACCAAAATCTGCATTTTCTTTCTTTACCAGCTCGCAAATATCTCCTAAATGTTCTTTCAACGGTTCTGGATTGTGAGGAAACTGTCCGTTTGGTTCGCAGTATAGTTTAATTGTTTCGCAGCCTAATTTGTCTAAAAGCATAGGAATTGCAATTCCGCCTGTAGAATTTACGGCATCTAAAACTATTTTATATTTTTTAGCTTTAATCGCTTCTACATCAACCATCGGTAAATCAAGAATCTTCTGAATATGAATATCAAAAGCATCTTCTCTGATTTCGTACTGACCTAAATCATCAACTTCTGCATAGTTGAAATCTTCGCTTTCAGCCAAAGCTAAAACTTCAGCCCCGTTTTCTCCGTTGATGAATTCTCCTTTTTCATTTAATAATTTTAAAGCATTCCATTGTTTTGGATTGTGAGAAGCCGTTAAGATAATTCCACCATCTGCATTTAATTCAGGAACCATTACCTCAACAGTAGGAGTTGTAGAAAGCCCTAAATCAACCACATTAATTCCCAATCCCTGTAATGTTGCTGTTACTAAAGAATTGACCATCGAGCCAGAGATTCTCGCATCACGACCGATAATCAGGGTTAAATCTTTTTTATTTTTATTATTCTGAAGCCAGGTTCCGAAAGCTGAAGCAAATTTTACAACATCAAGCGGCGTTAAATTATCGCCAACTTTTCCGCCAATCGTTCCACGAATTCCCGAAATACTTTTTATTAATGACATTTTCTTTAATATTTTAATTTTCTGATTATTAATGTAATGCAAAGTGCATCTTTAATTCTAATAATTCAAAAAGTATAGATTATTTTTAGTTTAAATTTTCCGTTGCAAAGATACTGAAAAGACAACTAACTCAGAGCAACGGAATTTTTTTCTGAATTTTATTATAATTTCTTTCTACCACTTTTGGAGGCGGAAAGCGATAACCGATGTACAAAAGCCCATAAGTATTGTTATTTTCAACCGTAGAATTTTCTTTTTCGTCATAAGCTGTGGCATTAAAATTAATTTTTCCGCCAAACAGAAATCGATCAGAATTATATCCTATATGCAAACCTCCCGAGCTTTTTACTGTGAAATATTGCTCATTTTGTTTTGGACCTCTTGTTCCATTTTCTAAGGTTTCTTTAAAGCTTGTAAACTTTCCACCAAAACCTACAGTTAGAAACGGAGCAATATTTACTTTTTCGGCAATCACCCAGTTGTAAAAATATCCGATGTTTGCACCGAAATTATATTGATATTCTTTACTTTTCAAACCATTTATAGTATTTCTGAAAACTGTAAAATCATAATCTAAAAACGGAACCCAGCTTCCTTTGCTGTTTTTCTGCCATTCACCTTGTGTATAAAGGCTTTTTAATGAAAAATCTTTTTTTAAGATATACGCTGTAGATCCGCCAAAAGTCTGAACTCTTAAATCCGGAAACTTAATGTAAGGGTCTCTGTCTTTTTGCCAACCCGGAATAAGATCCTGCATATTTTCAATATAAAATCCTTCTACGTTTTTATAATAAGCAGCCTGTATAAACCTATTTGGAAAAAATCTAAAACTGAAATCGGTGTAAGAACTGTTTCCCTTCCTTTCGTTGTCATTATTTCCGGGGAAAAATCGAGGTGTAAAAGACAAAGTAGCACTTATGATCCTGTAATCAACCGACAAGGAAGCTTTTGTCTTATTATTGATAGAAAGTATGGTTTGATTTAAATTTTCTTCGCCACCTTCAGAAAAAGTATAGTTTTCTATATTCGTATCAAAATTTACACGAATCATTACTTGATCTGCGTAAGACTTTATTTTTGTGCTATCTCTTTGTGCTTTTGAATAAAAACCAGACAGACAAAGAAAAAAAACAGGGACTGCTTTTGAATTCAAATTGAGATTTAGTTTTAGGAAATGAAATTACTACAAATAATTTATAACAATCGAAAGAATTTATTTTTTTATGAAAATTCAAATTAGAAATAATTTATACCTTTGTAAAAAGCAGATTATGAATACGATAATAGTACATCCTACAACACCCGAAGAAACTAGCTTTTTAGAAAATCTTTTAAAAAGAATGAAGTTTTCCTTCGAAAAAGTTTCTGAAGAAATTATAACTGTTTCTCCCGAAGAATTAAAATCTATTAATATCGGTATTGATGAAGCTAATGACAATAAATTAACTGACAGCGCTGATGTTCATCAAAAAGCTCGAGCATTATGTTCAAAATAAAATGGACTCCTGAAGCAGAAAAACTATATTTTGAAACATTAGAATATTGGATTAACCACAATAAGTCTAATAATTATTCTTTAAAAATAATTGCAGAGGTAGAAAGAAAAGAGAAATTACTCTCTAATAATCCTTTTATTGGCGCAATAATTTTCGGAACAAAAGAAGAAGTAAGAAGAGTTCTGGTTTTAGAAAACTTTTCTATTCATTATAGGGTAAAAAAATCAACTGTTGAGATTTTATCTTTTTGGGCAAATAAAAAAGACAGTCCATTTTAATTTATAAAAATCCTTTTCTAAGAACACCCGCAATCTTTATCGCACCCAGATCTTTTGGAGCTGAATTTCTTTGGCGAAAAATTTTTCCTGATAAATCTATACAAAGAATAGCAGGCAAAAAGTACCAAAAACCCAATAATAATATATTGAAAAATTAATGAAGAATCCATTTTATTTTAAAATTTGATAAGCTATCAACGACACAAAATATGCCAAACCTGTCATCATTGCCACCTGAAAGCCAGTCCATTTCCAGCTTTTGGTTTCTCTGTAGACTACTGCGAGTGTAGAAACACACTGCATTGCAAATGCGTAAAACAACAACACCGAAACTCCTGTTGCAAAACTGAATACTTTTTCACCATTCGGTTTGATATCGTGTCTCATTTTATCGATCACTTTTCCTTCCGGAGCATCATCGTCCAAGCTGTATAAAGTAGACATTGTTCCTACAAAAACTTCTCTTGCTACGAAGCTCGTCAGAATCCCCACTCCCATTTTCCAATCGTAACCAAGCGGTGCAATTGCAGGTTCAATAGCTTTCCCCATTTTAGCCAGATAAGAATGGTCAAGATGAACATCTGTTGCAACGATCTCATTTGGATTTTGTTTCGGACCAAAATAACTTAACACCCAAATAATGATACTTACGATGAAAATAATCTTTCCTGCTCCCGTGATGAAATCCCAAACTTTTCCTAAAACCAGTTTAAAATCGTATCCGAAAAGTGGTTTTTTATAAGTAGGCAAATCCATCACAAGATAAGTTTTACCATCTTCTTTAATGAAATTTTTAAGAATTGCAGCCGATAATAAAGCTACGAAGAATCCTAAAAGGTACATCCCTAAAAGCACCAAAGCTTTATATTGAATGCCAAAAATCGTAGCATCAGAAATAATTAAACCTATGATAATACTGTAAACAGGAAGTCTTGCAGAACAAGTCATAAACGGTGTTACCAAAATCGTAAGTAATCTTTCCTTTAAATTTTCAATATTTCTGGTAGAAATTACCGCCGGAATTGCGCAGGCTGTTCCTGAAACCAAAGGAACGATACTTTTTCCATTTAATCCAAATGGTCTTAAAATCCTGTCCATCAGGAAAACCACTCTTGCCATATATCCTGAATCTTCCAATAAATAAAGGAAATACAGAAGGATTCCAATTTGTGGCGCAAAAATGATAATTCCGCCTAAACCAGGAACAATACCTTGTGAAACCAAAGAATTGACAGGTCCTTCCGGAAGATGTTCTCCGGTAAATTCAGAAAGCCAAGCGAAAGCTTCATCGATCCAATTCATCGGATATTCAGCCAAAAAGTAAACACATTGAAAAATTAGTAAGAGTATAAACAAGAAAACAACATATCCCCAGAATTTATGAACAAGAACTTTGTCTAATTTCTCGGTTAAAAGTTCTTTAAACTGAGCTTTTTTAGTAATAACATCTGCTAAAATCTTGTCAACATGCTGATAACGTCTTACCGTTTCCTTAACCTGTAATCTTTTAGGAACTATATTTTTTGATTCTGAGCTTTTTCCAAGTGTGAAATTAACCCAAGAATGATATTCGTTTTCCGAATTTGTATCAAGAAGGTTTTTGTGTTCTGCAGGAATTTCAAAACTCGGTTTTTCAGAAGTCACAAAATCATTGGTAAAAACGGCTTCTTTAATTGCTTCTATTCCTATCTGTTCTTTTGCATTGGTCTGAATAACTTTAATATTCAACGCCTGAGAAAGCTTTTCAACATCGATATGAATTCCTCTTCTTTCCGCCTGATCAATTTGATTTAAAACCAAAATCATCGGAATTCCCAGATCCTGAATTTGCTGGAATAACAAAAGACCTCTTTTAATACTTAATGCCTCTAAAATATAAACAACTCCGGAATAGTCTTTTTGTCCATCAATCAAGAATTTAGAGAAAATTGCCTCATCTTCAGAGCTCGGATAAATACTGTAAGACCCCGGAAGATCCACAATTTCTACGTCTTCGTTTTTGTAAGAATAATTACCTGCGTGGCTTGAAACTGTGACACCTGCATAATTTCCGGTTTTCTGCTTTTTGTTTGACAAAGCGTTAAAAACGGTTGATTTTCCTACATTCGGGTTCCCTACTAAAAGTATCTGTTTTTTGTTATTTTCCTGCATTAATCAAATCTTCTACAATGATGAAATCTCCTTCTTCTTTACGCAAAGCAATACGGCTTTTTTCTTCGCCGAATTCTACATAAAGCGGCCCATTGAAAGGAGCCTGATAAAGGATTTTAAACAGAGTTTCGGGAAGAAGCCCCATTTCTATAATTTTGGTAGGCATTTTCAGGTTATCATTATCATAGTCTACTATTTTCCCAATTTTATTTTTTGGAAAGCTGCTTAATGTATGTAATTGAATATCCTTCAAGACCCTAATTTTTTGTGACTGCAAATATAGTTATTTAAATTTAATCTAAATAGCGTTAGTTTTCATATTTAAAGGCAGTTAGATTTATATTATTTTCAATTTTTTGATATAAAAAACCCAGACACATCACTGGATCTGGGTTTATTTTAAATATAATTTAGTTGATAAGGATCTTATTTTTTGTCTTTTTCTTTGCCTACTTTTTCAAGATTGCCAACGCTTACAGAATTTGTTTTTTCTATAGGGTTGTCATTAGCGTTAAAGAAATCTTTTGCAATTTTCTCTTGTTTTTTCATCATTTCGCCAATTGTGATATCAGATCCCGGCATTTTCATGCTAGACATTTCCGGAGTAATTTTCTGGCGAAACTCTCCCATTGGATCCTTTTTGAATGTAGCATATGCTTTTTCAAACTTTTCCTTAGTCGTAGGAGTTACAGAATTAGACATACCGTACTTTGCGTTAATTTTTTCTGAATAAGACAATTCTTCATAATTTTCAATTTTCTTGTTACCACTTAGTTTCCAAGAATAGTCTTTTTCTGTATCTTCAATCTTGACGATTAATCCTGGTAATCCATAAAATTTATACGGTCCATCCTGAAAAGGAATATCTGTACTGAACCAAGCGGTCCATTTTCTTCCTGCAAAATCTGTTGTTGCTTTTTGGGTATTATACTCTCCTATTTTTTCTTTTTCAGGAAGAATATTCCAATTAAATTTAATATTGTCATCATAACCAAATAAATTCATACTTATTCTATCTACAAATTGCTCTTTCATTTCCGGATATGTTTTAATAATTTTATACGAAAATTTTGGCATTTTAATAAGCTTAGACATATCTTTAAAAGACTTAGTCTTTTCCATTTCTTCAACTGCTAATTTAATAATGGAATCCTGAGCTGCAACTGTGTAGTCCTGATAAATTGATTTTTTACTTGTTATATCTAAAGTAGCAATTACTTTATCAATTTTTGTTGAATCTTTCTTAGGTTTAAAAGTTAATTCATAAAAAAAGCGGTTTGCTGTTTCCTGTGCATTTGCAGCAAAAGCAAAAACAGCAACGAATAGTATTGAAAATATATTTTTCATTATATAAAAGGTTTACTCAATTAGTTCGCATTAGTTATATTTTGTTACAGATTTTATGAAACAAAATTGTAATTCATTTAAAAAAATTTTAACCTTCAAAATAATTAAATCGAAAGATTCTCTACAACCAAGTTTTCGCCACTTACAAAAAGATGATAATGTGGCCACGTTTTATTTAAGGTTTCAAAAAAGATTCTAGAGGTGTCTTTCTGCATAAAATCGTGAAGCTCGATAACCAGCATTTTTACTTTGGGCAACCAATTTTCGTAATTTTTAGAAAATACTTCTTTCTCGCTGCCTTCTATATCCATTTTTAATAAATCAATTCTATCAAAATTGTTTTCCTTAACAATTGTATCAATACTTATTGCTTCAATTTTTCCGTTTTCATTATCTTCTACTACTTGAATTCCCCATTTTGAAGCGTCTTCATCCATAATTTTTAATTTAACGTCGCTACTCCAAACTCCTTTATTGAGTAATTGTACATTAGAATAATTTTTAAGATTCTTTTCTGCCATCCTAAAATTATCAGAATCGGGTTCAATAATTACAAATTTTGCATCAGGAAATTTATTTTTCATCAAAACGGTAAAAAGTCCTAGATTACCTCCCGCATCTATGATGGTTTTAGGATTTTTGTAATGATTTGGCTGATATTGTTTTTCTATAAAAATCTGTTTAAAAACTTCCAAATCAGATTTTTCATTTTTTCTAAGGTTTATAGGATGTTTTATTCCGTAAATATTGATATTATTTAAGTCTGAGGATGAAAGTTTTTTATAAAGTTTGTAACCTTCCTTGAATCCGTACTCGTTGTAATACGGTAAAAAATTTTTAAATTTTAAATATATTTTTTTTCTCATCTATTTGACTTTTTATTTGCTAAAATAAAATTTTTCTCTTTAAACTTTCATCAGTTTAACCATAAACTTTATAATATTTTATTGAGTCTATAACCCGTTGTGCATTTTGAGGCATTTTCGTCACTTCGAGTAGATTTTTGAAAAAAAATCATATCGAGAAGTTTGTAATTTTGAAGATAAATCTATTCTCGATACATTTTTTCTTCACTTTGTTACGAAAAAACACCCGAAGTGACGAACCAAATATTAAAATTTTTCAAAATGCACAACGGGTTGAATTTATAATAATTTATGAATGTCTGATTTTGAATTTTTTAATCTTTTATAAAAATAATTTTTTACTCTTTTAAAAGTTTTAAATTTAAGCTTACCAAAAACAAATATTATATGGACACTTTAAAACAATTAAGACACGAGCTTGAAGCCGAGTATCAAACGACAAAAAGCTTTTTAGAAATCTATCCTGATGACAAAAATGACTATGCTCCACACCCGAAAAGTATGAAAATGATGCATCTTGCTACTCATATTTCGGAAGTTTTTGGCTGGCCAGGATTTATGCTGAATTCTTCAGAACTTGATTTTGCCAAAGGCGGAATGGAACCAAAGCATCTTACCACAAAAGATGAACTTTTAAAAGTTTTAGAAGAAAATCACAAAGCAAGTCAGGAAGCATTACAAAGAGCATCTGAAAACGACTTAGAACCAAGATGGGCTTTGAAAAATGACGGCCATGAATTGGCTTCCTGGACGAAGTATGAAGCCATTCGTCACAGCTTAAATCAGATTACTCATCACAGAGCGCAGTTGGGAGTTTATTACAGACTGAATGATATTGAACTTCCCGGAAGTTATGGCCCGACTGCGGATAACCCTAATTTTTAAAGAAGCTTTAAAATATTTTAAAAGAAAAAACCAATCTCGATGAGATTGGTTTTTATAATTTATTTAAAGTTGAATTTTACTGAAAGCATTACTTGGCTTGGTCTGAGCTGCATTGTAGTTTGAGTAATTGTAGCATCACCAACACTGATTCTTTCAAAGACTTTTTTATCCGCAATATTCATCCACTTCAATTCAAAGTCTACTTTCTTCGCTGTCCAGCTGAATTGGTAAGACAAATCAAAGAATCCATTATTAAGCTTAGTATCTCCCAAATTTGAATTAATCTGATCCCAGTAGAAACCAATTGTATGGCTTTCTAAAGGATAGAAAAACACATTCAAGTTGTGATTATAGTTCTCTGTCTTTCCTAAATCATTACTAATAATTCCATTTGATTGTTTATTCCAAGTTTTTGTAAAGTTGAAATCTACACTCATCCATGAGAAATAAGTATTATTAAATTTAAATCCTAAGCTGTTTGCATCATTTTTAGTATTAATGTCCTCATTATTTCTTCTAGATTGAGACTTTGAAGTTGTATCATTAAAAGTTACTGATGCATTGGTTTTAAATTTTGGAAAATATTTTCCTATTTCTACATAATATCCATTATTTGTTCTTTTATTTTCACTTTCTATATATTCAATCACACTGAAACCTAAATCATTTACAGAGCTTGAAGCCAATAAATTATTTTTAGTATCACTTAATCTGTAACTTACATTGAAGAAGAGATTATTTAGCGGGTTTCTATATTCTAATCTTGCACTTCCACTTTTAGAGTTTGTTTGAGGAATTGGGTTTTTAGGATTCATTACATTAAACCCACCAGGGCTTGTTAAAACATATCCTGCATAAGCCGTTTGAATATCTCCGAAATTATTACTAATATTTCCATTTATCATTGCTTTAAAAAACGAAGCAAAACTATATTGAATAAAAGCATTAGGTGTAAAAGTTGTTTTATTTAATGTTTTAGAAACGCCTCTAAATGCATCTTCCGCTTTAATATTATTGAAATTAACCGGAACATTTGCAAAAACACTCCATGCATCAGATTTATAATTAATTCCTAAAGAAGCAGATGGTGTAAATTCAGTAAATTTCAAATCATTTTCGTACGACAGACTTGTAAAATCGGGGGAGTTAGTAAGAGTACTTCCATCAAAATTTGTGTTGAGTTGATCTGTTGAGAAATCAACTCCCACTTGTGGAGTAAAAGTCCACCCTTTTGTTGTAAAACTTATATTTGCAGAATGCGAAGTATCTAACGTTTTTATTCTAAAACTTTGCAAAGCTGTACTTCCTGGAGTAAAATTAATAGTAGAAATAGCAGTACTTCCTGGTGCTTTATAAGGGAATAATAAGTAATCAGCCGGAGAAATTTCTAAAGTTTGTCTGTCATCCTGATAATTAATATAAGATTTCAGATTCACCATTTTTTCTTTCCAAGGGATAATTGTGCTCAATGAGTTTTGGAAAGATGAAGTTGGTGATTCTAAACTTTCGTTACCTGTTCTGTAACCAATTCTGTCATTTCTTTCTGCAAAAGCTCTGTCTGCATTCCAAAACTGAGAAAATGTAGTTGTATTTTTGAAGAATCCTTTTTTGGCATTCTTAGTGAAAATCAATTCACCTTTTAATTTATCAGTATAAAAATTATTTAGAAATCTTGTGTTATACTGTGTTCCTTGTTGAAAATCTCTTGTAACACTATTAGATTCTCTCTCTACAGTATTATTGGTATAGTTTGCGTTTGCTTTAAATTCCCATTCATTTTTGCTGTCAATATTCGTTAAATAGTTTGCAGAAAGATAATGTACATTATTAAATAAATATCTCTTCACCGGAAGATTGGGTACAGAAGCATTTTCTACACTTAACCAGTTATTTTGGCCAACATTTCCTCTTCTTCCTTCCCAAGAACTACCGAAGCCTAAAATATTTCCTTCATTTTCTACCTGCTCACCCATATTATTGGTCTTGTAATTCATCACCCATTGTTGTTTTTTACTAAAAAACATAGGGGTTAATTTTACATTCCAAAGCCAAGGATCACCAAAACCAGAACCTACTTCGCCTCTACCCGTCATTGTTACGGATTTTTTTAGTTTGATATTAATTGCCGCCGCATCAGAAGGTATTTTTCCCTGTAGCATTTTTACAGGCTGGTGATTTTCTAAAACTTCAAGTTTTGAAATCGCATCTTTCGGTAATGAATTGGTAATGGTACCATAACCTCCTTCCATCAAGTCTTTCCCTTCAACATAAAATTTATTGATTGCGTTCCCTTGATAAAGAATCGTTCCATCGGCATTTACCTCAATACCTGGAATTTTCTTCATGATATCTGCCAAAGTACGATCATTCTTATTGTCGAAAGCTTTTAAATCGTAGGAAATAGTATCGCCTCTTGCAGTAATCATTTTGGTTTTAAGCTGTACTTCTTTGATTTCTGTTGCTTCAGATTGTAATTTGAAAGAAAGTGTTTGATCGCTATTGTTGATCTGTTTTGTAATTGGCTTTTGGTTAAAAGCTTTTACTTTTAAATCTACATTTGATTCTGAAGAAGTAAAAGAAACTTTATATTCTCCTTTAGAGTTTGTAATTCCGTAGGCGAGAATTGCATCTTTTCCGGGTTCTTCAATCGTTACACTTGCGCTTGGAATCGCAACACCATCTTCATCAGTAATTTTTCCGGAAACAGTTTTTTGTGCAAACGTGATCACGGAGAAAAAAACCATCAGGAAAAGGTAAATTTTTCTTTTCATAATTTATTATTTGATTAATTAGTTAGTTATTAGTGTTTTTTGTTACACATTATAGAGATATAAATTTTAGCTGATAGTTAAATCAAATTTTATAACTACAAACATAGTTATAATTTTAAATAATAATTCTCCTATATTTATATTTTATAAAACTTTAACGTTAAAAGGTTTCAAAAACGTTTAACAAAATCACTAAAAAGTGAATACACATTAAAAATAAAGTGAATTAAAAAAATGAGAAAAACTTTTCAGAACCGTTTAAAGTAAAAACAAATCTTATTTCGACTCAATTAAAATGTGATTAAGGTCATAGATTAAAAATATCTTAATTTATTTTCCGTAAGTAAATATTTAATAATTTTGTAACATTAAACTATAAAAAAATGGGGGTTATTCTAAAGCCTATAGATATTGTTGACGATATTACTCAAGAAGAGTTTCGTGAGAAATATCTGATACCAAGAAAACCAGTTGTGATAAAAAATATGGCCAGAAAATGGCCAGCCTATCAAAAATGGACGATGGATTATGTGAAGGAAGTGGTAGGAGACGTTACAGTTCCCCTATATGACAGTGCAAAGGCAGATCCTGCTGCACCTATCAATACTCCGACAACGGAGATGAAATTTGCAGATTATATCGATTTGATACAGAGAGAACCTACCGATTTGCGAATCTTCTTTTTTGATCCTATCAAACGTGCCAACAAACTTCTTGAAGATTATATTTCTCCTTCAGAATTGATGGGTGGATTTTTAGATAAATACCCTTCTATGTTTTTTGGTGGAAAAGGTTCTGTAACATTTTTACATTACGATATCGATTTAGCCCATATTTTCCATACTCATTTTAACGGGAGAAAACATGTGTTGCTTTTTGAATATAAATGGAAAGAAAGGCTTTATAAGTTACCTTACGCAACCTATGCTTTGGAAGATTATGATATTTCAAATCCTGATTTTGAAAAATTTCCAGCTTTAGACGGTGTGGAAGGAATTGAATGTTTTCTGGAACACGGTGATACTTTATTTATGCCAACTGGATGGTGGCACTGGATGAAATATCTGGACGGAAGTTTCTCGCTTTCGCTTCGTGCGTGGGATAAATCCTGGGCTGTAAAAGCCAATTCTTTGTGGAACCTTACTGTTCAAAGAAATTTTGACAATATCATGAAAGGTCAGTTCAAAAAGAAATACATGGATTGGAAAGAGAAAAAGGCTGTAGAAAGAGCCAATTACGCTTTGAAAAAGGGTTTGCCTAGAAAATAGAAAAATACGCTTCGAAATGGAGCGTATTTTTTATTTCAATTTAATATTATAATTATTTCGACCTTTTTCATTTGGATATAAATTCGGAAGCAAGTCGCTCTGCCAGAATTCTTTAGTTTCAACATTTATTATCGACAATGCACCTGTAAAAGCAGCACCTATATCAAGATTCCAAACATTGGCTTTATTCATAGGTTTATCAATACCTAAATGCAAAGTCGGAGTATGTCCTATGAAAATTTCCTTATACAGAAGCAGCCTCTTAGGATAAAGCTCTGAGTTTTTTGATAACTTCTTATCCATTGCAACCGCAGTTTCCCATAAAGTTCTATCCCAACGATAATTGCTTGAATAAACCTCTTTTTCAGGACCATGCATTGAAGAATAATCAGCATGAATAAATAAACGATTTTCTTCATCAACATAATAATTTTTCATTCTTTCAAAAAATTCCAAATGAATTTCCAGCTCTTCCAAAGAATATTCAGAATAACTGTTAACCGTACTTTGTCCACCGTTGAAAAGCCAAACATCGGGAGCATTTCCGAAAGATAACCAATCTTCCGTCCACGCATCATGGTTTCCTTTAATAAAAATACATTCCTGTTTTTTTGAAAGTTCAATTAAAAATTGAATGACCCGAGAAGACTCACTCCAACCGTCAACATAATCACCAAGAAAAATTAATTTATCTTTTTCGGTAACATTGGCTCTTTCCAAAACTTATTTCAACGCTTTGAAGCCACCGTGAATATCTCCTATTGCGAATGTTCTTTCCATCTAAATATTTTATACAATTTAATGAAAATCTTTTTGACTTTACTTAAACTTCAAATTTGATTTTGTATAAAAAATCCCCTAAATGTTGATACTTTTAGGGGCCTATTTTCTTTATATCTTAATTAAAAACCATACCAACGTCCGCATTTATTAACGCAAAATGGTTCAAGGTCAGGATCTGTGGTAGAAGCTTGAATGCAAGCTGCCTCGGTAGTGTAATAAGGTCTACCTGATCCCCACCAAGATGCACATTCCGGAGTAATACCTCCTTTAATTGATTTTAAATTTTCTCTTGAGATTTTGTTTAAGTTTTTCATAATGATTTAGTTTGATTTTCCTACTCTATACGGTTTTCGGATACCCCGATATTAATACACTAATATATGAAATATTTAATTACAAAATCAAAAAAAAATTTTATTGTGAGATTTTAGTTTTATTATTCATCTTTCTTTATTGAAAAATGTATTTAATATCTACAAAATCTGTCAGCCAGACATTATTTTCAGAAAGATAAAATTCTATCCCATCATCAAACATTTTTTCGGTATTGATGGTTAAAATAATCGGTTTTCCGTGACGCATTCCGACTTTAGTAGCCGTTTCTCTATCCTGACTCAGATGAACGTGTTGTCGGTTTCTTTTTTCAATTCCTTTTTCCAGAATAGAATCGATATTACTTTGAGCCGTTCCGTGATATAAAAATTCAGGCGGTTGTTGTGGAATTAAGGCCAGATTAATATCAATAGAATGTCCTTGATTTGCTCTGATTCTGGTTTTATCTTCATTAAAAATAAAACGTTTTTTATCGTTGGTTTCCACAATTTCATCCAATTCTTCAAAAGTAAAACCTTGAGAATCGTTTGTTGATTTTGTGATTAATTCATCAACATTTGCCCATCCATTTTCATCTAAATTCAAATTAATGAGTTCTGGATGATGCCTGAGAACATAGCTCAGAAATTTGCTTGTTTTTTTCTTATGTTGTTCATTCATGTTTGTGTTCTAAAATATTAAGAATGTTTTGAACGTTAAAATAATCTTGTTTTAAATTTTCGAAAATCTCATTTTCTTCTTTATCTAATCTTGCTAAAAGAGCTTTCTGTTGGTAATAATATTCCTCAAAATTATTTTTATCATTTTTAGATTTATCATCTAAATCGAGATACTTTTCAATTTCTTCTTCCTTAAAATTGTATGAAAATAGTTTGACTCTTTTTGAAGAATTTTTTAATGATCCTTCTTTTAACTGTTTATAAAATTGATCCCATAAATCATCATTTTCTTCATCTGAAAGATTATCAACCTCTTTATTTATATAAATTTCATCGCGAACAGATTTTACTTTCTCTTCAATTTCAATAATTTTTCGAAGATTTTCTGATGTAGTTTCACAATTATTTAGCTTTCTCCATAAATAATCTTCGATAATCCCTTCTCCAAACTCTCCATGATCAATTGCACTGAATTTTTTTTTGTATTCTTTTATGTCATCTAGAAATTTTTGATTCGTCTTTCCGTGAAAGAAAAGATTTCGAATATAAGTTCCCAATCCAAAATGATTTCTGAAAGAATCCATTCTTGCATTAATCGATTGATTTTTAATTACATTTATATCATTTTGTTTAAGATCTTCATTTATAAGGAATTCCACAGCATCTTTTACGGTATTAATATTTATTGTTTTCTCTTTTTTCTTATCTAAAAATTCTGCAGATTCTCTTATTTCGTTTTCAATTTTCTCAATCATTTCCTCGGTTAATTCTGAGTTGTAATCTGAAGTAAAGTCATCCTCTCCATAAAAATAATCGTCTGTTATAATTTCACGTGAATTTGTTTCAAGGAATATTTTGAGTCTCATTTCAGCTAAGTGCATTTCATTAATGATAATATCTTTGATTATTTCATCTAAATGATGCAAATCTCCAAGCGAAGTATCAATAATCTTAATTCTGTAAATAAGTAAATTAAAGGCTTCCAAATTTTCAGAACTTATTACTATTTCATTACTAGTTTCTATTTTTAAAGTAAGTAAGTCTTCTGCTGAAATTTCACATTTAACCAAAAAAATCAATTTCTCATCAATATTTTGATCAAATGACTTATCTAAATAAAAATGCAGAGGAAAATTGGAAGAAAATTCTCTGAATTTTTTCTCTCTAATCTCTAATAATTCTTCTTCTGAAATAAATTTATATAATTCGATCATTGTTGCTTAATTTCTCATTTAATTTTTCACAAAGCTTTTCAATATCCTCTTTTCTAACAAGTACCTCAATCCATTCTTCAGGAATATTTTCAAAGCCATAATAAATTCCTGCAATTCCGCCCGTGATTGCTCCGGTTGTATCGGTATCTTCTCCTAAATTGACTGCTTTCAGAACTGCTTCAGAATAACTTTCAGAATTTAGAAAACACCATAATGAGGCTTCTAAACTTGACAGTACGTATCCCGATGAACTTATTTCTTCTTCCTCCAAAGTGTGTAATGGGTCTATGTCATATTCGCCAACTTTTAATTCTAAAATTCTGTGGAATTTATCCATTTCTTCTTGTGAACAAATAGGGTTGCTGTCTAAGAAATTCCGAACTGTATTTTGCATTGATTTATAAGCTACCCATTTGTCTTTTTCTTTCAAAATTTCTAAAGCAAATTCCAAGTAAATAAAACAAGCCAGAACAGAACGAATATGCCCATGTGTAATGCTGGAAACCTCTTTTACAATATCAAAACGCTTTTCAATGTGAAAATCTTTAATGTAAAATAATAACGGTAATATTCTCATTAAAGAACCATTTCCATTATCAAATTCACTTGTTCCGCCACATAAAGTCGGGGATGCTCCTTTACTTATTCTGTGAATGGCTTGTGAAGTGGCAATTCCAATATCGAAAACACTTCCATGTGGAGTCCAGATTTCTGCATTATACCATTGCAAAAACTTTAAAGCTATATCTTCCAAATCATATTCTTTGCAAAGGCTATCCGCAAGACACAGCATTAAAGAACTGTCATCACTCCATGTTCCAATCGGTTGACGATGAGTTCCAAAAGCTCTCATTGTCGTAACTGGTGATCGTTTCAGTTGGTCACGACTTCGGAATTCTACCGGAACACCCAAAGCATCACCGATACAAACTCCAAAAATCCCTGCTTTCACTATGTTTTCCATTCTAATTTATTATAAAATTTTTCACAAAGCTTTTCAATATCCTCTTTCCTCACCAACTCCGCAATCCATTCTTCAGGAATATTTTCAAAGCCATAATAAATTCCTGCAATTCCGCCTGTGATTGCTCCTGTTGTATCGGTATCTTCTCCTAAATTGACAGCTTTTAAAACTGCTTCAGAATAACTTTCAGAATTTAAAAAACACCATAATGATGCTTCTAAACTATGAAGAACGTATCCTCCTGAACTAATTGTGTCTTCGTCATATTTTGAAATATCATTCTTTAAAACTCTATCAAAAAGCCGAACCTCTTTTGGGTTAAAACCTTGATTTTCTGCAAATTTCAAACTGACAATTTGGGTATGATGATATGCTTCTTTTTTATCTTTTCCTTTTATTAATTCAAGCGCAAAAATTACATAGATAAAACACGCAAAGACTGAACGGAAATGCCCATGAGTTATCGAAGAAACTTCTTTTACAACCTGATATAATTTTTCAATATTTTCTTCATCTTTAAGATAAAAAGCCAAGGGAAGCGTTCTCATTAAAGAACCATTTCCATTATCTTCTTCAAAGATATTTCCTGAAAATCTGGCACTTTCTCCTTTAATTAATCTCGCAATCGAATGTCTTGTCGTTCCGCCAATATCGAAAAGCCTTCCGTGAGCTGTCCAATGTCCGAATTTATTCCATTTTACAAAGCTTTTTCCAATTTTCTCGAGATCAAAGCCTTTTGTCAATTCTTCTGCGATACAAAGCGTTAGTGAACTATCGTCGCTCCAGGTTCCTTTCGGCTGATTCCAAGAACCAAACTCCCGCATATTTTCGACAGGGAAAACTTTTAAAGTTTCTCTTTTATTGAACTCCACCGGAACACCCAATGCATCGCCAATACACACGCCAAAAATCCCTGCTTTTACAATATTTTCCATTACGCAAGATTTAACAATTTATCGTACAATAATTTCATTCCTTTCGTTGCGGTTTCCTTCATTACGACCGCTCTTTGTCCGTATCCGAAGCCTGTTTCGTTGGGGTTGATGACAATTAAAAGACAGTCATCTTTAATATCATGAAGCAATCCTGCAGCCGGATAAACCTGCAAAGACGTTCCGATTACTAAGAAAATATCTGCTTCCTTTGCTTTTTTCGTTGCTTCATTCATCAATGGAACGTCTTCTCCAAACCAAACAATAAAAGGTCGCAATTGAGCCCCGTCTTCCGCCTTATCACCGATCTTGATGTCGTTTTTTTGTTCGTAAATCAGAGCTTTATTGTTACAAGAACATGACTTAAATAATTCGCCATGAAGATGAATGATATTTTTAGAACCCGCTCTTTCATGCAAATCATCGATATTTTGCGTGATAATCTGAACATCGAAATGTTTTTCCAAATCGGCAATTAATTTGTGCGCATCATTTGGTTCAACTTCATGAAGTTGACGACGTCTCTGGTTATAAAATTCCAAAACCAAAGCTCTGTCTTTTCGCCATCCTTCCGGACTTGCCACGTCGGTTATGCTATGATTTTCCCAAAGACCATCTCCGTCTCTGAAAGTTTTTATTCCGCTTTCGGCACTTATTCCGGCGCCGGTTAATATGGTTAGTTTTTTCATTTGTTTTTTGTTTTTATAATTATTTTTAACGCAAAGCTCGCAAAGGTTTTTTTTAAAATATTTGAAAATATTTTTCGTTCGCAAAGGCGTTTCACTCAGCAAAGATCTTATGAATCTTTAAATCGTATTTTTTGTTTTAAAATTAAATTTTCAATACTATCAATTGCCATTTTTTCTCTTTCTTCCCAAGTTCCTGAAATCTCTAGAAAATCAATTTTGTTTTCTTTTAAAACTTTTCGGTGGCTTTCGTCCAACTTGTTTCTTTCATCAAATTCAAGGCGGGTTCTGTCCTGAACGTATTCTGCATCTTTTGTTGAATAAAGATATAAATCGGCTTTATTTTTCTCTGTAATTTCTTCCGGAACAATTAATTTTCGTCCAAAAACAAACTCAGCATAAGATTTTGTAATGTGAACATCGGTGTCAATTAAGGTTAAAAAACTTTCCCCGTGATTCACTTTTTCAATTCTGTTGGCGTGTTCGGTGTACACTTTTTTCAGATCTTCGAATTCAAATTGTTTAGAATTCCGGATTAAATCTCTTCCCGCTTCTGAAACTTTATTGGCTTTAAAATATTCTGAAATGTTATTCGTCATCACGGTTTTTCCTGTTGACTCTGTTCCCAGAAAAACAACTTTTAATGCAAAATATTTCTGAACCGATAACGGCAAATATTCCCAATTCTTAAATATCTCTTTCCTAATTTCTGAAGCCGAAATCTGAATATTTTCTCGGTTTTCATCAAACATAAAATGTTCAATATTCATGATCACAGAAAGCATTTCTCCATATTCTTCTGAGGTTACCAAAAAGTTTTCATCCTTAAAATATTCATTAAAAACCTCACTCCATCTTTTGGAAACATCCCAATTTGAAACCGAAGTGTTCGGAAAATCTTTTTCATTATATTTAAATACTTTTACCTTCAGGTTTTTATTGTTGGGAAAAGTATCTTTAATCCATTTTTTTCGAATATTTCCGTCGATTTTTTCATTTTCTTCTGCACAAATTAAAACCGTTACACTTCCTTTTTCAAGGGCAAATTCGATCATTTTTTGATGACCGATATGAAACGGATAAAATTTCCCAAATACAAAACCCTTCATTTTAAAAAACTTTAAATTTTAAAGAAGCCATAAAATTTCTCGGCATCTGAATAAAATATTTTCCCGTGCCATCAGCTTCTGTATATCCATAGTTGAAATATCGTTTATTCGTAACATTATTCACGAAAAATCCTATTTGCCATTGATTCCAATCATATAAAACTCCTAAATTGAAAATTACATACGATGGAAGTTTAGTTACATTAGAAAAATCCATATACGAACTATCCTGAAATCTGGAAGTTAAATTGATTGTTAAGCTTTTCAATTTATAGTTTAATTCCTGATTTACAATAAATTTCGGAGTCAATACCGGGCTAAACGAAATATCTTCTTCTTTAATTTTAGCGTAAACAAAAGACGAATTATTTTTCAGGTTCCAATGCTCATTAATCTGGTAATTTACTGATAATTCTGCCCCCATTCTATAACTTTTATCTACTTTATTCGTCAAAGCTAATCCGTTGGGTCCGAAATTTCCGTTTAATACAATTTCATTTTTAAAATTCATATAAAACAGATTAAATTCAAGCTTTACTTTCTTTTTATTAAACGGTAACCTAACTCATAATCAGTTATATATTCAGGCGTTATTGTTCCAAGCGTCAACTGATTATTTTCGTCGAACATCAGATTATCATTTCCCATAAAAATATCATTTCTCGTCGGTTCTCTTCCTACTTTTCCCAAACTGAACAACACATTTGAATTGTTGTCTATCAAATAATTAACTCCAACTTTCGGATTAAAGAAATTCCATTCTATTTTATCCATTTCAAGATCTCCTTTGTATCTGAAATCTGCAAATCTGTACTGAACATCCCCTGAAAAAATCCATTTTCCTGCCTTGAATTCCGCCTGAGCAAAAGCACTTACATCATTTTTGTAACCTGTGTTTCTATACAATTCTCCAAAAGAAATTTCGCTTCCGACATGATTTCTGTGATAGATATTTCCATTAATTCCTGTGACAATTTTCCCGTTTTTAAACTTATTCTGAAAATTAGAATAAAACCCTAAAAAGTTAGACGCAAAAGCATAGTTATACATTTCTCCGTTTTCCGGTAATCCGATGAAATTATTCCAATTAAAATCATAATTTCCATTCAAATACGTATAATGAATACTGCTTTGAAGCGAAGAAGATTCACTTATTTTTGTCTGATTAAAAACCTGCAAAAATGTTTGGAAAAAGCGATCTCTTTCATCACGATTTCCATTGGTTCTCGGATCTTTTTCGATTTGTTCCTGCGTAACGCCCAACCAAGCCAGTCCGTTTCTCTGATTTCCCATCAAAGCATTGAATTTCCAGATACTTTTATCCTTGCAAATTCCACCACTGATAAACGCAGACTGTCCATGATTAGAGGAATTGTACTTATAACCATCCGAATAAATCTCCGACAATCTTACATGAATTGCTTTATTATTTTTAATTCCTGATGTATATTTTCCATACAATCTCATCGAGTTATATGAACCGTAATTAGCTCCAAATTCAAAGTTCTTTTCACTCAAATCCGGAGAGAATAACTGAATACTTCCACCATAACTTGCCGTTCCGTTCTTCGACAAACCGACTCCTTTCTGAATCTGGATTTTGTCGAAAGAATTAAAAATATCAGGATAATTCGAAAAATAAGAACCCTGATCTTCCGGCTCATTCATCGGCGCTCCATCGATCGAAACATTGATTCTCGTCTGATCGATCCCACGAATTCTGTAATAAGAATATCCGTTGTTTCCACCAGTATCTGAGTAGGAAGTCACAGACGGAACCGATTCCGATAATAAAAAAGAAGGTTCCTGACCAACATTTCTGATACTTTTAGCAGGATTGATATTGTGAAAATTCACCGCTTGCAATCTTCCTGCCTCACTTTGTATCACAACTTCCCGAATATCCTTGATTGAATCTTTTTCTTGGGAAAACAGATAAGAAATTGGGGTAAATGTTGCTAAAAGTATTAGTTTTTTCATGACATATTTATTATTTCATGATATTTAGAATCTTTATAGGGATAATAAATAATTTCTAATTCATCATTATTTAAATAAGTGATTAAAGAATTTGCAAGTTTAATGTATTGATCATCGTTTTTTGGATAAACATCTAAAAGACCTGTGATTTCTTCATTATTATAAATGTATAAAGTGCTTTCCTTAACACTATATTTTTCTCTAAATGCTAGAATGAATTCTTTAAGTTCATCTTCATTTTGATTTTCCATTTTGAAATAAACATCAAAAATTTCTTCAAATCTATTTTCTCGATATCTAATTATATTGAAATCAAACTTATTTAAATCATACTTTAACTTTCTTTTTGTTTCATGAATCAATTTAAAGTCTAATTTAAAATTAGATGGAAATACTTCATAAAATTTTACGTCTAAATCTTTGAAAAGTCCATAAAAAGATTCCTTAATTATTTCTGGTGTTTTAATTCCAAAATAAATTCCCGTGATGGCAGAAGGATGAAATTTTTTCATTCCATACTTATCAAAAATTAACCTTATTTCTTCTTCATGCTTCCACGTCGATTTTTTAGTAGCAAACATTTTTTTAATAAAGCCATCCTGTAAGTTTGTAAGATCATCAATTCCTAAAGTTGGAATATTATCTTTATAATCAATGTCGAATTTATATTGGAAATCAAAGTTCTGACTCTTATCAATTAATTTTTCTAAATCATATTCGATACAGTATCCGGAATAAGAACTTGCATAATAAGCCCAATGTTGTTCATTCAAAAAGTCTTTGCTTAAACAATAAACTCCAATTTCTTCCTTAAAATTTAAAACTTTTTTAAATTGGTTCTCGAAATTATCTAATTCTTGATATGGAAATAGCGTTTTCAAAAGACTTATAACTTGAGAGATTTCTTCATTAAAATAAATATCAAATGGATCATTCAACATATTATAATTTGATGAGTAAAAAGAATTATTCTTAATTGTTTCAAAATCTCTTTCAAAAACATTCTTTTCTATTGATCTATATTTATAAGCCTTCATGTTTGTTATATTTAAATTAACCTTAATTTTTTATTTAAATCTTCATCATCAAACAGCAATGGTTTTTCTTCGGGAAGAATTAAATTATCCAAATCATCTTTTAATACAAATTGATATTGTTCTTGCACAAAGTCCGAAATATTTTCGATTAAAATAATATCTTCTTTCGCAAAAGATTTGATGAATTCATTTCTCAAACCAATCTGAATCGCTCTTCTTTCCAATTTTACACCAAAAGGGTCGTGATCCGGATCCCACTGCAACCTCACAGAAGATTCTTTTACTTGATTTTGCCATTCTTCTCTAGAAATTCCTAGTCGTTCATTGTATGAAGAATAAACAGCATTTTCAAGATATCTTTTAAAGGCGTCCATTTTTAAATGAATCGCTAAAACATATTCCTGACCTTCCTTTTTTCCCCAACCATTTCTATACATCATCCAAAGAAAATTAGGTTTTATCCAAGTCATTCTTTCCAGACTGAATGCGCCACCAAAATATTGATTTTTTACAGCAAATTCACCTATTTCTTTTCGATACGACTGATAAACAACGATTTTTTCATCATCATATTGAGCCATGATGTGATGTCCTTCTTGAGGCCAATCTTGTAGTTGTTCTTTATATTTTTTTAATTTGATGTCCATTATATTTCTTCGAACGGCGTTATCATTTCCTCTTTTTTCGAGAGAATCGCAAAAACCACTCTTTTAAATTTATTTTTATACTTTCCGTGAAGATGCTTTTTAAATAATTCTGCAATTTCTTTTGGATCATTTTTAAAAACACCACATCCCCAAGCTCCTAAAATCAGGGTTTCATTTCCCTGATGTAAAGCCAAAGCCAACATTTTATCTGTTCTTACATCCATTGCGCCGAAAATCTCGTGAACTCTTTCTGGTTCCTGACGTTTTACAACACCTGCATTCACCGCCGGAGACGTAATAAAATTACATAAAACGGCTTTTGGTAACAATTCGCCTTTATCTTTTCTGAAAACCGGAACTTTCGGGCTGTAAATCATCATATCGGTGTAGAAACAAGATTCCATTTCGCGATGAATTTTGTAATAATCCCAACCTTTAAGCAAAGTCTCATATAATCCAGAAGTTCTTGCCAGACTTTCTTCCTGAGCTTCAGCTCCGTTGATGAAACCTCCTCCCGGATTTTTTGCTGATGCGAAATTCAGACACATGATCTTCTCCTGATCTTCCTCTTCAGCTAGTTTTAAAATTGCTTTTAAAGAACTGCATCTCCAGACTTCAAACTGAGTTTGAAAACCAGTTTCAGGAAGTTCATCTTTTGTCATTTCCGAAAGTTGTTCCGGCGAATATAAAATGGTTCCTTTTGTGGAAATTTCCAGTTCGTTTTCTATATTTATTTTTTCGTTGTGTTCGTTTATATAATATTTCTTGGCAAGGATTTCCAATGTATCTTTTGCCATTCCTTTATTTGTCATCGTTAGTTTTTTTATGTTTAGTAGTAAATTTTCTACATCCGCATTCGCAGGCTCTTTAAAATCTTTCCCCATAAATACTTTTGTCACTTTAATATTTCCTACAATTGCCTGATTAAAAGTATCCAATTCTTCCGAAGGAACCCATAATTCATTATGATTTTTGGCTCCGACATTTTGGGCAGGATATTTATTGATCTCTTCTTCCAACACTTCAAATTGGGTAACAAAACCGAGATAATTTCCTCCTTCATCTCTGGCATTCCATTTTTCTGCAATCTCGGAAGCGTAATCTTCATTTAAAACGGGGTAGAAAATCGTTTGCCATTCGAGTCTTGGAGGAAATTTTTTGAAATTGCTTTCAATAATTAAAATCATTTCTTTTTCTCCGACGGGTCTGTATAGTGTTTTTGTTTTCATGTTGTGTTTTTTTATTTTTAATTTTTTTAACGCAAAGTCCGCAAAGATTTTTTTTAAAACTTGATGTATATTTTTAAGTTCGCAAAGACGTTTCACTTAACTAAGATCACAAATAGTTTTCACGAGATTTGATTTCAATCAATTCTTTTAAAATCCTTTGAATAAGGCGAGTAAGATCCAAAAACCTGATCAAATTTTACTTTTATATTTTCAATTTTAAATGTCTCATCCAATTGATCTAAGCAGGTTACCACCAGATTTTTCTTTTGAGCAACAACATAAGCTTCATCTAGTTTCAGCGCATAATTCAACAAATCATAATCTAGATCTCCGAAACGTAAATCCTTTTGAAACTCATTAAAAGTACAGGTTTCTTCTTCATTATTTTTCAGATTTAATGATTTTTCATTGCTCATCCATCCGCTTCCGTGACGGGTTGAATAACTTCTGGTCACATAAAACATTTCAATATCTTCAATTTTTAGTAACTGACAGATTTCATACGCATTTTTTGAAGTGGTATTTGCAAAAGTCACATTCGGAAAAACTCCATGATCCATATCCAATAAAATTCCCTGGCTTCCTTCAAAAATAAGATGTTCAAATGATTTTAAATATTCATAACCTTCTATTTTCCAATCAATTTTATCGATAGCATCCAAAAAATCCTGTAATACATTTATAATTTCTTCATCTTCTTCAAAACCGTAATAATTAGCGATTCCTTTCAATTTTTCAATCAACATTGTTCTTGGAGCGATCAAATCAACGGCAAATAATTTAAACGGACTTTCATTTCTTTTCATTGTTGCACCCACTCCTTTTCCACAAGTTCCGTGTTCTAAGTTTTTGATATTTTTTCTGTTGTACAAAACATCAAAAGGTGTTGTCACTTTCGCCAACGGATGAATATACAATTCTATATTTCCATTTTTTTGAATTAATTCTTCCCTTTCATTGAATAAAAATGTCGGATGAATCGTGCAATGTTCTGTAAAATACGAAGGCAAACCACGCAGCGCACCACTTGCAAAGCTGGAATGAATGTGTTTTTTATCATCAATCATCACCGTATGCGCCGCTTGTTGACCTCCTGAAAACCGAATAACTACAGACTCAGGATGTTGCTGAGCCAGAAAATCGGTGGTAATGCCTTTGCCTTCATCCCCAAATCCTAAGCCTATAATTATTTGTGCTGTTTTCATTTCTTAATACATTTGAATATTATCTAACCCTAAATTCTCTATTGTTTTCGTAAAACGATCTTTAAATTTACTGCAAACTACATCTTTAATCACCTTTGGAACATCTCTGTAATCTTCAATAGACAAACAGTTTTGCCCCAATAGATCTTTCCAGCCTTTGTCTGCATCGACAGCCTGTCCGGAATGTAAAACGCTGATGTGAAAAACTTCATATTTCTTCTGAGCTTCCGCCAACAGTTCCGTGTGTTTGAAAGTTTGCTGACCCGTTCCCATAATCTCTCTGATCGCAGAAGCAGGAAGTGTTTTCAGGCAAGGTTCGTCACCAACAGTAAACAATAATCCTTTTTGATTTCTCTTTTCAAAGGCATCCGTTCTTGTATGAAAAGCCGCAAAATACCAAGCCAATAAATAACTTTCTCCTGCATTTCCTCCACCTCCGGACTCGATGTAAGTTCTTGTTAACCACATATCAAGCTCTTCATCTCCCGATTCAAACTGACCGACCTGTAAAGGATAACCGTCGCATTCATGATCTCCGATTCCTAAGAATAAAAGTGCCGGATCGGGAACTCCACCCTGAATAATTCCACCCATTAATTTTGGGAGACCTTCTTTAATCAAATCATAAGGAATATGTCCCATACTTCCTGTCACATCAAGCCCTAAAATAATAGGAACTGAATTCGGATGAACCGCAGAATCTCTCGATTCTCTGAAGGAAATACCATGTGGATTCATAGATTCATGTGCTTTTCTTTTTGCATTCTGCGTGAAAATCTCACTTGCAGATTTTGATGCATATCCTGCTTTCTTTGCTCTGTCAAAACGAGCGTCCATGTCATATCTTGTACTTCCCATAACTTAAAATTTTTTGCCAAATAAATATTCGAATCTTGTTCTTGTTAATTCTAATTGAATATTTAAATTTCTGATGATTAATGATAATTCTATGTCTCTCTGAACGAATGCTTCCGGCTGAAAATCAGCGAATGTTAAACTGTTTTTGTCTAAAGGACTGATGTCGATCAAGCCTTCCTGTTCTCTTCCCACTCTTTTGATTTTCAGTTCGATATCTTCTACTCTCCGCCTGTAAATCAGCTCTGCATCTTCTCCGATAATTCGGGCACGGTCTTCTCTTATCTGGTCATTATTTCTTTGCAATGACTCGATGAATCTGGGTTTTAAGTCTTCTTCCATAATTTATTTTTTGTGTTGTTTTTACACTAATTAAAAACTGCATAGTTTTACTTTAATTCTTTTCGAATTATTTTTTAGAATACATTACATCTGTTCTCAAAACGTACTTTAAACCACTGATTAAAGTTTTTCCTTCATGTCTTAAAGGATGATAAAAAACCAATGCAGAACCATTTATCGGAGCAACAGTGAATAAATTTTCGAATTCTGTTTCTCCACCATCAAAATCGTCATTCAGATAAATCAAAAAAGTGTAAAAACTTTTCTCATTTTCATTTCTGATGTAGCTTCCGTCTCTATGCATTTTGAATCTCTGTCCTGAAGAATATTTATAAATTCTGAACATTTCATTAAAATCCAAAACTTGATAATCTTCATGAGTCTGAGGAAGAAATTCCACTGCTTTTTGAAAAAGATTTTCAGCCAAATCATTATCAAAAATCATCAGTCGGTCATTATTTCTAACTCCTTTGCTCATCATTTGTCGACCTCCCATCTTTATTTTCGCTTCTTCAAAGACTTTATCTTTGGTCAATTCAATATAATGATCACATTCTTGATCAGTCAGAAAATTCTCAATTATGAAAATTTGCGGATGTAATTCTGTCTTTTTCATGATTAATATTTTGTGTTTGGTTTTGTGTTTTTATCCTCTTAATTCGTCTCTGACTTCCATTAAAGCAAATCCTAATAAATTTTCACCATTCCATTGTTGTGGATTTTCCGCTTTTGGATCCGTTTCCAGCATTCCGATTCCCCAAATTGTATCGTAAGGACTTGCTTCTACTAAAATTTTATCGCTTGTTGAAAGTAAAAATTGCTTAAACTTTTCATTTTGAGAAAATTTCAGAAAATTTCCTTGTTTTACGATTTCATATTTATGATCGTCCCAAATTTTCGGATTAAAATTTTTGACTTTTCTGCCTAAACTTTTTGCCTGATTTGGAGTTTCTGCTTTTAAAATTTTCTCTAAAATTTCATCATCATTAAATAATTTCGCTTTTCCAGCCATCATATAATGTTCAGCCGTTTTATAACGGATTTCATTTTCCTGAAACTCAAAAGGAAACCATTGACTGAAACATGCTTTTGTAATTTCATCTTTCACTGTATGTCCCCAAAAGAATAGAAAGTCTAGCTTTTCTTTTCTCTGAAATTTTTCAACTATATTCTGTAATGTGTATTTCATGATTGCGTTATTATTACACAAATGTAAAAGATTATGGTTTTATCTTCCAAATTTATTTGTGTTTATTTTACGCTAATTAATTTAATTGATTGATTTTCAAGTATAAAAATATTTTAACGATAATTCGTTGCGATGAAGAATTGCCACAAATGCACGAATAATTTTGTTAATTATTTTTGATTTTAAAAGTTATCAAGTTGATTTAAAGACAAAAAATTCGTGAATTAGTGGCAAAAAACTATTTGATTTCAAAATAAAAACCTTCTTCTTCAAGCTCTTTATATTTTTCCTGATTGAAAGTAAATAATTTTCCTGGTCTTCCGCTGCCTTCTTTTTTTAACGTATTTGTATCATTTAACAATCCGTAACTCATGATTTTCTTACGGAAATTTCGGCGGTCGATTTCTTTTCCGATAATCGTTTTGTATAAATTTTCAAGATCAGAAAAAGCAAATTCATCATTCAAAAGATTGAAGCCAATCGGTTGATATTGAATTTTTGTACGAAGTCTTTTTAATGCTATATCAATAATCGTTTGATGATCGAAAGCCAATTTCGGAAGTTGATTGACACTGAACCATTGTGCATCTTCAGCATCAGAATCGGCAAACAGCTCGTGATAAGAAGGATTCACCAGACCTAAATAAGCCACTGAAACCACTCTATTTCTAGGATCCCGACCAACATTACCAAAAGTATAGAGTTGTTCTAAAAAATCGGGTTTTATACCCGCTTCTTCTTGTAATTCTCTTTTTACAGCATCATCGAGATTTTCATCATCTAAAACTAATCCTCCGGGAAGCGCCCAGCCACCTTTGAATGGTTCAATATTTCTTTTAATTAAAAGAATCTGAAGATCTTTTTTATCAAAATATCCGAAAATAACTGCGTCTACAGCAACTTTTATATCCTGTAATTTTTTAGGAGAATCCATAATTTAATTTGCGTTATGAGTACACAAAAGTAACAATTAGAAATTTCATTTTCAAGATTAAAATAATAATTTTTCGAATTCTATTTTTTGTTACATTTATAATCAACTTAAAACTAAACAATTATGAAAAATTTATTCTTTGCAGCCTGTACTGCTCTTCTGTTTATCGCTTGTGATAAAGCAAAAATCGATGTAAAAACTTCAACCGGAGCAGATTCTATCGCCAATGAAGAGTGGAAACCGGTAGATTCTGCAACGGCAAACAAAGCATGGATGGAATTTGCCACTCCCGGAGATATGCAGAAAATGCTAGCAAAATCTGACGGGGTTTGGTCCGGAGAAAATACGATGTGGATGGAAGACGGTGGAAAACCCATGACAAGCACCTCAATTACGACCAACAAAATGATTTTTGACGGAAGGTATCAAACCAGCGAACACACAGGGAATTTTATGGGAATGCCTTTTGAAGGAATGAGCATTACAGGTTATGACAATGCCAAAAAGAAATTTGTAAGCACCTGGATCGACAATATGGGAACCGGATTGATGACCATGGAAGGAGACTGGGATGCATCCAAAAAATCAATTGAATTTAAAGGAAAAATGACTGATCCTACCAGACCCGGAAAAGACTGCAATATGAGAGAAGTCTATACTTATGTAGATGATACTCATCAAACATTAGAAATGTACGGTCCTGATTCTAAAACAGGCAAAGAGTACAAAACAATGGAAATAAAATATACGAAAAAATAAAGTCTAAACCGTTTCAACTGAAGCGGTTTTTTTGTACATTCAAAATTCTTAAAAAAAGGTTTGAATGAATAAATTCCTTTTGATTTTAATTGTATTCCTGATAAGCTGCAAAGAAGAGAAATCTTTTGCAGATGATATTGTTTTGAATTTTCCAAAAGACGAGAAATTAACTTTTCAAAAGTTTAATGATGGAATCGGAGAAAGCGGATCTGGAATAATCTATATTGGAAAAGATACTGCTAAAATTGATGTGAAATATAACAAATCAATGATTGCTCCACCCGAACCAAATCCAAATTATATAATTAATGCTGACGAATTACAGAGGGAAAAAGAACTCTTAAAATATTTTCACCCAACTTTTGACAGAATAAAATTTTCTGAAACTCCTATCGATTTTGACTCTTTTTCCAATCGTAATGTAAAAATTGAAATTAAAATTCAGGATACTATTCCAAAATATGCTTACAACTACGAAACTGGAGGTATAAAAAAATATAAAGCTTTCCCTGTATTTATAAAAAATATTTCTGGACGAAAATTATGTCTTTCTGAATTTAAAAATTTTCCTTTAGCTGTTCTCAATGATAAAAATAAATGGCAAACAATATGGAATGACAATGCCTTTATATGTGGTGATTCCAGATGGCAATATCGTTATTGAGAACTCAATCCAGATGAAATCATTGTTGTCTCAGTTAATTATTTAACTGGAAAAAGTCAAGGCAAATTTAAAATTTGGACTGGAAGTTCTTCATCAGATGAATTTACAATGAATTACGATAAACAAATTATAAAAAACCAAAGACATTATTTTGAAGTAAAATAAAAAATCCGCAGAAATTTTCTGCGGATTTTACTTTTATCTCTTGCCTTTTTACTTGGTTCTTTAGCTAGTCATTCAGTTTCAAAACAGCCATAAATGCTGATTGCGGAACCTCTACTCTACCAATCTGTTTCATCTTTTTCTTACCTTCTTTCTGCTTTTCAAGAAGCTTTCTCTTTCTTGAAATATCTCCACCGTAACATTTTGCGGTAACGTCTTTTCTTAAAGCTTTAATCGTTTCTCTTGCGATAACTTTAGCTCCTAAAGCAGCCTGAACAGCAATATCAAACTGTTGTCTTGGAATAAGCTCACGAAGTTTTTCACACATTCTTTTACCAATGTAATAGGCATTAGAATCGTGAATTAATGAAGATAAAGCATCTACCATATCTCCGTTGATCAGGATATCCATTTTGACCAATTTAGAAGCTCGCATTCCGATTGGTGAATAATCGAATGAAGCATATCCTTTAGAAATTGATTTTAATCGATCATAAAAGTCGAAAACAACTTCCGCCAAAGGCATATTGAAAGTCAATTCTACTCTATCAGCTGTCAGATAACTTTGGTTAACAATTTCACCTCTTTTCTCGATACAAAGTGTCATTACTGCTCCAACAAAATCAGATTTTGTAATGATAGAAGCTTTAATATAAGGCTCTTCTACTCTATCTAAAAGATTCGGATCAATCATTTCAGACGGGTTGTTGATTAAAATTGCAGTTTCAGGATCCTTTTTAGAAAATCCGTGATACGAAACGTTGGGAACCGTGGTAATAACGTTCATGTTAAATTCTCTCTCCAAACGCTCCTGAACGATCTCCATGTGAAGCATTCCCAAGAATCCACAACGGAAACCAAAACCTAATGCTGCAGAACTTTCTGGTTCGAAAACCAAAGAAGCATCATTTAATCTTAATTTTTCCAATGAAAATCTTAATTCCTCAAAATCTTCAGATTCGATAGGATAAATTCCGGCAAAAACCATTGGTTTTACTTCCTCAAAACCGTCGATAGGCGCTTCTGCTGGGTTTACAAAAGACGTGATCGTATCTCCTACTTTTACTTCGCGGGCATCTTTGATCCCTGAAATAAGATAACCTACATCACCACATTCTATCGTTTTCTTTGGAACTTGTTTTAATTTTAAAGTTCCTACTTCATCAGCTCCATATTCTTTTCCGGTAGCGAAAAATTTAATTTTCTCGTTTTTAGAAATACTTCCGTTTACGATTTTAAAATAGGCTTCAATTCCTCTGAAAGGATTATAAACAGAATCAAATATCAAAGCTTGAAGCGGCGCTTTAGGATCTCCCACCGGTGGCGGAACTCTTTTTACAATCTCCTCTAATAATTCGTGAACTCCTTCTCCTGTTTTACCGGAAACTCTAAGAACATCTTCGTATTTACATCCTAAAAGCCCCATAATTTCATCGGTTACTTCTTCAGGGTTTGCAGACGGAAGATCTATTTTATTAAGAATCGGAATAATTTCCAAGTCGTTTTCTAAAGCCAGATACAAATTTGAAATCGTTTGAGCCTGAATACTTTGAGCAGCATCTACAATAAGAAGCGCCCCTTCACAAGCAGCAATCGAACGGGAAACTTCGTAAGAAAAATCTACGTGTCCTGGTGTATCAATAAGGTTTAGAATATATTTTTCGCCATTAAGCTCATAATCCATCTGGATGGCGTGAGATTTAATCGTAATCCCACGTTCTTTTTCCAAATCCATATCATCTAGCGTCTGAGATTGTAATTCTCTTTGGGTCACTGTATTAGTGTACTCCAAAAGACGGTCTGCCAAAGTTGATTTACCGTGGTCAATATGGGCGATTATGCAAAAATTTCGTATGTTTTTCATTTAAGAACTATGTAATTTGCAAAGATAAAAAAATGCAGGAGAATTCATCATTCTTAATTTTAAATCTGATGTTAACACGAATACCACAAATTTTTACCACTAAAACACTAATAAAAAATCTCATTTAATCTACATAAGATTTCGGTTAAGAATTTTAGAATATTAAGATGAACTTGGCTTTTAGAAATAGCGCTTAATTAACCTGAATAATTTAAATGATCTTAAACTTTAATATTAAATCTGTGTAATTTGTGATATTATTAGTGATATTTGTGTTTAAATTATTTTATCCATGAAAAAAGTTCTTATACTACTTTTCATTATTTCTTTTGCCCAATTTCAATCGCAATGGATTGAAAAAGCGCTACAAAATCCAGAAGAATTTGTCAATCCTATGATTGGTACGCTTTCAAAACCTTCCCTTTCCAATGGAAATACATATCCCGCAGTTGCCGTACCGCATGGAATGAATCTTTGGACTCCACAAACCGGAAAAAACGGAAATGGATGGCAATATACTTATGATGCAGATAAAATCCGTGGAATTAAGCAAACACATCAACCTTCGCCGTGGATGAACGATTACGGAATGTTTTCTATTATGCCGATAACAGGGAAAATGCGATTTAATGAGGAGGAAAGAGCAAGTTGGTTTTCTCATAAATCGGAAACCTCAAAACCTTATTATTACAGCGTTTATTTAGCTGATCATAATGTAACTGCAGAACTTACTCCCACCGAGAGAGCTGCACAAATGCGTTTAACTTATCCCGGTTCTGAAAATTCTTGGTTTGTGGTAGATGCTTTTGATAAAGGTTCTAGTATAACAATCATTCCTTCTCAAAATAAAATTACAGGCTATTCAACAAAATATTCCCGAGGAAAATTGATTGGCTTTAAAAATTATTTTGTGATTTATGCAGACAAACCTTTTACGAAATATTCGACTTGGAAGGATAAAGATTTTGTAAAAGATGCATTGGAAATTACGGGAGATCATTGCGGTGCAGTAGTTGGTTTTGAAACTAAAAAAGGTGAAAAAGTCAATTTAAGGATTGCTTCTTCTTTTATCAGTTTAGAACAGGCAGAATTAAATTTACAAAGAGAACTCAGCAAAGATTCATTCGATCAAACTTTAAATAAAGCAAAATTAGCTTGGAATGAGAAGCTCAAAAAAGTTGAAGTTGCAGGCGGAACTATCGACCAAATGCGGACTTTCTATTCTTGTCTATATAGAATGCTTTGCTTTCCGCATAAAATGTATGAGATTGATAAGAGTGATAAAATTGTACATTACAGCCCTTATTCTGGGAAAACTGAGCCTGGATATCGTTTTGCAGGAACTGGTTTTTGGGACACTTTCAGAGCGCTCTACCCTTTTTTGAATTTAGTTTATCCAAGCATCAATATTGAAATGCAAAAAGGATTAATTAATGATTATAAAGAAGGTGGTTGGTTGCCAGAATGGTCGAGCCCATCCTATTCTGATATTATGATTGGAAATAATTCGGCTTCAGTGGTTGCAGATGCATATATAAAAGGTTTGCGAGGTTACGATATTGAAACATTATATCAGGCTTTGCTTCACGGTGCTAATAATGAAGGTCCGCAAGCAACAGGAAGATTAGGAATTGAATATTATAAAAAATTAGGTTATGTTCCTTATGATGTGAAAATCAATGAAAATGCTGCTCGAACCTTAGAATATGCTTATGACGATTTTGCGATTGCACAGCTTGGAAAAGCTTTAGGAAAACCGGAATCTGAATGGAAAGAATATTACCAACGCTCTCAGAATTTCCAAAAAGTGATTGATCCTGAAACAAAATTAGCTCGCGGAAGAAATCAGGATGGAAGTTTTCAGGCTCCTTTTAATCCTTTAAAATGGGGAGATGCTTTTACAGAAGGAAATTCGTGGCATTACACATGGTCGGTTTTTCAGGATATTGACGGACTGGCAAAATTAATGGGCGGAAGAAAAGAGTTTTCAAAAAAGTTAGATCAGATTTTTGAATTACCTCCAATTTATGATAATTCTTATTACGGCTCAACCATCCATGAAATTCAGGAAATGGTCAACGCCAATATGGGTCAATATGCCCATGGAAATCAGCCAGCACAACATATTATTTATCTTTATAATTATTCCGGAGAACCTTGGAAAACTCAATATTGGGTTCACGAAACGATGAATCGATTGTATCAGCCAACTCCGGATGGATATTGTGGTGATGAAGATAACGGCCAAACTTCGGCTTGGTATATTTTCTCAGCGCTTGGTTTCTATCCCGTAACTCCTGCGACAGATCAATATATTTTAGGAGCGCCTTTGTTTAAAAAAGCAACTATTCATTTAGAAAACGGAAAAACGATTGAAATTAAAGCTGATAATAACAGCAATGAAAACCGTTATGTGAATTCATTAAAATTTAATGGTAAAAAATATTCTAAAAACTGGCTAAGTCATTCAGAATTAATGAAAGGGGCAACATTGAAATTTGATATGATTTCTCAGCCAAATAAAGAGCGAGGAACTCATGAAAAAGATTTTCCTTACTCTTATTCTACTGATAAAAGATAAAAGAGAGAGAGACTTTCCGGTCTCTCCTTTTGTTATAATTTATTAATCCTGAAAATCATATTCTCCCGTCAAAGAATCTATGTAAATTTCTTCTTTATCTTCATTTTTCATTTTCTTTTGTTTGGCTGCTTGGTCGATAGAACCGGCAACCGCACCTATTAAGCCAAACATTCCGTAAGTGCTGTTATACTGCGCCGGAAAAATATGTCCTCTGTTTGCGATTATATAAAATCCATTTTCATTTTTATTGATTTCTATGAAGCCAGACATTGTTTTTCTATAAGCTTTTCCGTTTTCAACATAAGCAAACATTTTATAGGCAGGTATTTTTTCCTTTTTTCCGTTTTCTATTTTTATTGCTTTCGTAACTTCTCCTTTATCATTTCTTTCCAAAACATAATTTCCTTGTACTGGACTTTGATTGAAAAATGAAGTGAAATCCAGATATATTCCATCCTTCAATTGTTCATTTTTAAAGGCTTCATAATTGTTTTTAATATATGTTTCATAATCAGCAAGATCATTGAATGTTACTGCTTTTTGGCTGGGTTCTAAAGTGTAAGCTTTTTTAATAAAAATGGAGAAAATCGTTGGAATATTTTTTACCATTAATTCCGAAACTTCTTTATCCTGGAATGCAAAAACAGTATCTTTTTTATACAAAAACTTGTATTTATCTCCTTCTTTTTGAAATAATTGAGCAGAGAAATCCATTTTCCCATTTGTTTTCTTTCCTTCACTTTCTCCAGTTGAAAGTTTTAATCTCTTTAAAATAAGAAGCAATTCATTTTTTCCTGTTAAAGAATTTCCCCTATCAAACCAAGCTTGAAAGTCATTACTTGGAGTTGTAGGAAAAACAACTTCTTTCATTTCTTTATTTTCCCCAAAAGGAATACTACCAATTGATTTATCTTGTCTTTGATCTAAAACCTTAAATCCTTTATAAGTAACATCATCAAATCTGGTAATATTTCCTCTAAATTTGATAGCTTCTGTAGCCTGAGAAAATGATAAGATTGCCATAAAAGAGAATACAACCTGAAATATTTTTTTCATAATTATTTTTTTGCAAAAATAGATATTTCCTAAAAATTAAACGACCCTCACAATAAATTGCAAGAGTCGTCCAACATTAAAAAAATAAACTATTATGGAGTTTGCTTCGATTCTGAAGCATTCTTTTTTCCGCCGTGAGGTTTTCTTTCATTCATCTTATCTCTCATCATTCCCTCAGACTGAAAAAGCTTCAAGACTTTTTGACAAGGAATCACAGTCTGCATCTTCTCAGCATACTTTTTTCTATTATCGAATAATTTTTGTCCTACATCAAAACTTTGCTGAAGTTTCACTTTTGCTTCTTCTTCCGTTAGTTTTGCAGGATCAAAATTTGAATCGAACTGACTTTTTATTTTTTTCTGATTGTCTAAATACTCGTTGTACATCGCAGTAAATTCTGCTTTATCCTGAGGTGCAACATCCAGCATATCAACAACCATGTTATTTCTGAATTGGGTAAGAAGTGCTTTTCTTTCATCTGGCGAAAGATTGTTTATTACCTCTTTTCTTTGATCGGGACTCATTTTCTTCCAATCATACTCTTTAATCTGGGCTTTTAACCCAAAACTTGAGATAATAAAAAGTATAAATAATATTTGTTTCATCTTTCTTTTAATTATATAAATCTAAATAAACATCTTGACTGGAATTGTTTGCCAATTCTGCAATTTCTGAATTAGGAAGAGATTCCAAATATTCATTCATATGGATTTCATTAGCCGTTTTTACCGCTTTTTTATTCTGATTTCCAGAATTATTATTAACAACCTGCGAAACCATAGGCTTTATATCCGACTGTCTTTCAACTCTTTGATCATGATTTTCTACTGAAGTTAAATCTGATGCTAAAGTTTCGTACGCTATCTGACTTTCCTTTTTAGGTGCTGTTCTGTTATCAGCATAGTTAAGATTTGAATCTCCGTTTGTTGAAGAATCAGAATTAGATTGATATACAAATGTTGCTCCGAAAATAAGAGCCAAAGACGCTGCTGCAGCATATCCCCAATTCATTTTGAAAATAGGAGCTTTTCGCTCAGCTTTTATTTCACTCATTACTCTGTCCTGAATATTTTCAAACATATTTTCAGGGACTTTGTAAATGTTTTTTCGTTCTAATTTTTCTAGATCAAAATCATTCACCTCGCTCAACACTCTATTTTGAATGCTTTCAAACATATTGTCTGGCATTTTATAAATGTTTTTGCGTTCTAATTTTTCTAGATCAAAATCTTTCATGTTGTGGGTTCTCAAAAATTATCTCTCGTAATTCTCTTTGATATATTCTTCTATTTTTTGTTTGGCGTAATGATAATTTGTCTTTAATGTTCCTACCGACATATCAACTATTTTTGATATTTCTTCGTAAGGTAAATCATCATAATACCGCATCATAAATACCAGTTTCTGCTTTTCGGGCAGGCTTTGTATGGCTCTTTGCAAGAAAATTTGTATTTCTTCAGCATCACTGTGTGTGTTATCGGCAACCAGATTCTGCATGTAGTATTCCGGATCTTCATCAGTTTTCTGCATCTTTTTCAGTTTATTAATCTGCTGCAAAGCTTCATTAGTTGCAATTCTGTACAGCCAAGTGTACAATTGACTGTCATTTTTAAACTGATGAAAATTTTGGTAAGCTTTTATAAATGTTTCCTGCAAAGTATCCTGAGCAAGGTCTCCATCTACAATAATACGTCTGATATGCCAATATAATCTACTCTGATAAGCATCCATCAACACCCGAATACCTTTCTCAAGTGTTCGTGGGTTTTGCATCAGCGCAATAATTTCTGCGTCTTTAATCTTCATAAGATGCTTTCATTGTTTTGGATTACAAAAATATCTAAAAGTTAAATTACTTATTCAATTTTTAGTCCAATATATTAACTTTTAAGATTTATACCAATAATATTTATTCAAAAACTTCCGTTATCATTAAGCTTTCCTTCAAAAACTAAAAACGCCTATCTTTGTTTTATGCAAACAGTTATTATCGGTTCCGGAAATGTTGCCTATCATTTGGCAAAGGCTTTCGTTCAAAATGGAATATCTATAGCCCAAATCTTTGGAAGAAATGAGAAAGAATTAAATAAAATTTCGGAAGAATTAAACATCCCAAACTCAACTAAACATTTAGTCGATTCAGATTTGTATATTCTTTGCGTAAGCGATAATTCCGTAGAGGCTGTTTCTAAGTTGATTACTAAAAAAGATTGTTTGGTTGCTCATACTTCTGGCTCTCTACCTAAAGAAATTTTGGTTGGAGATTATAAGAAATCCAGTTTTTATCCTTTACAGACTTTTTCTAAAACTAAAGATTTAGATTACAAGAAAATTCCCTTTTTTATTGAAGCAGAAAAAGAAGAAGACCAAAAAGTTTTAACTGAATTGGCTTCTAAAATTTCAGATAATGTAATGGAAAGTACTCATGAAAAGAGAAAATACATTCACTTAACTGCAGTTTTTGCCTGCAATTTTGTGAATCATCTTTTTGCGAGAGCTAAGGAAATTTCGGATGCACAGGAAATTCCGTTCGATTATTTTTTACCGTTGATTAATGAAACTGTTCAGAAAATTAACGAAATAGATCCTAAATCAGCCCAAACAGGACCTGCTGTAAGAAACGACAAAAGAATTTTGGAATTGCATGAGCAACTATTACAAGACGAAAGTCTTGAGATTTATAAAACAATGAATCTTTCCATCAAAAAAATGTATCAATTACCATAAATTTTTAACTTTGATGAAAACCAAAAAAATGAATACAAACATTATCCGTTCCCTCATCATCGGAGCATCAATCGTTATTACAGCTTTTGTGTTAGGCTCAAGTTTTAAAAACAGAAATTTAAAACAAGATACCATATCAGTTACAGGTCTTGGTTCTAAAGATTTTACTTCAGACGAAATAAGCTGGAGCGGAAGTTTCGACGCCAGTGCAATGGATGCAAAAGAAGCTTACAATTTAATCTCGCAAGACAAAGAAAAAGTAAAAACATTTTTCTACAGCAAAGGCTTCAAAGCAGGTGAATTTGCTTTTGGCGGAGTCAATTTTTCTCGGTCATATCGTACTGTAACGACAAAAGAAGCGGATGGATCAGAAAAATCAGAAGATGTTTTTGATGGATATAAAGCCACCCAAACTGTGTTTTTCAGAGCAAAGAAAAACCCGGCTTTGATGAAGAAAATTGAAAGCGTGATTGACAAAACTGCAGAACTTATCAATAGTGGCGTTCAGTTTGAACCATCTTCAGCTCAATATACTTATTCTGATCTTTCTTCGTTGAAACATAGCTTGATAGAACAAGGTTCTAAAGATGCGAGAGAAAGAGCGGAGAAAATTGTAAAAAGTGCAGATGGAGATCTTGGAAAATTAAAAGACGCATCGATGGGTGTATTTCAGATTACCGCAAAAGGTTCTACTGATGAAGATAGTTATGGAGGAAATTTTGATACTTCAAGCAAGGAAAAATCAGCGAGAATTACGGTAAGACTGACCTATAATCTTGATTAAATTAATTTAAAAATAAAGTAAAAATGATAAGTGAATGCAATTGATCTGAATCTTTTATCATTCATCAATTATCATTTATAAATCAACATGAGTTATAAAGAGAAATTAAAAGATATAAAAGCTTTTGTATTTGATGTAGACGGTGTTTTTACGGATGGAAGCGTTTATCTTATGCCCGGCGGAAATATGAGCAGGGTAATGAATGTTTTGGATGGTTATGCAGTAGTAAAAGCTTTAAAAAACGACTATCTGATTGGAGTTATTACAGGGGGAAATGACGAAATGGTAAGACACAGAATCAACTATTTGGGAATACAGGATTACTACCCAAAATCTCATGATAAAATGGTCGATTATGAAGATTTTAAAGCTAAATATAATCTTAAAAACGAAGAAATTTTAACGATGGGAGATGATGTTCCGGATTTTCATATGATGCAGAGTTCGGCCATTGCAACCTGTCCTGAAAATGCCGTTCCTGAAATTAAAGGAATCGCAGACTATATTTCGCAAATAAAAGGAGGAAGTGGGGCAGTACGCGATGTGATTGAACAGGTGATGAAGATTCAGGGAAAATGGCATGATGATAATACGCAATCTGTATAAGAAGGTGAAAGAAAATGGATAAAAGACTTACAATCAAATATCTAATTTTGCAAAATATCATTTAACATTTATCGTTTATCATTTATAAAATACTGATGAAAATACTTTTAGCATCGCAATCTCCGAGAAGGAAAGAATTACTGTCAAGTTTAGGTTTTGATTTTGAAGTCGTGAAAATTGACTGTGAAGAAATTTTACCTGAAAATATAAAAACAGAAGACGCTGCAGCTTATTTATCTGAATTAAAAGCAAATGCATTCAGAAATCTGCAGAATGATGAAGTTTTATTGACCGCGGATACAGTCGTTGCCAATGAAAATCAGTTTCTGGGAAAACCAAAAAATGAAATTGAAGCAAAAAAAATGCTTCAGTCATTATCAGGGAAAATACATCAGGTTTATACGGGAATTACGATTAAAACTTTAGATAAAATTATCACAGAAACCGATGTTGCTGATGTAGAGTTTGATGAAATCTCGGATGAAGAAATTGATTTTTATATCAAAAAATATCAACCGTTCGACAAAGCAGGAGGGTATGGTATACAAGAATGGCTTGGAATGTCGAAAATTAAAAAAATAAACGGAAATTTTTATACCATTATGGGACTTCCAACGCATTTGGTCTATAAAATATTGCGAGAATTATAGATATTTTCAAAATAAAATTTTATTATTTTTACAAAATCATCAAACTGCTGATAATAAAAAGTAAATTAGCGAGTTATATTGAAATAATGAAAAAGAAAATAGCATTCCTTTTAGCAGCGATTATTGTTGTTTCCTGTGGCACGAAAGTGAAAAAACCGGAAGCCAGATCAAAGTTTTTGAAAGGATTTTCAACTTATTACAATACCCTGTTTAATGCCAAAGACGCTTTAAACAGTGAGTTTACAGATAGAGATAAAGCTCATAAAGATAATTTTTATGCGCCTTATATTCCCATATTAACTTATGAGGAGCAGCCTTTGGGAAGTGATTTGGGGCAGTCTTCGGCTTTTGCAGAAAATTCTATGAAAATGGCGGAAGTAAACCGCCCTCAACCCAACGGAAGAAACGCACCCGGAATGCCATCAAACGGACCGGGAATGCCTGGAATGTTCGGAAATACGCCTCAAAACCCTAATAATCCTGAAGAAAATAAAGGAGCTACAGTTTTAGAAATTGCAGAAGCAAAAGCTTTAAAAGCAATTAATAAATATTCTGTCATCAGAAAAGGAGAGGAGCAAAACAAAACTATTTTTGATGCTTATATTATTTTGGCTCAATCTAGAATTTATCAGGGAAAATCAATTAAAGCTTTAGATGCTTTAAACTATGTTTTCACTCACATGAAGGAAGATAAAAGACTTCCTTTAGCACATATTTATGAAGCTTTAGCCTATTCAAAAATTAAAAATTATCATAAATCTGACGAAATTTTTAATAAACTTAAAAGTGAAAAATTAAGCAAAGATCATGATAAACTGTTGAGTATTTATTATGCTGAATCTCTTTTGGATCATGGTAAAAAAGAAGAATCTATAAAAGAATTAGACCGTGCTTTTGAACTGAACAGCAATAGAAAACTAAAAAGCAGAATTGCATTTTTGAGAGGACAGGTTTTACAAGAAACAGGAAAACAAGATCTTGCAAGAGAGAGTTTTTTAGCCGCTTACAAATATGCCAATGATTTTGAATTTGAAGTAAAATCTCAGATCGAAATTGCTAAAACATTCAACGGAAAAGGAAACTATGAAGGTGCTAAAGATTATCTTGAAAAAATAAGCAAAAAAGGTACTTACGGATCAAGAAAGAATGAATTTTATTATGCTTTAGGCTTAATGGCCAACAAAGCTGGCAAGAAAAAAGAAGCACAGGAATTCTTTAGAAAATCATTGCTTGAAAAAGTTTCAGACGGGCAGGTGAGAGGTTTGGCTTATTATGAAATCGGTAAAGATTATTTAGACAGAAATGATTACATCGGAGCGGGAGCTTATTATGATTCTGCATTGGTTGCAATGACGTATGAGCCTTCTAAAATTTTGCTTCAAGATCAGTCTAATTACATTAAAAAAATCTCTAAAAATTATTATTTAATTAAGAAAAACGACAGTATTCTGTCTTTGGCAAAAATGTCTGATGCGCAGAAAACTGATTATTTTGCAAAGTATATAGAGAAACTAAAAATTAAAGAAGAAAGAGAAGAACAGGAAAGGAGACGCGCCGAAAGAAGCAAAGGTTTTGACACCGGAGATTACAATGCCAATTCTCTTTTTGCAAACAGCTCAAATTCTTTCGAAGATTTCGGGATCGCTGCAAAAGGTTTTTACTTTGGAAATACTGGAACCGTAAGCAAGGGTACATCCACCTTTAAACAGGTTTGGGGAGATCGTGCTTTGGTTGACAACTGGCGTTATTCTAAAAAAACGGCATCGCTTCAAGACATGAAGAATGAAGCTTTAGGAGTAACTTCAGCGCCTAATCCGAGACGTTTTGAACCTTCTTTTTATATTGAACAAATTCCTTCAGATGCCGGAAAATTATCTCAGTTGAAAAAAGATAGAGATACTGCTTCATTAGGTCTTGGGGTAATGTATCAGAATTATTTTACCAATACGCCTTTAGCAACAAAGACGCTTTATGATTTGGTAGATGTAAAACCGGAGGAAAAAGTAATGCTTCAGGCTTTGTATGAAATTTTTGCGATGAATTATGAGAAAGATCCGCAAGCTGCAGCCAGAGCAAAACAGATTTTATTGACCGATTATCCTTATAGTTCTTTTGCAGAATTCGCAAGAAATCCTAAAAGCAATACCTTCGTAAAGTCTTCAGAAGAAGTTGAAAACGAATACAAAATGGCTTTTGCTTTATATGAATCTGAAAAATTTGCTGAAAGTCAGGGTAAAATAGAGCAGGTGGTTCTTAAATATCCTAAAGATGCTTTAGTACCTAAACTGAATCTTTTAAACGCATTCAATGCCGGAAAAACCAGCGGAAAAGAAGTAATGATTCTGCAGCTTGAGCAAATTGTTTTGAATTATGCCAAAACTCCTGAAGGAATTAAAGCTAAGGAAATGCTCAATTATCTGAAAAGCGATATCGCATTTCAGGCAACCGATAATAAAGGAAATACAGTACCTAATAATCCTTTTAACGGACCTGGACAGCCTAGTAATTTCCAACAATCTCAAAATAATAATCTTGCTCCGAACAATACTGGTGCGCAGATGATGAATAATAATGTTCCTCAACAGAATAATAATATTCCGAAAAAAGCAGGAAATAATACGATGCAAAAACTTCAGCAAACTACTGGTGAAGTGAAAACAATGAAACAATAAAAAAAGCGAAGATTATTCTTCGCTTTTTGTTTTTTTCTTTACTCCATGAAAATCTTTAAGATAGAAAGGCTCAAAATAAGCTATATCTTCAAAATCTTCATTCTTTATCTTTTCTAAAGTTTTCTTTATTAAAAACTGAGCAGAAGGAAATATTTCTGCATTAAACTCCGCATTCGGAAGTTGTAATATTTCTTTTGCTTTTAACGCTCCATCGCCCACGAAAAGTACTTTTTTATCTTTTAATTCTTCAAAAGAATTTTCATCTAAAACTTTAGCTTCGGTCTGAGCAAGTTCTTCCCCCGAAATTCCATCATAAACAGCGGTATAAACCTCCATTCGTCTTGCATCGATCAAAGGGATAATTAATTCATAGTTTTGTCCTAAAAAAGGCTCTATCATGCTTTCCATGGAATTGACTGCAATCAAAGGAATTTTAAGTCCATAACAAAAACCTTTTGCTGAAGCAGCTCCAATTCTCAAACCAGTATAAGAACCCGGACCTTTTCCCAAAGAAATGGCTTTAATATCTTTCATTGATAATTGGGCTCCTTCCAAAGCCCATTCTACAAAAGTGTGGAGCGACTCGCTCTGTTTATAGTTTTCTGAAACTTCTTCTGTAGAGCAAAGCAGTTTTTCACCATCTGAAATGGCTACAGAACAGTTTTTTGAGGACGTTTCGAGATATAATATTTTCATTTTTTATTTTAATCTTTTCCTAATTTTTTAATTTGCTTATCGAAGTCCGAAATTATTTTTTGAGTTTTGTTAAAAGTCTCATATTCTTTAATTGCTTTTTTTTCTGCAGCAATTTTAGATATATTTCCTTTTCCTTCCAAAATTCTGTATTCGTTAAAATCTAAAAACCGATTGACACTTTTAGCCAAAGATTCCATTGTAAAAGTATTTTGTCTTTCAATCAACCCTTCGATATAATCAAAATATCCTGACACGGTTCTTTCCAGTTGTTTAATTTCTGTTTCTTGAAGATAATTTTTAGCTATTAAAATATCTTGCTTCAAAACTCTTCCATCCGGAGCATTTTTCCAAGATGTTAAGCCCATATTTTCTTTGGTACAATCGGCAGTTTTATAAATGATTTCAGCAGCAGTTTTTCCGGTAATTGCAAAATGAAACTTATTCTGAACCATTGCGTAAAAGTTTTTCGTAATCTCAGAATTTCTATCATAATCAATACTGCATTCAGCAAAAATATCGGTGATTTGCTGGTAAACTCTTCTTTCACTTGCTCGAATAGAGCGGATTCTCTGCAGAAGTTCTTTAAAATAATCTTTACCAAATACATTTTGACCTTGTTTCAATCTTTCATCATCCATCACAAAACCTTTGATGATAAATTCTTTCAAAATCTGTGTTGCCCAGATTCTAAACTGTGTTGCTTTAGATGAATTTACACGATAACCAACAGAAATTATAGCGTCAAGATTGTAATATTTTGTCTTGTAATTTTTTCCATCAGAAGCAGTTGTTTCCAAAATGGAAATAACTGAATCTTCTTTAAGTTCGCCTTCATCAAAAATATTTGATAGATGCTTGCTTATTGCAGGAACATTTACATCAAACAAGGCAGCCATAGACTTCTGTGTAAGCCAAAGCGTTTCGTTTTGTACAAAAACATCTACACGAATTTCTCCTTTTGGATTTTGGTAAATTAAAAAGTTCTGAAACTCTCCGTCCATTGTGTTATTTTTAAAACAAATTTATGGCTTTATTTCCACACTTTGCCGGCTCCACAATTTCCATTGAGATTTCTTTTTTATCCAAATCTCAAGAAGCGACAAATTCATATCAAAATCTTGATTTTTATATAAGCCTGAAACTTTTATTTTCCTTCTTATACTGAATGTATTTTTGAATTTCTTGATTTCTGAAACTTCTGTCTGTTTAATTTCTTTATAAACCGCTTTTTTTGATGAAAAATCTTTCTTAAAATCTTCAGAATTCTGAATCCATCCATTGGAATGACCGAACGAAACATCTGAACAAAATAAATCAATAATTTGAGTATCATTATTCATCATCAGAGAATCTAGCTTTTTTGCTTGTAATAAAACCATTTTCTCATCTTTTGAATAATTCTGAGAAAATCCAAAAACAAAGCAAAACAAAAATAGAATAGGGAAGAACCTCATTTTCAAATTCTCAAATTAAACCATTTTCAAATTAAAATTATCCTTTTCTGTAAATCGTTCTCGGCTCGCTTTGTGCGCTCGGATAAATGGTCATATCTGAAACCGTTACGTGTTGCGGAGCATTGATGCAATAGGCAATTGCATCAGCAATATCTTCGGCTTTCAAAGCTTCATAACCTGCATAAACCGTTGCTGCTCTTTCCTGATCTCCTTTAAATCTGATTAAAGAAAAATCGGTTTCTACAGCTCCTGGCTGAATATTCGTCACACGAATTCCAAATTCTGTCAATTCGATCCTCATTCCTTCAGAAATAACATCTACCGCTTTTTTTGTAGCACAATACACAACTCCGTTTGCATAAGTTTGTCTCGCCGCAACCGAACTGATATTAATAATCTGCCCCGAATTTCTTTCTTTCATCATCGGAATTAAAGTTTTTGAGACGTATAAAAGTCCTTTTACATTTCCGTCAATCATAGAATCCCAATCGTCTGTACTTCCAGCGGAAAGAGGCTCTAAACCATGTGCATTTCCTGCGTTATTAATCAGTACATCAATATTTTTCCATTCTTCAGGAAGTGATTCGATTGAGGTTTCTACTTCTTCAATATTTCTGACATCAAATTTTAAACTAAAAACTTCAGTTAAAGATGATAATTCTGCCTTTACAGATTCTAAAACTTCTGGTCGTCTTCCACAGATAATAATTCTGTTTCCTTGTTTTGCTAAAAGTTCAGCAGTAGATTTTCCTATTCCGGAAGTCGCTCCGGTAACGAGTATTGTTTTCATAAAAAATTTCAATTTTTAAATTTAACAATGTATCAAAACAAAAGTTTACCAATAATTGGTACATTGATAGATTGTTAAATTGTTACATTAATTCAGTTTGCATCAAATGCTTCAAAAGCATCTTCAATATGTTCTATAATGAGTTTTCCTTTTTCGTCGGGAAGCACAGAAATAATATCAAATCGTACTTCCTGATCTTTATTAAATTCTTCCATAAAATGATTGGCTGCCGTAACAATAAGTTTGATTTTACCCTTTGTAACCGCTTCCTGAGGCAAAATGAAAAAATCGGTCGATCTCGCTTTCACTTCAACTACAATAATTAGATTATCTTTTTCAGCGATAATATCGATCTCAGCTTTTTGATAATGGAAGTTTCGCACAAGAATTTTATAGCCGTTTTCCTGTAAAAACTGTACGGCTAAATCTTCTGCTAGTTTTCCGAGGTCGTTGTGATCTGCCATTTGAGTTGGAGTGTTTGAGAGTAGGAGAGTTATAGAATTTATTTAAAACTCAACCTTTACCTTATCATTAACCTTTACCTTAACCTGGCTTCCAATAATCAAAGGTCGATTGTCTTTAATGTGTCCATTCGGAAAATCAAAAACAACAGGGAAATTATATTTTGAAATTCTATCGGCAATAAGCTGGTTTGCAAATTTATCAAAACTCTCTTCGTATTGCTTATTGTCTTTTTCGTCGCCCATGTTTGTCATTCCGCCAACAATTAAACCTTTTATTTTTGTAAAAACTCCGGCTAATTCCAGACTCATTATCATTCTGTCGAGCGCATAAAAATTTTCACCAATATCTTCGATGAATAATATTTTATCTTTAAAATCAAAAGAATATTTCGTTCCTAAAAGCGCATAAATAAGCGCTAAATTACCTCCAATTAATTCGCCTTCAATATTTCCTTTTTTATTAAATTGATTTGATTCTAAACTATATTTTGGCTTTTTCCCTTTTAAAATATGAAAAATCAAATCATAGCTTTCTTCAGTAACTCCGAAGCTTGATGTTTTAATGGTTTGTCCGTGAATGGAAGCAAAACCTTTTTTCAGTAAAAAACTTTGTATAACCGTATTATCAGAATAACCGATATACCATTTCGGGTTTTTGGTAAATTCTTTTAAGTTTAAACCTTCAACTAAATGTTGACAGCCATAACCACCTCTTGAAGCCCAAACCGCGGAAATTTCGCTGTCATTTAAAGCCCAATTCATATCTTTCAATCTTTGTTCCTCAGTTCCGGCGTAATTGTATCCGTTTGAAAATTTAGTATAAAGATTTTCACCTAAAACAGGTTCAAAACCTTTAGATTTAATCATTTCAATCCCTTTTTCCAGTTGACTGGGCTCTATTGAACCAGCTGGAGAAATGATGGCAATTTTATCGCCTTTCGTAAGTGACTTTGGAAATATTTTCATTAATCAGTTGTTGTTTTTTAATATGATTATTTTAGTGATTCTTAAAATTTAACGCAAAGTTCGCAAAGATTTTTTTTACTATTATTCTGCATTTTTTTTGTTCGCAAAGGCGTTCTAATTAGCAAAGAAACCCAAGATATTTCAATTGAAAAATGATTACGATTTTAATTATTTTTTATATTTTAATTCCTTTTTTTCGGCCTCTTCAAGCTGTTTATCAAACTGATTAAACATTTTAAAGCTTTGAAGGAAAATGAAAAAACTGAAAATAATCAGCACAACTCCAACCCCTTTTCTGATGTTGTTTGCCAATTTTTGAGTCAGTTTATAATGGAATTGTTTTGCAAGAAAAATTTTAGCAAAATCAATTAAAAGATAAGTTGCGATTACAATTGCCAGGTAAAGAATCAATGTTTCTGTATCGGGATACTGATTTCGAACTCCGATTACCGTTACCAACCAGAAAAGAATAACTCCGACATTCAGAAGATTTAAAAGAAATCCGTTGAGGAATGTTTTGAAATAATTCTGGCTGATTATTTTTTCTTCTCCAGGTAAATGCATTTTAGTTTTTGTCACCATCATGATGATACCATAGCTGAGAATAAGGATGGACGTAATTCTGTAAAAACCGGGATGTTTGTCAATTAAATTAACAATATCGGCACTTGCATAATAGGCTGCAACAATGCATAATAAATCTGCTGTAATAACACCAAAATCCAGCGCTAAAGCATGTTTAGGACCTCTTGTGAAACTAGTTTCAATCAAAAGGAAAAAAATAGGACCAATGAAAACCAGGCTCAACATAAAACCAAGACCAATGGCCGACAATATAAGTTCAAACATTTAAAATTGTTTCTATCCCAAATTTAAAAATTATATTTCTATTTGTCTGCAAAAATGAGTTTTTTAAACCCGAATTATACAATAAAGACTTTTTTAAACAAAAAAAGACTGCCACAATCGGGCAGTCTTCTGTTTTTATATTAAAATCTTACTCAACAATCTTAAAATCGAGCTGTTTTTGAATTAAATTGGCTTTTACCACTTTAATCTGAACCTGATCTCCCAATTGATATCTGTTTCCTGTACGAGATCCATAAACAGCATGTGTAGCTTTATCATACGTGTAAGAATCATCCATCAAATCTCTCAATTTGATCAAACCTTCTGCACCGTTTTCAGGAATTTCTACCCAAAAGCCAAATTCAGCCACTCCGGAAATTACCCCTGTGAAAGTTTCTCCCAAATGTTTTTCCATGAATTTCACCTGCATAAATTTGATAGAATCTCTTTCTGCATCGGCTGCCAAACGCTCCATTGCACTGCAGTGTTTTGCTTTTTCTTCCAATTCATTTCTGTCGGGAGATTTTCCTCCATCCAAATAATGCTGCAACAATCTGTGGGCAAGCAAATCTGGATAACGACGGATAGGAGAGGTGAAGTGCGAATAATAATCGAATCCTAAACCATAGTGACCAATTGGCTCGGTAGAATAAACAGCTTTACTCATACTTCGCATCGCTAAAGTTTCGATCATATTTTCTTCGCCTTTTCCTTTTACATCTTTCAATAAGGTGTTTAAAGATTCAGCCACTTTTTTGGTGTTGGCAAGATCCATTTTGTATCCAAAAGTAGAAACGAAATCTCTTAAAGCTTCCAGTTTCGCAGGATCCGGATCGTCGTGAACTCTGTAAATAAAGGTATTTCCGTTTGGACTTCCTTTTTTAAGCGAAACAAATTCTGACACTTTTTTATTCGCCAAAAGCATAAATTCTTCAATCAGGTGATTAGAATCTTTACTGATTTTAAAGTAAACTCCAATCGGCTGATTATTTTCATCTAAATTGAATCTAACTTCACTTCTATCAAAAGTAATCGCACCATTTTTGATACGACCTGCACGCATAATTTTAGCTAATCTGTCTAAAACATTGATCTCTTCCTGCAGATCTCCTTCTTTGGTTTCGATTCTTTCCTGAGCTTCCTCATAAGTGAATCTTCTGTCTGAATGAATAACCGTTCTTCCAAACCATTGTTTCTGAATTTCTGCATTGTCATTCAACTCAAAAACTGCAGAGAAAGTATATTTATCTTCATTCGGACGAAGAGAACAAACATCGTTACTCAAAACTTCCGGAAGCATCGGTACAACACGGTCTACCAAATAGACTGAAGTTGCTCTTTCGTAGGCTTCATCATCCAAAATAGTTCCGGGAACTACATAATGAGAAACGTCTGCAATGTGAACTCCAACTTCCCAGTTTCCATTTTCCAATTTGCGCATCGACAAGGCATCATCAAAATCTTTTGCATCTTTAGGATCTATCGTGAAAGTCAAAACATCACGCATATCCCAACGCTTTGCAGCTTCTTCATCGGTAATTCTGCGATCGATTTTATCGGCATCTCTTTCCACTTCTTCAGGAAATTCGTACGGTAAACCGTATTCTGCAAGAATAGAGTGGATCTCTGTTTCATGATCTCCCGGATTTCCTAAAACCTGTAAAATTTCTCCTTCAGGATTTTTGTCTCCAGGTTTCCATTCTGTCATTTTTACAACGACTTTATTGCCGTTTTCAGCACCATTTATTTTTCCTTTCGGAATAAAAATATCGGTATTGATTGTCTTTTTATCACAAACTACAAACCCAAATTCTTTGTGAGGAACCAATTGAAAAGTTCCTACAAATTCTGATCTTTTTCTTTCTAAAACTTCCAAAACAGAACCTTCGAGTTTTTTACCTTTAAAATTGTAGGTAACAATTAAAACTTTATCGCCCTGTAAAGCGTCTTTCACATTTTTTGAATGAATGAAAATATCATCTTTCAGATTTTCTACTGCTACATAAGCATTTCCGCTTTGGTTGAAATCGATAATACCAGTTAAAGTGCCTTCAATATTAAGATTAATGCTGTATTTTCCTTTGTCGGTTTCTTTTATTCTTTGGTTTGCCAATAGTTTGTGCAAAGCCTGAATCACCATCTCACGTTGTCTCGGATTTTTATGATCAATTCCGTCTGAGATTTGTTTGTAATTGTATACTTTAGTTTGGTTTTGATTCATAAATTTCATGATCAATCTTCCGATTTCCATTAATTTATGATCATTTTTCTGACTTATATATTTTTTCTTTTTTGCCATTTTTTAATTTGATTGTATAAAGATATTTCTTTTAGCTTGTAATTGGAAATATTTTGTTTTATTTCTAAGTTTTTATTTAATTTCTTGATGAAAATTATTTTAAATTATTCATCATCATTTTTTCGGATTATTATGCTTTTTGTTTTTATGGTAATTTCTTTTCTTCTAAAAAATTCCATTTTCCATCTTTGTATTGGTAAAGCAAATATCTTTTGCTGAGTTCTTTTTCACGATTTCCTAAAATGATCGTTACACCATAAATGCTCGAACTTTCACTTACAACAGGAAATATTTTCATATCAAGTTGAAGGTAATTCTGTGCAATTATTTTATTCTTGTCAAGGCTAATTTCTAAGCTTTTTGTTGGTTTTTTATGAGATGAATAATAAAATTCTTTCTTTTTATTATTTAAATCTCTGTAAATTCCTTTGTAAAAAGGCTCAATATTTCGTGTTTTAAGATAATTATTTTCATCCTTCATATTTTGTTCAAAAGACCAAAACGGGAATTCAATCAAAGGAATAATTATTTTATTATCAAAGAAATTTTGAATTTTTAAATAGCTATTTTTATTCCATACTTTTTCGAAAACGTCCTTATTAATATACTTTTCGTAATGTTTACATTTAAAAAAAGAATCATTTCCGCAAGAAGATATTATTGTATTGTAATCAGGATTAAGTATTACAATTTTTCTTTCATCAGATTTTATTTTCTGAAATTCTTTTAGTTTTAAAAGCTCATCAAAAAGTGTTTCAAAATTAAGTTTCTGAAGCTCTTCAGACTGCTTTTCATAAAGTGCTTTTTCTTCATCATAGATTTTTTGACAATCTACTTTTCTTAGTCCTAAAATTACAACATCTTCAATTTTGTCATTGCTTACAGAATCTTTTTCCTGTGCTTGAAGGCATAGAAAACTTAATAACAAGAAAAATGAAAATATAAATTTCTTCAAAAGTTAAATTTTTTTAATCATAACTTAATTTTCCATCTGAATTATTTACAATGGAAGTTTTAGCTAAATTTAAAACAAAAAAGTGGAGAAGGAGGGATAAACTTTCTTTAGAAACTCTGAAAATTTTTATGGAATCAACAGTTTGGTAATTGCTGTTGGACAGTGCAAATATATAAAATAAAAAATAAATAAGGCTTGCAAATTGATTTACAAGCCTTTATCAATTTAGCAGAATGCAATTTTGTCTACTCTGTTTTGGTGTCTTCCTCCTTCAAATTCTGTATTTAAAAAAGTTTTTACAATTTCCAAAGCATATTCTTTAGCCACAAATCTTGCAGGTAATGCAACCATATTGGCATTGTTGTGTTGTTTAGATAAAGCCGCAATTTCCGGCATCCAAGAAAGTGCGCAACGAATTCCTTGGTGTTTATTAGCAGAAAGCTGTACGCCTTGTCCGCTTCCACAAACTAAAATTCCTAATTCATTTTCTCCATTTTCAACAGAAGAAGCTGCTGGATGTACAAAATCAGGGTAATCTACACTTTCAAGAGAATGAGTTCCAAAATCTTGAATTTCATATTCATCTTGTAACTGCTGTTTCAAATATTCTTTATATTCAAAACCTGCATGATCTGCTGCAATAGCAATTTTTCTTTTCATTTTTTACTTTTAAATTTATTTTACTTTTTATCTTATATCTGCAGTTATTAAATCTTTTGGCAAAGTTACGTTAAATCCGAATTTAATCTTCTTTGTTTCATTAGGTTTTATCTCAAAATTCCAAATCAGGAAACCTGAGCTTTTATCATAGTCTGCATTATCCGGATTAATGGCATCTATTTTTATATTTTCTGCCACTGAAAGCGGGATCTGATCTTTCAATTCAAGCTTCACAGAAGTGTCTTTATTATTTTTAATAGTAATTTCGTAGAAATAATTTTCAAACTTTTCTTTTTCACCTAAATTTTTAGTTTCTTTTTTCACCAACTCTCTTTTCGTAAGAATATTCGGATCACTTCCAAGACTAATCAGCATTTCGCTCGTTAATTGATTCGTATCAATATTTGCTGTACCAATTTGTACATCTTCCATGAAAATATCTGCATTTCCAGGCAAGAAATTATATTGTGAATAGTCTTTTATAGAAGCCAGAAGGAAAGTTTTGTTTTCTAATTTTGTTGTCGTAAAATATTTATAATTAGTTGTTACTTCAAAGTTATTCAAATCTTCTGTTACTTCCACATCCGAAGGAAGCACTACATTTTTATCTAAAGAAATTTCTGTTTTCATCGTTCTTTGAGCAATTCGTGAATTTGATTCTCCCATTACTACATATTCAGCAACGCTGGAAGTTTTCGCATTACTCTTCGGTCTTTGAAATGCTTGATTGGAAACATAATAATCTCGCTCTGTTCTCAAAAACCAACGATCCAATTCGTAAGGTTTATCTTCTGAACTAAAACTTCCGTTGATTAATTTTATCGGAATATTTTTAAATTCCAAACCTGTATTTTGTTGAATTTTTGCTTTGTAAGAAATCTTCAATGGAGATTTTATTCCGTTTGATTTTATTACATAATAAGGTCGCCAATTCGCATTTTGAATTTGCTGATTGACTTCAAAATTAACTGTCTGCCTTTTATCACTTGCAATTTGGAGAACAATAATATTATTGTAAAATGCTTCATCATCTTTAGTTAGACCATATCTTTTATTCTCTAAAATTGACATTCTGGATTGGTTCTTTGCTATTCTCGCCTGAGCGTCTGTCTCATCTTTGTATAAATTTTTAAGAGTGGTTTGATTAAAATCAATCATTTTAAGAATTTCTGCAGAAGAAGGATTTCCCAATGTCTGATTTTTCTGAACAATTCCTATAGAATTTCTAGTCAGAGTCAGCTCCTGCTCAATCTTTTTGTTAGCATTTTTATAAAACTCAATGCTGTCATTTATAGGACCTATGTTTTTATTTTTACCCAGTTTTTCTGCGTAGTTACTATTATAGGTTTCGTAACGTAAAAGATTAATTTTTTTGTCTGGCTTAAAAGATGAAATATCCATTCCGCTGCTTCTCCCAAAGTCTTTGATGATAATGAAATTTTTTCCTTGAGCTACATCTGCCGAGAAAAAATGCTTGATAATTCCACCATTTGAATAAATTTTTACTTCTCTAATTTTTGAGGAGGTTGTAGTATAGTTTTCTTGTCCGAAACAATTGAAAACGATTAATACAAAAGACAATAAATTGATTTTCAGCATATTTTAAATTTTTATTTTCACTTTTTTTTGAATCTCATAAATTGTTAGTTAGTTACTCACAAATTGTTAAGATCATTGTTAATAAGTGTGGAAAAGATTGTTAAAAATAATATTTTTTTTCTTCTGAAAAAGTTGTAATAGAAATTACTTCCTAATATTCGATTAAAAATTTTTAAAAACTTTTTTTAGAGTATTCCTTAGTTTTTCCATAAATCTGTTATCCATAATCAGAATAGTGGAAAAGTTATCCATAATTGTTAGTAAGTAGCTGAAAAAACAGATTTTCAGCATTTTAAAATGTGAATTAAATCTGAGTTACGGATAAATTAGATGTTATCAAGTTTTATCGTTAAAGTTATCCCCGAAACTCACAACACTCAACAACAGTATTCATTCTTTCTTTTAAAAAAAAAGATGATAGTGTTGATTGGTGGGTAAAGCTTTGTGGGGAATTTTTTGAAAACTTTTAAAAGATTCGATTTTTTGCGAGACTTTAAAATCTTACATTTGTGAAACAAAATTTCAAAAGAATTTGTGAAATCGCTCCAGGTTTGAAAATTCAAATCTTGGTTTAGCGAGACGACTTCATTTGACAAAAAATATAGATTTACGTATGAAAACAATCAATGATTTCAATTTCAAAGACAAAAAAGCTCTGGTAAGAGTAGATTTTAATGTTCCGCAGGACGATCAGCTGAAGGTAACCGATAATACTAGGATTGTAGCTGTAAAACCTACAGTAGATAAAATTCTTAAAGATGGGGGTTCTGTTATTTTAATGGCTCACTTGGGAAGACCAAAAGGAGAGGTTAAAGATGAGTTTTCTTTAAAACATATTGTAGATGAAGTCTCTAATGTATTGGGTCAGGAAGTAAAATTTGTCGATGAATGTGTAGGAGAGAAGGCTGAACAAGCTGCTTCTGAACTTAAAGCAGGAGAAATCCTTTTGTTAGAGAATCTACGTTTTCATAATGAAGAAGAAAAAGGCGATGTTGCCTTTGCAGAAAAGCTTTCTAAGCTCGCCGACGCTTATGTAAATGATGCGTTTGGTACAGCTCACAGAGCACATGCTTCAACTGCAGTAATCGCTCAGTTTTTTAATTCGACTAAATTTTTCGGTTTACTAATGGCTAAAGAGCTTCAGGCTATCGATAAAGTATTGAAGAGTGGTGAAAAACCAATTACCGCAATTCTTGGTGGTTCTAAAGTTTCAACTAAAATTACCATTATAGAAAATATATTACCAGCAGTTGATAATTTAATTATTGGTGGTGGAATGGCATTTACATTCATTAAAGCTTTGGGTGGAAAAATTGGTACGTCATTGGTTGAAGAAGATAAATTACCATTGGCTTTGGAAATTTTAGGAAAAGCTAAACAACATAATGTAAAAGTTTATCTTCCTTCAGACACTATTATTGCTGAAAGTTTTAATAATGACGCTGAAAGAAAAGAAGTTGATATTTATGAAATTCCTGAAGGATGGATGGGATTGGATGCAGGTGCAAAATCTAGAGATCAGTTTAATGATGTTTTACTAAATTCAAGAACTATTCTTTGGAATGGACCAATCGGTGTTTTTGAAATGTCTAATTTTTCTGGTGGAACTGTAGCTTTAGGTGATAGCATTGCTGAAGCTACAAAATTAGGAGCTTTCTCTTTAGTTGGAGGAGGAGACAGTGTAGCTTTCGTAAAACAATTCGGCTATGGAGAAAAAGTAAGTTATGTTTCTACCGGAGGTGGAGCAATGCTTGAAAGTTTGGAAGGTCTGGAACTTCCTGGTGTTGCTGCAATCAACAACTAAACTTTAAACAATATTTTCAAAGTCTGCTAAACAATAGCAGACTTTTTCCTTTTTTGAATATCCTCAAAACTATTGAGGATATTTTTAAAAAAAATTTTGAGGTTTTCTGAAGCTGTTAGACTGTGCTGTTGTCAATTTAAAAAAATCTACACGATTCTCAGAGGGTTTGTTTGAACTTTCTTTCAAAGATAAATTTTTCAAACTTATTTACTTTTCCATTTAGTGTTATTTTCTCTCTTCTATAGCGATCAATTACTAATAAAAAAAATTCTGTGCGATTCTCAGAGGCATAGTTTGAGATTATATTCTATTTTTAAATTGAATTTTTTTTAATATTAAAATTTTAGATTATTGTTATTTTACCTTTTTCAATTTCTACTATTTTATATTTGCTGTAATGCATAAATTATTAATAAAAAAAATATAGACGATTCTCAGACGGTTAGTTTAAAATAAATAGTAGTTTCTATTTTTATTATTTTCTGGAGTTATTAACAAGTTACTAATATTTTAAATCTTCAATTTTGAAATTTTTGATTTTATAAAATATATGAGCTTAAAATTGAAAGTAGAGTAGGAGTACAAAAAATAAAAAAACTCGAAATTGTATCTCGAGTTTTTATTTTTTAAAGAAAAATGGTGAAAATCGACCTCTATAAATAGGTTAAAAATCGATTTTCTATTTTTTTTCGATAATGTATATCAAACTTGAAAATTCGTTAGAAAAAAGGGCGTTTATGTTAGAAATCGTTCCGTAGATTACTGCTTTTAGCCAAAATAAGGGTGATTTTTTGTATTTTTCGCTCAACATTGAGATGTAATACGAATCTAGAATCAAAGGTTTGATTTTTCTGATTTTCCAGTTTGGTTTCTTTGCTATAAGATTTTCCATTCCTTTTTTTGAGAAATGATAGACATGTCTTGGTACGTCATAAGCTGCCCAAAATTCTTTATAATGTTTTGCATCATAAGAAGTAGGATTGGGAACGGCAATAATTAGTAACCCTTTTTCTTTTAATTTTTTGTTGAAAATTTCAAGCATCTCATCCTGATTTTCCACGTGTTCGAAAACATGCCAAAGCGTAATTGCATCTAAACTTAGATCTTCAATAGTATTAATATTATCTAAAATTGTAGCTTTTGAAATTTTATTTTGCACAGCTTTTCTTGCATCTGCATTTGGTTCAAAACCGAAAACTTCAAAATCATTTTCTATATATTTTACAAATTCTCCTGCACCACAACCATAATCTAAAACTCTTGAACCTTTTTTTATTCTGTCTAAAAGAATTGTTTTTTTATACTGTAAATTGAATGATTGTAAAAATTTGTACAATTTTTCTTTTAAACTTCCAGAATCCTGATGATGAGATATGTAATCTTCACTTTCATAATATTTAGAAATATTCGATGGAATAGGGGAGGTTTTAAAAACTCCTTTTGTTTCTGTTTCTTTAATTTCAAATATTTCCTGAGAAAGAAAATGATCTTTTATTTTCATTTAGCTTATTTCTTTTAAATTAAAAATTAAGATATTCAGAGTTTAAAATAACCTCATAAATACCTTAATTTTTGCTTTTATTTTATAAATGTTTCACGTGAAACATTTTGTACTTAACGTCCTAAATAGACTAATAAAACATTGATATCAGCTGGCGAAACACCACTTATTCTTCCTGCTTGAGCAACTGTTTTTGGTCTTACGTTATTCATTTTTTGTTTAGCCTCTGCAGATAAACTTGAGATTTTTAAATAATCAAAATCTTCAGGAATCTTTACATTTTCTAAACGATTAAGCTTTGCAACGTTCTCTTTTTCCTTTTCAATATAGCCTTTATACTTAATATTTACTTCAGCCTGCTCCCTTACTTCATCATCATATTGAGAAGAAACTTCTTTTATTGCATCAATTTCTTCTAATTTTTCTAAAGTAATATTTGGTCTAGTAAGGAATTGTGAAGCTCTGTAAGCCTGATCTACAGGATTACTTTCAATGCTTTCAAGAATAGGATTAATGATTCCTGGCTTTAAAGAAGTTTCTCGTAAAAAGGCTTCAAGTTCCTGACTTTTAGTGATTTTCTCTTCAACTCTTTTTAATCTTTCTTCTTTTGCTAAACCTAATTGATATGCTTTTTCAGTTAGTCTGATATCTGCATTATCTTGTCTTAAAAGAAGTCTGTATTCAGCTCTGGAAGTAAACATTCTATAAGGTTCTTCAGTACCTTTTGTTATTAAATCGTCAATTAAAACCCCGATATAAGCCTCATCTCTGTTAAGGATAAATTCTTCTTTTTCGTGAACTTTATTGTGTGCATTGATACCCGCCATCAAACCTTGTCCTGCTGCTTCTTCATAACCGGTTGTACCGTTGATTTGACCTGCAAAGTATAAATTATCTACTAATTTTGTTTCTAAAGTATGCTTTAACTGAGTAGGGGGGAAGTAGTCATATTCAATAGCATAGCCAGGTCTGAATACTTTTACATTCTCAAATCCTGGAATTTGTTTCATTGCTTTAATCTGTATATCTTCCGGAAGAGATGAACTAAAACCGTTGACATAGATTTCTACAGTCTTCCAACCTTCTGGTTCTACAAATAACTGATGTCTTGTTCTTTCTGCAAAACGGTTAATTTTATCTTCAATACTCGGGCAATATCTTGGACCTAAACTTTGAATTGTACCGTTGAACATTGGGCTTCTATCAAATCCTTCACGTAAAATATCGTGTACTGCCTCATTTGTATAAACAATGTGACAGCTTAATTGTTTGGTTAACTTCGGTGTATCTAAATAACTGAATTTCTGAGGATTTTGATCTCCTTTTTGTTCTTCCATTTTAGAATAATCAAGGCTTCTTCCATCTACTCTCGGTGGAGTACCAGTCTTCATTCTCCCAGCTTCAAAACCTAATGAAGAAAGTTGTTCTGTGATACCAAAAGCTCTTGGTTCACCCATTCTTCCGCCACCCAATTGCTTGTCACCAACATGGATTAATCCATTAAGGAAAGTTCCATTGGTTAAAACAACAGATTTAGATCTTATTTCAATTCCTAATGAAGTGACAACACCAACTGCTTTGTTATTCTCGATAATTAAGCTTTTTACCATATCCTGAAAAAAATCAAGATTAGGAGTGTTTTCTAATGCCAAACGCCATTCTTCCGCGAAAAGCATTCTGTCATTCTGTGTTCTTGGAGACCACATTGCAGGACCTTTTGAAAGATTAAGCATCTTGAATTGAATCGCAGATTTATCTGCAATAATCCCTGAATATCCTCCCATCGCATCGATTTCTCTTACGATTTGTCCTTTGGCAATTCCACCCATTGCCGGGTTGCAGCTCATTTGCCCAATGGTCTGCATATTCATAGTAACCAATAAAGTTTTTGAACCTAAATTGGCAGCAGCGGCAGCAGCTTCACAACCTGCATGACCTGCACCTACTACGATTACATCATATATTTCTGAAATCATTTTTTATTGCTTGTTTTAAGCTTCTAATTTTAATCTTTTGTCTAAATGTTTCACGTGAAACATTATTTAAATTTACAAGCTATAATCGCTTGTAGTGTGCTTTATTTCGCCCCGATCGTAGCATTTGTCTGAGCTCATTTTCTTTTAAAAAAGAAAATAGCGAGTGCGGAGAGCGGGAATAAGCTCTAAAAAGATTTAATTATACTTTGCGATATAAAAATCTTCTTTATTTCGCATTAACTGTTCTTCTTCTTCAGTTTTATCTTTATATCCGCAAAGATGAAGAATACCATGAGCCAAGACTCTTCTAAGTTCTTCTTCATAATTTTTGGATAGGGTAGAAGCGTTGTCTGAAATGCGCTGCAAAGATACGAAAATCTCTCCGCTTATTGTTTTACCTTTTACATAGTCGAAAGTAATGATATCTGTATAGTAATCGTGCTGTAAATAATCTTGGTTTACTTTCAATAAATATTCGTCGTCGCAGAAAATATAATTTATTTCGCCAAGCTTTTTTCCTTCTGAAAGAATGATGTCTTTCAACCAAGTTGTGTATTCTGTATTTACCGATTCGGGTAAATTTTCGTAAAAGAATTGTATCATTTTTTTAAAACCAGTGCCCTAAAATAACACTGAATATGCCTTTTTGATTATTTTTTAGTGAATGACTGAAATTCAGTTTTATTTGTCCAAACGGAGATTTATAGCCTAGAGTAGCACCAACAGAGCTATAATTAACTTTTACAGCGTCTTCAAAGCTTATGTCGTCTGAAAGATTGGCGAAAGAAAAATTTCCGCTCAAAAATAAATTTTTATAAAATTTGAACTGAAGATCATTTGAAATTAAAACTACATTATTTGTATTAAGCTGTGCAAAATAAAAACCTGAAAAGTTTTTGAAATTGACAATATTCTGTTCAAATATTCCTCCCAATCTGTACTGATAATACTCAGGTAAATTTTCGCCGATGGTAATTCCGCCATACAGATTAAGATGATAACTAAGCTGTTTTGTAATTGGAAGATTAACTCTCACATCGGCTTTCACCTGAATTAATCTTTTTTCAACTTCAGATTTCATTAAGTCGATTACTTTTCCTTCTGCATTAAGATAGAATCCTTTAGTAGGAAAATCGCGATCGTTTTGGGTATCGCTTTTCAGGAATACATAAGGATTTAAGAAACGGTTGTAGCGCTTATTTAAACCGTTTATTTCTGCTTCAAAATAGTCATGGCTAATTCCGGCTCCTATTGCGAATTTATCTCTCCAAACAGACTGTATGTAAGCTTCGTTGCGGAGCCATTCCCATTTATCTGCATTAATGTTTGAGCTATTCTTTAAATCGAAGCTCATCCCTGAAGAGTAAATACCAAAGCCAGGAATATATCCGTTATCTATAAAATAGTTTAAGTAATATCTGGGTTTATCACCAACAACCACATCTAAAGAAAGATTTGAATTTTTGAATAAAAGTCTTTTAGCTGAATAATTTAATAGAAGTCCTGTTTTGAAAATTTCATCGTAATGAAGTCCGACTTTCAGAAAATGACGAGCTTCATCTTCAGTTACATATAATTTTAGATAATTTATATTGTTTTCTGTGATGATATCATAATTAATAAAACGGTAATTATTGGTAGCAACCAATTTGTCTAAACCTTTATTGATACTGCCATAAGTTTGCAAAGAGGGAAGGCGAAGACCCATTTTCCCGAGAACGTAGTTATTGCCGTAAATTTTGCCTCCTTCTATTGAAATGCTGTCAATCTTATATACATTAGAATATATTGGATTTATTGGCTGTCTAAGGCGGTCAAATTCACGTTTTGGTAATTGATCTAATATTGCAGCATATTTTAAACCTTCTACATATCCGCTATCGAGAATTTTTTTCTTGTCATCGTAGCTTGTAGCGGTCATTCCGGTAAGATTTGGCTTGATGTTGATATCGGTATGTTTATACTGCCTTCTTGTATCTTTTTGAATGCCGAAATCGATGACCTGATTAAGAATTGAAATAATATTATTTAAATCTTCTCTTTTAGATAAATCCTGATTTAAATCTACCCCAATTACAATGTCAATTCCTTTATCTTTTAATGGTTTTGAAGGATAGTTTACGGTCATTGCGCCGTCAATATAAATGCTGTCGCCAATTTTTACAGGATCCATTAAAGAAGGAAACGCAGAACTTGCCATAATAGACTGTACTAAATCTCCGCTTTCAAAAATTTTCATATTTCCACTTTCTAGATTCGTGGCAACACACATAAATGGAATAGGAAGTTTTGAGAAATCATTAACGTTGGAAACGTTTTTAAATAATTCTTTTAAAAGATAAACATTCTTCTGCCCCGAACTGATCGAAGAGGGAAGGGTTATCTTTCCGTTTTTTAAAGGAATAGAGAAAAGATATTTATCGACAGATTTATTGAAAAATGAACTTTCTTTTCTTGATTTTGGATCTCTGATTAATGAATAGAAATCTGTATCCATCACAATTTTTTCAATTTCCTTTCCCGAATATCCTGAAGCGTACAAACCTCCTACAATTGCACCCATACTTGTGCCGGAAATATAATCTACTTTTACCCCTAAAGAATCGAGTACTTTAAGAACTCCTACGTGAGAAAAACCTTTAGCTCCACCACCTGCAAGTGAAAGTCCGATTTTTGGATTTTTAGGAATCACCAAATCTTTCTTTACCTGAGACTGTATCAAAAGTAGCTGAAATACAAACAGCAAAGTCAGGAATTTTCTCATAGTTAATCTTTTACATAAATCCGTTTTACACGAGGTGAAATGGAGGTTAATACTTCATAAGTTATGGTTTTGCAGTATTCTGCGAATTCTTTTAGGCTTGGTTTTGCATTGAAAACAGTCACCGTATCGCCTTCTTTTACATTGGGAATATGATCGACATTAATCATCATCATATCCATACAAATGCTTCCAACAATTGGTGCCAAAGTTTTATTAACACCCACATTTCCGATTTGGTTTCCAATGAGTCTTGGAATTCCGTCTGCATAACCAACAGGAATTGTGGCAATTTTTGTCGCTTGATTCGGTTTAAATCTTCTGCTATATCCTACAGATTCTCCGTTTTCTACTAAGGAAATTTGTGAAATTACAGTTTTAAAACTTACTACAGATTGTAACTGTTTTTGTATTTCACTATTTGGTGATTCTCCGAGCATTCCTATTCCAATTCTCACCATGTCATATTGATGATTGGTGTAGTTTGTAATTCCAGAAGAATTTAAAATATGTCGAATAGGAGTGTAGCCCAATTTTTCAATTAAATAGCTTGAATTTTTCTCAAAAGTTTCCAGCTGTTTTAAAGTAAATTCTTTCTCGGTTGGCATATCGGAAGACGAAAGATGGCTAAAAATACTTTGAACTTTTAGATTGGTTTTATTTAAAATCTGGCTCAAATGATCCAATTCAAATTCTTTAAAACCAAGACGGTGCATTCCTGTCTCAAGCTTAATGTGAATAGGATAATTTTTGTCGTATCCTGATTTTTGAATGGCTTCATAAAATAATTCTAGAACGCGGAAACTGTAAATTTCTGGCTCTAAATTATACTGAATCACCGTGTCATAACTATGTTGTTCAGGATTCATGACAACAATAGGAACGGTAATTCCTTTTTTTCGAAGTTCAACTCCTTCGTCAACGAAAGCAACTCCTAAATAATCAATATGATGGTGCTGTAAAAATTCTGAAATTTCGTAACTTCCTAAACCGTAAGCATTTGCTTTTACCATTGCCATCATTTTTGTGGTTGGTTTAAGTAAAGATTTATGATAATTAATGTTGTGCAGAAGTGCATTTAAATTGATTTCTAAAACCGTATCATGCTTTCTAAGCTCTAACAAATCTTTTACTTTCTCAATTTCAAATTTTCTAGCTCCTTTAAGTAAAATAATCTGATTTTCAATTTCTGTAAGATGTTTACTGTCAAATAATTCCTGAGTATTAATGAAAGTATGGGTTTTAGCTTTAAATAAATCACTAAATTTTGATATTTCATCACCAATTAAGAAAACAGAATCAAATTTTTGTTCATTAACCAATTCCGAAACTTCTTCATACAGCTCTTTTGAATTGGAATTAACACCGACAATATCGGTCAACACCAAGGATTTTTTCGGTTTTTTGTATTCATTTAAAAACTGAAGAGCGGTTTTAAGAGAATCTAAATCAAGATTAAAAGAGTCATTAATGACGATGTTGTTTTTTTGTCCTTCGATCGCTTCGAGTCTCATTTCAACAGCCTTTAAAGCGTTGATTTTTTCGACGATATTTTGATTTTCAATACCTAATTCTTTCAAGACCGTAATCAGCGCTAAAACATTCGTTAAAGTCGCTTCATCTCTTTGATGAACTGGGAAGGATATTTCTTCACCAAAATAGTGTACAACAAACTGCTCGTCTTTTGAAGTATTATTTTTAAAGTAAACTTGGTTAGCATCTGAAAGTCCATAAGAAATTAATTTTTTACTTGAATATAAATCATTTAATTTTTTATCAACCAGAGTATTATCGCCGTTGTAAATAATCACTTCAGAATCTTTGAAAAGCTGTATTTTTTCATCGATCAAATCTTCTTCAGATTCGAAATTAGCGAGATGTGCCGTTCCAATATGGGTCAATAAACCAATTTGTGGCTGGAAGATATTTTCCAGCTTTTTCATTTCATTAGGCTTAGAAATTCCGACTTCAAAAATTCCCAGTTTATGGCTGTCATTTATTTGAAGCAAAGAAAGTGGAAGTCCGATTTGTGAATTAAAACTTTTTGGGCTTTTCACCGTTGGAAACTCATTCCAAAGACATTGATATAGCCATTCTTTTAAAATAGTTTTTCCATTACTCCCAGTAATTCCGATGGATTTTATTTGAGAATTTTCGAAATGAAATTTGGCTAATTTTTGAAGAAATTCCACAGAATTTTCTACAATAATCCAGGTTATATTTTCAAACTGAGAATAATGATGTTCAGAAATAATGACATTGATTCCTCTATCAATAGCAGATTCAATAAATTTTTCGCCAGAATTTTTAGAAGTATTTATGGCAATAAACGCAGTATTTTTAGTAGAGTAAATAATTCTGCTATCAAAAGCAATGTTTTTGATTATTAATTCTCCGTTTCCAATAATCTTAGAATTGGTGATATCTGCGATTTGATGTATAGTGTAGTTCATAAACTACTTTTCTGTAATTAATTTATAGTTAGACTCCGGATTTTGGAAATTGTTAATCATATTTAAAAGATTTATTTGATTTCCGGAAATTTCATAGATAATAGAATTATGTTTAGTAATTAATACTTTGTGAAAATCAGTATCTTCATATTTTTGATGTTTCAAATGACCATTTTCAAGCAAAGAAATTTGTCTTTCTAAAATTTCATAAAAATCTTCTAAGACATCAAAACCCCAATTATCAATTAGAAAATCTTCAAGAATTTCTAAATCAGATTTGGCTCTATTTGTCCAAAAAATATTCATTTTTCTTTTTTGCAATTCTATCTCTTGCTTCTTTCATTACAAGGCTATGTTCGGTAATTTTTCCGTTTTTTACATCTTCTAAGCCTTCCTCAATAGCCTTTAAAATATGTTCTTTCGAAACCTTTTCAGGCTCAATAATCTCAGCAATTTTCAGCAATTCTTCAGGTAAGAATTTTTTCTCCTTCATTTTTCTAAAAAATGTGGGCTCAGAAATTCCTGTCTTTTCAATAATATATTTTATTTTGAAAGGAGAATTTTTCAGAATCTCATCTATAGAATTACTTATTTTTATGTAATTTTTAATTTCTAATATCATTTTTTGATAGTTTTTACTATTAAAATTTAAACAAAATTAAAAATAAATTTGATATTAAACTTCTTTTTTGTTTAAAACTTCATCTACAAAAACTCTTCGGCTTACTGCATCGTAAGATTCTGTTTCTCCGAGTTCTACCAAGTTTTTTCCTTCAGAAGTTCTCATCGAATAATTGGCTAAATTTCCTGTTCTTCTGCAAATGGCGTGTACTTTTGTAACATATTCGGCAGTAGCCATTAAATTTGGCATCGGTCCGAATGGTCGTCCCAGAAAATCCATATCCAAACCTGCAATTACTACCCGAATTCCGCTGTTTGCCAGCTGATTGGCAACTTCTACAATACTTTCATCAAAAAATTGTGCTTCATCAATTCCTACCACATCACAATTTGAGCCTAACAAAATAATTTCGTTAGGATTTTCTACCGCAGTACTGCGAATCTTATTTTTGTTGTGCGAAACGACATCTTCATCAGAATATCTCGTATCGGTTTTAGGTTTAAAAATTTCCACATTTTGCCCCGCCATTTCAGCTCTTCTCAGCCTTCGGATCAACTCTTCGGTTTTTCCGGAAAACATTGAGCCACAAATAACTTCCATCCAACCGCTTTGTTTGGAATGATTAATTGTATTTTCTAAAAACATTTGTTAAATTAGCCGTAATATTTTAACATCAAAAGTAAGCAATTTTAATAAGAATCTACGATGCAGAACATTCAAGATTTAAAGGATAAGATTTTTTTTGAATCCAGGAATATCATTGATATTTTGGGTGGAATAAACAACGTTGACGAACTGGTTTCGAAACAAGATCTACTAAATGATCTCGTGGAAAAAATTGCTTTTTTAAAATTGTTGGATAAAAATCTGGGCGATTATCAACAGCAAAATTCAAATTTTTCTGATTATCAGAAAGACGAATCTTTGGTTTCTAATTATTTGGTAACCGAAGAAGAAGCAATTTTTAATAACGAGCTGAACGAAATCGGAAACGAATCTTTTTCTGAAAATAAAATTGAAACTGAGGAAGAGGAAGCCATTTTTAATAATCAGTTGAATGAAATTATTGAAAGTGATTTCCATGAAAATATGGTCAATTTAGCTGAAGAAAATGTACCAGAAGCCAATGAAAACTTTGTTTCAGACGAAATTTCAGATCATTTAGACTTAGAAGAAGAGGCCGTTTTTAATAACCAGCTCAATGAAATTGATGAAGATGAAGAACCGGAAAATTCTGACCGAGTTTTGAGTTTTGTAGATGAAGAAAGAATTTTGGAAGATTCTCAGCCGGAAAGTGATGATGATTTTAACGAAGAAATTTTTGCTGAAAAATCAACTGAAGAAGAGGTTTCTTTCAATAATCAATTAAATGAAATTATTGAAGAAGAAAATCATATTTCTGAAAAAACATCTGCTGAAACTCACATTATTCCCGATATTTTTGAGAATGAATTTGAAGAAGATGAAATTTTAATTGAAGAAACTGAGAATGAATATGTCTCAACTTTTAATCATGAAAATGATGAAATTATCTCAGAAAGTTCAAATGTAGAATCTATTTTAAATGAAATTAAAAAAGATTCTGAAGTTCCGGAAGAAGTTGAAATGAAAACACAAGATTCTGAAAGAGGAAAAATTGTTGAAATTGATAAACCACAACGTGAAATAACCACAGAAGTTCCGAAATCAGACGAAAGTTTTGAAAATCTGGATGCTTATCATCAGGAAAAGAAAATAAAGCTTGCACACATAAGAGGTTTAAAAAACATTCAAACCTTATTTGATGATGATCCTTTGGAAAGGGAAACTCCACATGAAAAAGTTGAAATTCCGGTTGTAAAAGAAGATATCGGAAGTTTAATAAAAACAAATATTCCGACTCAATTTATGGAGGCCGAAAAACCAAGACCAGAATTTAAGCTTGATCTGAATGACAGAATAGCGTTTACAAAGGTACTTTTTAACGGAAGCCAGACCGATCTGAATGATTCTATTGCTGAGCTTAACAGATGCAAAAACATCGATGAGGCAAAAGAATATCTCAGCGAGCTATATTATGATAAAAATTGGGAAAAAGTAGATGAATATGCCCAAAGACTTTGGGTATTGGTAGAAAATAAATTTTTATAATATTTTGAGCGGTATTTTATATTTTGTTCCGACACCCGTCGGAAATCTTGAAGACATGACTTTCAGAGCGATCAATACGCTGAAAGAAGTAGACTATATTTTGTGCGAAGATACCCGAACTTCGGGAATTTTATTAAAGCATTTTGAGATTTCAAAGCCTTTGAAATCTTATCATCTTCACAATGAGCATCAAGCCACAGAAAAAGTGATTGCAGACCTTAAAAACGGTCAGAATATTGCCATTATTACCGATGCAGGAACTCCAGGGATTTCAGATCCGGGATATTTGTTGGCAAAAGCGGGATCAGATCACGATATTGAAATGATTTGCCTTCCCGGTGCAACCGCTTTGATTCCGGCTTTGGTGGTTTCCGGTTTACCGAATAATGAGTTTCTTTTTGCCGGTTTTCTTCCTCAGAAAAAAGGAAGACAAACAAAGCTTAAACAGCTTGCAGAAGAGAAAAAAACAATCGTTTTGTACGAAAGTCCGCATAAAATCAATACAACTTTAGAACAGATAAGAGAATTTTTCGGTGAAGAGACCAGAGCAAGTTTAAGCCGTGAAATTTCGAAAAAATTTGAAGAAACTAAAAGAGGAACAATCAATGAATTAATTGAATTCTCTAAAAGTAAAACTTTAAAAGGTGAAATTGTTTTAATCGTTAATAATTCTTTAAAGTAATTTCATTGAAAAAATTAGTTTTCATTCTGCTTTCAGGTATTTTTTCAGCACAGACCAATCAGTATAAAGAGATATTATTGTCTAAACAAGTTGGGAAAGACGTACGTTTTTATACCAACGGTTACGGAATTATTTCAGACGCAAATACCGGAAATTCTTCTATTGTAGATTCTTTAGGAACAATTTCCTTTAATTATCCTTTTAAAAGCGAAATTCTACGTCTTTCGAAAGACAGGTTTATTTTGAAAGTAAAAGAAGGGGAATCAAACGGAAAAACTGCTTTAATTGACGGAAAAGGAAATCAGTTGATCCCATTAGATAAATTTAAATACAAAACCTGGGAAAATAGAGACCGTTTAATTGTATCGAAAGATGGAAAAGATCTTGTTTACGACTACAATGGTAAAGAAATTATCCCTTCTCAGGATAAAATAGAATTTGCAAACGACAGCAGATTTTTTATTAAAAAAGATAAGCTTTGGTTTATTTATAATTTTGACGGACAACAGGTTTCTGACAGAGCATTCAAGGAAAACCTGAGATTTTACAAAGGAAAAGTTTATTTAAATACCGGAATTAAAACCGGAGATGTGATAGATATCGACGGTAAAACGGTAAGTCAGTTTTCAAATCATTACATCGAAGATATTAACGGTTTTCCATTTTTAATTACAAAAGACATTACCAAAAATAAGTATGGAATTGTAGATGAAAATGAGCAGGTTTTAGCAGAAAATATCTACGAACAGGCTTTTGTGGGAAGAAACTATATTTACCTTATCAAAGACAATAAAGTAAGCGTCTTTTCTAAAGCGGAAAGAAAACTTTTCCCTACCGAATATCATTATGTAAATCATTTGTTTAACGGTAATTTTAAAACACTAAAAGATTATAAAAATCCTAAAATTGCAGTTATTAAAGAAAGTGGGGAAGTTGTTTTGCCTAAAGAATATGACGTTGTAGAAGGCTTTAAAATAAAAGGTGAAGATTATGTTTTTGTAAGCAAAGACAATGAAGAAAGGCTTTTAGATAAAAATTTTGAGAGTGTTTTGGATGACGGATTTCAGATTGAGAAAATCTTCTTTAATAATGTCATTGTAAAAAAAGACGAAGTTTATTATAAATTTTCACCAACAGATAAATCTTACACACCGATTAAAGATATTGTTTCTATAAAACCGTTTCAGTTTTACCCTGCAATTATCTGTAAAAACAAAGAAAACCTTTACGGAATGCTTGATGAAGAAGGAAAGGAAATTGTTCCGTTTATCTACGATGATATTGTAAGTTTTCTTTCAGCAGATGAAGTTGTGGTACAGAAAGGAGATAAATTCGGGGTTACGAATCTTAAAAATGAACCGCTTAAAGACGTTATTTACGACAAATATTCTGCAGATAACAAAAAGCTTACCCTCACAAAAGATAAAGAATCTGAAGTGATTGATTTTAGTTCTTCAGAAGATAAAGTGATGTTTTAAAACAATGTTTAATTAGTGAATTAAAACTCGCAAAAACAAAATATATATATTTGCAATCTGAATAATTTTAAACCACTCAAGTTATTTGGATTTTTAAAATAAATAATCATTATATGAAACTATTAGAAGGAAAAGTAGCACTAATTACCGGAGCTACAAGAGGAATCGGGAAGGGTATTGCCGAAATTTTTGCTCAACAGGGAGCAAAAGTAGCATTTACTTACGCAGGTTCTGTAGAAAAAGCGAAAGAATTGGAAACTGCTTTAAGTTCTGTAACTCAGATTAAAGGTTATCAGTCTGATGCATCAGATTACGATGCTGCACAAAAATTGGTAGATGATGTAATGGCTGAGTTTGGTAAAATTGATATTTTGGTAAACAATGCAGGAATTACGAAAGACAATCTTTTGATGAGAATGTCAAAAGACGATTGGGACACTATTATCAAAGTAAATTTAGATTCTGTATTCAACCTTACTAAGGCTGTAATTAAGCCAATGATGAAAGCTAAATCGGGCTCTATCATCAATATGACTTCTGTTGTTGGGGTAAAAGGTAATGCAGGACAGGCAAATTATGCGGCTTCTAAAGCTGGAGTTATCGGATTTACGAAATCTATTGCATTAGAATTAGGTTCAAGAAACATCCGTTGCAACGCAATTGCTCCAGGATTTATTGAAACTGAAATGACGGCTGCTTTAGACGAAAAAACAGTTCAAGGATGGAGAGACGGTATTCCTTTGAAAAGAGGTGGACAGCCTGAAGATGTTGCCAATGCGTGTGTATTTTTAGGTAGCGAAATGTCTTCTTATATTTCTGGTCAGGTTTTAAACGTTGACGGAGGAATGTTGACTTAAGAAAATTATTATTCTACAATATAAATCCCTTTCATAAGCTTTATGAAAGGGATTCTTTTATGATTCAGAATCGATGTAATTTCTAAGCCAAACTTGAAGGTCTTTTTCGGGTGAAAGGTTGATTTTTTTCCTGAAATTATAACGGTTATTTTCTATCGTTTTTATTGCTTTAAAAGTACAATCTGCAATCTCTTTCGTTGTAAAACCGAGATAAATATAAGCTGCAAAAGTAAGCTCGCTCGGTTTCAGACTTTCATTAAGCTGAAGCATTTTAGACTGAAATTTAGGATAAACCTCCTGAAACCTTGTATAAAATGAAGGATTATTATCTTTTGCCAATTGAATGATTTCGTCGAAAGCTTCGTTAACTTGTTGTTTCAGTTTGTGCGTTTCCTGTTCTGTTATTTCTTTTTCTTTAAGCAGTTTTTGGGCGATTTCGATAGATTTCAGATTCCTAGATTTCGATTTTTTAAGAAGATAAATAATAAATAAAGTGATGAATACCAGTAAAGAAATGATGATTAAGGTTGTTCTCTGCGTTTTTTTGGTTTCAAGAATCTGCTTTATTTTTTCTTCTTTCATCACCTCATTCAACGCAAAATCTCTTTCTTTCTTCATTCTGTCATCCAATTCCTTATTCGTTTTCAGATAAAGATCCTGATATTGTTTTGCTTCGGTTGCATTTCCCTGTGCTATTTTCAGCTCGGCAATTTTTTTGTACAATTCGCTCAGAATATCCGGAAAATGATGCTGATCAAAACTTTTTAAAGCCTGATCGTAAAAATTTTGAGCTTCAGAATATTTTTTTTGAGCAGTATATAGATTTCCAAGTCCTATTAACGATTCAATTTTGCAGGGATGGATTTTATCTTTAAAATGATCTAATGATTTGCTGTAATAATATTGAGCAGAATCGGTTTTATTTTGATTCAGATAATAATTTCCAAAACCTAAACAAGAACAACCTTTTTGAATATAAGCATCCTCTAAATTTATTTTTTTTAAAATTGTATCTTCTTTTTGCAAAAAGTAGTGCATAGAATCCGGCTTATTAAAATTATCATAGATATAGCTCAAATGCGAATATATTGCACTTTCTGTGAGAGAATCTTTTGTTGTTTTATTGGGCTTGGTTTTTAAGATTTCAAGCGCTTTTCGATAATTTTTAAACGATAGGCTGTAAAGCTCAAGAAGAAGGTAATTTCCAGCTAATAAAGATGAAATATTGGCAGAATGCGTTTGATCTGTTTCTAAATACGACGTATATTTTTGTGCCTCTTTTGCATAATCAATACTTTGTTTAAACTTTGCATGATCGTAATAATAGGAGGCTAAATAATAATTGCCATACGATAACCCTTTTTCATTATTTATAGAATTTGATAATTTTATAAGTTTTTGTGAAGCGTCCAAAACTTTGTCAGATTCTCCGGATAGCTGAATGGTATTGATTTGTTTTACCAAAAAATCAATATCGGGTTCATTTTGAGCATAAAAAAGATTGCTCAGAAGAACAAGACTAAGTAAATATTTATACGAATGGAGATAACCCATTTAAATAATTTGGTATTATTAGTTCACTACATAAAAAGTCAACACCTCACAAATGTATTATTCATGGGTGTTACAGTCTTTTTTGATTGTGTATTTTCGCTCAACTTTTGTGCCAATGTAAACCTGAACATTAAAAGAAACGTATGACTGAAGGTTTAATTTCAATAAATGAATTAAAATTAACTTTCCATTTATATTAAATAAATTTTGATATTTGGCGTGAATTTTAAATCAGATAAAAAGCGATTTATTACAGTAAATATTTACAGTGATTTCTTTAGAATTAAAATTTTGAAACAATAGATATCAAAAAAAAATCTCCGAAAATTTTAAACTTATTTTGTTTAAAAATCTCCAGAGATTAATTTTTCCTCCATCATTCGGATTTCAGTTTTTTTGAACGATACAAATAGAAGAAAAAGTTAAAAAAAGAGCAAAATATCAACCCCTCAATTTCCCCTCTATTTAAATAAATCCTTTATCAATAGAGCTTTATGATGGTATTCAAATTATTCTAACATTTTGAATTTACAAAGATTAAGATTTTGATTAATCATTATAAACCTGATTTTCCTGTTCCTGAACTCTTATAAAAGTTGTTCTTTTAGACAATTCTTTCAAGGTAGAAGCACCAACATAAGTACAGGTAGAACGCACTCCGCCTAAAATATCTTTCACCGTTTCGAGCACTGCACCTTTATAAGGAACTTTCACTGTCTTTCCTTCCGAAGCTCTGTATTCTGCAACACCACCCGAATGTTTATCCATTGCAGTTTTTGAGCTCATTCCGTAAAAAAGTTTGAATTTTTTACCATTTTCTTCCACCATTTCGCCACCGCTTTCATCATGACCGGCAAACATTCCACCCAACATGACGAAATCTGCGCCGCCACCAAAAGCTTTGGCTACATCACCCGGAACTTTGCAACCTCCGTCTGCAATAATATGACCTTTTAAACCATGTGCAGCATCAGAACTTTCAATAATTGCCGATAATTGAGGATATCCAACACCGGTTTTTACCCTTGTTGTACACACAGAACCGGGACCGATACCGACTTTGATAATATCTGCGCCTGCCAAAAGAAGTTCTTCCACCATTTCTCCGGTTACTACATTGCCTGCAATAATAATTTTATCAGGAAAATTGGCTCTTGCACGTTTCACAAACTCTACAAAATGCTCAGAATAACCATTGGCTACATCAATGCAGAGAAACCCAATTTTTGGATGGTTTTCGAGAATTGTTTTTATTTTTTCTTCATCCGCTTTTCCTGTTCCTGTACTTAAAGCGATGTATTGATAAATATTTTCAGGTTGATTATTGAGGAAATTGCTCCATTCTTCAACGGTATAATGTTTATGAATGGCAGTAATAATTTTTTCTTTGGAAAGCTCAAGAGCCATTTCAAATGTTCCCACCGTGTCCATATTGGCTGCGATAATGGGTGTGCCTTTCCATTTTTTTTGAGTGTGAAGGAAGGTAAACTCACGGTTTAAATCTACTTCTGAACGAGATTTTAAAGTAGAACGTTTTGGTCTGAACATAACGTCTTTAAAACCAAGTTTTATATCATTTTCTATTCGCATAATCTGGAAATTATTTTAAATAAAATTAGGGAAAAGATTGATAGAAAAGCTTAAAATAAATGATTTTATGGTTTATTTATGAGAAAAATGTAACTCTCACAGATGTCAGAGCTCAGCACGGATGATTGAGAATAAAAAATAGGTGAAGTAAACAGCCAAGAATACACAAATTAGTTTAGTTCAAGAAAAATTATAATAACAGTTTTTATAAAAAAAAGTGTGTATCTGTGGCAAAATAATCTGTGAAAATTTGTGGGAAAAGATAATCGAAATATCTTACTTTTGATTTTATGGATTTTCCTGTTACATTTCAGATTTTTGGTAAAACGATTTTGCTTCACCCCATCACAGAATCTTTAGGGATTTTTTTGGGAATGCGCTATTACACATTTTTGAAAAGAAAAAATAAAGAAAAATTTAGTAGTGTTAAGTCTTTGCTGATTCTTATTGCTGCAACTTTCGGTGCGTTAATAGGTTCTCATACAATTGGCTCATTAGAAAGACCCGATGATTTGATAAATGCCAAGGATTTTTGGATGTATATCTGGCTAAACAATACAATTGTGGGAGGTTTAGCGGGTGGTCTCATTGGCGTTGAAGCTATGAAGAAGATCATTGGAAAAAAAGAAAGTACGGGTGACCTTATGGTTTATCCTTTGATCTTAGCCATATTTATTGGAAGGATAGGATGTTTTTTTACCGGCATATATGAAGAAACTTATGGATTACCTACCAATTCTATTTTCGGGATGTATTTGGGAGACCAATATTTAAGACATCCTATTGCCTTATATGAAATGGTATTTTTGACGATTTTATTTATAGGATTGAAAATCTTTCAAAAAAGGTATACTTACAGATCCGGAGTTTTATTTCAGTTATTCATGTTGTGCTACTTTTCATTCAGGTTTATTATTGATTTTCTGAAACCGAAATATAATATCATATTGGGATTAAGTACCATTCAGATAGTATGTTGTATGGTTATCATTTACTATATTTATCTTTTAAAAAACAACAAATATGAAACTATTAGAAGTCGGTAGTTTTGGTGGAGACCTTGCTGCATTAGGATTAATTTTTTTATTCATTGGTCTGGTAGTATTTATTATTTCAATTATAGTTGCTGTAGTTTTAGGAATTATGGCTGCTGCAAATTCTGATAAAAAATACAATTTTAAACCAGCTTTAATGGGTATTCTTACTGGAATATTGATTTTCATTGCAGGAGGATGTATTTGTGGATTTAAATTATAATAGAAATTATGCCGGTAAGAAATTATACGTATTACGATTATACAATCAGTCTTTGCCCGGAATGCCTGAAAAGGGTAGGAGCAAAGATTATCATTGAAGACGACTCTGTTTTTATGACAAAAAGATGTCCTGATCACGGTTTTTTTAAAACGATGATTGCTTCGGATGTTCAATATTATAAAAACATCAGAAACTACAATAAAGCCTCAGAAATGCCCGTTCATTTCGGTACCGATGTAGAATATGGTTGTCCGTACGATTGTGGTTTGTGTGTAGATCATGAGCAGCATAGTTGTCTTTCGATTGTAGAAGTTACAGATCGGTGCAATCTGACGTGCCCAACGTGTTATGCGATGTCTTCACCACATTACGGAAGTCATCGGACTTTGGAAGAAATCGAGGCAATGTTTGATATTATCGTCAAAAACGAAGGCGAACCCGATGTTGTACAAATCAGTGGAGGCGAACCGACTATTCATCCTGAATTTTTTAAGATCATGGATATTGCCAAGTCGAAACCGATCAAACATTTAATGTTAAATACCAACGGAATTCGTATTGCGAATGATCCCGGTTTTGCTGAAAAATTAGCAACTTATGCTCCTGAATTTGAAATTTATCTTCAGTTTGATTCTTTTAAACCCGAAGTTTTGGAAGATTTCCGAGGAAAAGATCTTACGAATGTTCGGATGAAAGCTTTGGAAAAATTAAATGAATTAAATCTTTCTACAACGTTGGTGATTGTTCTTCAAAAGGGGAAAAATATCGATGAAATAGGGAAACTCATTGACTTTGCTTTAAAACAAAAATGCGTCCGTGGAATTACTTTTCAGCCTGTAGAAGTTGCCGGAAGAAACAGAGAAGATTCTGCACACGAAAAAATTACTTTAACGGAAGTAAGACAGGAAATTTTAAACCAGTTCCCGCTTTTGAAAGGAGATGATATTATTCCGGTTCCGTGTAATCCGGATGCTTTGGCGATGGGGTATATTTTAAAACTGGAAGGCGAAACGATTCCTTTAACACGATATATCAATCCTGCTGATTTGCTGAATAATGAGACCAGAAATACCATCGTTTATGAGCAAGACAAAGGTTTGCAGATGCAGCTTTTGGATATTTTCAGTACAGGTATTTCAGTAGATAAAGTTCAGCCTAAAGTAAATCAATTACTTTGCTGTCTTCCAGAAGTTTCGGCTCCAAATTTAGATTACGATAATCTCTTCAGAATCATTATTATGAATTTTATGGATGCTCATGATTTTGATGTTCGAGCGGTGAAAAAATCTTGCGTTCATATTGTCAATAAAGATTTAAAAATGATCCCTTTTGAGACGATGAACCTGTTTTACAGAGACGACAAAAGTAAATATCTGGAAGAATTGAGAAAAGAGGATAAGGTATTGTTTTAAGAAAAGATTATGAAATTTATAGAAGAAGTAAAATCAAAGAGAAACTTTGAATCCTTTCTGATAATTTATTTTTTGACTTTTATGATATCAACTGTTTTTTCTTTAATTCTTTTTGATAATATAAAAGATTTACAGAATGAATTTAGCATTTCATTGGTAATCAAAAGTTTATTTTTCATTATTTGTTTGATTTTTATTTGGTTTTTCTTTATAAATATCCATACACAGATTTTGATAACAAAAAATGGAATCACTATAAAAAAGTTTTTTAAAACTAAATATTACGATTTTGAAGATTTAAATTTATATTTTGAAAGGCTAGAGCCATCAAAATATAAAGACTATAAGGGTTTGTTTATAGTAAAAGGCAATGAGGTAGTTGAAAGAATTTCAAGCTTTGATTACTCAAATTATGAAGAATTAAAGCATAGTCTTAAACTTGAAGAAAATAAAAATGTAAGAATTAATTCTTTAGATATCTTAAGACTTATGTTCGGACAAGTAGTTAAGGTTTCAAAAAGATAATTTTTAGAGAATAGAATTTATTTTTAGCGGAAGTTTCCAAGTCTTGAATTTTTCGTTCTTTTGTTTCAAGACAAAAGGACAATATAAAGGGCATAAAAATTATCTTTTCACACCCCCATAAATTTATTTTACCTCTCAGATCAAAACCTAATTTTTCATAAAGTTTCTTTGCTCCGAGATTGCTTTCAGCGACATGCAGGAATGGTGTTTTACCATCTTTAAATATTGTATTGGAAACAAATGCAACCAACTGTTTGGCAAAACCTTTTCCCAGATAATCTGTGTCTGTGATAACGGCGCTTACTTCCGTCATGTCATTCATCTGCATTCTTTGCCCAGTTACAGCAACGAGTTTTTCGTCTTTAAAAATTCCAAAATATTTTCCTAATTCCGGAGTTCTGTTTTTAAAATAATGCGGATAAAACTTTTTAACAAAAGCTAATAACTCTTCGTGGTTTTCATTCTGAAGTTCAATGACTTCATCAGTATAGTCGAGTTCAATTTTGTTTTCTAAAACATATTGATCACAAACAAGCTGAGATATTTCTGTTTTAAATTCTCCTAAATCTGGTTTATTTCCGAAAATGAGAAAATCATCACAGATTTTTAAATATTCTGTGATGTCTTTTTCTTTTGCGACGTTTGATGAACCTCCGAAAGCGGCGACTTCAGGATTGTAAAACTTAGAATCTCCGAAGTTTAAGCAAAACTTTTCATGATATTCATTAAGTGAATGATATACAGGATTGTCTAATTTTTCGTACATTATTTAAAATCCATTACTTCACGAAGGGTGTTCATATATTCATAAGCGGTCATATCAAACTTCACCGGAACAATTGAGATATATCCGTTTGCCAAAGCTGTTTCGTCTGCATCTTCAGATTCATCCATATTGTTGAAATATCCGGTTAGCCAGTAATATTTTTTACCATGCGGGTTGATTCTTTCATCAAAACTTTCTTCCCATTTTGCATGAGCCTGTTTGCAGATTTTTACCCCTTTTATTTCTTCTTTTAAAAGCTTGGGAATATTTACATTAAGCACAACTCCTTTAGGCATTGGGTTTTCTAAAGTTTTTCTTACAATTTCCTGAATATATTCTTTTGCCTGCGTAAAATCTGCTTCCCAACTAAAATCTAAAAGTGAAAAACCTATCGAAGGAAGACCTTCTACACCGCCTTCTACAGCTGCAGACATCGTCCCCGAATAAATTACATTGATAGAAGAGTTTGCCCCATGATTGATTCCCGATACCACAAGATCTGGTCTTCTTGGAAGTATTTTATCTAAAGCCATCTTCACGCAGTCAACAGGAGTTCCGCTGCATGAAAAATCTTTTTGTGGGCCTCCAAGCTGTACTTCTTCATAGCTTAAGGTCGAGTTTATCGTGATTGCGTGACCTTTTCCGCTTTGTGGAGAGTTGGGAGCAACCACAATTACTTCCCCTATTTCATTCATAAATTCTACAAGATTTCTGATACCCGGAGCTGTAATACCGTCGTCATTTGTTACCAGAATAAGTGGTTTTTCCATAAAAATTTAATTTTAACAAAATTACTTAAAACTAATTGATAATTGTAAATAAGGTATTAAATTTGATAGTTTGTAACAGTCATTTAATAAATGCTACTTATTATATGATTTAAAAGAATTTAATAAAAATATATTACAGATTTATGTGGAAAAATTTTAAGCTAAATAAATTTCTACTCTTTATTCCATTAACAAGTCTTATGTTTTGTTTCAACTCGCCAAAGAATGACGATGAGAAAATGCAGACGATAATGGTAAGCGTTAAAAATACTCTTTCTTACTTACACTACAGTCCAAAACCTATCAATGATGCCTATTCAAAAGATGTTTACAAGCATTATTTTGAAATGATCGATCCTGGGAAAAGATATTTTCTTCAATCTGATATGAACGAATTTGCCAAGCACGAAACAAAGCTTGACGATTATATCAATCAGGGGGATTTGCAGTTTTATAAGCTGACAATTGATAGATTATATCAAAGAGTAGATGAAATCGATAAAATCACCCAAGAGATTTTCAGCAAGCCAATTAATTTGGAAGAAGACGAAACGCTTACTTTGGAATCTAAATTGAAAAAAGTTCCTGCAGATCAAAAGGAGCAGTATAATGAGTGGAAAAAATTCATCAAATACAATATTCTTCAGGAAATTGAATCGATGAACAGCAAAGAAGAAGCTCAGAAAGAAAAAAAAGATTCAGTTCAGAAGTTTAAGCTGAAAGATACCATTAAACTTGAGATTCTTAGCCCTCAGCAAAAGTTGACAAAAGCTACAGACGAGGTAAAAGATTTGGTGAAAGAAACCTTTACCAGATTCAAAAAAAGAAAAAAAATGGACTGGTTTTCGGTGTATATGAATGCTTATACAGAAGTTTTCGACCCGCACACCAATTATTATTCTCCAAAAGATAAAGAAGATTTTGATACTCAGTTTAAAGGAAAAGTGATCGGAATCGGGGCTATTATTCAGGAGAAAAAAGGAAATCTTTATTTAGGTGCATTAACGATCGGGGCTCCGGCTTGGAAATCTAAAAAACTTTCAGAAGGTGATAAAATCTTAAAAGTAAAATCTAAACCGAAAGAAGATCACGTAAACGTTGTGGGAATGCTTTCTGATGAGGCAGTTCGTTTGATCAGAGGAGAAAAAGGAACTCCGGTTACTTTAACGGTTCAGAAAAAAGATAAAACGATTGTAGAAGTAACGATGATCCGTGAAGAAGTGGCTATTGAAGATACTTTTGCGAAAAGTATTATTGTAAATTCTCCAAACGGAAAAAAATACGGATTCATCAATCTTCCAAGCTTTAATGCAGATTTCGAAGATGAAAAAGGAAGAAATGCTTCTGATGACATCAAAAACGAAATCATCAAGTTGAAAGCTCAGAATATTGAAGGAATTGTTTTAGACCTTAGAAATAACGGTGGTGGTTCATTAACGGAAGTTGGTGATATCATGGGATTATTTATGAATGCAGGTCCTTATGTTCAGGTAAAAGACGGAAACGGAAAAATTCAGACATTAAAAAACAAGCAGGAAACTCCAATCTGGACGGGCCCTTTAGTAATTATGCAGAATGAAATTTCAGCTTCGGCTTCAGAAATTTTAGCTGGTGTAATGCAGGATTACGGAAGAGCAATTATTGTAGGTTCGCCACAATCTTATGGTAAAGGAACGGTACAAACTTTTGTAGACCTAAACAGATTCTTAAATAGTGAAGACGATTTCGGATCTTTAAAACTGACGATTCAGAAGTTCTACAGAATAACCGGAGAATCTAATCAGAGAAAAGGAATTGTTTCTGACGTTCAGATGAAAGACTTCTTTACTTATGCAGAAATTGGGGAAAGATATGATGATTTTGCTTTAGCTTGGGACAAAATTCCGAGTGCTACTTTCCAAAAGCTGAGTTATTTTGATGTTAAAGCTTTAGAAAAAGCGAGCAACGACAGAATGGCAAAAAATGCAAACTATCAATTGTTGCTTGAGTCCGCTCAATGGAGAGAGCAATTAGACAAAGAAGAGACCATTACTTTAAATATCAATAAGTTTAATGACTTGATGAAACACAGAAAGTCTCAAATTGAAAAGTTTAAAAAGCTTACGAAATTTGACAACGGATTAAAATTTGAAATGTATCCTGCAGAGATCGAAAGAGAGAAGAAGGATGAGGTTTTCAAGAAGAAATCTGAAATGTGGATCAAGAACCTTAGAAAAGATTCTTACCTTCAGGAAGCGATGAATATCGTTGCAGATATGAAGGCTAAAGTTTAAGATTATATTATAAAAAAGCGGCGCTAATCGAAGATTAGCGCCGCTTTTTTGTTAAGAATAGAGAAGTTATTTAATTTCTATACAACCCACTCTTCCGCCCGCATTTCCTGTTGGCTGCGTCATAAAATCGTCTTTATCAGCATGAATGATGATTCCTTTGCCGATAATGTTTTTAGATTCATCTACACAGTCTAAACACCATTTATCAGTTTTAAAAGTCAATTTTGCTTTTCCGTCAGTTCCGGCTTCCAGATTTCCGATATCTCCCATGTGGAAGTGTTCAGAACCCCATTTTCCGTGATCATTTTTACCGGGATTCCAATGTCCGCCTGCAGAAGTCGCGTCCGGAGCGGAACAATCGCCTTTTTCATGAATGTGTACCGCATGAATTCCCGGTGTAAGATTCGTTACTTCCAGATCCATAACCACTTCATTTCCGTTTTGAGTAAATTTTGCCGTTCCGCCTGTTTCGGTTCCGCTTTTTGCCAGAACGTTGTAGGTTTTACTAGAACTGCATGATGCTGCAAATAAAGCGCAACTGGCTAATAATGTTAATGTTTGTAGTTTCATAAATTAATATTTAAATGTTGTGACGATAAATTTAATAAACAATTTCAGAACCATTTATGATTTGAAATTATTTAATACATAGTAACAATCTTGATACCGAAATGGGTTTACAAGAGACTTTTACATTTGCTTTCAATGAATATTACGTTTTATAAAAGCAGTCCTTTTAAATTAAAAAATCAAAAAAAGCGATTCAGTTTGCAAATTCTACAGCTCAGTAACAAAAAATTTAAAGGCATTAAAATTCATCCTATTTTTGATTCGAATTAAAACAGCTATGAAAACAAAACTATTATTTCTCATCTCTTTTTTCTCTTTTGCTCTGAGTTTTTCTCAGACAAAAATTACAGGAAAGGTGACTTTTAAAAATAAAGGAATAAGCCAGATTAATGTGACATTAAAAGACACTTACGACGGTGCAACAACAGATTCCGACGGGAATTTCTCTTTCGAAACTTCTGAAAAAGGTAATCATGTCTTGACTTTTGTTCATCCGAAATACAATGAAATTCAGAAACCGATTTTAATTGAAGATAAAGATATTTCCGTAAATGCCGAATTAAAAGAACAAATCAACGAGATTGATGCAGTCGTGATTTCTGCAGGTTCTATCGAAGCGAGTGACAGAAAAAGAGCAACTGCTTTATTGACGCCGATTGATATTTACACAACAGCAGGAGCCGACGGACAAATTTCTTCAGCTTTAACTTATCTTCCCGGAGTTCAGAAAGTGGGGGAAACCGAAGGCTTATTCGTTCGTGGAGGAACAGGTACCGAAACCAAAATTTTTATGGATGGAAGTCTAATCAACAATTATTTTTCCAGTTCGGTTCCCGGAATTGCTGGAAGAGACCGTTTTAACACCTCTCTTTTCAAAGGAAATATTTTTTCGAGCGGTGGATATTCTGCTTTGTATGGGCAGGCTCTTTCCGGAGCATTGATGCTCGAAAGTGTAGACCTTCCTGACCAGAGTTCTTATGATTTCGGGGTTTCTCCCATATTTTTAAATGGTAGTTTCCAGAAATTAGGTGAAAATAAAAATCATTCTTATGGTGCAAGTTTAGGATATTCTAATTTGGGTTTAATGCAGGAAGTTTTTAACTTTAATACTGACTTTATTGATGCTCCAAGAGGTTTTAATGGCGATGCAAATTTTAGGATCAAAACAAAATCCGGTGGATTTTTAAAATACTACGGAATGTTTGACACTAATAAAATGGGCGTAAAAACCGAAAGTTTAGAGCCCGGATACGATTTCGCCTTAGTGAGATTAAAAGGTGAAAATACTTACCATAACTTGTCTTTCAAGCAAAAATTCGGGAAGTATCTTTTCAATACAAGTGCTTCGTATTCTTACAATCAGTCAGATTTAAATTTTTCTACGGAAACCAATCAAACTGAATCGGAGAAAACAGAATTATTAAATGACGGAAATTATATCAATTTTAAAGCAGTTATCGATAGAAAAATCAATAAAATAAGTGCATTGCGAGGCGGATTTGAATTGAATTATGCCAATGAAAAACTAAACTTCGGTGAAGTCAATAAAAATTATCGTGATTTGATTTCTTCAGGTTTTGTGGAAACAGATTTAGGTTTCAGCAATAATTTATCAGCAAAAATTGGAGTAAGAGCCGAAAACTCTTCTTATCTGAATAAAAATAATTTGGCACCGCGTTTTGCTTTGGCTTATCGTCTGGCAAAAGATTGGACCACCTCTTTCGCTTACGGATTGTTCTTCCAAAATACTGAAAGTAAATATATTAACTCATCTGCAAATTTAGGTTTTCAAAAGTCACAGCATTACATTTTTCAGGTTCAAAGGTCTACAGAAGGACGAAGCTTGAGGTTTGAAGCTTTTTATAAAAAATATGATGAATTGATTAAAACTCAGAATATTGTTCCGAATTCCAGTCAAAATCAACAAGTCCAAACTGCTTTTAATAACAACGGAAATGGTTTCGCAAAAGGACTTGAAGTATTTTGGAGAGACAAAAAAACATTTGAAAACATCGATTACTGGATCAGTTATTCGTTCCTGGATTCTAAAAGAGATTTCCTGAATTATCCGGTAAGTTTAAAGCCCAATTTTGCTGCTGAACACACGCTTTCTGTGGTCGCCAAAAGATTTATCCCGGAATGGAAAACCGGAGTCAATCTTTCTTACACTTATGCAAAAGGACGACCTTATTACGACATCGTGACACAAAATGATATCAATATTATAAGAAATCAAGGAAGACTGAAAGATTACAACGCGCTGAACTTAAGCTTTAATTATCTTCCGAATCTTGGTAAAAAAGACTCAAAAGCATTTACTATTTTCGTTTTAAGTATTTCAAATGTTTTAGGTACTAAAAATGTTTACGGATACAATTTTTCACAAAACGGAAGCCAAAGTTCAGCAGTTGTTCCGCCCGTCAATACTTTTGTTTTTGTTGGGATGTTTATCAGTTTCGGAGTAGATAAAACGCAAGATGCGATCAATAATAATCTTTAATAATATCTTAAAAAAATTAAACGACAATTCTTTTAACCGCAAAGTGAAACAAAGATTTAGTAATACATTTTTCAATATTTAAAGTTAAACAAAGGCGTTACACTTAACAACGAAATACTACTTTTGTTTTACCTCAATAAGCGAAGCGGCTTAGTTTATCTTAAAAATCAAAAATCAGAATATAAAAAAACTTAGTTTCACTTTGCGATTAAAACTAAAATTCAAATAACTAATAATTTTAAATCCTTATCCCGAATTCACTTCAAATAAAAAATAACATTAAACAATTTAGAAATTATGAAAAAATACATTTTAAGTTTTGCTTTAGCTTGTATGAGTTTATTATCTTTTGCTCAGGCTAATTATGAAAAAGTAATGACCGAGAAAATCGCAAAAATTGAAACCTGCAAAACACGGGAAGACTTTCAGGTTTTAGCCAACGATTTTCAGAGAATTGCCGATAAGGAAACCACAAAATGGCTACCCAATTATTATGCTGCTTTTTCTTACATCCAAAAAGGAAGAGTATTGATGAGAGAAGGAAAAATGCAGGATATGGATATTGTTGCAGATCAGGCTCAAAAATTTATTGATGTCGCAGAAAGTATTGAAAAAGAAAATTCTGAGATTCATTTGCTTCAAAAAATGGTTTATTCATTGAAAATGATGGTCAATCCGCAGGAAAGATACATGACTTTTGGAGTGAAAGCTCAGGAAGAACTTACGAAAGCTGAAAAATTTGACCCAGCTAATCCAAGAGTAACGCTTATAAAAGCGGAAGATATTTATTTTACACCGGAGCAATACGGAGGAAGCAAAACAAAAGGAATGGAAATGTTTAAAACTGCTTTGGAAAAATTTAATTCTTTTAAACCAAAAACAAATTTGAGCCCGAATTGGGGAAAAGGAGAAGCGGAATATTTTATCAATCAGCCGACAAAGTAATCGCGAATCTTTTAACTTACAATTAAATGTTATATTTCTAGCAGATTTTACAGATTAAGCAGATAAATAAAAGAAAAAAAATCTGCAAAATTTGCCTAATCTGCGAGATATTAATTAGCCCTTTCAACATTTCTAATGCTGAAAGGGTTTTTAAGATTTCAGAACTTTTTATTACAGTTCGGAATAGAAAAGTAACCTTTCAGTGAGAAAAAATTTTCACAGAGTTTAATAAAAGCTAATTTTGAAGTATAAATTAACCAATGAAACGTAAAGATTTTATCATATTATTTTGGGTGTCTTTGGCAACTACTCTGATTTTCTTTTTCCTTTCGACGAAAGAAAAAAATCTTGAGAATTTCTCGCTTACCTTATTTATTTCAGTGATGTATTCTTTTTTGATAGGAACTGGAAATGGCTTGATTAATAGCTTTCTCAACAAAAATGTTCCTTGGTCTGAAGCGACAACCAAAAGAGCGATTTTAAGCATTGTTTCAATTCTTATTGCCAATTTTATTTTGGTGTATTTCTGCAACTACATCAACTTTGTTGTTATTCAAAAAGTAGCTACAACAGAAGCATTTTTCTCAGGAAAATACAATTTTATCAATTGGTTTATGGTGAATGTTGCTTTGCTGATTTCGGCTTTTCTACACGCTAAAAGTTTTATGGAAGAACTTAAAAGATCTTCCAAAAAAGAAGTGGTTGAGCAGAAATTAATCGCAAAATCTGCCAATGCCCAATTTGAAAGTTTAAAAAACCAGCTTGATCCGCATTTTTTATTTAATTCTTTAAATGTTTTAAGCTCGTTGATCGATGAAAATCCTAGCCAGGCTCAGAAGTTTACTGCTTCAATGTCAAAGATTTACAGATACGTTTTGGAGCAGAAAGATAAAGAATTGGTGACGATTGAAGACGAAATAGAATTTGCAAAAACTTATTGCGGTCTACTGAAAACAAGATTTGAAGACAGTGTTAATTTTATTTTTGATGTAAAAGAAAATGATTTACGACGATTTGTAGTTCCGCTTTCTCTGCAATTGCTTTTGGAAAATTGCATCAAACATAATCTGGCAACATCTTCAAAACCTTTGCTGATCAGAATTTTTACGGAAGGAGGTACTTTATGCATAGAAAATAATCTGCAAATCCGTGAACAGATCAAAGAAAGTGCAGGAATAGGTTTGGCAAACATTGTACAACGCTATTCTTTATTGACGAAAAAAAATGTTTTTATTGAAAAATCTGAAGATTATTTTAAAGTAAAACTTCCGATCTTATCTGAAAAACCAAATACTGAAAAGGTTGATGCAAAAAGCCAGGATAAAGCTTATGAAAGAGCTAAGAAAAGAGTAAAAGAAATAAAAGGTTTTTATGGGAATCTTATTTCATATTGCACGGTTATTCCTTTCCTTATTTTTGTGAATTTTTATACTCAAAATCATTATTATTGGTTTTGGTGGCCGCTTTTAGGATGGGGTGTTGGTGTGGCTTCTCACGCATTTCAGGTATTTGGAATCGGGACATCTTGGCAGGAAAAAAAGATTCAGGAAATTATGGATAAACAGAAAAAATAGAAATCATGGAAAAATTTGACGAAAATGATATCAATTATCAACAGGCAAAAAGACAGGTAGAAAGATTGAGAGGTTTCTACGGGCATTTATTTTCTTACGTAGCTGTAAACCTTTTGATTGTTTATTATAACTACATCAATTTAAAACCAAATGAGAGCTATTTTCAGTTTAAAAATTTCATTACGGCTGTGTTTTGGGGAGTAGGTCTTTTGGCTCATGTATTGTTTGTTTTTTTACCTAAATTTAACTTTGCAAAAAAATGGGAAGAGAAGAAGATCAAAGAATTAATGGATAAAAATAAATAGAATGAATGCATTATATCTGCTTTTTTACGTTTCGATTGCTGCATGGTTTTTAAGCGAAATTTATTACAAGCAAAAATTTAAATCAGAAACGAAAGACCAAAAGAAAGATAAATCTACACTCAATATTTTGTGGGTAGTGATTATTCCGTCGGTTTTTACGGCGGTAACCATTTCTAATCTTACTTCTTTTCCTATCAGAAACCAATATTGGATTTTATACTTAGGTGAGTTTTTAATTGTGATTGGAGTCATTTTCCGTTGGATCATCATTAAATCTCTCGGAAAATTTTTCACGGTAGATGTTTCAATTAGAGAAAATCATCAGATTAAAAAAGAAGGTTTTTACAGATTGGTAAGACACCCTTCTTATTCGTTTGCGCTTCTTACGTTCTTGGGTTTAGGATTATTTCTAAATAACTGGCTCTCTCTGTTTATTGCTTTTGTACCGGTATTTTTAGCATTTTCATATCGAATTAAAATTGAAGAACAGGTATTAATTCAGCAATTCGGAAATGAATATTTAAAATATAAACAAAAAACAAAAAAGCTGATTCCGTTTATTTATTAACTTCAATGTAGATTAAATAATAAGTATAAGTGATTTATTATAAGTGTTTTATCTTTTTAACGCAAAGTTTGATTTTCATAAACCTTATTTTTAAGGAGCAAAGATGAATCAATAAATTGATTTTTATGAAGTTTTCGTTTTATTCAAGCTTCATCAGCGACTTTGTCGCCATTCTTTGCTCCTTAAAATAATAAGCTTAGAAATTAAAATCTTTGCGTGGAAAAATTTTACAGAGTTATAAGCTATTCAAATGTTAGCAAAACGAGAAATGAAAGCTCTGTCTTTTATGAACTTTTAAAATACCTTTTTTCAATCATTTCTTCTATCACTTTTTGCGGTAAAAAAAACTTTAACAAATAAAGTAAATTCCCGATTTCAGTTGAGTCGGGATTTTTGCTGTTCAGTCGATATTTTCCACGGTTCAGTAATATAAAGTTGATTTGAGGTTGATTCTTGACCTAAATTTGCCTCAAGAAAACAAACAAATATTAATTTTAAAAATAAAAGATCATGGAAAATCTATCATTAAACAAAGAAAACTTAGCGTACAGAAAAGCAGCAAAAAGAGTAAAAGACTTAAAAGGATTTTATGGTAATCTTACTTCATATTGCTTGGTTATTCCTTTTTTATTGATTTTAAATCTAATGACAGCGCCAAATCACTTATGGTTTTATTGGCCAATGTTGGGATGGGGATTGGGTCTTGCGTTACACGCTGTAAGTATTTTTGGAATAGGTAAAAACTGGGAAGAGAAAAAAATAAAAGAATTGATGGAGCAGGAAAGATTAAATTCAAAATCACTTTAAATAATAATCATTAAAAAATTAATACAATGGACTATAATAGCGCACAACAAAGAGTAAAAAAACTGAAATCATTCTACAAAAACTGTATGTGGTTTGCAATCGTTGCAGGATTTATTCTGATTAGAAACTTTATGAAATATAATGGGACAGATCATAATTTTCAAGGATGGTTTATTCTGACAATATGGGCAATCATTTTAGGAGTGAAAGCTGTAAATCTGTTTATATTTGATTCTGAATGGGAAAATCAGATTCTGGAAGAAGAACTTAAAAAATCGAAAAAGCCAATTAATTTTTAAAACTAAAAAGATTTAATTATTTTTATTTAAAATTAAACTAAAAGCCAAGTAATGATTAAAACGGTCATCATCGAAGACGAGAAACCTGCCGCAAGAAAATTAGAAAGAATGTTGAGTCTTTTTCCTGATTTGCAATTGGTTGCCAACCTGGAATCTGTGGAAGAAGCAGTAAGCTGGTTTGCCGAGAATGAGCATCCGCAACTTATCTTTTCAGACATCGTTTTAGGAGACGGTCTTTCGTTTGATATTTTTGAAAAAATCTCTACAAAAGCTTTTATTATTTACACCACGGCTTTTGATCAATACACGTTGAAGGCTTTTAAACTCAACAGCATCGATTATCTTTTGAAGCCTATTATGGAGGAAGATCTTTCCGGAGCTATTGAAAAATTCAAATCATTTATTCCTTCAGATAAATCGGTTAACTCGCAAGAAATTAAGCAATTAATTAAAAAGGAAAAAACGATTCTGTCGAGAATTTTGGTAAAGATCGGTTATAATCTGAAGATCGTACAGACCCCGGAAATCAGCTGTTTTTTCAGTGAAAATAAAATTGTTTATCTGCAGACTCAGGATCGGGTTTATCCTTCAGAATTTACTTTAGATGAATTAACAGATGTGCTTGATGATAAGAAGTTTTTCCGTGTCAACAGGCAGTTTATTATCAATTCAGATTACATCAAAAATATTCATACTTCGCCCAATTATAAAGTGGAGCTCAATTTTCAGCCAAAAGAAGAAATTACAGTGAGCCGTGAAAGGGTAAAAGATTTTAAAGATTGGTTGGTTAATTAACTTTACTTAAAAACTAAATCTTATAAAAAAAGAGGTCTGAATCTCTTCAAACCTCTATTTAATTTATTTCTGAATTTCTTTTTCCGGTTTATAACCATATTTTTCAACCAAAATATAAGTTAAAACTACCAAAATAATGCTTATCGTTAATCTTGAATTTTCTGGATGTACAATTTCCTGATAAAGATTGTATCCTAAAGTTGAAGAAACTACCGCAATTAAAATTTGGTTGACGTAAGCGTACTGATTTTTTAAAGTCGTTTTCATGATAAATATTTTTAATTGTTATTTACTGAGTAAGTATCACAATCTGAAATATGTTACAGAAAACTTTTATATTAAACCGAATGCGAGTTAACCGCTTTTAATGCAAATTTTCTTTTTAAGGAACAAAGGTGTTGGCTATATTCAAGCTTCATCAGCGACTTGTCGCCATTCTTAGCTCCCTAAAATAATAGGCTTAAAAATTAAATCTTTGCGTTAAAAATAATTCAATATTAAATTACGAAATCACGCCGCTTCCAATCAATTCATCATCAATGTACCAAGCTGCAAATTGCCCTTCAGCAATCGCAGATTGAGGTTTTTCAAATTCCACAAAGAAACTATTTTCAAACTGATAAATTGTAGCTTTCTGAAGCTCTTGTCTGTAACGGAATCTCGCCATCACGTCCATCGATTCTCCATTTTTTAATCTTAGATCTTTGCGAACCCAATGTAACTCAGAATTATCAATCTTTAGTGCTTTTTTATGCAATCCCGGAAAGCTATGACCTTCGCCAACGAAAATAATATTGTTTTCCATGTCTCTCGATACGATAAAACAACTTTCTTTATGTCCGCCGATTCCTAGCCCTTTGCTTTGTCCGATCGTGAAAAACTGAGCACCTTGATGCTTTCCGATTACTTTTCCGTCAGCTTTTTTATAATTAATTTTTTGGCTTAAAAATTCTAATTCTTCCTCTTTAGATGAAAAACTTGGCGTTTCTTGTGCGAAAAGGGGAGAATCTTTGAAAATCTCTACAATTTCACCTTCTTTTGGAACCAATTGCTGCTGCAAAAACTGTGGTAAACTTACTTTTCCGATAAAACAAAGTCCCTGAGAATCTTTTTTATCTGCAGTTACCAAACCAATTTCTTTGGCAATTTCTCTTACTTCGGGTTTCGTCAGTTCACCAATTGGGAACAATGCTTTTGACAATTGATCCTGATTTAGCTGACAAAGAAAATAAGACTGGTCTTTATTGTTGTCTTTTCCTGCCAACAAATGAAAGATTTCTTTTCCGTTTTCATCAAAAGTAGAATCTACTCTTGCGTAATGTCCTGTCGCCACTTTATCCGCACCTAAAGACATTGCCGTTTTCATAAAAACATCAAATTTTACTTCTCTGTTGCACAAAACATCAGGATTGGGAGTTCGTCCTTTCTGATATTCATCAAACATATAATCAACGATGCGCTCTTTGTAAAGTTCGCTCATGTCGATCACCTGAAACGGAATTCCTAATTTTTGGGCAACCATTAAAGCATCATTACTGTCCTCGATCCAAGGACATTCGTCTTCTAAAGTTACCGAAGCATCATTCCAGTTTCTCATAAAAAGAGCAACCACTTCATGCCCTTGTTGTTGCAGCAAATACGCTGTAACACTCGAATCTACGCCTCCGGAGAGACCTACTACTACTTTCATATATTCAATTTTACGAAACTCTTAACGGGAGTTCTTAGTTGAGCCGCAAAATTACGATAATCCTATTCACAAAAAAAATGATAATTTTATACATCGATAAAAACGATAGTAGCACGAAATCGTTGTTTAAGTGTTCACCAAAAAAATATTTAATATGAAAAAACTATTTATTTCTTCACTCATCCCTATTTTCGGATTAGCATTTTCCCAAGTTGCAATAGGAACACCCACTGCTGAAACCAATAAATGGACTTTCGGTGGAGGATTAGGTGTTGGTTTCGGAAGCAATTCTTATTTTAATCTTCAGGTTGCACCAAGAGTGGGATATCGACTGACAAATGATTTGGAAGCGGGTTTAATTGGAAGTGTTTCCTGGCAGACTTCAGATTTTTATAAATCTACGATGTTTGGTTTTGGTCCTTTTGTCAATTATTATTTTGCAAGATCTTTCTTTGTGAGTGGAAATCTGCAACATTTTTTCATCAATTATGAAGACAAATATTACGATTTCAAAGACAATCAGCAAGAGACTGCTTTATATTTAGGCGGTGGTTATATGCAGCAGATCGGGAATAATTCTTTTATGCAGATTGGTTTGATGTACAATGTTTTGTATAAAGAAAATAGTAGTGTTTTTTCTGGCGGATTGATTCCTAGTGTCGGCTTTGTGGTTGGACTTTAAGGTTTCCCACAGATTTCACGGATTTTCACTGATGATTGAGAATAGAAATCTAAATCTTTAAATTATATTCTCGCGGATTTGCTGATTAAGCAGATCTTTTAACAGAATAATCTATGAAAATCACTGCAATCTGTGGGAGAAAGTTCAACATAAAACAAAAAAGCATCGAGAATTTCCCGATGCTTTCATTATTTATTTTAAAAGTTGACTATTAAGAAGATTTCTCAGCAGACTTTTTTGTCTTCTGTGTTTTTCCTTCTAATCCGTCTTTAGCTTCATTTACATCTAAAGTTACCGTTTCGCCTTCAGTTAATTGTTTGTTGACCAACATTTCTGCCAATAGATCTTCAATATACTTCTGAATAGCTCTCTTCAATGGTCTTGCCCCAAAATCTTTGTCCCAACCTTTTTCTGAGATGAAATCTTTGGCTTCGGTAGTTAAATCCACTTTATAACCTAATTTTTCAAGTCTTGAATATAATTTAGACAATTCAATATCGATAATTTTAGAAATATCAGTTCTTTCAAGAGAGTTGAAGATCACAATATCATCAATTCTGTTCAGGAATTCCGGAGCAAATGCCTTTTTAAGCGCATTTTCAATTGTACTTCTTGTTCTTGAATCTGAAGATGTTTTCTTCGCATTTGTTCCAAAACCTACACCATCACCAAAGTCTTTGATGTCTCTTGTTCCGATGTTTGAAGTAAGGATGATAATTGTATTTCTAAAGTCAATTTTTCTACCTAAACTGTCTGTTACATGACCTTCATCTAAGATTTGCAACAAGATATTGAATACATCCGGATGCGCTTTTTCAATCTCATCTAAAAGAACAACTGCATAAGGTTTTCTTCTAACCGCTTCAGTTAATTGACCACCTTCTTCATATCCAACATATCCTGGAGGCGCACCAACCAATCTAGAAACTGCAAATTTCTCCATATATTCACTCATATCAATTCTGATCAATGCTTCGTCAGAATCGAAGAGTTCTCTTGCCATTACTTTTGCAAGCTCAGTTTTACCCACACCGGTTGTTCCTAAGAAGATGAATGTTCCGATTGGTCTGTTTGGATCTTTCAGTCCGGCTCTGTTTCTTTGGATAGCTTTCACTACCTTTTTCACAGCATCTTCTTGTCCGATAACTTTTCCATTCAGGTTATTATCCATTCCGGCTAATTTATCTAGCTCATTTTTACCAACTTTTGTTACAGGAACGCCGCTCATCATAGAAACTACTTCTGCAACACTTTCTTCAGATACGGTTTCTTTTTTCTCTTTTACATCTTTATCCCATTGATCTTGGGCGGAATTCAATTCCATTTGTAAACGCTCTTCTTCGTCTTTCAGCTTTCTTGCTTCCAGATAATCTTGTGCTTTTACAGCTTTCTGTTTTAATTCTTTGATGTTTTCAATTTTCTTTTCAAAATCGATAATGGCAGTAGGAACTTTCATGTTTTTAATGTAAACACGAGATCCCGCTTCGTCCATCGCATCAATCGCTTTGTCCGGCAAGAATCGGTCTGTAATGTATCTTGATGTCAAATTGACACAAGCCAAAATTGCTTCCTCTGTGTAAACTACATTGTGGTGTTCTTCATATTTATCCTTAATCTGATTCAAAATCTGAATCGTTTCATCGATAGAAGTTGGCTCCACCATTACTTTCTGGAATCTTCTTTCTAAAGCTCCATCTTTCTCAATATACTGACGGTATTCATCAAGAGTTGTGGCACCAATACATTGAATTTCGCCTCTTGCTAAAGCAGGTTTAAACATATTGGAAGCATCTAAACTTCCTGTAGAACTTCCCGCACCAACAATGGTATGTAATTCGTCAATAAATAAAATGACATCACGGTTCTTTTCAAGCTCCGTCATGATGGCTTTCATTCTTTCTTCAAACTGACCACGGTATTTTGTTCCGGCAACCAAACTCGCTAAATCTAAAGTGATTACTCTTTTACCAAAAAGAACTCTTGAAACTTTTTTCTGCTGGATTCTTAAAGCCAAACCTTCAGCGATGGCAGATTTACCAACACCCGGTTCACCAATCAACAACGGATTGTTTTTCTTTCTTCTTGATAAAATTTGTGAAACTCTTTCTATTTCTTTCTCACGACCGATAACAGGATCTAATTTTCCGTCTCTTGCCAAAGAAGTAAGATCTCTACCAAAATTATCTAAGGTTGGAGTTTTACTTTTTGAAGAACCTAAATTTCCTGTAGGCTTTCTCATCTGCTCAAATTCTTCTCTGTCATCATCATCATCGTAAGCCGAATTCTGAGGTGCCTGTCCCGAATTTTTAAGCATTGTTTGATATTCTCTTGAAACTCCTTCATAATCAATATCATAAGCTCCTAAAATACTTGAAGTAGGGTCTTCATATTTATATAAAATGCCCAAAAGCAAGTGGACGGTATTAATCTCGTTGCTTTTGTATTGTCTGCACTCTAATTCTGCACGCTTAATGGAATGATCTGCCATTTTGGTGAATGAAATATTGGTGGCTTCCTCAGAAATAGGATTTAGACTTGCTGTATTTAAAGTTTCAATTTTTCTTCTGATCTGTGTTAAATCGGCATTAAGCCCTTGAAGGATTTCTTTTGCAGAGTTTTCTGTTTTTATAATACCTAAAAGTAGATGTTCTGTATTAAGAAATTCACTTTTCAGACGCTTAGCTTCATTTTTGCTTTGCTTGAACACTTGGCTCAAACCTTGTGAAAACTTATAATCCATAATATATCTCGTTAGAATAAAAGCAGAATTGCTTTATATTCAATATCTAAATTACAAATATTTTACCAAAAAACAATTAATGACTTTATGGCAGAAAAATATTTTTTATCTTATTGAAAATGACTAAGTTTGTTGTCCTTAAATATTCCCCATGAGTCCTGAGATTATCAATTATATTGGCTATGCTGCTTCAGTTTTTATCGTTTTGAGTTTCATTTTAAAAGATTTAACCAAAATAAGGATTGTTAACTGTATAGGTTGTCTCTGTTTTGTCATCTATGGAGTTTTCAGTGGAATGCTTTGGCCGGTTATTATTCCCAACGGAATTATTTGTTTTGTGCAGATATATCATTTATTGATTTCAAAGAAGAAATAATGGCTCGAAAAAAAATATTAATTTCTGCATTCAGTAATCTTTATACCGACCAAAGAATCGAAAAAGTCTGCAAGACACTGTATGAAAACGGGTATGAAATTGAGTTAATAGGAAATGATTGGGGTGGAGAAGAAGCAATGACCCGACCATACAATTTTTCAAGAATAAATATTGTTTCTAAAACCTTAAAAACTGCCTATTTTGAATTTAACTGGAAGCTTTATTGGGAACTTTACGGAAAAGCAGATCAAAATACCATTCTGCATGCCAATGATTTGGATGCTTTGCTGCCCAATTATCTTTTAGCTGAAAAATTAAATATTCCTTTAATATTTGACAGTCACGAAATTTTTTCTGAAATGCCGGCTGTTCAGGGAAAAATGTCTCAAAAATTGTGGCGTTATCTGCAGAATAAAATTGTTCCGAATTTAAAATTCATGATCACGGCAAGCGGAAGCTATGCAAAATGGTTTCAGAATAAATACGGAATCAATCCAACCGTTGTTCAGAATACGCCAAGAAAAATTGATTTTTCAATAGAAATTCTCGAAAATAATCCGAAAATATTTTTATATCAAGGAGCCATTAATCCTTTTCGCGGTATTGATAAAGCCATTTTGGCAATGCATCACCTCGAAAATGTGATTTTTAAAATTGCTGGTGACGGCCCTAAAAAGAAAGAATATGAAGATTTGGTTTTAAAAGAAGGTCTTCAGGATAAAGTTCAGTTTTTAGGAAAATTGCTCCCAGAAGATTTAAGGAAAATCACATTAACAGCAGATGTTGGTATGAGCATCGAAGAAAATGGCGGCGAAAGCTATGAGTTTTCACTTCCTAATAAGGTTTTAGATTGTATTCAGGCTAAAGTTCCTTTAATTTTATCTCCACTTCCTGAAATGCTGAATATTAAAAATCAGTTTGATGTTGGCGAAATTATCAAAAATCATCAACCCGAAAATATAGCTGCAGCAATACATTTAGTTTTAGATAAAGGAAGAAAAAACTATCAATCTGAACTGAAAAAAGCTTCCGAAATTCTTTGTTGGGAAAATGAAGAAGTGAAATTATTGGAAGTTTTTGAAAAAGCATCTTTTTGATTTTATTTTTTATCGCAAAGTCAAACAAAGTTTCAATAAAAATATCTCGTTTTTAAAGTTAAACCAAGCCGTTTCACTTATCAATGTAAAACAAAATAGTATTTCGAAAATAAGCGAAGCGCCTTTGTTTATCATAAATTGTTGAGAAAAATATTTGTCTAAACTTGCGTTTAAAATCAAAAAGTATAATTCATTTTCAGATAAAATCAGTTTTAAATTATCTTTTTTAAATTAATTATCTTTGCGGAAAGAAAGTATAGAAATGACCATTAAAGAAAAACAGCAGGAAATAATCGACGAATTTGCATTTCTTGAAGACTGGGAACAGAAATATGAATACATCATAGATTTGGGTAAAGAACTGAAAGGTCTTCCGGATGACAAGAAAACCGATGAAAACTTAATCAAAGGTTGCCAAAGCAAGGTGTGGATTGATGCTGAATTTAAAGATGGAAAACTATTTTTCAATGCAGATTCTGACGGAATTCTTCCAAAAGGAATCGTTTCTTTGCTGGTAAGCATTTACAGCGGTCATTCTACTCAGGAAATTCTTGATTCTGATTTTGAATTTATTTCTGAAATTGGATTGCAGGAATTTTTGTCTCCTTCAAGAGCCAACGGATTGATGGCGATGACCAAGCAAATTAAATTTTATGCAGTCGCATACCAACTGAAATCTTAGTTGTGACCAGAATTTTAGCATACCGTTTTTCCGCTTTTGGTGATGTCGCTATGACAGTACCAGTTTTTCGGGAGTTTTTAGAACAAAATCCTGAAGTTGAAATTGTGATGGTTTCACGAAATAATTTTGAGAGCTTATTTGCTGATATTCCGAATGTTATCTTTCATGGGATTGACCTTGATGATTATAAAGGCTTTCTCGGAATAAGAAGGCTGGGTAAAGAATTATTAAAATTATATCATCCAGATTATATTGCTGATTTACATGATGTTATCCGGTCTAAAATCTTAGATAAACTTTATGTGAGAAAAGGTTTAAGGGTTTTTAAAATTAACAAAGGAAAAGAGGAAAAAGAAAACCTAACCAATGTTTGGAATTTAGATAAAACTCAGCTGAAAAGAACGGTAGAACGTTATGCAGATGTTTTTCGGGATATGGGTTTTAAAGTTGAACTTTCGCATCAGTTAAGACCAAAATCCAATCAAAAATCAGGAATTGGTTTTGCACCATTTGCTCAACATAAAGGAAAAATGCTTCCTTTAGAGAAGTCTTTTGAACTCGTAAAAATTTTAGCAGAAAAACATAAAGTTTACTTTTTTGGAGGCGGAAAAAAAGAAACAGAAACTCTCGAAAATTGGGAAAGACAAATTCCAAATACGGAAAGTTTGGCAGGTAAACTGGATCTTTCAGAAGAATTGAACAGAATTTCTCAACTTGAAGTAATGATTTCGATGGATTCAGCTAATATGCATTTATCCAGTATTGTTGGGACTCGTTGTGTTTCAATTTGGGGAGCAACTCATCCTTATGCCGGATTTTTAGGTTTCGGACAAAGCGAGAATGACGTGGTTCAGATTAATGATCTTACCTGTAGGCCTTGTTCGGTTTTTGGTGATAAAGAATGTTACCGTGGTGATTGGGCATGTTTGGAAGAAATCAACGTACAACAGATTATAGAAAAAATTTAACAGAATGAAGATTTCTGTTTGCATTCCGGTTTATAATTTTGATGTAAAAAATCTGGTTATTGCTCTTAGAGCAGAAATTCAAATTAATCAAATTGATGCCGAAATTATTCTTATTGATGATGCTTCAGACGACAGCTTCAGTGAGATTTATAAAGAAGCTTCGACTTATGCAAACCAGTTTATTTTCCTTGAAAAGAATATCGGGAGATCTAAAATCAGAAATTTATTTTTAAAGCATACAGAAGGAGATTATCTGCTTTTTTTAGATTGTGATGTTAAAATCGATGACACTGATTTCCTTAAAAACTATTTACAAGAAATAAAGCAGGATAGGGAAGTTAAGGTTATTTATGGCAATTTCAAAATTGATCATTCTTACTCAAAAACCTTACGAAATAGATATTCTGTAGAAAGAGAAATTTTTTCGGGTGATCGAACATTAGATTTTTCTGTTTTTAAAACCGTAAATTTTATTATTCAGAGAGAAACCTTTAGGAAGTTTTCTTTTGATGAGACTTTGGCTCATTATGGTTATGAAGATTATGTATTCGCAAAAAAAATGGAGCTGGCTCATGTAAAATTTTCTGCAATAAATAATCCAGTAATACATATTGATGATACTTCTAATGAAACTTTCTTAGTTAAGACAGAAACAGCAATCAGTTCATTATTTCAGCTTTCTCAAGATGTAGAAAATGAAAAATACATTAAAGATATTAAAGTCTTTCGTGTGGCTAGAAACATAAGAAATGCTGGTTTTGGCAAAACTCTTATCTTTTTGTATGAAAAGCTTCTTAAAAAGATGATTCTCAAAAATCTATTGTCGGAGAATCCAAAAATAAAATACTTGGATATTTACAAATTAGCTTTATTGCTGAAAAAAATGAAATAATATAAAAACAAAAAAATCTCCCTTAAAAAAGAGAGATTTCTGTGGGTCCTGAGGGATTCGAACCCCCGACCCTCTGGGTGTAAACCAGATGCTCTGAACCAACTGAGCTAAGAACCCGATTTTTTTGAAAGGTTTCGTTCCTTTTTGTGGGCGATGAGGGATTCGAACCCCCGACCCTCTGGGTGTAAACCAGATGCTCTGAACCAACTGAGCTAATCGCCCTCTTCAACGTTGCCGTTGTTTAGAGTGGTGCAAATATACGACTTATTCGCAAATCTCCAAATTTTTTTCTAAAAAATCTCCAACTACAAAGTTGCTTCCGCCAATAAAAATCATTTCTTCATTTGTACATTCTTGTTTTGCAGAAAGATACGCTTCTTGTACTGAATCGAAAATTTTATAATTTATTTTTGATTTTTTTAATAAATCTTCATAGTCTTTAGGATATCTTCCTCTGTTGATGGATGGTTTTGCAAAATAAAACTTAGAATTTTCAGGAAGTAAGCCCATTACATCATCTATTTTTTTGTCATTGACAAAACCTAAAACAACGTGCTTGTGCTTTTCAATAGAATTTAATTGCTCAAAAACCGATTCTAAGCCAGCCTGATTGTGCGCAGTGTCGCAAATCGTCAAAGGGTTTTGAGAAAATTCAAACCAACGACCGATAAATCCGGTGTTTTGATGAACGTTTAAAAGTCCGTTCTTGATATTTTTATCCGAAATACTGTAATTTAATTTTCTTAATTCTTCAACTAAGCTTAAAACAACTTTAATGTTTTTATTTTGATAATTTCCTTTCAAATCTGATTTTAGCTCAGTTTTTAAAACAGTAGCATCAATAAATGGTGCGTTTTCTTTAGTTGCTTTGTCTTTAATAATGTTTTTTACGATTTCATTATCATCTCCGAAAATAATCGGCGTATCTGTTTTTATAATTCCTGCTTTTTCGAAAGCAATTTCTTCAATGGTATTTCCTAAGATATTCTGATGATCGAGTTGAACATTCGTAATCGCTGCAACCAAAGGCTGAATAATATTGGTTGAATCTAATCTTCCACCTAAACCGACTTCAATAATGGCAAAGTCTACATTTTGTTGAGCAAAATATTCAAACGCCATAATTGTGGTAAACTCAAAAAAAGAGGGCAGGATATCTTCAGGAAGCTTTTTTAATTTTAAAATAAAATTATAGACAAACTCTTTATCGCAATTTTTACCATTAACTTTAATTCTTTCTGTGAAATCAATAAGATGTGGAGAGTTATATAATCCTGTTTTGTAACCCGCCTCCTGAAGAACCGAGGAAAGCATATTGCTGGTAGATCCTTTTCCGTTGGTTCCTCCAATGTGAATGCATTTTATTTTGTCTTGCGGATTATCAAAAAAAGCGCAGAGCCTTGTAATATTTCCAAGTCCTGGTTTGTATGCTTTTTGTCCATCTATCTGATAGTTTGGCGCCTGAACGAAAAGCCATTCTACAGCTTCCTGATATTGTGCGTTTGTCATGGTGCAAAATTCTCAAAACTTTCATTAAAATGAAACAATAATTTTCTAAATCTGTAACTTTTTTGCAATCTTTACGTCTAATTTGAATAAAGCCAATTTGAAATCGTTATTTGGAAGCTTTTTCACCGAAAAAATAAATTGAAAATAACGGTTCCATTTGAAAAAAAATTAAATATTTCCTTATGAAAAAAGTTTTGACGGTTGTTTTGGGATTAGCCTTTATAGGATTAAATGCTCAGCAGAAATGGTCTTTGCGTGAATGTGTAGACTACGCAGTAAAGCACAATCTTCAGGTGATTCAGAATGAATATTCAAAACAGATTCAGGATTCTAATCTTAAAATTGCCCAGAGAAATTACCTTCCTTCGGTAAATGCGAGCATGGGAAATAATGTCAGTTTCGGGCAGGCTTCTTTAGGAACCACAAGTATTCGAAACGATCAATTCAGTAATTCGGCAAACATTGGAGCTGATATTTTAATTTACAATAATGGAAGGCTTGAAAAAACAATCAGGAAATCTCAGTTTGATGTAGAGGCAAGTCAATATGATATTGAAACCATTAAAAATGATATTTCGCTTCAGATTGCTCAGCAATACTTAACAACCTTGCTCAACAAAGAGATTGTGAAAATTTCTCAAAGCGCGGTAGACAATGCAAAAAAACAATTTGATAGAGCAAAAATAACTACAGAAGTAGGTACAACGGCTCAAACAATTGTTGCAGAAGCAGAAGCAGCTTGGGCAAGAGAAAAACAAAATTTAAAGACAGCCGAAATCAATGTAGGAAGAAGTCTGTTTGCTTTGGCACAATTGCTTCAGTTAAAAGACTACAAAGATTTTGATGTGGAAGATGTGGAAGTTGATGATAAATTAACTCCTCAATTATTTTCTGTAGATGATGTTTTAAATTTAGCCTACGAAAATCAACCCCAAATAAAAGCAGCACAAAGCAGAATAAAATCTGCAGAAGCTCAAACAGAAGTTACTAAAACAGCATTTTGGCCTACGCTTACTGCGAGTGTAGGGGTTGGAACTTTTTATAGGAATTTATTGAATACAGATAATGCAGGGTATGACCAATTTGGAAATGCCACCAAAGAGCCTGGTTTTTTCCAGCAGTACAAAGATAACTTTGGGCAGCAAGGTGGGATCAGTTTAAATATTCCTATTTTCAATAAAGGAATTACCAAACTTCAGGTAGAGCAGTCAAAAATTAATGAAAATATTGCTAAAACTACTTTAGAACAGCAAAAACAAACTGTAAGGCAAAGTGTTCAGCAAGCTCAGTTTGACGCAGATGCTAATTATGAAGTGTATCTTGCAGCAGTAGAGGCCGAAAAAAGCACAAAATTGGCTATGGAATTTGCAGATAAAAGTTATGCAGCGGGTCGTACCACAATTTATGATTTAAATATTGCCCGAAACAATTTTGCCAATGCGCAAGGCTCGGTTCAACAAGCGAAATTTAATTATCTTTTCAGTCTTAAACTATTGAATTTCTATTCAGGTATTCCGCTAACTTTGTAAAATGTCTATTCAGTCTTTAGAAAAATATTTGCCTCAAAATACACTTTCGTATTTACAGAAATGGTTTTCAGATTATTATATTCACATAAAAGTTACTAAAAATCGAAATTCAAAACTTGGAGACTATCGTAAGTTGAGGGATAATTCGCACGAAATTACCATCAATTCTACATTAGTTCCTCAGCTTTTCTTTTTCGTATTAACCCACGAATTGGCGCATCTTATTGCCTTCGAAAAATTCGGAAGAAGAATTGCTCCACACGGGAACGAATGGAAACATACTTTCAGAGAAATGCTTTTGGAAAGCGTGGATGTTTACGATGAAGATCTGAAGCCGATTATGACTAAGTTTTCACGGTCTCCAAAAGCAAATTTTATGGCGAGCCCGGATCTTGTAAAATATTTTCATATTGATAATCAGAATGATGATGAGGTTTTTATTGAGAAGCTTAAAAAGGGCGAAAACTTCATCTATAGGGAACAAAAGTATTTATTGGAGGGTCTGATTAAAAAAAACTATCTTTGTATGAATCTGGCTACAGGAAGAAAGTATGCTTTCAAACCTTTGGCGAGAGTTAAAAAATGCAGTTAAATATGTCAAAATCAGATAAATACTGTGTGATTATGGCGGGAGGAATCGGTAGTAGATTCTGGCCTCTGAGCACACAGAAATTTCCCAAACAATTTCAGGATATTTTAGGAACGGGTCGTACCATGATTCAGCAGACTTATGACAGAATCAGTAAGGTTATTCCTAAAGAAAACATATTTGTAATTACCAACAAAGAGTATGTAGCGCTTTCTCATCAGCAATTACCAGAAATTCCTGAGGATAATGTAGTGGGCGAACCTTTGATGAAAAATACGGCTGCGTGTAATCTTTATATGGCAAATAAAATTGCTGAAATTAATCCTGATGCTACAATGATTGTGCTTCCTGCAGATCATTTAATCTTAAAAGAAGACGTTTTTTTAGAGAAAGTAGAATTGGCTTTCAGTATTGCTTCTACTCATGATTACTTGGTGACTTTAGGAATTACACCAACAAGACCAGATACAGGTTACGGATATATCCAATTTGTAGAGAAAAAAGATTCAGACTATTATAAAGTTAAAACTTTTACGGAAAAACCTATTCTTGAAATTGCCAAAAGTTTCCTTGAAAGCGGAGATTTCCTTTGGAATGCAGGAATTTTTATCTGGAATGTAAAATCTATTCATAAAGCTTTTGATATGTTTCTTCCGGATATGACTCAGCAGTTTATGGCTTGCGAATACAATGCCGAAGCTGAGGTAAGCTGTATAGAACTTATTTATCCTAAAATTCAAAAAATATCAATCGATAACGGGATTTTAGAAAAAGCTAAAAATGTATATGTAATTCCAGCTGATTTAGGCTGGAGCGATCTCGGAACCTGGACTTCGGTTTTCGAAAACAGCGACAGAGACGAAAATGAAAATGCAGTCAATATCAAAACAGCGCTTACTTACGATTCTACAGGAAATATTATTCATGTGAAAAATAATAAGGCAGTTGTGATAGACGGTTTAAAAGATTTTATCGTTGTAGATACAGATAAAGTACTTTTAATCTGCCCAAGAGAGCATGATCAGCAGATTAAAGAATACGTTTTAGATTTAAAAAGCCTTAAAAAAGGAGAGAAATTTATGTAAATATTGGCATAGTTTCTGTCCGTATTTCAAACTATGAAAAAAATTACAACACTTACTTTTCTTTTTTTCTTTTTGGGAATCTCTGTTTTTTCTCAGGAAAAGAAAAAATTCTCAAATATTGATACCGTTTTGGGAAAAATTGTTCCCAATAGCAAAGTTGATTTTTGGGTATTGGTTAATAACAAATATGGCAAAAATAGGGAAGTAAAAGTCTCGGGAACTAAGCAGGATTATCTTCCTCAATTTGTTGGATTTAATTTCAGACCGGGTGAAGAAAGTTTTTATTATATTGTTTCTTCTGTAGGAGGCAAAATAAGTTATTTAACAGATCTAAAGGAATTAAAAGAGTTTATCGGAAAGGTTGATAACGCCGAAGAAGCTGCATTGTCTGCTGTTTTAGATGGTTATTTAATCGATGAGCAATTTGTGGATGTTGCTGCCAATTATTATACAGATGCTACAAATTATTACTTAGATCTTGGGAAAATTACCTCAAAAGAGTGTCCTTATCAGAAAACACATTTTACATTAACGGTTAATAAATCTACTGGTGTAGTTTCGAATATTAAAGATAACGGAACATACATCGAGGTTTATACTAAAAACTGTACAAATAATCCACGTCTTTTAAAAATAGAAAAGAAAGAAGAACCTAAAGATGACCCAAAAAAACAACCCGCCAAAAAAAGAAAATAATTTCTACGAAACAGAAAGGCTTTTAATTCGACCTGTTTCTGTAGATGATGCTGATATTATTTTTCAGCTTTATAATATGCCTAATTTTATAAAGTTTATTGGAAATAAGCACATCAATTCTCTTTCTGATGCCGAAAATTACATTAAATCCAAGTTTTTACCACAAATTGAAAAGCTTGGTTTCGGAAATTATATTCTTGTTTTAAAAGAAGGAAATCAGAAAATCGGAAGTGTGGGAATTTTCGAAAGAGAAGGTTTAGACGTTGCAGATATCGGGTTTTCTGTCCTTGAAAAATTTGAAGGTAAAGGTTTAATGTTTGAAGCCTCTCAAAAAATAAAATCTGTCGGTATGGATAATTTTGGCTTAAATAAAATTTCTGCCATTACCTCAAAAGACAATTTTTCTTCTCAAAAATTAATCGAAAGATTAGGTTTAAAATTCCAAAAATATGTAACGCTTCCCAATGAAGATGAAGAGTTGATGTATTACGAAACAGAATAACGAAATACTAAAATCACAAATGTTTTCAGGAAAAAACACAAAATATTTATGAAATTAGTGAAAACATTCGTGAAAATCTGTGTTTAAATTTATTCTAAAATCTGTGCTGCGGCCGTTTTAGAAGTCACCTTTTCAATAACTCTCGTGCAAATTCCTTTTTCATCGAAAATAAAAGTAGTTCTCACTATTCCCATATAAGTTTTACCAAAAGTTTTTTTCTCCTGCCAAACCCCGAATTTCTCGATGATATCACGATTTTCGTCGGCAATCAAATCATAAGGAAAGGCAAATTTGCTGTGAAAGTTCTTTTGCTTTTTTACAGTATCTCCGCTGATCCCTAAAAGCTGAAATCCTGCTTTTTCCAATTGCGAATAATTATCGCTCAAATTGCACGCTTCTACAGTACAGGTTGGAGTGTTCGCCTGCGGATAAAAGAAAATAACTAATTTTTTTCCGAGTAACTTTTCAGAATTAATTGTTTCTCCGTCCTGATTTATTCCTTCAAATTGTGGTAATTGGTCTCCAACTTTCAGCATAATGATTTATTTTTGTTCAAATTTAATGGTTAAATGACAAAAAAGCAAAGAGCCGCACTCGTTCAGGAAGAATTAGAAAAGTTATATCCTGTTGTTCCTATTTTTTTAGATCATACAGATGTTTATACTCTAATGGTTGCTGTTGCCCTTTCTGCACAAACTACTGATAAGAAGGTAAATGAGGTAACTCCCGAACTTTTCGCTGTAGCAGGAACACCGCAAAGAATGGCTAAACTGGAGGATTTTGAAATTAAAGAACTCATCAAAGAAATCGGACTTTCTAATACAAAAGCTAAGAATCTGAAAAAAATGGCAGAGCAACTTTTGGAAAAACATAACGGGATTGTCCCTCAAACGTATGAAGAACTTGAAGAATTGGCAGGAGTGGGGCACAAAACAGCTTCTGTAGTGATGAGTCAGGGCTTTGGATTTCCTGCTTTTCCCGTCGATACGCACATTCACAGACTGATGACGCAATGGAAGCTCACTTCCGGAAAAAATGTCGTAGAAACTGAGAAAGATGCAAAAAAATTATGGAAAGAAGAGTTTTGGAATAAACTTCACTTACAGATTATTTTCTATGGCCGAGAATATTCTCCGGCAAGAGGAAAAGGCGAGAAAGATTTTATTACAAAAATGTTGTTCGAAGAAAAAGATAAATAATATAACAGCCGCAAAATTCCCCTCCATTGGAGGGGTGGCGAAAATTCGCAAGAATTTTTGACGGGGTGGTTAAATAATAAATAGTTTTTAAAAAATCACTCAACATCCAACAACCTCCTATGATAGTTGATCTGCCCCAAATGATAACCCAAATGCCCAAACAAATGAATCAGAAAATATTCTGTAGTCATTTTATAGCCTAAAGCTTCAATAGGATATTCTTTTTTTAGATCTTCCTCAGAAACTTTATCAAGTGAAGAATGTATCACCTCAATGGTTTTTTCAATTTTCTCAATCAATTCCGTTCTCGGAACATTCTTTAATGAAAATTCAAGCTCTCTGTTTCTTACATACCCTGAATTTCCCAATATTGATCCAATAAAATGATTGATATTTCCAACCAAATGAAGCGCTAAATTTCCTGCAGAATTGAGAATGTTTTTATCAATTTTCCAGATGTTTTCTTCGTTTTGATAGGCTTCTATTTCTTTTTTTAATTGATTTAAATCTCTTGTGAATAATGATTTTATACTTTCTGTCATAATTTTAGTTTTATTAAATTCTCCTTCCTTGAAGGGGTGGATTTTTGTGAAACAAAAAGACGGGGTAGTTAACTAACAAATCAAAATTAAGAAAAATCAATATTCCGAGTAATTTTATTTTACTAAAGCTCTAAAATATCCTATGAAATCTTTTGTGAAATTTTCTACTTTTGTATTATAATCTATAAAACCATAAACAGTGTCGTTTTTCTGAAAACTATTGTTATTAAGCACTAATTTTTGATAAACAGGTTTCGTCTTCATAAATTTTATTTCGCCATGTAAGGTTTTAGGGTCAATATCTTTAATGAAAAAATGATCATCAAATACTTTGATTAAAACTCCATTTCCATAAAGGCCATTATTGTTATTAAGTAAAATCTCCAAGGTGTCATTTTTTGAAACAGCGTTGCATTTATATTTATCGGTTTGAAATAAAACTGTGGTCTGAATAATATAAGCCGTTCTAGTTTTACTTTCTAATTTTTCCTTTTTATAAAGTTTCAGTTCAGGATATTTTGATAACAATTTAATAGTGTCATTTTGTGGAAGATTTTTATCAATGACAAATTTTTCAAAAGACTGTTCGGCTTTCTTCTCTTTTTTGCAGCTTACAATTGATAAACAGAAAATTAAAATGAATATAAAATATAAAGTTCGTTTCATGATTTTGTTTAAACAAATCTAAAACAAAAAAGCCACGAAAAATTAATTCGTGGCTTCTATAATTTAATGAGAAAATTTTCTCTGTAATTTTAGGTTAAACTTACTTCTGCTTCGTCGCCCAAAGCTTCATTTTTCTGTTTAAAACATCCAAAGGAAGACAACCCTGGCTCAAAACTTCATCATGGAATTTTGCCAGATTAAATTTATCGCCCAATTCTTTCTGGTATTTTTCTCTCAGTTCTCTGATTCTTAAAGACCCAATTTTGTAACCTAAAGCTTGTCCGGGCATTGCCATATATCTTTCAACTTCTGCAGTTGCGCCAGCTTCATCATAGGCAATATTGCTTAGGAAATAAGTAATAGCGTCTTCTCTTGTCATTTTTCCGGTATGAATTCCGGTGTCAACGACCAAACGTACTGCACGAAGCATCTGATCGCTCAAATAACCCATTTTTTGGTAAGGATCTGTGTACAACCCGAATTCCGGACCTAAAGTTTCGCAATAATGCGCCCAACCTTCACCATAAGCTCCAAACCAGCCGAATCTCATGAATTTTGGAAGTTTTGTATTTTCTTGTTGCAGAGAAACCTGATAATGATGTCCCGGAATCGCTTCGTGTAAGAAAAGAGATTCCATTCCTGAAGTAACGTTGAATTTTGACGGATCAGGAAGTGGCATATAGAAAATTCCTGGTCTTTTTCCATCGGGAGTTCCCTGGATGTATTCTGCGCTTGCGCTTGCTTCTCTGAATTTTTCGGTCTGTCTGATTTCAAATTTAGTCTTTGGCGTTACGCTGAACATTGTTTTTAGCTTTGGAGTTATTTTAGCTAAAATCCCGTTGAAACCATCCAAAACTTCTTTTGAGGTTTTGTAAGGCATTGCTTTAGGATCTGTTTTTACAGAATTGATAAATTCCTCAAGCGTTCCTTTGAAACCAACTTGTTGTTTTACCTTTTCCATTTCACCACGTAACATGGCAACTTGCTGTAGACCAATTTTATTGATTTCTTCAGGTGTTTTGTTGGTTGTTGTCCAGCTTTTAGCATAATATCTGTAAATATTGTCTCCTTTAGGAAGGCTGTTGTAACCGTCTGTTTCTCTGGATTTAGGCAAATATTCTTTTTCTAAAAACTCGCCCATTTTTGTATACGCTGGAATGATATTTTTTGTAATCGCCTCTTTATACAGTTTGGTAAGTTTTTCTTTTTGTTCTTTGCTGAAGCTCTTTGGAAAATTTTTTATAGGTCCGTAGAAAATATTCTTTTCAAAATCTGGTGTGATGATTTCTTCAGCTTTCATTTGGGGAATCATTTTTACCACTAATTTTCTTGGGAGAACGAATTTGTTGTTTATTCCTTCACGGAAATTATCTGCAGCAGCATTCATCCACTCCGGGAATTTTTCCATTCTTTTTAACCAGTCTTCATAATCTTTTTCTGTGTTGAAAGGCTGACTTCCTTGTCCGCTTCCATACAAAGGAAAGTTTAATGGTAAGCCTGTAAACTGGCTGAAAGGAATATATTCAGGATGATAAGCGTAAGCTTCAATTTTATCTTTTAAAGTATAATCTAAAACATCATAAACCACTTTGTCTTCATCTGAAAGGCTTTTGTAATCTACATTTTCAAGCTGTTTTTGGATGGAGTTATAAAAAGCAATTTCTCCCAAAATAAAATCTTTATCAATATTGATCGGAAGCTGGTCGTTGTACCTCAAGTCTCCTTGTGAAGTGGCTTCTAAAGGATAAAGCTTCAGATATTGCTCATAATAATTAGACGCAATAGAATCTATATTGGTTGGCGTAACTTTCGTTAATGGTGAATCTGATTTTTTGCAAGATGAGATGCTCACCGCCAAGCCGAGACCGATTATGGTTTTAAATAAAATATTTTTCATAGATAATCTTTACTTTTTATTTGTAAGATGAAATACAATGGTTGTTACAAAATTTTGTTTCAGCATTTTATTCAAACGAATAAATAACAAAAATAACCAATATTGTACATCAAATTTGTTTTAAATGTAGATTTTAATAAAAATAATTTTCAAAACATTTTTCAGATTCGTACAATTTTTTATCTTTGCCTAAAGCATTTAACAATCATAGTATTACAGCTCTTTTTTAAGAAATAATGAAAGGGATTTTAAAAATTTACCATCCGGACGAAACACTAAAATACAATATAAGAAGCACTTATTGCAAGGCTGTTTATAGTAATCAAAAACACTTTCTGGAAGTAGAGGTCATTACCGACGACGGTTTGGATCATGTAGACGACGATTCTCTGCAGTACAACTTTCCTCAGCTTTCGCTGGAAATAATTGAATTTCCAATAGATTCTGCCGAAATTGAAGGAAAAACATTCGAAATCAACGATTCTGACGATGAGGTTTATACCGAAGTCAATTTGTTTGATGATGAAGATGCCTTCATCTACGATAACGAACTTTGTTTTGAGAAAAACGAAGAAAATGAGCTTCAGGTAATCTGGAAAGGAAACATTGATGATTTTTACACAGGTTCTGATACTCCGATTCCTTTCAGGCTGAAATGCGAATTTAAACAAGACGAAATAGAGGTAGACGAAGACTAATCGCTGCCAAAATATAAACTACAAATTTCTTTTCAAATACTCTTTTGGAAAGAAATTTGCTTTTTTAAGACATTATTAGCTTTGGGATGTGTTTTTTAAGCTTATTTTAAGATAAGGATTAATAATATTCCATTATTTTTGTCGTTTAAAATCATTATAAAAATAATCAATTAATGCTGTTAACGGAACTTACTCAGATTTTATTTGCACAGGTCGCTGTACCTGCTGTACCGGTAGAAAAGCTTGAATTTTCTTTTTGGAATATCCTTTTTCATGGTGGTGCTTTCGCTAAAATAGTGATGGTAACTGTTTTGTTATTAGGAGTTTTCTCTGTTTATCTTTTTTTTGAAAGATTTTTCTTTATTAAAAGAATGACTTCAAAAACGGATTCTAATTTTATGAATAACATCGAAGATTTCATAAGAGACGGAAAGATAGAAGCTGCAGCAGATTATTGTAAAACACAGAATTCACCGGAATCCAGAATTTTAGAAAAAGGAATTTCAAGATTGGGAAGACCCGTTTCTGATATTGTTAGCGCAATGGAATCTCAGGCGCAAATTGAGGTTGCCAACATGGAAAAAAACCTGAATCTTTTGGCAGTTGTACCAAGTATTGCACCGATGTTGGGTCTTTTGGGAACGGTAATCGGGATGATTATTGCGTTCTTTGATCTGTCTCATGCTGAAGGCGCTTTCTCTCCGAAAACTTTATCTGAAGGTATTTATACCGCTCTTGGACAAACTGCAGTTGGTTTGGCGGTAGCCATTCCTGCCAACTTTTTCTATAATATTTTGCTGACAAGAATTGATAAATTTGTTCTGAGAAGCCAGAATGTTTCGGGAGAATTTTTAGATATTATCAATAAACCTTTATAAATTCTAACAGATGAAAATTCAGAGAAGAAATAAAGCGCACCCGGAATTCAGTTTAGCAGCAATGACAGACGTTATCTTGCTAATGTTGATTTTCTTTATGATTACCTCTTCGGCGGCTAATCAGAGTGCGATTGATGTAAAACTTCCACAAACAGGAAGTGTAGATAACAACATTCCGAATCCTATGACGGTAAGTGTAAAACCAGACGGATCGTATTTTGTAAACGATATTCCTGTAGCGAGAGAATTGGTAGAACAAACGATCCTGAGTGACCTTCAGAGTAAATCGGCAAAATCATTTACCATAAGAGCAGATGAAAGCACAATGCATAAAGATGTTGTTTTTTTAATGGAAATTGCTGAAAAAAATAAATTGAATATCGCCATTGCAACGGTTAAAGATAAATAGTACTTCCGAAAATACCGGAAAAGATCATTTTAAAATGAGAAGCTATATTGTAAACAGAGACGAGGAAAACAGAGATAAGGTAAAAAGTGCAATACTTTCTATCATGATTTGGTCTGCTATTTTGTTATTCGTTTTCATCTATAAAATGAAACCTACTGAGCGTGCAAAAGAACCTGAGGTGATTACTACAATGCTCGTTAACTTTGGAGATAACAGAAATGGATCAGGTGTTGAAGAACCTGCAAATCAAGAAGGGAGTTTGGCTGCAGAAGCTATAGAAACCGCTCCAGAGCCTGTTGAAAATGTTGTTTCTGAACCTAAAACAGTAATTACTCCGGATCCAAAGCCTGAATCAAAGAAAACTGAGGTTAAAGAAAAAATAATTACCGGAACAAATACCAAAGTTACCGCTCCGAAAAAAGAAGATTCAAAAACCAATAAAAAATCAACGGCAAGTTCGACTACGAAAAGCGCAAAAAGTTCTGCAACAACAGCCAATTCTAAAACAGGAAATGGCGACGGAAAAGGAACTGCAGCCATCGGAAATCTAATTAGAGGTCGTGGTACAAAAGCCGGAAGTCAAGGTACAGGAACTGGAATAGGTAATAATGGCGATCCTTTAGGCGGAGATGGAAATGGCGACAGCAAAGTAGGAATTGACCGTCGATTGATTGGATATATTCCAGGAACAATGGGAAGAGGAGGTGCGCAACCAAGTCATAATTGTACTGCGAGCGGATCGATTACCATTGCTTACACCGTAGATAAAGCCGGAAATATTTCTTCTGCACGAAGATCAGGCGGAATTTCAGATCCTTGTGTAGTTTCTACTTCGGTTGCTTGGGTTAAAAAATACGTGAAAGCTGAAAAAGCCAGCGTTTCATCCACCGGAACTTATAACATTACATTTTAAAAATACAAAAGCACTTTATTCAAGTGCTTTTTTTTATTTGTCATATAATTAATCATTTAATCTTTATCGGTGATTTCTTGGAGATTAATTCTTCGCGATTTCGTTAATTCTGTTGATAATCGGAAGTGCAAAAATTCCGCTGGTTTTAAGATAGAGTTCGTAGAAGGTTTTTGCTTTGTCCAGAAACTCATTATTCTTTTCTACTTTTCCGTTGTAATAGAAAAGATTACCAAGCATTTCGTAATAATCTTTGTGATCTCTTTCCTGTCTTTCGTTCACAATCTCGATAATTTCTTCCTTAGATTTTGAGGAAAGAACTTGAAAATCAAATTTAAAAATATCTTTCATTAAAGAATCGAAATCTAATTCTTTCTGCATTAAACTTTCTTCTGGTTTGTCTAAAATCAGTTTTTCTAAAGCTTGAGTTAACTGACGTATTAATCTTAATGTGAATTCTTTATCTGTAATCATTTTTTTAGTTTAAAGTTTCGGGTTTTTAGTTCCGAGTTGATTATCGTTTAATTATAATTTTAAATTTATGATTTGAATTTATGCGAAAAACAAATATGCCAATCCAATTGCAGTAATTACACCCACCAAATCAGCCAAAAGCATGGCAATTACTGTATATCTCGTATTCTTTACGGCTACTGCTCCAAAATAAACTGCGATCACGTAAAACGTCGTGTCTGAGCTTCCCTGAAGAACCGCTGCCAATTTACCCTGGAAACTGTCAGCTCCAAAAGTTGCCATCGTATCAACCATCATTCCTCTTGCTCCGGAACCGGACAAAGGTTTGATTAATGCAGTCGGAAGACCATCGACAAATCTGGCATCTAAATTTGCAACATTTGCCACCCATTTCATTCCATCAATAATAACATCAAAAACTCCTGAAGTTCTTAATAAAGAAATAGCAATCAGCATTCCTACCAAATAAGGAATGATCTTTACACACGTCCAGAAACCTTCTTTTGCGCCTTCAATAAAAGCATCAAAAACATTGATCTTTTTGTAAACGGCTCCGAGAACAATGGCAATAAAAATAAATAAGATCAAACCATTGCTTAAAACTTTGCTGAAATCATCCAGCTCGTTCTTGCTCAATTGAACTAAATAGACAACCAAAAGCGCGATCAAAGCTGAAATTCCTCCAACATAGGCAAGAACAATAGGTTTTAATAGATTTATTTTTTGATAAGCAGAAACAATAATCATTGCCGCTAAAGTTGCTGCAAAAGTCGCGATCATACACGGAAGAAAAATATCAGTCGGTGTTTTTGAACCCATCGAAGCCCTGATTGCAATAATAGAAACAGGAATCAATGTCATTCCGCCTGCGTGAAGACAGAGAAACATAATTTGTGAATTGCTCGCTGTCTCTTTATTTGGATTTAAAGTCTGTAAACTTTCCATTGCTTTTAGACCAAAAGGAGTTGCGGCATTATCCAAACCTAAAAGATTGGCGCTAAAGTTCATCAGCATGTGACCGAAAGCAGGGTGGTTTTTGGGTATTTCTGGAAATAATTTTGAGAAAAATGGCTGTATTAATCGGCTTAAAAGATTGATTCCACCAGCTTTTTCTGCGATACTCATGAAACCCATGAAGAGCGTCATGATACCTATTAAACCAAGACATATTTTAACGGCAGTTTCAGATGTTCCAATGACGCCATCTGCTTCCTGAACTCGGTAAACCTGTACATTTTGTTTCAGAGAATCTGCTTTATAATGGATTCTGCTGTCGGCAAAATCATTTTTTTTCATCAGGCTATCTTTTACAATAGGAGAGAGTGTAGTGATGTTTTGGGTAGCAATTTGTACGGTGTCGCCGCCTTTTCCTACAACCATATCATTAAAAATGGTTTTGTAGTGGCTTGACGAGATGTATTTTATACTTGCAATAGTAATGGCAATGATGATGAAAGCCGACCAAATTCTGCTGAGAACCATTTGATTAAATTAATTGTTTAAACTTAGTTAAAAAAAACTCAGATTACAAAAAGGATGAAAATAAATTTTAATGATGCCAGTAAATTTGAACAATGTTTGTCATTCCGGAGAAATCTAAGGATATAAATTAAAGATTTGAATCTAGATTCCTACGAAATGATAAGCAGAATGTATAATCTAACAATTGGTATTTTCATCCAAATACACCAATTCTCCTTCAAAATCATCATCCAGACTTTTTAAAATCTTGGCATTGGCTGTTTTCTTTTGTAATTCTTTAATAAAAAAGCTTTTCTCAAAAAACTGACGGTGAATTCCCGGAAGAAGTTCCATAAAATAATCCATGCCTATTTTATTGTTGTGGAGATCCATTTTGGTTTCCAAAGGCTCGTTCGGAAATAATTCTTCGTGCAGATCTGTAATTTTTTTACAGAAGTTTAATGCTTTTTCAGGAGATGAAACTTTGCAGCAATACATCATAATCAGGCAACACCAAAGTGAATGTCTGAAAGCGTTTCCTTCACCGTTTTTGGATGCCGTTTTAGGATAAAGCTTCTGTGCGATAGAAAAGGCTTTTATCGTTGCATAAAAACTTAAAATCGAAAAAAGAGGGTGTGGCAAAACTGCAGATAAGAGTCTAAAGATTTTCTTTAAACTCATTGATGTGATGGTATTTAAAATAACTTTAAATGTCCTCATAAAAATAAAAATCTCTCCCAAATTGAGAGAGATAATATGTTTTTTAGTTTAAATTTTAAGCTTTTACAGCCAAAAGATTTACTGTTTTAGAAACAACTTCTTTAATTTCTGTTCTTTTTACAATAAAATCTACAAAGCCTTTTTCCTGCAAGAATTCTGAAGTCTGAAAACCTTCAGGTAAATCTCTACCGATTGTTTCACGGATAACTCTTGGTCCTGCAAATCCTATCAAAGCTTTTGGTTCTGCCATAATAATATCTGCAGTCATTGCAAATGAAGCGGTAATTCCACCGAAAGTTGGGTCACAAAGATAAGCGATGTATAAAAGTCCTGCTTCTGAAAGCTGGGCCAATTTAGCCTGAACTTTTGCCAACTGCATCAAAGAATAGGTTGCTTCCTGCATTCTTGCTCCACCAGACTGACAAATAATCATGTACGGAAGTCTTTTTTCGATACAGTAATCAATTGCTCTTCTGATTTTTTCACCCATTACAGAACCTAAAGATCCTCCAATGAAAGCAAAATCCATACAAGAAACTACCATTTCAGTTCCGTTTACGGTTCCTACAGCATTTCTGATAGAATCTGTAAGCTTAGTTTTTGCTTTTACTTCTTTTAGACGGTCGGTGTATGACTTGGTATCTTTAAAGTTAAGAATATCAATACTTTCCACATTCGCATCCAGCTCAGTGAATTTTCCTTCGTCAAAAAGGATGTCAAAAAACTCTGCACTTCCTATTCTTACATGAAAATCGTCTTCAGGAGAAACATAATTGTTTTTCTTTAGTTCATCGTGTTCCACAACTTTTCCTGATGGAGTCTGATGCCAAAGACCTTTTGGTACGTCTTTTTTATCATCTGTAGAAGTGGTAATATTTTGTGCTTTTCTTTTAAACCAGTCGAATGCCATCTTGTATGTATTAATGTATAAAAGTAAAATGTATTAATGTAAAATTTTCAAATCATGAATACATTTTACATTAATACACTGATACAATTTTTATTTTAAAGTATTTACGTTATTTAAATCTTCAAATGCCTGAACTAATCTCTTAGAGAAAGTTTCTTCACCTTTTCTGATCCAAACTCTTGGGTCATAGTATTTTTTGTTAGGCTTTTCTTCTCCTTCAGGGTTTCCGATTTGAGTTTTCAAATATTCTACATTGTTGATCATGTAATCTCTGATTCCTTCTGAGTAAGCGAACTGAAGATCAGTATCAATATTCATCTTAATTACCCCGTAATCAATAGCTTCTCTGATTTCTTCTAAAGATGAACCTGAACCACCGTGGAATACAAAATTAATTGGCTTCTCTGCAGTTCCGAATTTTTCCTGAACAAATTTCTGAGAGTTATCTAAGATTTTTGGAGTAAGCACAACGTTTCCTGGCTTGTAAACTCCGTGTACGTTTCCGAAAGCTGCTGCAATGGTAAAGTTGTCAGAAACTGCTTTCAGTTTTTCGTAAGTGTAAGCGATGTCTTCTGGCTGAGTGTACAATAAAGAGTTGTCTACACTAGAATTGTCTACACCGTCTTCTTCACCTCCTGTAACCCCGATTTCAACTTCTAAAGTCATCTGCATTTTTGCCATTCTCTCGAAATATTGAGCAGAGATCTCAAGGTTTTCTTCTAAAGATTCTTCAGAAAGATCAAGCATGTGAGAAGAGTAAAGAGATTTTCCGGTCTGCTTGAAGAATTCTTCGTTAGCATCCATCAAACCATCGATCCAAGGCAACAATTTTTTTGCAGCGTGATCTGTATGTAAAATTACTGTTGCTCCGTAAGCTTCAGCAAGGGTATGAATATGTCTAGCTCCTGCGATACCACCTAAAATAGCTGATTTCTGAGCGTCATTGCTTAGTCCTTTTCCAGCGTTGAAAGCTGCTCCACCGTTAGAAAACTGAATGATAACAGGTGAATTTAATTTTGCTGCAGTTTCCATTACTGCGTTTACGTTGCTAGAACCAATTACGTTCACTGCAGGTAATGCAAATTTGTTTTCTTTAGCATATTGAAAAATATCTGTAACTAACTGACCTGTGGCAACTCCTGCCGGGAAAATTCTGCTCATGTTTTACTTTATTATAATATATTAGGATATTTTTTGAAAATTCTTGTAAAGGTAATCAATTTTAAGAAATTACTAATTTCTTTTATCTCGTCCCCAAAGTAGCTTCTGACGGATGGTTTCGTAGAAACTTAAATTGTTGGGCTGCACCAATAATAGCTGGAAGCTTGCTTTTTTTATCACAATTTCCTGATCGGTTTCGATATGAATTAATCTTGAATCTAATGAAAGAGAATATTGCGGAACTCTGCTTTCCACTTTAAATTTAATTTCTACTTTATCATTAACAACCAAAGGTCTTACATTTAAATTGTGTGGAGCAATCGGTGTAATAACAAAATTTTCGTTGTTTGGAGAAATAATAGGTCCGCCGCAACTTAATGAATAAGCTGTCGAACCCGTTGGTGTAGAAACAATTACACCATCACCCCAAAATACATTTAAAAATTCATCATTAATATAAGAATCCACCGTTACCATTGATGTGGTCTCTTTTCTGGAAACTGTTACATCATTTAAAGCATACGGAAAAAACTCATCAGACTTAGGTGAAACAACTTCAATTACAGATCTTCGGCTGGTTTTTACATCACCTTTTAAAATAGAATCGAGTTCTTTGAAGGCTTCTTCTTTGGTGAAACTTGCCAAAAATCCAAGTCTTCCGGTATTAACCCCCACAACAGGGATTTCAAGATTTTCAATAAAAGTTAAAGAGTTTACAATCGTTCCATCACCTCCGAAAGTGAAGAAAAGATCAACTTCTTTATCGATAAGATCTTGTTTGTTGCCAAAAGTCTCAAAAATTTTAGAAAACTGAAGCGCTTCAGCCATTTCGTCAAACAAAACAGATTTTACACCTCTGCTTTCCAGTTCAGAAATAAATTTGCTTAAATATAAAAAAGTATCAAGATCTTTTTTCTGAGAATATATGGCTGCCTTCATATTATATTTCGATAAATTTTTGTAAAAAACCTAAACGGTCTTTGAAAAGATCTGTTTTCTCATCAGAATAATATTTTTCTACAATTCTGTAATCATAACGGTCAAACGTTGCATCAATGGAAGCCAAATTTTCGTTACTGATTTTGATGGTGATATGAATCACTTCATCAGACATAAAACTGATAAATCCGCCGTAAAATTTAGAGTTGTTGCTCTCGACGATATTGGCAATTTCTGTCATAGAATATTTCCTTGCCGGAGTTTCTATCGTAAGAATAGCGCCGGTTTCTGAAAACAGAGGGTATTTTGAAAAGGTTTGAAAAACATCGTCGCAACAGATGTAACCCAGATATTTTTCATTTTTGTTAATCACAGGAATCACGTTGGCATTGAATGTATAAAACAATCGGATGCTATCCATGATATTATTGTCTTCCAAAATCGCAAACCGCTCGATCTGATGTTCCAGATTTTTCAGAGTACCTTCTTCCTCATAAAGGAAGTCTTTGGCGATGGCTCCGTAAAAGTGGTGGGATTTTTTAATGAAAATATGCGTATATCCAAATGCTTCTAGGGTTTCTCTAGCTGATTCGATAGAGTCAGTCAGATGAAAACACGGAAAATCTTTTGAGATATAGTCCTTGATAAACATTGTGCTAATTTATAAAATTTTAAACGAAACCTTTCTCTAAAAGTTAAGTTATTTTTCAAAAAAGTAAAAAAACGGATTCAAAAATTTGTTCGTAAAGAAAAATAAAGTATCTTTGTCGCCTTTCATTTTTACTTTTTATTAGATTTATTTCAAACTGCACTGTCTTTAGACAGACGCAGTTTTTTTATTTTAGGGCTTTTGCAAACTCCCACATCACGATTCCGCCGCATACACTTACGTTTAAAGAATGCTTTGTTCCGAGCTGTGGAATTTCAATAAAAGAATCAATATTCTGCAAAGCTTCGTCGCTGATTCCTTCCACTTCATTCCCTAAAATAACTGCATATTTTTTAGTGTTATCGATTTTAAAATCAGTAATCATCGTACTGTTAGTTGTTTGCTCGATACCTACAACTTCAAACCCCTGACTTTTTAAATCGTTTATCGTGACATTAATATCATTTTCATAACTCCAGTCTACACTTTCTGTTGCGCCTAAAGCTGCTTTATGAATTTCACGATGTGGCGGTTGTGGCGTAATTCCACACAGAATAATTTTCTGAACCAAAAAAGCATCTGCTGTTCTAAAAGTCGCACCCACATTGTGCATGCTTCTTATATTATCTAAAACCACCACCAAAGGAATTTTCTCAACCTTTTTAAAAGTTTCTACATCAATTCTGTTGAGTTCTTCCAGTTTTAATTTATTTACCAAAATAATTTTTATTTCTTATTACAATTTACGAATTCTTCTTTATGAACGGATTTAAAAACGATCCATTATTTTTATTTTTTTGCACCCATAATCTGATGCACATTTTTTTCAATATTCTGAGCGATCGTTTCCATCGGAATATCATTCTCATCATTATTGAAAGGATCCTCAATTTCTTCAGCAATTAATTCGAGACTCATCAATACATAATATACAAAAACCGTCAGCGGGATCATAAATAGCCCAAGATTGATCACGTAAGCAATCGGTAAAGCCAAAACATATAAAATAATAAACTTTTTTATAAATGAAGAGTATGAATAGGGGATTGGTGTATTTTTAATTCTTTCACAACCTCCGCAAACATCAAGAAAACCTGAGATCTGCGTATCTAAATACAGCATTTCTACATCAGAAATTTTTCCTTCCTTTTTTAATTGATGCAATTTGTGCGTCAGAAGAATCACCAAATCTGTAGGTCCGTGATTTTTTAAAGATTTTTCAATTTCAGAATAATCTTCATCAAGAGCCAATCTTGTAGACTCCTGAGAAAGATGTTTAGCTAAAAAATGTGGATAGTATTTTAAGTAACGTGCAATTTGGTTTGCAGAATCTCTGTCGTTTGAAAGAATCATATTGATTTTTACGGCAAAATTTCTCGTGTCATTTACCAGTTTTCCCCAAAGTTTTCTTCCTTCCCACCATCTGTCGTAAGCGGTATTCGTTCTGAAAACCAACAATAAAGACAAAACAAATCCCAATAAAGAATGAATCATCCCGACATTGCTGACTTTAGATTTTGAGGTCAAATGCAGATATTCAATTTCCAGATACTGGATTCCGTAAGAATAAACAGCCATCAAAATCATTGTTGGAAAAAGGATTTTCATGGTGTCGCTTTTATGTAAGCTGACCAATATTTTCAGAAAATGTTTGGTATTGTAAACTCTCATGGGTTGCGTGTCTTTTGCAAAGATAAAATATTCGGTTTGTTTTTTTTCGCAGAAATCTTATTTTAAACTTAATAGATTGATTTAAGGGATGGAGATTTTTTAACAACAAATACCATTGTTTATCCTAAATACTTTAGTAATACCCGTTGTGTATTTTGAATAAGTTTTTAAATACTTGATATTTAAAACATTGTATTTCTTTGTTAAATGAAATCGAAGATTCGACGAAGTCAAATGCCTTTGTTTATTTAAAAAAAAGAGGTCTATCTAAATGAACTTTGTCTTTCTTAGCGATTAAAAAACGCAAGGATAGGCAAGGAATTTTAAAAAATACTGGAATAAGATATACAAAGCCGTTTCACTTATTTCCGAAAAACAAAATTTAAAATGCACAATGGGTTTTAGTAATATGTATTAAAATTAAATTTATGCTTAAAATCTGTGCAAATCTGAGTAATCTGTGGGAATTAACATCAAAATTTTT